>JABABI010000073.1 GCA_014238335.1 Fuerstiella sp.
CGCAATCGAGCGGCGCGTTCGAATCGCTGTTCTTTGGAAGCAATCTGCATCTGCTTTTCCAAATCCTTGAATAGCCGGGCCTTTTTCCCGTCCAGGAACAAGCGCAGTCGTCTAATATCTTCTTTGTAGTCTGCCTGGCTGACGCGCAGATTACACGGAGCTGTACATTGGTTGATGCTGGCCAACAGGCATGGACGAAACCATCTCCAGCGTTCGTCGTTTTCCTCAATATCCAGACTGCATGTCCGAAAGCGAAATATTTTTTGCAGAACAGCGATGATGCCGCGGAGCTGTCCGGCATTCGTAAACGGACCGTACAGTCGAACGCCTTTCGATTGAGGCTGCCGGGTGAATTCGATGCGGGGAAAGTCTTCGCGAGTGGTGATCTGCAGGTATGGAAACGTCTTGTCGTCTTTCAGGAGATTATTGAACTTCGGCTGAATATCTTTGATCAGCCGGGCCTCCAGCAACAGGGCATCAACTTCGCTGTCAGTTTCTATATAGTCGATGTCAGCGATTTCCGTGGTCAGTTCAGCCGTACGCCGATCGACCTCGGCGGCTTTGGTAAAGTAACTTCCTGCACGACTGCGCAGATTGACGGCTTTGCCAACGTAGATCACTCGCGCGAATCCGTCCTTCATTAAATAGACACCTGGTCCGGTCGGAAAATTCCGGACCTTGTCACGAGGAGACGGCGCGACGGGCTTTATTGCAGGAGTGTCCGCAGACAGGGAGTTGTCGTTTAAATATTCTTCAGAATGATCCATGAGGTTCGGTCAACTTTTTGTGTACAGAGTCTCGAACACACGCATGATAGGCGATTTGGACGTGTTCAGGGTGATTGAGGGTGCTCAGAACGTGCATACGTTGCAAAAGTCCACCTGCCAGTTCCTGTGGCGTGGTTGCGATCGTGGAATTCTCTGTACGGGCGTTCGCTTCCTGCGGTTATTTCGTGTGTACTAAGTATTGTGGACGTCGGTCCGGTAAAGCTCCGGGAAAGTTGTTTCGGACGTTCGCGTCAATGACAAGACAAAATACATCCAGACGTTCTGCAGACGAACTTGAGATCCTGGGTTCGGAGTCTGCGTGTTCGTATCTTCCGAATCGCAGCTCACGAATGATCTATCGTATCGCGTTGTCGCTTACAGTTGCCAGGTACGAGGAACTTCTGTCGCGCGGCTGGAGGCGTTTTGGCAGGACGTTGTTTCGGCCGCAATGCGATGGGTGCGTCGAATGCCGCAGTCTGCGTGTTGATATTGCCGAATTCAGACCAACAAAGAGCCAGCGGAGAGCGCGCAAACGTAACGCCCACTTCGATCTCACGGTGGGTCCGGTCATGGTCACGGATGAACATGTCGCTTTGTATAACGTCTACCACCGAGACATGCATGAGCGGCGTCAGTGGCCGATGCGAGAAATCACTGCAGAGGATTATCACGAATCTTTTGTTGACGGAGACTTTCCATTTGCTCGTGAGTTTCAATATCGTCTGCACGGAGAACTGGTGGCTCTGGGGGTCGTGGATATGACGGGCAATGTCATGTCCAGCATCTACTTCATTCACCACCCGTCAATTCGTGACCTGGCTCCAGGAACGATGTCGATTCTACGTGAGCTCGAAGAGGGTCGGCAAACCGGGCACAGTCTGCTGTACATGGGCTACTATATTCGCGAGTGCGGATCCATGAATTACAAGAGTCGGTTTTCCCCGCACCAATTGCTGGCGGAATATGTACCGGACGAGGTTGAGCCGAACTGGATATTTCCGGCGCAGACGGAGGCAGCTTTTCGCCCCAATCTTAGTTGACGCCCGGAAACGTCCAACGTACGGCAGCGAATGGCCCGCGAATCCGCGGGAGCTCCGGGCCGCAGGATGTTACGGAGTTGCTAATTCCGGGAAGGCAGCTAAAACGTCAAGGTTGTCGCCGACGACGTGTTGTTGGGCAAGGAATTCCTGGAACAACGCTTTCTTGCTGGCATGGGAGCCGTCGCGACTTGACAGGTCTCGTCTTTCATCGGGATCTTGCTTCAGGTCAAACAACAACGACACGCTGATTTTGGGATACAGCACCAGCTTTTGTTGACCCACCGTAACGCTGCGCTGAGTTTCCGTGTATGCACCGTAGACGGTGCCGGTAACGTCCTTCGAATTGGATTTCAGAGCCGGCAGCAGGCTCTTGAATTCGACATGTTCGGGAATGGACGCACCCGCCAGTTCCAGCGTAGTCGCCATTGCGTCCTGCAGGTAAATTCGCTTACCAATTCTACGACCGGCTTCCACTCCCGGACCGACGATGGTGAATGGCACTCGCATGCTGTGGTCGAACATATTCTGCTTGCCCAGCAGGCCATGATTGCCACAACCCAGGCCGTGGTCCGCCGTGAAGATGATCCACGTGTTGTCCGCCTGTCCGGTGGTCTGAAGGGCGTCCAGAATTCGGCCGATTTGTTTATCCATATGAGTGATGATGGCGTAGTACTCCTGGCGATTAATCTGGACGGCGTACTGTGTCCGGGGAAACGGCGCCAACTTCTCGTCCCGAATTCTGTTGCTGCCAATCTCATACGGATATTCGGGCAGAAATGATGCAGGTACCCTGATGTTTTCGACCGGATACATATCTACGAATTCCTTCGGCGACTGTCGCGGATCGTGAGGCGCGTTGAACGCCAGGTACATAAAAAACGGCCGTTCGTCCCTGGTTGCGATGTTCATGTACTCGACACCATCGTCACCCAGCACTTCACTCCAGTGTTTACCGCCTTTCCAGAATCCCTGGAAGGACTTGTCCCATGGCTTCCATGTGTCATCATCTCGGGATGTGGGGCGATTGTAACCAGCGTCGGTTTGATTGGGCATACCTCCCCGCACGTTTCGTGTGACTTCGAACACCGCCTGGGCGTCCGCTTTGACATGCCATTTGCCAGAGAAAAATGTTTGATAGCCTGCAGACGCCAGCTGTTGTGCCCAGAGCTTCTTGCGAGGCACCCAATCGTCCTTCAATTTTGTGTCGACAGCGTGTGCGTGCCATAGATAAAGACCTGTGTTGAGCATCGTACGGCTGGCGACGCAGACCGCGCCATTCCAGCCGCCCTGGTTGTGTGCATGGGTGAACGTGGTGCCACTGTCGAACAATCGATCGAGATTTGGCGTGCTGATCTCGTCGTTACCCATCGCATGAATCGTGTGATAGGCCTGATCGTCGGCAAACAGGAACAGCAGGTTGGGTTGGTCGTCTCCGCGGCTGATGGAACTGGACAGCAGAACAAGGCTGATCGTGAAATATTTCAACGGAAACTCCTGCGTGTTACGGGGATAGGATTCGTTCGTTTTGGTGATGTGTTCGCAGCCGCCGACGGCAGAGAGCCTTCTGTTTCGCGTCGATGGCTCAACCAGACACTTGAACATGGCTTGAAGGGCCCATCAAAGTTAGGAAGTCCGTTGACGTCGAGCAACCGAAACCCCAGCATTCGGCATCTCAACACAGCAACGAAAGCGAAAACATGGCAGCATCACCGGCAGCAGCTGACACAGTGGTCGACATTCTCTCTTCTCTTATTTCGATACCCAGTGTCAACCCTATGGGACAAAACGTCGACGGACCGCTCTACTTCGAGGGCCGTGTGAGCGACTGGCTGGTGCATTTTCTTTGTTCGTTCGGTGCGGAGTATGAGCGAATAGAAGTCAGTCCCGGACGTGACAACGTTGTTGCTCGATTCAATTCGCCCGGATCTGAATTCACGATTTTGCTGGACGCTCACCAGGACACGGTTCCCGTGGAGGGCATGACCGTTGCGCCGTTTGAACCGCAGATACAGAATGGACGAATCACAGGACGGGGCGCCTGTGACGTGAAAGGCGGTATGGCTGCGATGCTTTTTGCTTTTCGAAGACTGTGTCAGGAACAGCCGACAGGAGCGGCCAACGTCGTGCTCAGCTGCACGTGCGACGAGGAATCCACGACCACAGGGATCACCGACCTGGTGAGGTATTGGACTTCAGAACGCGGCAGGTCCACGTTGCTGGCCAGTCGCCCCGATGTTGCGGTGATCGCTGAACCGACGCTGCTGGACGTCGTTGTTGCACATCGAGGCGTGACTCGATTCAGGATTCGTTCGTCCGGTCGCGCCTGCCACAGTTCCGATCCCACTCAGGGTGTAAATGCGATCTATCGAATGGCCCGAGTCGTCGAACTCCTGGAAGAGTACGCCGGATTGCTGTCCCGCACGGTGCCACCGCATCCGATGTGCGGCGGAGCGACCTTGAGTGTGGGAAGAATTCACGGTGGCACAAGTGTGAACATCGTGCCAGATGAATGCGTGATAGAAATCGACCGCCGTGTTATACCGGGTGAGAACCACGAAGAGGTCAAAGACGACATACAGGAATATCTGACCGAACGTCTGGATTTTGAAATCGAGTTTGAACCACCGTGGATTGAAAGTCCGGCATTAACAGACACTGACAACCAGCAACTTGCGAAGGCGATACTGAGCTGTGTCGCACACGTTGATGGCGACCACGCGGCGATCGGGGTACCCTACGGAACTCACGCCTCGCGCACGTGTGCCGGGGGAGTGCCGTCGATTGTATTCGGTCCGGGGTCCATTGATCAGGCTCATACAAAAGACGAATTTCTTGAAATCGATCAGCTCGAAAAAGCGGCGGAAGTGTACTTTCAGTTTTGCGCTGCTGCACACGTCCTGCAGTAGAAACGTGACCGCAGGTCCTGGAGCGGGCAGGAGAGCCGGGAGCCTTCTCTGTTCGTTCCCTGAATGCATTTTCAGCCGAAAATGCTGCCCGCCCATGTAACCAACAATGATCCCGAAGACGATGCGTCTGCACATGGCAAATTCTATGCTTTCCGCGGTCAGGAAGAACTGGTTCCTGGTTGGTTTGGTCGTGTTGATTCCCCTTGCTCTGGTGCTGGCATCTTCACAGCCGCCTGTATGGTTCGTGGACGCGGCTCAGTCGGTACCGACGTCGATCTGTACGGCCGCTATTCTGTTTTTGATGTCGGTTACTTTGAACAGCAGACGACTGTTCGATTCGCTGAGAAAGCCGTTGCCTGTGCTGACGGCCTGCGGTGTGAATCAGATTGTCATTCCACTGCTGTGTTTTCCGATGCTGGTACTGCAGAAGTCAGCAGACCTGAGGGTGGGGCTGCTCATTGCTGCCAGCGTACCCTGCACGATGGCAGCGGCTTCTGTATGGACTCGGCGCGCGGAGGGCAACGACGCTGTGTCACTGCTGGTGACACTCATCACCAACGGGTTGTGCTTCCTGATTACGCCGTTGTGGCTCCTGGCTGGCAGCACTTGGTTTGGGACAGCCGATGCGTCCGGCAGTCTGCAGTTTGGTTCGTTGGTCGGGAGACTGGTTCTGGCGGCGCTGTTACCGGCTTTTGTCGGCCAGATGGTTCGCCTGTCACAGCCGGTGGAAAGATTTGTTGACGCTAACAAGCCAGTCTTCAGCAATATCGCGCAGTCCGTCATTCTGATGCTGGTGTTCGTGTCGGCGTTTCGGGGTGGCATTCAGTTTGAAACCACAGGAATGTCACGCAACCTGCGACACCACGAGTTCGTGGTGGTATGGGGATGCTGCATCGTGCTGCATGTTCTGGCCATGTGTGTGATCTGGAAAATCACGGAACTGACCGGCTTCGCAGAGGAAGACCGTCGCGCATGTGTTTTCGCTGGCAGCCAGAAGACACTGCCAATTGGCATTCTGATTTCTCAGGCGACCGGAATGCCGTTTTCAATCCTGCCCATGCTGATGTACCACATGTCTCAATTGTTCATCGACACGTGGATTGCGGATCTGCTGAGGGTTCGAGCGACTCAGCCGGACCAGTGAGTGGAGCTTCGGCCATTCGTGGATTCAGAAGAAATAGGTGTGTTTGGGGACAAATGGCAGGCACTGTCGGGGTCAACGATAGTGATTATCATGGTCGCACGACTGTGGCCTTGCCGTTCGCGCAGATTCACGTGACCTGGTAGGTTGCGAAATTCTACCAAGTCCACGAAGGTATCGGTTCGCCCACTCAGTCCTGCAAAGGCCAACGCAACAATGTCTGAAAAAGTGAATGCCGTTCCGCCGGAGTATTTGGGTGTGACCGCATACCTCGTGATTCGTGGTGCCGCAGACGCCATCGATTTCTACAAGAAGGTATTCGACGCAGAGGAAATTCTGCGTCTTGCCGCGCCGGATGGCTCGATTGGTCACGCCGAACTCAGGATCGCAAAAGGCGTTGTGATGCTGGCGGACGAAGTTCCGGATATGGAGATCAAAGCACCCCCTACAATTGGCGGAAGTTCTGTCGGTCTGTTGATTTACGTAGAAGACGCAGATGCCGTATTTAACGCAGCGATCGATGCCGGTGCAGAGCAGTTTAAGCCCGTGTGTGACCAGTTCTACGGAGAACGATCCGGGACGGTTGATGATCCGTTCGGCCATCGCTGGACGATTGCTTCACGCATCGAAGATGTAACTCCGGCGGACATCGCACAGCGGTTTGTGGAACTTTATGGCGACGATTGAGCGTTCTGCGCCCGGTCGTCGAGTGTAGTCACTGGGCAAGCTGCCCTGACGGCAGTACAACACGCTGTGCACTAAATGTGCCGCGCCGTTGTTCCGTGTTCGCGATGATTCCAAGCAGTGGACCAGACGATGCAAACTTCGCCCGTCACTTCTGAACAATTTTCTCAGTCCGTTCTCGCTGTTCCTCCACTCGCGAGAAATCGCGATCTGAGTATCTGTCGAAATAACAACGAGAAAATTATTCGACACATTGAAGCGGGTGGCGTTTCGATGCTGTTATACGGGGGAAATGCCAACCTGTATCACGCACGAGTGAGCGAATACGCGGAGCTGCTGGAGTTGCTCTCAGATGTTGCCGCGGACGACACATTGATGATTCCTTCCGTCGGCCCTGCCTACGGGTCGATGATGGATCAGGCGGATGTTTTGAAAGGAACTGAGTTTCCCACGGCCATGGTGCTGCCTACAAAAGTTGTGATGACAGAACCGGGACTGATGACCGGCTTTCGTCATTTCGTGGAAGCCATCAATCGTCCCGCTGTGCTCTACATCAAGGAGGAGGGCTACATAAGTCCCGAAGGGGCTGCCGACCTGGTCGAGGACGGGCTGGTTGCCTTTGTCAAGTATGCAATCGTTCGCGACGATCCGGCCCAGGACGACTATCTGGAACGGCTGGTCGACAAAGTTGATCCGAGCAGGATCTGCAGCGGTATTGGCGAACAGCCCGCGATGACTCACATGACGAAATTCCGGTGCGTCGGATACACGTCCGGTTGCGTCTGCATAAACCCTGGACTGTCACAGAAAATGCTGGCGGCTGTCGTTAGGCGTGATTACGACGCCGCTGAAGCGATCCGAAAACAGTTTATACCGCTGGAAGATCTCCGCAATGCCATTCATCCGATACGGGTGCTGCACGAAGCGATTACCCTGTCCGAGATTGCCGCGTCGGGACCGCACCTGCCATTGTTGTCCGGTGTCGCAGATTCAGCTCACCCACGCATTAAGGCTGCGGCACAGGCACTCAAGGTGATCAACTGATGAACCACGGTGCATTGCTGACGTCCGTGACCGCAGGAGCAGACCTCAGCGGTCGCCCGGAGGCGGTGATTAATTACGGAGGAGGGCGCGACCAATTCGCCCCGTGTTCCGGTAAGTGCTGAGTTGCTGTACGAGGCAGTGGCGTGCTTTAGTCGGAATGAAGGGGACTGCGCTAAGCAAACAGCTCGGGAATGACGTTGCCGTTCCGAACGATCATGACAGGTCGACCGGTCGTGGTCTTGTATTCCTTTTCGTGATTGATGCCGAGGGCGTGGTAGAAAGACGCAGCGACGTCATCCGGACTGAATCCTTCGTTCTTCGGCAGGGTTCCCTTTGCGTCGCTTTCGCCCAGTACCTGGCCGCCTTTCACGCCGCCGCCCGCCATCAGCATAAACATATTGCGAGGATAATGGTCGCGACCGTTGCGCTCTGTATTGATTTTTGGCGTTCGACCAAACTCACCGGTGATGTAAACAACAGTGGAATCCAGCAATCCGCGTGTTTCCAGCCCGGCAAACAGAGCGGACAGCGACTCATCCAGCGGTGGCAACTGTCGAGTCGACAGGGCGTCCCAGTTCTCGCGATGAGTGTCCCAGCCTCCGTTGGTGACGGTTATGAAACGCACTCCGGATTCGACCAGTCGCAGGGCCAGCAGACAACTGGCTCCCAGTCCTGACTTGCCAAACGGCTCTGCGAATTCGGGCGATTCCTTGGAGATGTCGAATGCGTCACGCGACTTGGAGCTGGTGATCATGGCGTGAGCCTGTTGCCCGAACTGCCCCAGCCCGTCCAGCAACTGGCTTTCTGCTTCGAATTCACCGAAGGTGCGATCCAGTTTGCTCAGCAGGTTGTTGCGTTTCTCGACATCGGTGACGGTCAATCCGCTGCCCAGTGACATGCCACGAACGCGAAACGGACTGCCGACCGCCGGCATGGCGCTGGTGTTCATGGGAGCATAACGCACTCCCAGGTAGCCGGGGCGCTGCTGACTTTTGGGAATTGCCACGAACTTCGGCAGTTCCGGATCACCGGAAAGTTCTTTGCTGACAACGGCACCGTAGCCGGGGAACTCCAATGACGGCAGCGGGCGATTGCCACTATTGACGTATTCTGTGCCCAACTGGTGAGCTGCCACGCTGTGTGAGACTCCTCGAAGAATGCAAAACTTGTCCATCACCTGTGCAAGCTTTGGCAGATGTTCGGAGATATAAATTCCTGGGATGTTTGTCTGTATGGGACTGAATTCGCCACGATACTCGTCGGGAGCATCCGGTTTCAGGTCGAACGTGTCCATGTGAGACGGACCACCGTTCAGATTGATAAAAAGGGCCGACCTGGCCTTGGCGCCTTTGTGCAACTGATTGGCATGGGCCATCTGCATGTAGCTGGCCAGAGAAAGGCCTGCTCCGCCGGCAACCCCCGCTCGCAAAAAGTCGCGTCGGCCAAATCCATCACATGTTCGAAAAAAAGCCATGTTCATAGTCCTGCAGGTGGGATTCCGGTCGTTGCCGGTGCGATGTTTCAATGAGCAGCGTGGCTGAACAATTCAGCCACAGTACGCTGGAGCCCGATGCGCCAGGAACGATTAGTTAATGATTGACGATGAATTCTTTGGTGTTGAGCAGAGCCCACATGACGCCGCGAAGTCCGTCCATTTCGTTTTCGGCCTGGGCTACGAACTCCGTCGCGTCGGCCGCTTCGGCGTTCGTCGGTTTGCGACTCAGGGTTCGCAGGTAGGCATCATCGATTGCTTTGGCGACGTTTACCACAGCGTGGGATGTATTGTCTTCTGAATTGTCTGTGGCACCAGGATTGAGATATTGTTTCCACTTCTTTCTGGAGCTTCGTACTTGTGCTTCCATTCTGGCAATCTGATTCTCATTGCCGCCATTCTTTTTCAATCTGGCCAGGGCTGTCTGTTGAGCTGTCAGCCGATTGGTGTACGTCACGCGAAGCTGCGCCAGTCTGGCGAGTTTACTTTTGTCTGTGCGGGAAGGTGTTCTTGAGGAGAATGGTACCCCATTCTCCTTCGCAACCTGAGCCAGCCAACCTTCCTTTGTGTCCAGCATTTCCAGAATCTGACTGTCGTTTCGAAGAAAGATCGTCTGCAGCAGACTGGGTTCTTCAGATCGGTCACAATCACAGTTGCTTTCGCGGATGGACCGACCAAAAATTGTCATAGCGTAGCTGGCATCGCCGTTGCCGCGATACCGTGTGCCCGCACCGGTGATTGCGATTGCTCGACCATCCGTGCTGCTTGCGAATCGGGCGAATTTATCGTCGTTGCTGACCGCCTGAGAAACCATGTCCCATGCAATCTCGGCCGGCAGACGTCGAGGGACTGCGCGTGCGAAATTGCGTTCGTCAAGTCGATTGGTGGAGTTGGGGCGCCAGCTTAATTGATACGTGCGACTGTTGAGAATCTCGCGATGCAGCCACTTCATGTCAAATCCGTGAGCAATAAACCCGGTTGCCAGGTGGTCCAGCAACGGGGCGTTACTGGGCGGGTTTGCAAGGTTCATGTCGTCCGGAGGATTAACGATGCCCACATTGAAATAGGCCGCCCACACTCGATTCACGAATGCTTTTGCAAACAGCGGGTTCTCTGGTGAACGCAGCCACGCCATGAGTGGTTCGCGAACGTCTTCGTAGCCCGTCAGATCGATAGGTGTTTCGCCCAGCAGGCGAGCTTCCGTTGCGGTCCGTCCACCACCTCTGCGGACATTTTGTTTCCTGCCCTTGCGCTCGACAACGACAACCTTTGGTGGAGGTGTGGAATAAACTTCACCGAAAGGGATAATTTCGCCCTTCTGTACGATTTTGCGAAGTTCGTTCCGTAGCTGTCCGCCCTTCAGGTCGCCGGTGTCAAACTTAGCCAGCATCTGCTTATATTCACCACGGTTCTCGGGTCGCGGATTCGTATTGCGTCCCGTTACCCCCGTGAAGAATCCCTGGAATCCCTTAAAATCATCCTGAGTCCACTTGTCGAAAGGGTGTTTGTGGCACTGGGCACACTGAATTCGCACACCGAGAAATGTGTAGGCAAATCCGATCACTCGGTCTTCCATCTGCTGAAAATTACGCCGTGACCAATAGTGCGGCATCTGTTCGCGGTCTGCGAACGAGCGATCATTGCCCTTGTGGTAGAGCTGACTAATGTTCGTGCAGTAATCCTCGTATGACTCCCCAGGATCCCGGCTGACTGCCATGACCAGGCCTTCCACAATTTCGTCGTACGGCACGTTCTGATCGACGCGAGCATGAATCCATTCGTACCACTGCTGCGAGGCGGCCTGCCGAATGGGTGTGACGTTGTTTAACTGATCATCGCTGTTGCCGGTGAAATCACATAATTTCGTGGTCCACCATGCGGTGTAACCGGGCCGCTCCAGCAGTTCGTCAATCTTCTTGGCTCGTTTGTCGGACGTTTCGTTTGCCACAAACTGTCGAATCTCCTTGACCGTGGGCAGAGCGCCGGTCACGTCCAGACTGACTCGGCGCAGAAACTCCTCGTCCGAGCAGCGATCAGACTGAACCACACCCAGTTTCTTCAGCCTGGCGATCACAAGTTCGTCGATCTTTGTGGGGGTTGGCGTGTCCGGGTAGTTCTTACCGGTTTTGTCGGACACCGGACGCATGACGGGAACTGCCACCACCGCGCTGTCGTAGGAAACGACTACGTGCGTATCACCCGAAGCGGACGCCTCGATGAATCCACTGCTCGTGATATCGGCCACCTGATCGTCGTTGGTTTGGAAACGGCACAGGTCTGTGACGTCTTCTCGATTTCCGTCGGACCATACGGCGACGGCTTTCAATTGTACCTGCTGTCCATCTTTGCGGAACTGAACCTCAGCAGGAGTTACCATCAGTTCGGACAAAGTTGCCGCATCTTCTGAGCGACCCGGTGAGTCCGCTTTGACCCAGTTGAGCAGCAGTCGGTGCTGCCATGAACCCGGCTTCAGTCGCTGACCACCCTCGTGTGGGATTTCCATTAACGGTTTCTGCAGTACCAGGCTTTCCGGCGGCGTCTCCGGGTCAACTCGACCGGATATTTCGTCGTGATCCGCTTTGAAGTTATAGCCGAACAGCGACAGCCGAAATCCGCCTCGCCCCTGGAACGACCCGTGACATGCGCGACCGTTGCAGCCGAGTTTACCCAGCAGCGGAACGACGTGACGCTGGAAGTCAGGTGTCTCGGTGGTGGCGTCGGCCGCAAAGCGTACGGCTGCAGTGTCAATCGTCGAGTCACTGGCGGCGACCGCGCCGGTCAAGAGCAGCACGGTAAATATGGTTCCATGTGCCTTCATGCCTGATTCCTTCGTATATCCTGTGGTTGGTTCTTAGGAGTTTTGCCGACGGACACTGGGGGAACAGTGGCGGTCATCGACAGATGGGAATGTGTTGTCTTATGCGCAGCAGGGTTTCAGACTGTTCTGATGTTTCGATGCTTTACCTTGAGGTGCTGTTTTTGTTTCCGGTCGGGACTTTGTCGTCGCCGTCGTGTTTTTCTTCGTGGAACGGCGTTGGTTCCTTGCAGCGGCGGTTGCCTGTTTCGCCAGTCGGTTCCAATCACTGATCAGGTCACCTTCCAGTTCTTCAGCACCCATGCCTATCTGGGCGTCGAGTTGTTCAAGTCGAAGGGCCAGTTTTGACCGATCTTTTCGAAGGCGATCCATCCTGTTTTGCTGTCGGGCCTTTAGCAATTCACGGATTTTTTTCTCCAGAGCGGGGTCCTGTGACATTGCCCATTTTGCCGTCAGGAGTCGGATTTCGGAGTCAATTTTCCAATTCGTCAATTCGGCCTCAAACCGCACAGGTTGCTTTTGACGAGAACGTTCGAGCCGCTGCGTTGCGAAATGCACCTCTCGAATTCCGCGTGCAAACGCTGAGGGAGCTGTGTCCCGCAAACGTTCCAGCAGATCAGCCAATTCCGGATGGTGCTTCCGGGCAAACTTCATAGCGTCGTTTTCCTGATTGACGGACAACTTCGTTGTGCCTGATCGACTGAGCTGTGTCTGAGTCCTTGCAGAATTTGGCTTTGGTTTGTCGTCAACATTATTGTCCTGAGCAGACACAACGAGCCCGACCAGCGTGAACGACATTGTCGCAAACAGTCGCAAACAGGTTTGTGTCGTGTCTAAAGTCACTAAAAAAACTCCCGTCACGCGCCGATCTCGTTCGCGCCAGCGTTCCTAAAACAATTCCATGTCATCCGGAACGATATCATCGACCGGCATGTCACGGCGTTCCAGCCCTTCAATTTCTGACAGCGTTACGTCTGCCAGCATCCAGTCCGGAACGGCCAGGTCCTGTTGATTGAAATCGTCATACTCAGATTCATCATCTGTCTGTCCAACGAGGTTTTCCACCCACGCCGCCACCAGCAATTCCGCATCTGCTATATCCGTCTGAACGATATCGTCTGTCGGACTTTCTGAGATGTCCGAATGTCCCGACAGGATGATTACCAGGGCAAGGCAACAACATGTGGCCGCAGTAAAAGCAACGGTGCGGTATCGTTGCGAGACGCCGGCGTTCAGCGACAGGGTTCCAATCGGTGGCGCAATCGGGCCGTATCGTCGTCCGCTGGCGGCAACGCTCGACGACAGCATCGTGGCTTCTGCGACCGCTTCGCACAGAGCAGAATCCTGCAGCATCTGTTGTTCAAACGCTTCTGCTTCGACGACAGAGAACTCAGCAGCAACGTATCGGAACGCCTGCCAGAGTTGTTCGTCTTGAGAATGGTTTTGTTGACTTTTCATACGTATCTCGAACTACCAAGCTGCTCATTCGTCTGACAGGCGACGGACCTCGTTCATGTCTCGTAAATCGATCAATGCACGTCGCATCCATGTGAGGATCGTGCCGAGCGGTTTGTTCATTTCTGCAGCGATGGTGGCAAACGTCTGTCCCTTCTGAACGCGGCGTATCACCACTTCGCGATAATTCTGATCCAACCTTGCCAAGGCGATTCGGACGGCGTCTTCTTCTTCCACCGAGATTATAAACTGCAGACCGTCCGCTGAATCCAGTTCCAGCGCCGACGCGTTGGACTCCCAAACTGCTTTTTGGAGTCGAATTCGCCGTGACATTCCTCGTTTTAGCTCTCGTGCCTCATTTAATGCAATCTTGAACAGCCAGCCCCTGATCGTTTGCGGGTTGACAGCCGAACACGCTTCAATGGCTTTGATGACCGTACGCTGGAAAACTTCATCTACGAGATGTTCGTCGCGCAATACGCCCCACAGGAATGCTCGCAGATCCCGCTCGAATTCCACGCATGCCTGCTCGACAAGATTGCGAATTTCGGCATCATGGGCCAACGAGGAAGCTCCGATCTACAAAACGCTGTGGAACAAGATGAATCCGGGCATTCGATTATTTCAATTCATTCGAAGATTGCCTAAGCCACATGTTCTATCTGTCACACAATCAGCGGAAATAAGCCGCGAAGACCTGTTGAGGTTCAATAATGCTTGGCAATTTGGGCAGGATATTCTCGGTCTTAAAAGGCTCTGCTGTTAAGAGCGTTCAGGTGTCGGAGTCGGGCGTTGCACCGGCGGAATCCGTCCTGAAGCACTGGTTCTCTAACGAAATTGACGGACACCGCGTCGATGTGTTTGAGCCTGCGCTGCCGGATAAACCGGCTGGATGTGTGCTGTTTCTACATGGTCACGGTCGGGTGATGTTGAACGGCAATCCCACCTTCAGTGCGTTGCTTCGTCAGCACAATCTGGCCGCGGTGTGCCCTGACGGGCAGCGATCATGGTGGATGGACCGCATCTGCTCAGAGTTCTCCGCGGACATTAGCGCTCAACAATGGCTGGTGGACCGGGTGCTGCCCTTTGTTCAGGACCGGTGGAGCATCGAGCCGCCACGAATTGCGTTACTTGGAGTCAGTATGGGGGGGCAGGGAGTCCTGCAACTCAGTTATCGACATGCGGCTCAATTTCCCGTGGTTGCTGCGATCTCGCCCGCAGTGGACTTCTATCAGCTGTCCGGTCAGGGGCTGCCGCTCGACGAAATGTTTCAGGACGCCGAAGAGGCGCGGCAGGCCACGGTTGTACTCAATCTGCACCCGCTCGCATGGCCCCGAAAACAATGGTATTGCTGCGATCCCGATGACAGTGACTGGTTCGACGGGTGTGCTCGGCTGGGCATGAAGTTGTCATCGTCCGGCATATTGCATGAGCGCGATCTGGAAACCTCGGCGGGCGGCCACTCGTGGGAATACTTCAACCACATGGCCCCGACAGCCATTCAGCACATCGCTGACGGATTGGCATCCTGCTGATAGAGATCCAACCGCTCGTTGGCCGTACCTGCACACGACATATGATCTGTTGCGTGGTGTCAGTTGCCCGACGTTTTTGCAGCGTCAGGAAAGGCCAGATTCACGTCAGAAACAGCAGCATCCGCATCGACGGTGACATTCGTCTTCCATGTCGCCGAGGCCAGTCGGCAAACACTGCCTTTCTCAGAGCCGCAGTAAGCGTAGTGCAGCTGAATCACGAATTCACCGCTTCCGGCTGTCTCGGCTAACGGCACTGCAAATGACGCCTGACCTGCCTTCACAACTGCTTTGCTGCGCCCCTCTGTCGCTCCGGGAGCAAGAATGGGATCACCGTCGAGCTGAAAGACTTCCCATGTGACGGGTGCAATTGAATTCAGTTTGGAGCCCTCCGGAATGTTCAGATCGACCACAACGGTGAACGATTTCTTCAGATTGACAATCTGGTCCGAAATCTGAATGGCGCTGTCAGTCTTCGGCGCTGATCGTCGCGGTTTTTGACGTGGAGGTTCGAGCCCTGGAATCTCGATGACGGAGAATGCATTCGTGGTCAGGTCGGCCCGACAGATTCGGTGATTATTTGTATCCGCAATGTACAGGTGGTCGCCAGCAATACTCAGACCTGCCGGTTCATTCAGTTCCGCAGGAGAAACCGACGCTCCGGCCGTTCCCGTACCCAGCCATGTGGTGACTTCACCTGAGGCCAGGTCGACTTGTCGGATTTTATGATTGTATGAATCTGCAACGAACACAGAGTTGTCGTGCCACGCGACGCCGAGCGGATGTTGAAAACGAGCGTCTGCACTCTGCGCGTCGATGTCGCCAAATGCGAACAGCGACTGACCTCGAGGAAGTTCCGATGTTCCGGCGATCGTGGTCACCTTTCCCGTCTCATCGATCGGTACCTGACGGATTGCAGAACCTTCGCTGTCGGCAACGTAAAAAAACGTACCGTCAGCGTTTGGCGATAGTCCTGAAGGCTGTGCGAACGCTGAGTCCACAAGGGAACCGTTAATCACATCTTCGCGAGCACTGCCCGCGTGCACCTTAATTTCATTAGTGCCGATTGCGTGAGACCAGATCTGGTGTGGTCCGGCCATTGCGATATACAGAATGTCATTGATGTGGCACAGTGACCACGGACTGTTCAGCTCCGTTTTTAGAAGCTCGCCGTGAACATTCCGCGGTCGCCCCTGGACACCAGTGCCGGCCAGCGTTGTTACGGACTTATCCTGCAGGTCTACGGCACGCAACAGATGGTTTTCTGTATCAGCCACATAGAGCGTGTTGCCCACCAGTGCCATGCCCTGCGGATGGTCGAACTCGGCTGCCGAGAATGAACCATCGGAGTGTCCTGGCTGTCCGGAGCCAATGGTCTGCAGCAATTTACCATCGAGGTCTGTGACGACAATCCGGTTGTGATTGCTGTCAGAGATGAACAGTTGGTTCGACAGGGCATCCGCGATGATTTTCCCGGGATACCTGAGGGCTGTTGGCTTTATTTTACTGGTTTCAAGGTCGAAGACGACCGGAGTTTCGTCCAGCGTTCCTTTCCAGCGATGGTACTCGATCAATTTATTGATGACGGTGTCAAACAGTTCCCGATTTCCTTCACCACCCTGCGCACCGGCGAATTTGCCTTCCGGATCAATTAGCGCCAGAGTCGGCCATGCACGCGTCCCGAATTTGCGCCAAATAAGCATTTCACTGTCGTTGACCACCGGGTGTTTGATTTCGTAACGAAGAATCGCGTCTCGAATATTCTGCGACAGTTTTTCGTTGTCGAATTTTGCGGAATGGACGCCAATAACGACGAGTTCGTTGGGATACTTTTCTTCCAGATACTTCAGGTCCGGCAGTACATGCATACAATTAATGCAGCAGTAGGTCCAGAAGTCGAGCAGCACCACTTTTCCTCGTAATGCTTTCAGATCAATCGGTGTGGAGGTATTCAACCACTCGACGCCGCCGTCCATGATCCCGGGCGGCACGACCACGGCATCCGGGAATGGATTCTGCGGCGCTGGCTTTTCATCCGGTGGGGGCTGCTGATTAGCCACAGCTGCTGGCGATGTCCTCGCCGCAGTCCCTTCGTCAGCTGTTGCGATGCTTTGCGCCTTTGTGCTGGCGAAGAACAGCAACAGGGAGAGTATGAAAACGCGACGATTCATGAGATTAACTCGTTACTGTTTCTGGCGTTACACGTTTGATGGCTCGTTTTTTCGGGGGGGCGTTACCGATCCCGGCGTTTCGTAGCCGAACCGTTCGAAAGCCGGTCGCATTTCGTCGTATACACGGTTTACCCAGTAGGGATCATCCTGAAATTCGTTCTTCTTGTAGCGTTTTAACGACTGCAGTTCGGGCTGTAGTGCCTTTTCCAACTCTTCAAATGCCGGCAATTCGAGTCCTTCGTATGCAGAACGCAATTCGCCCACGGGATCCTGTTCCATCTTTTCAAAAGAGATTTCATGCAGTCGACCACTCGGAATCAGTTGGCGATCTTTCTCGTACTTTTCGAACCCGTAGCGATACGTGCGGATGACCTCTTCTTCCGTGCCGTCATAGACACTTTTCCCCAGGGTGTTTTCGTCGATCATGCGATGTCGCAGATGACACGATGACCGAAAAACATTGTAGGGGTTCCGGTGGATGTACAGAAAACGAGCGTCAGGAAACATCTCCAGCAGTGTGGGGATGTGATAGGTGTGAATGGGCGACTTCATGATGATACGTTTGGACGATGCAAACGTCTGCTTCTTCACTAGCAGCATTAAGCTGTCTTTCCAGCGTTGCAGCTCTTCCGGAGGCAATTCATGAAGCTTGAGTGCTCGCCAGAACTGAGATGGATCATGCGGGTGTGATAACAGCATGCACGCCGAGACCTGTGCCATGATGCACAGCGACATGTCGTCTTCCTGTGGCGCGTCCCACGAAACTTTGATGTTATCCATCGGTCGGTTCGCCGGGACAAAGGGCGCCGTCAGACTTGTTACGACTTTTTCCGTCAGCAGGAAGTGCCATGGGAAAAGGGCGCGGTACAGGCCCAGATGCTGAAACTGCGGGTCCCGCGTCAACAGCGTCTGTAACAGCGTCGTCCCACTGCGCCAGTATCCCAGGACAAAAAGTGGCGCCTGTTCGACTTTTGTGTTCCGAACGCGGCGACCATAAACAGCGGATTCAAAACGGCTCATTACAGAGTTGTAGATGCCAAAGAAGGGCAAACTCAGAATTCGATGAAGCCGTCTCCAGTGCAACAGCGGTTTGAAACGAAACAGCCGCCACAGACCCGAGCAAGTCATGCCGTGCCAGATCATCAGGCCGCCCTGAGAGTTCGTTACGGCTTTTGACTTTTTTTCTCCGGATGTCATGCTCAGCAGTGTTTCTGTCTGATTAACGCGAGGTTCAGCGACGCCGCGTGATGCTTACTTGGCAATAGCAGTGGCCAGGTGACGCTATTCGTCTGTGACACATCCTTCCGATGCGGACTTGACGTTCTTGATGTACTTGTACAGGGTCCCTCGCCTTGCTTTCAGCGGTGGTGCCTGCCATGCGTCCCGTCGTTGCTGAAGTTCTATCTCCGAAAGGTTGACATTAATTTCGTTTTGTTCCGCATCAACCGTGATTGTATCTCCATTGTGAATCAACGCGATCGGTCCCCCAACCTGAGCTTCCGGAGTGATGTGCCCCGTAATGAAGCCGTGTGAACCGCCACTGAAACGTCCGTCGGTCATCAGTGCGACGTCAGCACCCAGTCCGGCTCCCATGATCGCCGACGTTGGTGTCAGCATTTCCGGCATGCCCGGTCCGCCCTTGGGCCCTTCGTATCGGATAATGACAACATCGCCTTTTTGAATTTCCTTGTCCTCAAGTCCCTTCAACATGTCTTCTTCGCAGTCATAACATCGTGCCGGACCAGTGAAGTGCAGTCCTTCTTTTCCGGTAATCTTGGCAACCGCCCCTTCCGGGGCCACGTTGCCGCGCAGGATTCGAAGGTGACCGCTGGCTTTGATTGGTGTGTCGACGGGCTGAATGATTTCCTGTCCCTCACTCAGTCCAGGAAGATCGGCTACGTTTTCTGCCAGTGTGCGGCCCGTTACTGTGAGACATTCACCGTTCAGCAATCCTTTTTCGAGCAGGTACTTCAGAACAGCGGGCGTTCCACCGATGTCGTGCAGATCTTCCATCACGAAGCGACCGCTTGGTTTCAGGTCGGCGATAAAGGGAATACGATCACTGACAGACTGGAAATCGTCAATCGTGAGATCGATATCGACTGAACGGGCCATGGCGATCAGGTGCAGGACGGCATTGGTTGATCCGCCCAAAGCCATGACCACCACCATCGCATTTTCAAAGGCTTCCCGCGTCATGATGTCCCGCGGCTTGATGTCTTTTTCAAGCAGCACATGGATGGCGGCTCCGGCGTCGTAGCATTCCTGCAGCTTCGCCGGATCTTCGGCTGGAATGGAGGAGCTGTACGGAAGACTCATGCCCAGCGCTTCGATGGAGGAGGACATAGTGTTGGCAGTATACATCCCGCCGCAGGCACCGGCTCCCGGGCAACTCTTACGGACAATGTCATCTCGCTCTTCGTCGCTGATGGAATCCGCAAGGTATTCGCCGTATGACTGAAATGCTGAAACGATGTCCAGTTTGTCGCCTTTCGCGCTGCAGCCCGCTCGAATCGTGCCGCCGTACACCATGATCGAAGGGCGATTCAGCCGTCCCATGGCCATGATACAGCCGGGCATGTTCTTGTCGCAGCCCGGCAGCGAGATGTTGGCGTCGTACCATTGTCCACCCATGACGGTTTCAATGCTGTCAGCGATCAAATCTCGTGACTGCAGCGAATATGACATTCCGTCTGTACCCATTGAGATGCCGTCGCTGACACCGATGGTATTAAACCGCATTCCCATCAATCCGGCGGCGTCGACACCGTCTTTCACTTTCGCCGCAAGGTCCAGGAGGTGCATGTTGCAACTGTTCCCTTCATACCAAACGCTTGAAATTCCGACCTGGGGCTTGTTCATGTCGTCGGACGTCATACCGGTTGCGTAGAGCATTGCCTGAGAGGCGCCCTGCGAACGAGGCTGTGTGATGCGACTGCTGTATTTGTTAAGTTCTGTCATCTTGCCGAACGGAATCAGGAAAAAATCGTGGGAGGGGAGAGGCGAGAATGTCAAATTCGGTCTGTGAATCAGGCGGCGGCGCGTGTTTTCATTCCAGAGGAAGTTTCGTTGTTGACACCCCAATTCGCCCCGCGGATCTGAACGGCTTCCTGCTTCGGTCACACTGAGCCATTTCGGCACAGCCATCGCAAAGCGTCGACCTTCACCAGTCGAAGCATACCGCACAACGCAGCAGTTCTCGACCGTCTCGCTGCGTAAATCGCAGCTTATCGCTTCTTCGAGCGACCCCGGATGTGTCGAAATACAGTGCCTACTCTTCCTCACCCATGTCCCGCTGTGGTGCCTTGTCTGCGTCCAGTCCATACTCCAGCAGAGTTTTCATGGAAATGTGTTCGATGGCAGACATATGGGTTGCTTCCAGCAGCAGTTTCGGAGCGGCGGAAGCATCCAGTGCCTCAAGCCATCGTGGCAGACAGAGACACCACCTGTCTCCGGGTTCCAGGCCCGGAAAGTGATATTCCGGTCTGGGGGTAGAGAGATCGTTCCCCGCGAGCCTGGAAAATTCCAAAAACTCTGTGGTCATTTCAGCACAAACCGTGTGCATTCCCGCGTCGTCGCCACAAGTATCGCAGCTTCCAGTTCGAAAAAAACCGGTCACAGGATCCGTGGAGCAGCTGATCAGGTCGCCGCCAAAAACGTTTTTTGCCATTATCTGATGCTCCGAATGCGGACTGTTCGCCACGCCGAATTCGGCGTGAATATCTGTCTGGCGACAGGGGGATAGCCGTACTTTCCCTTGGTCGCCCCGTTGTGATGGACTCAACGGCGACCGATGCTGGCGACACATCTTCCGCCTGCACTTTAGCAATCGGCTCCGCCGATTCCAGCAGATCGCGTCAACGTTATCGACCTTAACCCAATTCAAATTGCTGTCGATCGTGGGGCCTGGGGGAACGCACGAGAGGCTGGTGTTGGGATTGTGGCAATGATGGAGATCCTCGCTGGATTTTCACTGTTTGCAGCTCATTGGCGTCCCGATGCCCTCTCGCGAATGCGACGAGTGAACGGTTGCATCCACGTCACAGATCCTTCATGCTTCTGTGACGGGACTGAAGAATTGTCTAAGAAATATTAAAATGGAATCTTGGAGTATCCGCTCGTGAAATATGGAATGAATCTGCTGCTGTGGAATTCGGAGATTACTGAGGAACATTTTCCCGTGATCGAGCAGCTCAAGGCAATTGGGTTTGATGGCGTCGAGTTGCCGATGTTCAATCTGGACGGTGAAAACTTCAGGAAACTGGGCACAAAGCTGGGCGAACTGGACCTTGGTGCCACCGCCGTCACAGTCTGTACCCCGGAAGCCAATCCCATCGATCCGGACCCGGCCGTTCGGGCGGCGGGCCTGAACCATTTGAAACAGGCAATTGACATGTGTGCGCTGGCTGGTGCGACACATCTGTGTGGCCCCATTCATTCGGCACTGGGCGAATTCTCTGGTGCTGGTCGCACCGACGACGAATGGAATTGGGGCAAGGAAACGCTGGAGAAAGCGGCGGATTATGGAAAAGCGAACGACGTGACTCTGGTGGTGGAGTACTTGAATCGTTTTGAATGCTATTTTTTGAATTGTGCGGCGGACGCAGGTCGTTTTTGTCGTGAGGTCGGACACTCTCATTTAAAAACGATGTATGACACCTTCCACGCCAACATCGAAGAGAAATCGCTCACCGATGCGGTAAAGGCGTGTGCTGATCAGATGGTTCATGTGCACATTTCTGAAAACGATCGCTCGACGCCCGGCCAGGGCGGTGTTAATTGGGATGAATCGTTTGCCGCCCTGAAAGAGGTCGGATACAGCGAAGGCTACTTGATGATCGAAGCATTCGGGCTTGCTTTGCCGGACCTCGCCGCCGCAACTCGTATCTGGCGAAAGATGTTCGACACGGAACTTAAGCTTGCTGAAGACGGCCTGAGGTTTATGAAGAGCCGCTGGGAAGCATAGAACTGACGTTTGATCTGCAAGTCGGTGGAAGCAGTGCCATGCGCTTGTATTTGCCGTCTTGCTCCACATCCAGCGTGTGCAACGCGCAACAAGGCAAATATCAATGAAACGTCTCATTTGTGGTTTACTGACACTGTCACTGCCCTGTCTGTTACTGCCCTGTCTGTCGATGGCTCAGGACAGGAAAGGGGCATTCCTCAACGGGGAGGATGCTGGTCCTGATTTTAACATCCAGGGTGAGTATTCCGGGACCGTTGATCGAGATGGTAATTCGACCAAAATCGGCATCCAGGTGATTGCTCAGGGCGACGGGAAATTTCGCAGTATTGGATACGTCGGTGGTTTGCCGGGAGACGGATGGGACGGCACGCCAGAGATGCGGATTCCGGGATCCGGGCAGATGAAAGGGGACGTCTGCATCCTGAAAGCGGACAAGGTGGACAGCGATGGCCGAGCAGAGATCAAGGAAGGCAACCTGACTCTGTACAGTGGCGACAACCTCAAGATTGCTGAGTTCCCGAAGGTGCGGCGTGAAAGTCCGACGGTCGGCGGAACACCTCCCGAGGGAGCCGTCGTATTGTTTGACGGAACAACGGCTGAACACTTCCAGGGAGGGCGCATGTCAGAGAACAAGTTGCTGATGGAGGGCGTCACCAGTAAACAGAAGTTTGGCAGTTACAATCTACACGTGGAATTCATGCTGTCGTTTATGCCTTACGCCCGCGGTCAGGGGCGAGCCAACAGTGGCTGCTACCAGCAGGGACGTTACGAAGTACAGATTCTGGATTCGTTCGGCCTGGAAGGTAAGAACAACGAATGCGGCGGTGTGTACGAAATCGCTGACCCAGCTGTGAACATGTGCTTCCCGCCTCTTTCCTGGCAGACCTACGACATAGCATACCATGCGGCAAAGTTTGACGATGAAGGCCAGAAGCAGATGAACGCGTGGATGACCGTAGAGCACAACGGCGTGGTGGTACATGACAAACTGGACCTGCCCAGAGGCACGCGTGCAGCTCCCGTAAAAGAAGGGCCGGCGGACGGTCCCATCTATCTGCAGAACCACGGCAATCCCATTCGTTTTCGGAACATCTGGCTCGTGCCGACCAAAGGCTGATCCGACTCTGGCAACACAAGCAAGACGTTTTCCCCCAGGTCCACATTTCCATGCTCGCATATCTACGTCTGCTCACCGCAATCTGCGTCGCTGTTTGTTGTACACCTGTTTTCGCTCAGGACTCTGTTCCACCAACAGAAGACGATTTCTACAATCTGCTGCGATTTGAGATTCCCCAAACGATGAATCTCGAAGTCGGTGCGATCGAGGTCATGCCGGACGGAACTCTGGCGGTGGGAACGCGCCGCGGAGATATCTATGCCGTCCACAACGCGTGGAGCGATGATCCATCCGGCGCCCAGTTTGAACTGTACGCGTCCGGTCTGCATGAAGTTCTGGGGCTGTCATGGGATGACGGCTGGCTGTACGTGACTCAACGGTGCGAAGTCACTCGGCTGAGGGATACAGACGAAGACGGCGTCGCTGATGAATTCGAAACGTTCAATGATGACTGGGGCATCAACGGCGACTATCACGAATACGCGTTTGGCTCGCCATTCGATGACGACGGCAACATGTGGGCCGTCCTGTGCCTGACTGGTTCCTTTAACAGCGATTCCAAATATCGCGGCTGGTGCCTTCGTATTAATCGTGAAGGCAAGTCCGTTCCGACGTGCAGCGGAATTCGTTCGCCGGGTGGCATCGGCTTCAACTCCGTGAAGGACGTTTTCTACACCGATAATCAGGGCCCATGGAACGGTACCTGCAGTCTGAAATGGCTGCGGCCGTCATCGTTTCAGGGACACCCGGGCGGTTTCAAATGGTTCGATGAGCCTGCCGCAATAGAGGCGCTGGGGGCGCGTCCGACGGAACCCGTCAGCGGCAGCCGCATCATGATGGAGGCTGACAGAATTCCGGAATACGAACCGCCTGTGATTCTGTTTCCTTATAAGAAGATGGGGCAGTCCGCCAGTGGAGTGGCCTGTGACATCACAGGCGGCCGCTTTGGTCCATTTCAGGAACAGATGTTTGTTGGCGACCAGACCTTCAGTACAGTTATGCGATGTTTTCTGGAAAAAGTTGACGGTCATTATCAGGGCGCGTGTTTTCCGTTTCGTGAAGGTTTTGGCTCTGGCACTCTGTCGGTGCGTTTGACTGAAGACGGGTCGATGTTTGTGGGTGGGACAAATCGAGGCTGGGGGTCCCGCGGCACTAAGCCGTTTGCGCTGGAACGTCTGGTGTGGAGAGGAACAACGCCGTTTGAGATTCACGAAATGCGAGCGAAATCGGACGGCTTCGAAGTCACGTTCACGCGACCGGTCGACGTCGCCACGGCTGGCGATTTGACGTCTTACTCCCTACAGAGCTACACGTACATCTTTCAGGCATCGTATGGCAGTCCGGAGGTAGACCACACCACTCCCACGATTACGTCCGCTGATGTCGCGGCGGATGGCATGTCCGCGCGTCTGCGAATTGACGGCCTGCAGCGCGGTCATGTGCACGAACTGTCGGCGGCTGGAGTCCGTTCGGCTGCAGGGCTGCCGCTGCTTCACTCAGATGCGTACTACACGCTGAACTACATTCCGGCAGCTCCGAACTAGGAACCGAAATACCGATGAGCCGTCCGGCAGCGATTCGCTGACCGATCACTCTGCATCCAGCGGCATGTCGAGCGATCGCCACAGGTACCAGGACGCTGCACTTCGATACGGCGCCCAGTTTTCTGCAATTCCTTCAAGCTCTTCCCTCGGCGGTTTGACACCGAGCCCATACAGTCGCCGAATCGCATTTTTTAGACCCAAATCGTCCGGTGCGAAGATGTCGGGACGGCCAAGGCCTGACAGCAGGAACATCTGAGCCGTCCAGCGACCAACACCTTTGACCGCTGTCAGTTCCGTAATTACTGCTTCGTCAGGAATCCTTGCCAGACGACGAAAGTTGACAGTGCCGGCCAGCACATGGCTGGTCAGATTACGAAGATACCCACGTTTTTGCAGAGAGATCCCGACTGCCTGCAGCTGCTCATCCGACAACCGATCGATGCCGACCGCGGAAATTCTTCCGCCGGGGAGCAACCGTTGCAGGCGACGTCGAATCGTCCGCGCCGCCTGCACGGAAATCTGCTGGGACAGGATCGAACGGGCCAATACGTCGAATCTTCCCCCACGTCGCGTCAGCTGACATTGACCGACTCTGCGAATCACAGCGGCCATCGTGGAGTCACGGCCACGCAGGTGGTGAATCGCTGCTGCGTGTGGCTGAAGGTTTCGAGAACCGCGGTTACTGATTATCCTTCCGGGACTGCGATCATCCACAACGTCTTTGGAGCCATATTGTGCGACCATTTCTGTTTGCTTTCCTGCTGCTTCCCGGTCTTCAAAAGATTCTACTGGCCACCGAGTCGGACCGTCCCAACATACTCGTGATCCTGGCCGACGATCTGGGCTACGGAGACCTGGCTTGTCGTGGTGCGCAGGACATGCGGACGCCCAACCTTGACGGACTGTTTGCTCAGGGCATGGAGTTTACAAACTTCTATGCCAATTGTCCGGTTTGTTCGCCAACACGAGCTGCGCTGCTGAGCGGTCGGTATCAGGAAATGGTCGGCGTTCCGGGGGTGATTCGCACAAATTCTGAGAACAACTGGGGATACCTGGCCCCTCAGGCGACACTGCTGCCGAAGATCGCTCAGGACAGCGGATATCACACCGCGATTGTGGGAAAGTGGCACCTTGGCCTGAAGTCACCGAATACGCCGATGGAGCGTGGTTTCGATCACCTGCGCGGATTCCTGGGCGACATGATGGACGACTATTACAACCACCGCCGCCACGGCAACAATTACATGTATCACGACAGAAATGAAATCGACCCGGAGGGTCACGCCACCGATCTGTTCAGCCAATGGTCGATCGACTACCTGAACAGCCGAAAGGGAAAAGAAGAACCGTTCCTGCTGTATCTGGCTTACAATGCGCCTCACACGCCCATTCAACCGCCTGAATACTGGGAGCAGAAAGTACTGCAGCGAGAATCGGTCATCGACCCGCAGCGGGCAAAACTTGTAGCATTGATTGAGCACATGGACGATGGAATCGGTAAGGTCCTGTCCGCTCTAAAGCAAAACGGTCAGTCAGAAAACACGATTGTTGTTTTCACTTCCGACAACGGTGGCCAGCTTAGCGTAGGCGCCAACAACGGTCGGCTCCGCGACGGAAAACAGAGTGTTTATCAGGGGGGGCTGAAGGTTCCGACGACCGTTGTCTGGGCCGGGAAGATTGCGGCGGGTACGCGAACGACCTTCACGGCGATGTCGATGGACATCCTGCCAACGATGTTTCAGGCCGCCGGCATTGCCGTTAAGCATCCGATGGATGGTCGCAGTTTTCTGCCTGTGCTAATTGGAAGAAAGCAGGAACCGCTGCGAACACAAATGTTCTTTTGCCGTCGAGAAGGCGGTTTGCGCTACGGCGGAAAGACGATTGAGGCGGTCATCAGTTTTCCCTGGAAGTTGCTGCACAACTCACCGTGGGAGCCTCTGGAACTCTATAATCTGCAGACTGATCCGCAGGAGAAGAATAATCTTGCCGACACGAACAGGGGGATGGTCAACAAACTGAATGCTGCCATGAGACTGCAGCTGCAGAAAGGCGGGGCGGTTCCGTGGCAACGAAAGATTGATTGACTGTTGTCGAATTGCCACCCGCGTTCAGGAGGGCACTGCTATGGCGGGTGCACCGTCGTTGACTGCTCCAACAGCGCACCTCGCTGATTCATGGTAAGAAAAATACTCTGCGGCCCGCTATGTGTGCTTCCCACGGGCCCAACGAGTAGCCTGTTTGCGAAAACCGGGCTAACGCCCCCCGAACACCAATTCGAGTTTTTGCTTTTCGCGCAGCCGGCGGGAACGAATCTCAATGGTGTCTCGCACGAGCTTCTGTGCGCCTGGTACCTGGACTCCCAGTTGAATCTTGTTCGCCCGCACCTTAATCGTTTCACTGCCGGTCTGGATTCGATGCTTTACGTTCTCGTCTGTGTAAAATGACGAGTTTTTCTGATTGGAGTCGAACGGGATAGACTGGCCGTACCCATCGGTGCCTCGAACCGTTCCGCTTAGATCGTTGATTCGGTAGCCCTTAACACCCTTCGGTAACCGTACTTCAATAATGATCAAATACGGTCTGCCGACTTCGGGGATCTCGGGTTCTGTCCAGGCCGTAAAACTACCTTTGGTAACTGCCAGCCCGGATTTCGGAAGCTTAAAAAGAAAGCCGCCACTGCCCGTGTCGTCGTTCTCATCCTTCGCACTCAGCATCGATGGCATCATATCCGCAACCGTGGTGTCGATCAGTCCGTTCTCGACGGCCTTCAGGTTGCTGGAGATTCGTTCGATATTGGACTGACCATCACTCGTGCCCATGGTGAGGTCCGGGACAGTTTCGAGTTTGGCGTTCTCATCCTGCACTGTCATATCGTCCAGGCTTGCACGGATCACAATTGAGGCATCGTCGTCAAGCAGATCCGGACCCAGCATCAGAAAAACGACCGCTGCGGTGACGTAGGCCACCACATGGAGCAGCACGGACAGATAATAGCCAAACGCGACCGTCCCCGTCAGATCGGACAGACGGGGGCCGAATCCCTCTGGATCAGATTCCGGGATGACGTCTCCGTCATTGGCTTTTTCAACAGTTGGGACACCTGGATCCAATTCATCCACCGCTCGGCGCTCGTCAGCAATGGTAAGATTGGAGTGTACAGATGACATGCTAAACGCCTGAATCCGGAACCGACCTTTTCTGCTTCGGCAGCAACGAAGGCCTGGCTCGATTGTGTTTGCTAATTGATTGTAACGGCACTGATCGTGCAAAGTCGACCGGCGTTGTCCGGAGGCGGCAACCGCGATTTTTTCATAGCGTGCGAATCCGGCCGGGTTTGCGAGTACATCGCGGCTTCCCGCGAGCGCCCCGAAATAGCAACAGAACGCTCGCCTAACTGCACTTTGGTATGATTGCTTAGTGAAAACACGGCTGAAATTGGGCCATTAAGACAGCCATAAGCCCCCGAACTGCGTAAACGGGTTTATCCAAGAAGTTCGTGTGACTGTTTCCCGTCCTTTTCGAAGTGTACGAAACTCAATATCCCGGCACTCGTTTTGATGACCTCGCATTGCCATCCGGCTAGTATTCGCCCAGAATTCGCATCGGAATAGGTTTACCAGTTATCAAGGCGCAATACTTCGTGACCGAATCAGGGAAGACGCCAATTCTGCAGAGAAGGGATCGCTGGGGACACGGTGTTTCTTTGTGGATCGTTGCGGTCGTCGTATTTTTGCTGCCTTTGATGGTCTGGTCACTGCGGGGTCTACGACTTCACAACGACGTCGCCGGTTGGCTGCCGAAAGACGATCCCCAGGCTCGGATCCTTGCCTGGTACGAGGGGTTGTTTCCTTCGAAAGACCGCATCCTGGTTTCTTGGGACGATGCGTCTCTGACCGACCCCCGGCTGCAGCGATTAAAAGAGCGACTGGAAGGGATGCCCACGGTAGGTGGCGGTGTTGAAGGCGGTTCGCCTTACGTCAGTGAAGTCTCTCTGCCGTCCGATGTGCTGATTCGAATGCTGGGGAAAGATATTCCTTTAGCAGATGCTCTGGACCGGATCGACGGCGTTTTGTCGGGACGCGGACCGCTGAAGATTCGATTTACGGACGCCGGACGCAGTCGCGGCGATTATATGGGAAAGGAGATTCTGCGGCTGGCCAAAGTAAAGTTTGGTTTGCACCCGGCCGTTGTGCAATCGGAGCTGCCGTTGCCGTCTTCTGATGGAATATCACTGGAAGACACGGGTGCCTGGCGACTGCATGAGGAACTGACGGCATATGTGCAGAACCAGCCGCTGTACGACCTGCAGTTGTCGTGGCCGGGCATGCATTCCGAAACCGGACAGCTTGATACTTTCTGCGCTGCTTTGGCGGCTATGAAAGCTCTGGGTTCGGGGTCTCAGACTGCAGGGAAACCGTGTGTGGAAGAGTGTTTTGTCACGCCAGGATCGCTGGCGGCAGTTTCAGTGTCGCTTTCCGAGGCGGGGGTTGCGGATAAAAAAGCTGCAGTTGCTGCTGTCAGACGTGCCGTGGAATCAATTGGCGTCCCTGCTGGCACAGTGCGACTGGGAGGGCAGCCGGTTGTCAACGTGGCCTTGAATAAGGCGGTTGCAGATGCCGCGTGGAATCGCGACCAGCCCGCGTGGAATCTCCCCAAAAGTTCACCCATTGCACTCTCTGCACTGGTCAGTATTTTGCTGTCCTTTGTTATGTTGCGTAGTTTTCGCCTCGCGACTCTCGTCCAGTTGGTCTCATTCCTGACAGTCATCATTGCGGTGGCGGTGGTTCCGCTGACCGGCACCAGTATGAACATGGTGCTGATCGTGATGCCGACGCTGCTGATTGTGCTCACGACGTCCGCAGCCATTCACCTTGCCAATTACTGGAAGCATTCCGGCGATTCCGATCCCGGCCAGTCAGTGTTCCACGCCGCAGAAACGGCGTGGCTGCCATGTGCCCTGGCCAGCGGAACCACGGCTATCGGACTTGCATCTCTGCTGGCCAGCAACCTTGTACCTGTCCGTGACTTTGGGATTTACTCGGCGATTGGTTGCGTGATTTCCTTTGTGATTGTGCTGTACGTGTTGCCGTCATTGATGCTGTACTGGCCTAAATCTCCACCCCCCGCCGCCGAACTCGAGACCGGACACTGGAATCGTTTCGGAATGTGGATTGCGCAGCAGCGGTATTTGGTGTCGACGATTTGCGTCGGGGCGACCGTGGCGGCCGGATGGGGGCTGCGGTATTTCGACACGGAAACGAAGGTCATTCGCTACTTTCCGACGGACTCACAGCTTGTTCAGGACTACTTTTTTCTTGAGGACAAACTGTCTGGCGTGATTTCGATAGACACGATCGTCAAGTTTGATGAAGAGACTCGACAGACAATGCCGTTCCTCGAAAGAGCTCGTCTGGTCATGGCTCTGCAGCAGGATGTTCGCCAACACCCGGAAATCAGCGGCGTCCTTTCACTGGCCTCCTTCCTGGATCTGCGAGAAGCCGACACCACGGGCATGTCGAAGGCGAAGAGGTTTATGCTCAATCGAACTCAAAGTGCGTTTGAGGATAAAATCCACAGACTGGTGAAGTCCGAGGGCCGGGATAATGACGAGATTGCTTCGTTATTGGCGCTGCCGGACTACTCCACGGATTGGCTCGAAGACGGTGACGAATTACTGAATCGAAAGGGGGATGAAGTCTGGCGCATCACGGCTCAGACGTCGGCGCTGTCCAGTGTGGATTTGGAAGTGTTGACCAAAGAGATCGATACCATTGCCGGAAGTCATCTGTCACAGGTTGGCAGTCCGTACACCGGTCATGTCGTGACGGGCCTGATTCCCGTTTTTCTGCGCACGCAGCAGGCCGTGCTGGAAAGTCTGATTCGCAGCTTCGGAATGGCGTTTGTCATTATTGCGATCGTGATGATGGTCGTTCTCCGCAGTCCCATGGCGGGGATCTTCACCATGCTGCCGAACCTGATGCCGGTCGTCCTGGTGTTCGGACTACTCTCCTGGATGCGTCTCCGGGTTGACATCGGCACGATGATTACGGCGTCTGTTGCCCTTGGCATCGCAGTCGACGGTACGCTGCATCTGTTAACCTGGTTTCAGCAACTCGTGCGGCAGGGCATGCCCATCGATCGTGCTGTTGGCAAAGCTTTGGAACACTGCGGGCCGGCAATGTGGCAAACCAGTGCTGCCGTCGGACTCGGAATGCTGGCTCTGTTGCCCGCTGACTTGCTGCTGGTCAGTCGTTTTGGGTGGATTATGGCAGCCCTGATTATTGCAGCTCTTATTGCCGACGTAATTTTTCTGCCCGCACTTCTCGCTGGTCGGCTTGGACGTCTGATTCAACGAGCGACCTGTGGACAGAATTCCCCGGCAGCTGAAATTACTCCGGATGTTGAGATATCGGCCGCTCTTGAAAAATCGCACGACACCACGGGGAATACCGGTGATGATGAAATGCCGATGTCTACGTTAAGAGACGTCAGCTGACACGGACAGACGCGCGTGCGGCCTGTCTGCCGGAAATCGTTGACTTCGAAGTGATCCGCCGCTTGAAATTTCGTGGTTGCTTCCTACAGTTTGCCGTGTTCGGTCGTTTTGTTGCGTCCGCTGTTCTCACTGAGCCGTCCGAGGTGTCGAATCTGCAATGGTGAATGAATACGTTGAGCCGCTGGGACTGCGGATTCTGATTCGCAAAGACGAAGCTCGTCAGCAGACTCGAGGCGGAATTGTCCTGCCCGACACTTCGGAGATCCCCACAATCACAGGGCGTGTGGTCGAAGTCAGCGTGCAGATCGATCGCGACGAAGACTTTCCCATTCGAAAATACGACAAAGTTCTGTTTCACCCGAAGACCGCGATTCCGGTCGATTTTGAATCGGATAATCTGCTGTACGTGGTGCCTGTCGAGGACATCGTGGCTGTCTTCCGGAAACCACCGAAGGGCAGTTCCCGAGTGGAATCTTTGTCTGACGCGAATGACGAAGATGAATAGTGGTGGGCTCTGAACCTGAGCCAATCCTTTCGAGAAGTCTGAATGATTCGACGGTTTCTGGATAACTACCTGCCACGTCACCGCAATCGGATTAATCAGGCGCTGCACCTTGTGGGTGTACCTCTGTCATTTATCGTCGCTCCGGTGGCCGCGATTGCCGGTGCCGACTGGTATTGGCATGCCGGTTGTTTCGTTCTGGGCTACCTTTTGCAATTTGCCGGTCATGCCGTTGAAGGCAATGATGCTGGTGAGGTTGTCTTTTTGAAGAAGAAGCTTGGTCTGTCCTATAACGAGTATGCTTCAGGAACCTCTTCTTCAAGTAACGCAGATTCGTCCGACGATACGACTTCTGCCCGCAACTGACTGATGTGCCGTTTGCACTGAATGCAGTAGTTGTGCCGCTGGATCCAGGCTCTGGTTCCGCAACTTACTATTGAGACAGGGAAGTCTCGTGAACAACACTCGTTCCATCATTCACATCCGCGCGCACAGTACGCCCTCGATTCTTCTTACAGTGGTGGTGGCTCTGCTGCTGTCCGCAGGATGTTCCACGAACAAGGCTAACGTTTGCGACTTACAGTACTGCGATGACATTTCGGGAGTTTCAGACTATCGAGGTTATGGCAGTACTATCGAATATCCGTGTCTGGACTTTCCCACGCCACAGTCAGTCGCCGTCAGCTATGAACCACGCAGTCTGGCCCGCCGTGTTGATGATGAACCGCGGGACTTCACTCTTCAGGAAGCAATTCAAACAGCGTTGGCCAATAATGACGTCATCGAGTCAGGCGGAGGAGCGGCCAAAGCATCACTGCGCGGGCCGGGTGGCGTAACGACAGTCTATGATCCTGGAATCCAGCAGAGTGGAGTGTTGTTCGGTCGAGGGCGTGGTGTGGAGGCTGCCCTGGCGGATTTTGATACGACGTTCAGTACGTCCATGCTCTGGGGCGGCAGTCGGGGGGCAGCTGGCAATGCTCTTGGACCAGGGCGAGATTCCGGCTTTTTTACGTCCGGACTTTCAAAACGATTTGCGTCCGGTTCGACGTTGACACTGGACCACAATTGGAGCTACCTCAATACGCCAACAGGCGGAGTGGCTCCGAACGCGTTCCCATCGGCTTACGGTGGCAACATCGGAGCCTCGTACCGTCACCCGTTACTTGCTGCCAGCGGCGTCGAGTTCACTCGAATCGCCGGCCCCGTCAATCGGGCCTTCGGCGCGATCACCGGGGTGAGTCAGGGAGTCCTCATCGCTCGCATCAGTGCAGATATCTCATTGGCCGACTTTGAAGCCGCAGTAAGAAATGCGACCGTAGATGTAGAGAACGCCTATTGGGACCTGTACCTCGCCTATCGTACATACGATACCGCCGTCATAGCCCACCAGAGTGCATTTCAAACGTGGCGAAAATCTCAGGATAGATTTGAAATTGGTGTTGCCGATGCGGATGAAGAGCTACAGGCCCGTGACCAGCTGTATCAAACCAAGTCCAGCGTTCAGACGTCGTTGAATACGCTTTACAAAGCTGAAACGGAAGTACGTCGCCTCTCCGGACTACCGATGAATGACGGAACTGTTCTGCGTCCGATCGATGAACCGGTCGAAGCGGAATTCATTCCGGAGTGGAGAGGCAGCCTGACGGAGGGTTTGACGCATCGGGTTGAGCTGCGACGGCAGAAGTGGACAGTCAAAAGTCTGCAACTGCAGCTGAAGGCGGCGAAGAGTCTCGTCAGGCCCCGACTGGATTTTGTCACCAGTTACGACGTGAACGGCTTTGGTGACAGTCTGCTCTCGCAGTCAAATGGGCAGAACGCCAGCGGCTACGGTTCGCTCACACACGATCACCTGGAGTCGTGGACAATGGGTTTCGAAATGAGCATTCCGCTGGGTTTTCGGCTGGCCCGCAGCCAGGTCAGAAACCTGGAACTGCAGTTAACGCGTGACACTGCGATTCTGGCCTCACAGGAACGCAATATCGCCCATGACATTGCGACGGCGATTCAGGACGTAACATCCGCATATGCCGCAGCACAGTCCAACCGAAAACGCCTGGCGGCCGCAGACCAACGTGTACAAAAGCTGAAAGATAAAGTCTTCGAGGGATTGGCGACCGTGGATCTGGTGTTGCGTGCGCAATCCAGTCTGGCTGATGCTGAAAACGCTTATTACCAGCAACTGGTGGCCTACAACAAGGCGATAGCAGCATTACACCTTGCCAAGGGAACATCACTGGACAACTACGGAGTTCATCTGGCGGAAGGACCCTGGTGTGCCGAGGCCTATTGCGATGCGCTGTTGCAAGCGAGTGCCAGAACTCACGCCAAAGACGCTCCTAAACGGGTTACTCAGCCTCCTGAGTTCGTCTCACCAGGCCCGACCGGATCGGTCAACCTCTACGCACCGGAACGGCCCGTTGCCAATACGGAAACTCCGTTGAATCCGGTCACAGAAGACATTTCGGGGACAGACGTGGCAGTTGTGCTGCCGCCGGCCATCGAGTGATGATTCACACGGGAAGCGCTGATCCAGCCTCTCCGGATCCTGCAACGCATGTTATTCGCCAACGTCAAGGCTTCTGATCTCTTCTGCGTTTAACTGGTTGGTGCGACGGTAGTACTCGAAACGTTTTCCGACCAGCTTATTGAATTTGCTGTTCAGCCCTGCTCTGTGATTGACGACCACCGCACCGCGGCCCTCAGCGCGCAGGATGAACTGTTCCTTAGAGTGGTCGTAAGTGATGATGTCCGCGGTTCCCGAGATCGTTTGCGACTCCAGTCGGGCGTTTTCCTTTGCCACAATTGCAAATGAATCGGATGCAGAATCAGCCAGCGGCACGGCACTGATCGTCAGTTGTTCGGCACTCAGAATGCCAGCGCGTTCCGGCAGATGAGCGGTCGCAATGCTGTCGAAGTTGATCTTCTCGTCGACCCGTCGTGCCGGTGAAACGACCGCTTCCACATGATGCGAAAGGGTGGCTTCTTTGCGGTGGAGATTGCCTTCGACTTTGCCGATAAAGTCAGCCTTCATAAATACGAATGCCGTTTCGTGAGTCTGTGCAGGGGTGTTCGCTCGGGCGATGGCCCGTGAGGAACCCTGCAGTTCCCCATTTCGATCAGGACTTACAGAGCTCAGAAAGCCTCGTCCCATCGCATTGAAGTCGCCGGTCTTAAGATTGACGCTCAGGTCTGCAAATTCGGCATTGTGTCGAGCGCTGGTGACACCGTCAGTAATCTGGTCTATTTTGACGACCACGTGACTGTGGCATTGAATAAGTTCAATCGGTCCCAAAGCAGGAGTACCGTCGTTGCCGGAGTCAACGGCAATGAAATTTCTGTCTGAAGCTCGCTGGCCCAGAGCGACGTCTCGGTCAAAGTGTACGTCCAGCCCGGAACACGTCACTTCCATGCGCTGGGTGGTGCCGTTGTTCATGACGACCCGGATGTTACCGATGAAGTGGGCTCGGCGATGCTGGAACTCCATATGGTCGCTCCAGAAAATGTCTATGGGAGTCGCGTTCGGCAATATCTGTCCATCGAGCCCTCTGTCCGTAATAAAACGAATCCGACCACTACCAATGACTTTGGCCTGTCGTGACAGTTCCTTCAGGTCAATTCGCGGACCTTCCAGCGTTTCTGTCAAACGCGTAACGCGTGCCGGGTCGCCGAAGAGTTGAACCTCGCGGTTGTCGTTAAGACCCTTTGCTGCAAAAAGCTGATTGCCTGTGGCGGTGAAACCGTCTTCTGCCTTTTGAGCCTGCCGGACGACTTCAACATTCCCCTTCAGCCACAGATTGTGAAACTCGACTTCTCGGTGGTCTGAACCGCGATTGATTCTTACTATCGCGTCAAGTGTGTCTGAAA
>JABABI010000074.1:0-218 GCA_014238335.1 Fuerstiella sp.
GGATGACGTGAAGCTGACGATGACCACCGGTAATCTGTCGATTAATGAGGCTGTCAGTCTGGGGAGCGGCGACCTGTTTCTTGATGTCACGGGTAACGTGACTCAGACGGCCACGATCACAGCGGCCGGTCTGGCTTTGATGGTGGATGGCAACACGACGCTGGACAATGCGGGTAATAATGTCAGCAACTTTGCTGCAGATAACATGGGGACCATCA
>JABABI010000074.1:228-35456 GCA_014238335.1 Fuerstiella sp.
CACAGTCGACGGCATGATGGTCACGGGCATCTTCACGACCAATGATCCTGTCACGATTAACGTGCTGGCTGGGAATCTCAATATTCTGCAGGCGGTCAACACGCGAGGTGGAAATCTTCAGGCAGCGGCGGCGGCTGACATCACCAGCAGTGTTGTGGGTACGGTGACCACCACGGGGACTATTGCCAATCAGGACAGCGGCACTGTGCAGCTGACCGGTGGCCAGAATGTCTTACTCGTTGGAACGGTCGATGCCAGTGGATTCGATAATGTGACGGGCACCGACGACAGTGACGGGGGCGATGTAACGATCAACACGGTAAACGGCAACATTACCACGGCCGCGATCAGTGCCGTTGGTGGCAGCACCACGGATCCAACGATCATGGGAGAAGGGGGCACAATCACGCTGAATGCGAATGATGCCGGAGCCGGTGTACAGGATAATGTAGGAGATATCACCGTCGGAGCGGCCATCAGTACGTCCACCGAACTGGCCAAGCCGGTCAGAGTGATTCTGAATGCCGAAGAGGACGTAAATATCAATGCGGCCATCACCACACGCGGTGCTTCGGTGGACGTGGATGCCACCGAGAATATCACGAGTGATGCAAATGGGGACATTACGACCACCGGTGACAGGATTAATGAGGATTCCGGAGACGTCACCATGGATGCCGGATTCAACGTCACGCTGGCCGGTGACATTACCACCGACGGGTTTCTCAACACAACGGATGCTCAGGACAGTGACGGGGGCAACGTCACTGTCAATGCGGGGCAGAACATCACTGTCGAGGACATCGACACGTCAGGGGGGGCCGTCAACACGGGCGTCGGGGGTGACGCAGGGGCTATCGCGGTGGATGCTGGTACAGCAATACCAGGTACAATTACGCTTAATGGAGACCTGACAGCAGCAGGCGGGACCGGCACGACACGTGGCGACGGCAGCAGCATCATCATCAATGATCCGACACGCATCGGCGTTGATAATGATCCGGCGGGAACACCTCCGGACCTCTCAATCACGCGTGATATTGTCATCAACACGTCCGGCGATACGTCCGGCGATGTCAGGTTCACTGAGTCGGTGGACGGAGTGACGGCTTTCGATAATGACCTGACAATCATTGCCGGAACGACGACCAATCCGGCAACCACCACATTTGGCAACGTCGATTTTGACGTGAATGTCGGGGCTGCTACCGCACTCGGCGATATCAGTGTCGACACGGCGAAGGATGTCAACTTTAACGGGACCGTTCATGCCATGAGTCTGACACAGTTGTCAGGCACTGGCACAACGACACTTGCCAACGACGTCACTGCAGATCCCGGAGCAGCAATAACGGTCCACACGTTTGACGGCGCCACCGCTGTGACGGCGGGAACCAATACGATAACGATCACAGGACACGGTCTCACAACCGGCGACAGTATCGTTTACGACAACGGGGCTGGCGGAACGGTGGGCGGCACAAATCTTTCTCCTGTGGTGACGACTATTCCTGGACTCGCACCGGACAGGACATACGTTGTCATTAGAGTTGATGCAGACACCATTCAGCTTGCGGAAAATCACGAAAATGCTGAGGTCGGCACGGCCATCGATCTCACCGGCACAGGTCTCGGACAAGACCATTCAATTGCCAAAGTTTCGGTGTCGATTAATACGGCAGATGCAATCGACGTGAACGGCAATATCACGGCTGAAGACGGCATGATCGACGGCACGGCCGCTACGGGGGAACAAATCGTGCTTTCTGCAGCCACGATCGACGTTGCTGCGATGTCGGATATCACGACTGCAACCGCGAAACCCGCAGGATCAGCCACACTACCGGTCTACACCGCAACCGGTGACAAGATCAGGATCATTGCAGGTACGGCCCTTGTTTTTGATAACAGTGCCGAGCTGATCACGGACGGCGGAATAGCGAACACCTTTGAACCCGGCCTGCCTGCGGCCGCAATTGCCCAGGTCCTGCAGAATCAAAAATATGATCCAATGGACCTGGACGCGCTGCTCAGCACCTGGAATTTTAATGTGGGAGCAACCGGTGAAGTTAACCTGCAGGTTAACATTGACTGGCGAGATCCTGTAAACGATATGGCCCCCGTCGACGCAGCCATTTCATATAACACAGAAACGTCCAGCCGTTATGAAACGTTTGCCGTTGGCACAGGGGGCAACTTTATTACCGTGGGGCACGTTTATTCCAGCCTCAATGATTTCATTCCGTTTGCGCTCGATAATCAACTGAAATTCTGCGTCGACTTTTCCGTGAGCCACCATGACTCCATTCGTGTCGTGGCTCCGAACACCTTGGACAACGTTTCCAATACTCCGACACAGAACTCAACAGACGACCCCGAAACAGGGTCATTTAATCCGTTGGCTGCTGCGAACATTGCCCCCGACAGTGGTAACTTTACGGGGGTTGGCAGCCTGGACTTAGTCGTGGACAATCAGGATCTGCACTTCGAAGACGGGCTGTTGGAAGTGGTTGTCCGGGCACCCCCTTTGTTCATCCCGGATCCAGTCGCCGATCCACCCGAACGACTGGTTCCGGCGGTTGCAGAGCCATTGGTTCCTGTCCCTGATCCTGTGCTCGTCACTCCGGCCGAACCGGTCGAATTTCCGACCACATCGTTGTCGACGCAATCGGAAGACTTCTTCCAGCTTCGTCAGAAAGGGAGTAATGAACCGGTGCCTGGCTATGATCACATCGACGACGAACTTGGCTGGAAAATCCTGCAGCCTAAACGGTTGAGGAAGTGGGTTCAGCAGGAGGGATTGAATGGCTCGGATTATGAGTTGTGGGTGATCACGACGAAAGTGAAGGACGACGGGACCGTTAGATTTGAACGACCGGTGTTGAGATTCGATGTCTTTGACAACCAGCCGTTTCCGATGGAAGAAAGCATTCCTGAGTTGCTTCCTGAGTTGCGACTGGAACGATTGGACGTAGACGAGAATGGCAATTTACTGGACAGTGCACCTGATGAGGGCCCGGATACAATCCAGGTTCCGGACGACGCGGACGATGTTCGTGTGAATTCTGACGACGATCAAGTTGAGGCTCTTGTTATTCCGGGTTCCGAAGCAACCAGTCAGATGGGCGGAGTCTCGGGGACGGCAGCCCAGTCGGCCATGGCTGGTCTGGCTGTTTCCCAACTGTTGGGCCGAAAACGCAGAACAGAAGCCGTGTCGTCGCCGCACACGTCTATGATTAGTCGAATTCTGAACAGAGGTACAGAACTGAAATAAATTTCATCTACGGACCTCTGCCGGCGGTTTCCCAACGATCCCTTCACACAGGATCAGCATTTTTCCGCCAACATGTGGTTCCATGTGCGTTTGACACCCTCACGCCGGGTTCATTCAACATCCGGATTTTCACAGACAGCGGGATCATGAGCAAAAAGAATCCTTCGGAGAACGAAACTCCTCGGCAGAATCCCGTCTACGGAACACAGCTTCCAGCATTTGGAAAGAACCAGCCAGAGTCCGCTCCCGCAGCAGGCGAGACTGAACGTGAACCGGACGCTGGTTCGAAGATGCGCCCTGCCTTCGGGACGCAGGTGGCTCCACCGATTGCTGAGTCGGTCGGCCCGTCTCAGATTCAACGTGATCTGCCGCCCCAGGAAAGTCTGCGCCATGTTTCGAGTACGTATCAAGCAGGCGATTCGCAGCTGACGCAGGTGTTGCAGGACGCCAGAGCTCAGATTCGAACTATGCCCATGCAGGATGCCGGGAATCTTGCGGTGGCCGCCCCTGCTTTACAGATATCGACCGAATCGGGTCGAGAATCGCAGCCCCACCTGTCAACTCGCAAAGTGGCCGGAAAGAGTACTTGGAGTCTACGTATCCCGGAACGCGGGATTGCTGGTCACATATCCGGCGTGATGAACGAGATGCCGGCCGATCCTTCGACAGCAACCGGTCTGCAGTCGGCCTTGGCCGTTGATGATTCCGTGCCTGAGTATGAAGTGACCGGCGAGCTTGGTGCCGGCAATATGGGAATCGTGTATCGGGCACGACAAACGTCCTTGAATCGTGAACTGGCCATCAAGACGCTTAAGCCGGACACGCTGAACGTCGACCATGATCAGGCGATGTTTGTATCAGAGGCTGTGGTGACGGCGAATCTGGTTCATCCGAATATCGTTCCGATTCACGACATGGGACGGACCGAAGACGGCAAACTGTTTTATTCCATGAAGCAGGTCACCGGCACCCCGTGGAATACGACCGTTAGAGACCTGTCTCTGGAAGACAACCTTGAGATCCTGATGAAGGTGAGCGACGCCGTGGCGTTCGCCCATTCGCAGGGTGTTATCAACCGCGACCTGAAGCCGGAAAACGTGATTGTCGGTAACTACGGCGAAGTGATTGTGCTGGACTGGGGCCTGGCGATCACGAATGAACATTTTTCGGGAAGGGACAGCGTCGTCGTGGACTTTCGTGGTGGAGCAGGGACGCCTGTATACATGCCGCCGGAACTTGCCGACGAGGATGTGAGTCGTGTCGGGCGGCATAGTGATATTTATCTGCTGGGTGCCATGTTGTTTGAAGCACTTGAAGGTTTTCCGCCCCATCTATTGCGCAAAGCGTGGAATCTGAATGACCCGCAGGAACAGCTGAATGCCGTGATCCAGGCCGTGCTTGCCAATGAAATTGAGCCAAATGTCATGAATGAAGGTGAACTGATGGAAATCGCAAGAACGGCCATGGCAACCGCCCCTCAGGACCGCTATTCGTCCGTGGAACAGTTTCAGGACGCCATTCGCGAATACCGTATCACGGGGCGTGCGGAAGAACTGATGCACAAGGTCGAATTGAAAGGCACCACCAGCTACTCGGAATATCAAAGCGCGGTCACGTTGTACGCGGAAGCTCTGCGTAAATGGCCTAACAACCGGCGGGCTATCGACGGTGACCAGAAAGCACGGCAGGCCTATGCGGAACTGGCTCACACAAAAGGCGATATCGATCTCGGCTTACAGGTGATTCCGGACGAAGACAATCGTCGCTTCGCAGCAACACGTTCCAAGCTGAAGAAAGCACGACGTGTCCGAACAATCGTCCGCAGAACATGGACACTTCTGTTTGTCGCAATGGTCGCGCTGACGGGCGGAATGTTTTGGGCTATGGAAGAAATGGTCTCCAAAGAGAAGAGACTCACTAGTGCGGACGCGGAATTGGCTGACGCTGCGAAAAAACAAACTGAGGCTGAAGAAGCAACCACGGCTGCTGAGAACAAACGGGATGAGGCCAACGAAGCAACCAGGAAAGCGGTGTTAGCGCTGGACGAAGCTGATGTGAAACTGGACGAAGCTGATGTGAAACTGGCGGATGCTGTTGTGAAACTGGCGGATGCTGATGTGAAACTGGCGCATGCTGATGTGAAACTGGCGCATGCTAAGATGGCGACCAGGAAAGCCGAGGCCGCGCAGGCCGAGGCTCAGTACAAGGCCGAATACGCAAGAAAGCTTGCCGCTAAGGCGAAGGCCGAGGCTGATGCTAAAGTGGCCAAGGCGGCACAGGACGAATATGACGCCCTGATCAAAGTACTGGGGTCTCTGGAATTCGTTCGAAACTTTGATGACATGGTGAAGTTGATCGAAACGGCACTTGAAAACCCCACCAACAACCGCGTTTTTGAGGAAAACGAAAAGTTCCTCAGACGAAAAAAAATGCTGATTGAAAGGTCGCGCGGCAATGCCGCTTTTCAGGTCGAGGACAAACTCAACAACGTTGTTGCCAGTTCCGACGGAAGCACTTTGGTCTTGCGGTCGGCAGAGAAGCTTTTGGTTTATCGTGACTTCGGCGATGACCAGAACGTAGCTTCCGATAATGTCCATCAACTGCAGTTAACTGCGAAGGGACAAATTAACGATCTCGAGGTCTCCAGCCATGGCAAGGTTGTTTGTGCCGTGGGCAAGGGGTTGGCACAGGCATGGGTTTGGGACAAGACTCAGTATGTTGACCTCACGCTGGACGTGTCTGCGGGCGATTCGAAGGTGACGTTCCAGCAGTGCATTTTTTCGCCCGATGAACAGCACCTGTACCTGTTGGACCACAGATCAAAAAAAATTGCCGTTGCGGTCTATCAGGTGAGTCAGAGAGCGGCAAAACTGCTGGCCCGACAGCCACTCTTTAGCAAGGATGTCAATGGTGCCGTCGATGTCGCACTGCTGCCTGAGGAATCGGGCCTTATCGTCGCAACGGGCAGCCATAACTGTCGGTTTGTTCCCATGCGATGGGGCTCTGGCGAAGTGGAGATTACGGAACAGGGCAATATGAGTGATGTCGAGATGCAGATGATGAAAGATCTAGTGGATCTCGGCGAGCCCAGGGGGACTCGATTCAATCCGGAGCAGATTGTTCTGTCGCCTGATGGTAGTCGAATGGCGTTGATTGACGGGACCCGGTTCTTTGTGTTGGGTAGAGACCCGAATGCCGCAGCGGACCAGTTCCCATTCCTTCGGCCAGGGCTGACTGAGGGTTTTCGGAGTCAGATTATTAAGTGCAAATACGACACAAACGAAGTACAGACAGCATGTTTCTCGTTCGACAGTTCACGGTTCGTGACGAGTCAGTCACGCTATCTTCAGATATGGGAACAGAAAGGGGACACGGATACGTATGTTCCCAGCACTGTTGACGGACTCTATGCGGGCAACAGTCTGGCGGGGCATGCAGATCGCATCAGCTTTGCCGGATTCATAGGCCAATCAAATAATCGATTGGTTTCCCACGCAGAAGACAACACGATTCGAGTCTGGGACACTACAACTTATCCTCGCTATGTTGATGAAGTGAAGGATCTGGTGCAGGTTTTGGGGCAACAGTCGTCACGGCCGAAGTCTATGTCGCAAGTTCCGGGCAATGCAGCAGGTCGCCCAGCCGTGATCGCCGTGGCAGCAAGTGGCGAACGAGGCATCAGCAATCAGGGGAAACGTCACCCACCATTATCTTCTGACACAATCGCCGTCTCACCGTCTACGCGAGCAAGCCGCTATATTCTGACCGGAGCGCCTCAGGAGACGCTGAACACGGCACGGAAGTTTCGCCAGGCTCGAAAGATCGACTCGTCTGAATTCAGTCAGGATTCGTCGCGGCTGATCATCGGAGCCAACGATCTGGCGGCCCACGTTTTCGACAGCAAGACGGGAGAAAAGACCGGCACGGCATCGATGGTTCCCTTCAAGGATCTGTTTTTTGAAGGAGAGAAGAACATTTTTCTGGAAGGGCATCTTCCGGAAATCGTTTCCCTTCGGTTTCTCCCACCGAATGGTGACCTGCTGCTTACGTCTGACTATTTCGGATCCATTTCCGTCTGGGATGCGAAGGACGACGAAGACGGAATCGGTTTCGAACGATCGCGGCTGCTGCCTCAGGATTCCTCGTGCGAAATCGCTGTTTCCCGAGACGGAAAATATATTGTCTCCGGGGGCGTGAAGAACGATAACAATCCAGACATCGCCACGTCCAAGGATGAATTCTTTGCGATGATCTGGAAAACGGAAGACCTGGGCGCTTCGGTCGCGCCGACTCACTTTCGGAAGCTGGAAAACGAGCACGACGTCCGCATCACGGCTGCAGCATTTTCGCCGTCCGGTGATCGTGTTATCACAGCCGGGCGGCGTGGTCAGTTTGTGTTGTGGGATGTTCAGACAGGAGAGGTCCTGGCCGGAATATTCAACGCACACAACTCAGACGGCGTTTCCGGTGTCTTTTTCACATCCGACAATGAGTATATTTCCACTGGGTTCGACGGAACGGTTCGTCGCTGGACGATTAGCGAAGACAAATTGGACTCAAAGGTCATGGTCCGTGCAAACGGACAACGCAATCCGGATTTCGTCATCAGGCTGCGACCAAGTCCGGACGGAAGTTCTTTCATTACGTCCGACCTGACGAAGGACTCGGAAGACGCCTATCGTCTGGAACTGAACGTGTGGTCTTCGACGACAGGCTGGATCAGAACGCTACCATTTGGAATCGTTGCGTCGACAGACGATGTTGGCAAACCGTATCGTCATGACGTGTCGTGGTCGGAAGACGGCAGCGATGTCCTGTACGTCCACGATGGCAGATTGCTTGTTCTGGATTCGACGACATGGAAAGTTAAGAGCGGACACAGTATCCAGGGCACGCAGGCAGCTGTTCGCGGTGCCTTCGCTCCCGGCACTGATGGAGGTTCCCGAATTGCCACATTTGATGGACGATTCGCGAAGATGTGGGATCTGGAGAGCGGAGATAACCTTGCCGAATTTCGGTCTCATGGGCCGGAGGTTCGTGCCAGCTTTTCTGTTGATCGCCGGTTCGTTGTAACAGGTAGTGATTCCATACGCGTGTTTAACGCAGACGAGAACAGTCCGGAGCACGGTCAAACTGTTTTTCGATTGCCCCGGAAGGTTGTCGGACGCAGGCTCATCGATGATGTGTGCTTCAGTCACGCCGAGGGTGATTACCGATTTACAAGTATTGACAGTGCGGGTGCCGTGAAAGTCTGGGACTGGAAAGCCGGTGGACCTCCTCCTGAAAAACCGATTGCCGAGACTGGCGAACCGTCTGTGCCCGTGGCTGATTGGCTTGAAGAGGAACAGATCGGAGTGGCCAATGTGATACGCTGGAGCGATGACGGGCAATTGGTGGTGGCCGTTCAGCGCGGGCAATTGCAGATGTGGAAGATTCAGGGGGAACAGTTGGTTAAGGTCGAAATAGAGCTTCCGGCCGGCGCTGAATACACATTTAATTGCATCGATTTTTCGGCTGACAACTCAATGCTGACGGCTGGTGGACTGGCGTACACAGAGGACGGCGATCTGGAGAGCCGCAGTTTTATCTGGAAGATTTCAGCTGGCGCCGCGAAGCACATTGCAACTATCAGTGCTGCAGATCAACACAGGATTGCTCAGCGCAACGATCAGCAGGGAAACGCGGAACCTGGCGGAATCACAGCCATTGCATTTGATGATCAGCAGAACAACGTTATCACAGGTGGTGCAGATTCCAAGGTGCTGCTGTGGCAAATGAGCGACCCCGACTCGGGTGAGGTCGAATCACTTGGCTACCTTGCGGAATTGGAAGGACTTAGCGGTGACGGCTTTGCGGATCCTCACGACGTCGCCGTGACCTCTTTGAATGTGGCTTCTGACGGCAGTCTGGTTTCGACCGACGAGGACGGTTTCATCGTAATCTGGCCTGCCGGTCGGTGATTAATCGGAAAACTTCCCGATAGTGACAGATGCCCGAATTCCGGGCTGATCCGACCTCTGCGGCAATTCCTGGAGAGTGTCCAGACACTGCGTCGAAGAACCGGAGAGCGGCAGGTTCTGCCGAAACTGGCTTCAATGGAAGAAGAAGCATCCCATCAGGGACGGAGTCGGCGACTTTTCTTTGCAGGAATAAGAACGATGGTATTTAGATATCTAACGGCGATTGTTGCCACCAGCGTGGTAACCGTGACATCAGCCGTTTTCGCTGCAGATTGTGCTCCGTCCTGTTGTGCTCCGTCCTGTTGTGGTGCCAAGGCATGTGCACCGTGTGCTGCCGGACCGTCCTCGTGTCAAAGCTGCAATACCGGGTGCCAGGTTTGTGGCAGTCAGGGTGTTTGTTGCGATGGTCTGGTCGGCGAGGGCATTGATGTTGACAGTCTGACTCCCGAAGCTCAGTCGAAGCAACTCTACAAAGCGCTGCAGGCTCGCCTGGTCTTCGAACTGCCGGAAGATGCCGACGTCTACCTTGCTGATCAGAAGATGATGACTCCAGGCGCGAAGCGGACATTTGTCGTGCCGGTGAACGACGCGACAAAAGTCTATCAGTACAGATTCAAAGTGGATGTTGTTCGTGGTGGCCAGAAATACTTCAAGAACGTCACTCTCGACACTCTTCGCGCTGGAGCAATTCTGAAGATTGCAGTCGAAGCTCCTCCTGCTGTCGAAGGTGAACCGGCAACAATTGACGTCGCAGTGGAATCAGTGGTTCCGGGCGGGGCTCCATCACAGGACAAATCCGCTAAAGATGCAGGTGCCCCCGTCGCAGACGGCGCATAAGCAGCATTTAGGACGGGATCAGGCGGCGCCGGCGAATCGAAGCGCACCGTGACGTAAGGCGGCTGGAACGCATTTGCCGAATCCGTTCCGGAAGCAGTCTGAGTCGGTGAACAATTTCTGGCCCTTTGTTCTGGCTGGCGGGGTTGCTGTTTTTTGCGATTGTATCGTTAACGGCCGCGAATGAATGCCAGACGTTTGTTGACGGATTTGAGGAGAAACCAAAAGACGTCGAAGACCGTGCGTTGTTTCTTACCTCGGATGGCCGGTGTCGGACTAATTGACAGTCTTAGGCTATCTTATCTAACTGTAAATTCCGTCAACCGGATTAGAAATACAACATCGGTTTCAACGGTCAAGTTAGCGTGCAGGTATTGGCAGGCCGAAGTACACCAATACAAATGAAATGTAGCGATCTCGTAAGCTCACGGAGGATCTAACGATGTCCAACCTGGACCGTCGCGCGCTAAATTCGTGTATAGTCGTTCTTACACTTACCTTGTTTTGGTCCCTGGCGATGGTCCCCAATGCTGTCAGCCAGGACAAGGCAGCGCCGCCCTGGGGTGAGTTTCTGCGTCAAGGACGCTGGCCAGGCTTTGACCGCCTTCTGCGGCGTCCATTTCGGATGTCCCCGGAAGAAGAGGTGAATGGACTGGCAGCCAAACTTCGTGCACGGGAACTGGACATTCCCAATCGTAAGAGGGCAGTCAACTACTTGAAGACTTTTCATTGCGCAAAGTTTCCAGAAGCACGAGACATGTTGATTGACGTGCTTCTCAACGACAAATGGGAGCCAGTTCGCTACGAAGCCGCCCTGGGGCTGCGGGATATGTTTGCGAACTGCGCCTGTGGGAAACAGGACGACAAGTCCAATTCGGAGGTCCGACAGGATCGCCAGCGTGGTGCTCCCGATGCAGGCAGCCCAAAGCACTGTGCGTGCTGCTGTGATACCGATACTCTGAACAAAATTGCGAAGGTTGCCTACGAAATTAAGGACAACGGATGCTGTCTGGAACCTTCCCGGCGAGTGCGTGAAATGGCGGTTGAGGCGATCAAAGCGTGCGGCGTGCCGTGTCACTATCAGCCATACAAGGCAATCGATGAGCAAGGACCGCCAGCCTTGGAAGCGGGTCAAAATCAAATCAACGGCGGAGGGGAATTTATCCCACCTCCCACCAGGGAAATCACGCCGGCATTGCCCATGACACAGTCCAGCCCCACACCGATCTCTCGTCTAACGAAGGTGTGCCTTGTTTCTCTGAAACAGGGGCAACGACTGACCCCAAGCAATCGTTTCTCGGCCAATCATCGCGGCCGAACTTACTTCTTTGCCAGTCAGGCAGCATTGGAAGAATTCAAGCGATCTCCGGAAGAATATTCCGTAGCGTTTGGTGGGTGCGACCCGGTTCATTTTGTGAATACGCATGAGGTTCTGGAGGGGCGATTCCTTGTAACACACAACGGTACGTATTACATGTTTGCCACGAAGGAAAACTACAACCGTTTCAAGTCCGACGTTGCCCGCTACACGGGAAAAAAGACGGACAAGACGAAACTGGTGTCAGCAACGAAACTGGTGTCAGCAACGAAACTGGTGTCAGCAACGAAACTGGCCCCGGAGACAGAAGTTGTGCCAGAGGCGGAAGTTGTGCCAGCTGAGCAAGGTCGATAGTCCGTTTCGACCTCCACACCCAATCTGAAACGGCACTTTGGAGTATTTCCGAAGTGCCGTTTTTTTGTTGCGACCAGGCCTATCAGGAAAGAATCAGACTCAACGAAAGTCTTGACGACGTCATATTCATGTCTGTTACGCATACCCAGACATCTTTTTCTGTCTGACCATGTTACGTCTGACAGGTTAAATTGTGTGGGCTCGATCCGATCGACTATTGTTTGTTCAAGGCATTCTGGGCCAGCAGGATCAGGAACAACAATAATGTAATCAGGAAGGCGGCCAGACCGGCCTTTCCAAACGCATTCGAACTCAGCGGTTCTACGTCGCCTTCCAAAGGCTCGCCTTGAATGCCTTCGGCAGCCTCATGCCGAATACGCCGCTGTAGCTGAGTTGCCCAGTAACGGCGTGCTTCGGCCGGATCCTGATGGCCTCCAGGCATTTCCACACGCAGTTCCTGCTTGAATGCATCCTCAATGTCGCCAACAAATCCAAGCACGACAGCCAGGTAGTAAAGCTCAGCGACTTCGCTTCCTGACGTGGGTATGGCTTGCTCACCTTCGACGTAAAACTTCCACGCTCGATTTTGCTCCTTGAAGTACTCCTGTTCCAGCGTGTAATCATCCCAGTCACGAATATGCGCCGTCAGTACCTCATCAGCCCAGTACACCAGGACACGTTTGACGGTCTGCCATTCGTTTCCGGACAGTCCCGCGACACCGGAATTCACCTTCTGTTCGATCGCCTGAACGTCGGCCATGAGTTGTCGCTGGAGTTTGTGGAGTTGTTGCTCGTCCGGCGCAGCCTGAGCCAGCAGTCCCAGGACTTTGAGAAAAAACGGTTCCGCAAGACCGATAACGGAAGCTGCCATGAGCACGAAAACTTTAGGTCCGGTGTGAACGGTAAGTGAGTCGACAAAGACGATCGCGTGTTACGCTGACTCGTGGCCGCGAATGTCGCGATCAAGCCTGATGAAATGGCATGCCCACGAGCCAGCACGGTTCACGAGAATAAAGAAACTGGTCTGAGTTATGAGGACGAACTTTTAATGGCGAAGAGCGAAAATGCCAGTGAAGCCAGATTGCCGGACTCCCGATCTGAGACATCAATGCGATTTTCTCCACTGACCTGCTCTTCAACACGCCGTTCGTTGAAGCGAATTCCAAGGTTCAGACTGCGTTCCACAGCATCCCACGCACCTTCACGGTCAACCCGAAAGTAGTGCCAATTGGACCGTGGAAACGCGCGGGGGGCATCCCCGACGGGAATGATTCGTACACCACGTCGCCCACCGCTGTAGATCTTATCCACTTCTTCCGCACTGCCGACCTTCATCCCGAGTTCTCGTTCAGACAGTAACTCTGCCACTCGTCCGGAACCAATTTCAGCTTCAACACCCACATAGAAGGCCCATGAAGATTCCAGCCACGCGGACTTCAGCCGCACTGTCATCTGAAGTCCTTCTGACGCAAACGGAATCCGTTCGTAGTCGGCCTCCGCGTCGGGTTCGATGTCGAGAAGTTCACGTAGTTTCGCGAAACAGGGCGCGTTGTTGTCATGGTCGTAGTACGGGAGATTCGGAAGACGTCGTGCCTTTCGAAAAATGGCAAGGCTACCCACGGCACGGCACAGTTCCAGGTAGATCACGAAGGGGTGAACTCCGGGTGTAAACGGGAAATGGGCCAGGCCTCCCAGTGCTGTATTCACTGCGTGCAGATGCAGGATTCGCTCAAAGTCTTCCCTGCGACCGCTCGAAAAAGCAACTCCACGATCGATCATCTGTCTTGCGAGCTGTTCGGCAGTTGCTCCAAGACGGTCATAGACGGACCTGACAAAAGTCTCCAGAGCGGGCCATGCTTCCTTGACCAGCAGCGGGGGGATGTAATCCGGATCGATTTGCGGCGGAGCCTCTGCCGTTGCGCCCAATTGCAATTGCATGATCGGAATTGCATCATAGCCGCGGCAGGCCTCATCCCCGATCAGGATCTGAGGGTTCAGTTTGCGGAACTCCAATTCCTGCTGGTTTCCGGCAACGTTCTCGTCTTCCACTTCTTCGGCATGCTGAAGGTAACGGACAGACGGGTTGCCCTGCTCAGCAGTATTGGGCATACCGCGTCGCAGCTGTGAGATGCCGACGTAGACGCGCAAACGCGACTCCGCCGTCCTGAACGAGCCTTTGGGGATTTCAACAGGCGAAATGTGCGCATCCTGCGGGAAACGAAGTTGGGTGCCCTCTTTAAAACGCAGATGGCACTCAGACAACGAAACACGCCAGTTTGACAGCGCATCCTGGTCGATTTCCAGCCGGTGCAGCCCATAAGAATAAGGTGAGGCCCAAAGTTCAGACACCGCTGACTTGTCATGAAAATGCCGTTCGACGGTTTGAAAGTGGTGTGGACGAAGAAAGAGCCCTTCACCCCAGAACAAGGAATCAGAGCCCATTAATCAGCCTTCTAATGCTCAAACTGCACAATTGTCTTTGCCTCACAGGGATGAGAGCGTGTTCACCGACGTAACCGAACATTCTGAAGAAGAACGCAGGTTATCACAACGAACACGGACAAATTACTGCGGCAGCGTTCAAGAGTATTTTTCTGAGTTGAAAGTTTCGGTCGTCATAAGAACCACATGTCTGGTTCGATTGCTCGTGAGGCTGAACATATGAACAGCGTTTCTGCTGATGACGGTATATTAATTCTGAAGGACTGTTTTCATAATTGTTGCCCCACAGTCCCGAATTCATGTTTTCCGAAAATTGTGTTGTTGAAGAGCGTTGAATTGTTTTTCCTAAGGGGTTAACACTAAATGGCAGGTGATCAGCTACCCATCTGAGACATACATCACCGATATATTAAGGGGGCGAAAGGCGTTGGTCAAAAAACGGCCAATCGGCTGGGGGGCACAGGTGTATGAAGAGTTCACTGGCGGGAGGGTTAGTGAGTTGGACAGCAACAGAAGAAAGACACCAGACAAAGTTGGGCTCTCAATCGATTCGGACACCAGCGACGTGCCAGTGGATTTGGCCCCTGCGCTGGCCGACGTTCTTGAACAGGTTGTTTCCGCAACGAACACTGGCAATGACTCACCCTCACGAGACGTAGCCCTGCGACGACGTTTGGAACAGGTCGCCGCTCGGCTGGGTGACCAGGTACTGACGGTGGATCCCGTGCTGGTGTCGTTGCTCGACGCCGTCAACGATCGCATTCGTTTTCTCACGCCACAGGAAAAGCTGGCGATGAATCAGACCGTCGCAAAGACATTGTACGACGATTCCGAGTCAAGAGTTCGTCTCGAAAGACTCTGGCATTCATTGAGGAACCGTACTCCACAATGAAGACAAAAGGCCACAGCTCTACCTCCGAACTGATACACAGTTGTCAGGGACTCGTCCGTTCCATTGCGTGGAAGATTCATCAGAGGCTTCCAAGAAACATTGATCTGGATGACCTCGTCGGTTTTGGGCAGATAGGGCTGGCGGAAGCAGCCAGAGATTTTGATCAGACTCGTGGAGTACAGTTTACCACGTACGCCTACTATCGCGTCCGGGGGGCGATTCTGGACGGCCTGTCGAAGATGGCGTGGTTTACCAAAGCAGACTACCAGCGCGGGCGTTACGAAAGGTCCGCAAACGACGTCCTGGAAACCACGCCAGACAAGGACAAAGCGGACGATGGCACAAATTGGTTCGGGCGAACCGCGCGCTCGTTGTCAATGACGTACCTGATGACTCAGTGGAGCGGCGACAATGCCGCTCTGGAGCCGTCCGACATGCGTTCACCCTCAGAAGCTGCCGAAGCGACCGATCTGCAGGGAGCCATCAGGCAACTTGTCGACGGCCTGCCCGGGCAGGAACAGAAACTGATTCGTGGCATCTACTTCGAAGGACTTTCTATCAAAGAGGCTGGAGAAAAAATTGGAATCAGCAAGGCATGGGCGAGTCGGCTTCACGCCCGCACACTCGAGTCCCTTGCATTTCGTTTGGTAGACGAGCATGATTAGCCACGTGGTAAAAAAATGCGCTGTCACAATTAGACAGCTGACTGTTGTTGTGTTTCGGCACGGTGCTGCCGTAGACGTATGACCAACGTTCAATTTCGCATGGCAACACAGGTCGTAAATTCGATTTACATTTGAACAGCTGAACACATAAAAACTGGCCTGACGCATGAATCTGGAACTCGACATCCCCACGATGCTGAACCCGTTTGAGGGTGAGCTCCCCGGTGGAAAAGATTTGCGCGACGACGACGACCCCAGGAACCTGTACCGAAGAATTCGCGATTCACGAACCAACGCTCGTGATGTCGAAATACGGGTCGACGAAAAGCGACTTAATAAGGGCGAAAGCCCGGCAGACGCCATACGGCAATGGCAAGACGTCTGGAACGACGGACAGGAGTATCTGCAAAGTTGCGGCAAGGATCTCGAAATCGTTGCCTACATGATCGAGGCATCGGTTCGTCTCGGGGGAATAGGGGGGCTCGCCATGGCCCTGAATCTGACAAAAGAACTTGTCAGAGATTTTTGGGGGCAGTTGCTGCCAACCCCGGACGAGGACGGCATCGAAACCACGCTCCTGCCGATTTCCAGACTCAATGGCGACGTCATTACTTACCCCCTTCTTCGCGTGCCGATGACCGAAGACACTTCTGTGGGCAAATTCGTCATTTGGCAGTATACACAGGCCAAACAACTTGAAAGCCTTAAAGCGGAGGAACGCGAAACGCGAGTCTCGCGCGGAGCTGCCACAGTAGAATTGTTCAGCCGAGCAGTCGCAGAAACATCCGATGACTTCTACCGAATTCTTGCAGCGGAACTTAAAGAGGCCATGACGGCTGTCGTCGAACTAAACGACATATTTCAAGAGAAAGTGGGCGAGGAATTGGCCCCGAATCTGTCTAAGTTCAAGAATTCACTGAAGGAGGCAGACGCGACACTGCGAATTGTCGCCGGGGATCGTCTGGCTCAATCGGAAGAAGAGGGAGAAGAGGAAGATACAGAAACGAGTGAAGGGGCCGACACGGGAAAGAGTGTAGGCGGTGGTGTTCGTGGCGACATCTCGTCACGCGAAGATGCACTTATCCTTCTTGAAAAGGTAGCCGTTTGGTTTGAGCGGCAGGAGCCGCAGAGTATTCTGCCATCTGAAATTCGCAAAGCGAAGCGACGCGCTGCGATGACGCCTGAACAGCTGTATATGGATTTAATTACAGACGAAAGTGCACGAGACAGTCTGTTCAAGGATGTGGGAATCGAACAACGCTCGTCTGAAGACTCCACCGACGAATAGAAACGAAGTGTGAACCACAGGTTGCGATCTGTGTACCTGGTGACTCGAAAGAAAGGTCAAACATATGGCGAAGTCTTCACAGCAACACAAATTGGATCGAGTGCGAAAGCCTCGTGTTCACATTACCTACGACGTCGAGATAGGCGATGCCGTGGTGAAGAAAGAACTCCCCTTCGTCATGGGAGTCATGGGGGATTTTTCGGGCAACCCGACCAAGAAACCGGACTCGCTGACGAAACGGAAATTCGTCAATATTGACCGTGACAACTTCGACGACGTTATGGCGAAGATAAATCCGGAACTTAATATTCGGGTCAAGAATACACTGCAGGGCGATGACAGCGAAATGGCCGTTCAGCTCAATTTCAAATCTATGGAGGACTTCGATCCAGGGCAGATTGTGGATCAGGTTCCGGCGCTTAAGACTCTTATGGAGTCGCGAAATAAACTCCGTGACCTGTTGACAACGATGGACCAGTCAGAAGACCTTGAGGCTTTGATGGAGCAGGTCTTGAGTGATACTGCGAAGGTCCAGAAAGCGGCTGGTCAGATGGGCGTGGATTCTCCCGCCGAAGGTGGCGACAACACCGCAGGTGGCGACAACAACGAAGGTGGCGACAATAACGAAGGAGGCGAATGATGAGTGCGGGCGAACAGGAAACACAGGCAGCGGACGGTCAGCTTGAGTCCGGCAGCATTCTGGACAGCATGCTGGATGCGATGCCGAAGCTCGTTGAACACGACGAGGGTGCCGACATGGTGAAGAACCTGATCGGTGTGGCAATGGAAGGAACGTTAACATGGGACAAGAGCTGTACCAAAACGCTCCGAAACGCAATCACGGCACTGGACCAGAATCTTTCCGGGCAGCTTGCTGAGATCATGCACAACGAGCAGTTTCAGAAGCTGGAAGGATCGTGGCGAGGTCTGCACCATTTGGTCATGAACAGTGAAACCAGCAAGCAACTTAAGTTGCGAATGCTCAATATTTCGAAACGAGAAGTCTTCAAGGACCTGGATAAGGCTGTTGAATTCGACCAGAGCGAGCTTTTCAAAAAACTTTATGAGGACGAATTCGGAATGCCGGGTGGGGAGCCTTTCGGTGCTCTGGTCGGCGACTATGAATTTACCAATCATCCGGAAGACATTGATCTGCTTGAGAAGATGTCGGGCGTTTGCGCGGCAGCACACTGTCCGTTTGTTTCCGCCGCAGATCCGGCACTGTTCGGGATGGAATCGTACCAGGATCTTTCGAAACCCCGTGACATTGAAAAGATCTTCATGGGGAAGAAGTACACGAAATGGAATTCGTTCCGGGATTCGGAAGATTCACGGTACGTAACACTCGTGATGCCGCGTGTGCTGGCTCGTCTTCCTTACGGTGTCAGTACGAAGCCGATTGAAGAGTTCACCTACGAAGAATTCGAACTGGATGAAGATGGCGAAGCCAAGCCGGCGTCTCACGACGACTACTGTTGGATGAACGCCGCTTACGTCATGGGGACGAATATGACGAAAGCTTCGGCCGAGACCAACTGGTGCACCGCCATCCGCGGTGTCGAGAACGGCGGCACAGTGGAAGGACTTCCGGTTCACAACTTCATGAGTGACGACGGCGACATTGACAACAAATGTCCGACTGAAATCGGCATTACTGACCGTCGCGAAGCGGAACTGAGCAAGGAAGGATTCCTGCCACTTTGTCACTTCAAGAACACCGACTACTCGGTGTTCTTTGGAGCTCAAACATGTCAGCGTCCGAAGGTTTACGACGACGACGACGCCACGGCGAACGCTGCCATTTCGGCTCGCTTACCGTATATTATGGCGGCGTCTCGAATTGCGCACTTTCTGAAATGTATTGCGCGTGACAAAATCGGCTCCTTCATGGAGCGTCAGGACATGGAGGATTTCCTGATACGCTGGATCTCGAACTACATTCTGGACGATCCCAAGGCGAGTGCTGAGATGAAAGCCAAATACCCGTTGGCTGAAGCCAAAATCACCGTCGAAGAAGTCCCCGGGGCGCCTGGCTCTTACAACGCCGTTGCTCTGTTAAGACCGTGGCTGCAACTGGAAGAACTAACGACCTCCCTCCGGATGGTCGCCAAACTTCCTCAGAAGGCCTGATAAATCTGCGTCAAGCCCTGCCAATTCGTCTTTGGCAGGGCAGTGTGGACTGTGGCTGCGGCACCATTTTGACCTTCGGTGCCGACGGCAGCGCAACGGCGAACGGCAAGTGGTTGGACACCGGGACAAACGGCAAAGGGTGTTTCGGTGCAAGGTAAGCAAGCTCAATCAGAATCAGCGGTCACCTCGACGGTGTCCGCTGAGGGTCCGGCTGCGGAAGTTCCCCAAAGTCTGCTGGATCGGATGGCTGAAGCAAACGTGGTGGGGTTCGGAGAACACCAAACGGAAACGAGTCCGTTGCGAGTGTTTCTGGCCGAAGATTCGCTAAGCGAACTTCTGAGACTGTGGCTCGGTGCCATCCCACGGGAAAAGTCCCAGATGGAATCAGCTCGCCTGGTACTTGCACGGGACGTTGCCAGAGTCGACCAACTGCTGGCAAGTCAGGTCAATGAAATCCTGCACGCTCCGGAATTCCAGGCTTTGGAGGCCGCGTGGCGTGGACTTCATCATGTCTGGTCCGTCCGCAGTCAACTGTCCAGTGAGCGAGGATTTGATGATCAGCAGGCACAAGTGGAAATCCGCGTTCTGGATGTGTCCAAACAAGAACTAATGCGGGATTTCGATAAGGCCCCGGAATTCGATCAGAATGCGTTGTTCTGGAAGGTCTACGAAGAAGAGTTCGGCATGCCGGGAGGAACACCATATGGAGTGTTACTCGCAAACTACGAATTCACCAACCACCCGAATGATCTCGACCTGCTCATGCAACTCAGTGGTGTCGCCGCTGCAGCGTTTGCTCCGGTCATTACGTCGGCCAGTCCCGAGCTCATCGGTCTTGAAACGTTTGCCGACCTCGAAAAACCCGTGAACCTGGAGAACATTTTTCAACAGGCCCGTCATCGAAAGTGGCATAGTCTGCGCGAACGGTCCGACACGCAGTTTCTTGGTTTAACACTACCTCGAATACTGATGCGAGAGCCGTATCGGGACGATGGAGGCCACCGGCACGGATTTCGTTTTGTGGAAGACGTCCAGGGGGCGGACCGCGAAGCGTATTTGTGGGGTAGTTCGGCGTGGGCGATGGGGGCCGTCATTCTGAGAGCGTTTGACCGTTGCGGATGGTTTGCGGAGATTCGCGGTGTCGAACGGGGAGTAGAAGGGGGTGGTCTTGTAACCGGCCTTCCAACGCACAGCTTCAGCACGGATGAAAATGGCGTGGCCATGCGGAGCAGCGTCGAAGTCGCTGTCTCTGATGCCCAGGAAACCGCACTGTGTGATCTCGGGTTTGTTCCACATTCGCACTGTAAAGATACGCCATATTCCGTCTTCTATTCCAACCAGTCTGTTCACCAGCCGAGAACATATGACGATCCAGCTGCGACCGCAAACGCTAAGATATCCGCGATGCTGCAATATGTACTGTGCTGTTCAAGAATCGCCCATTATCTCAAGGTGAAAGCCAGAACGACAATTGGTTCGCACCAGAGTCCCATGGAGGTTCAGAACGAACTGCAGAACTGGCTTGTCGACTACGTCACGCCTGATGAAAAGGCGCCGCCATCCATGAAGGCTCAGTTTCCTCTCAGAGAAGCCGACGTCGAAGTTACCGAAATTCCAGGGCAACCTGGAAAATACATGCTCATGATTCGACTATTGCCGCACTATCAACTTGACCAGCTTTCTTCCAGCATGACACTCGTCGCACGGCGCGTAGACCTCAAAGAATAAGTTCGAAAGGAACGAATCCCGTGAGCACAGGCTTAGAGTTCTTTCAAATGGGTAAGCTTTCGGACGCCATCGCGGCGACCACCGAAGCTGTCAGGGACAAACCTACGGATATTGCCCCTCGCAGTATGCTAAGCGAACTTCTATGCTTTTCCGGCAATCTGGAGCGTGCTGACAAACAGCTTGATGCGGCCGCCCAGGTCGATCCGGAGTCGCTTGTTGGTGCCTCGATGCTGCGGCATCTCATCCGTTCAGAACTAACGCGTCGCGAAGTCTTCGATGATGGTCGTGTTCCCGAATTTCTTACGCAGCCATCGGAGGCTCAGCAGATGCGGCTGAAGGCGTTGATGAGTATCCGGGAAGGTGACTTTGAGACAGCAAGCCGTGTACTCAGTGAGACAGAGGAAGCGGAGTCAAGTGTCGGTGGCGAATGCGATGGCACCGCGTTCGACGGTTTTCGTGACCTCGATGACGTTCTGGGGCCAACAATCGAAGTGTACACCGCCACCGGAAAATACTACTGGCTCTCAAGCGAAGAGGTCGTCTCACTTGAGTTCTCTTCCGTGGAACACGTTTCTGACATGTTGTGGCGGGCCGCAGAAATCGAAACTGTCGGAGATGTTTCCGGACGTGTTCACATTCCTGCCCTGTACCATGGATCGCACGAATCGGAAGACGAACGCATTCGAATTGGTCGGGCAACCGACTGGATTCAGCACAGCGACGCGACTCCGGTGCGAGGAATTGGACAGCGAGAATGGCTTATCGGCGACGATGCTGTCGCGATCACACCGATTAAATCCATCACATTCCGCCATTGATCCTGCGTTTGCCGATCTGAACAGCACTTGTGGTTGCTGCCGTCCTGCCAACAACATAACAGTCACGGGAAGCCGCGCCGCTACGAACACGAAAGCGAACATCGTGAGTTCCGGACACTCAGAACGAAGCACCATTAGACTGTCGCTGCTGGATCGGTTGCTCGACAACGCGCCCAGAAACTCGCAGGAAGCTCCTCCGGACGATACGGAAAAGCTGCGAATTGTTCAGCATTCTGTTCGACGAGACCTGGAGTGTCTGCTAAATACTCGATATCGCTGTGTTTCGTGGCCACCTGAGCTGAACCAGATCGACAATTCACTCGTCAACTACGGCATGCCGGACTTCACGGCAGCCAGTCTGAATGCCGCTGATGATTCCGACATCCTGATCAATGCTGTAAAGCAGGCCATCGATTTCTTTGAACCACGTCTTGTTGGTATCAAAGTGACGGCGGTGCCAAACGATCATTACTTCGACCGTACATTTCGATTTCGGATTGAAGGAACACTGGTCGTGGAAGATGGTCGTCATCGCGTCAAATTTGACTCCGCCATGGAGTCCGCCACCGGAAAGTTCGAGATAAAGTGAAACATCGATGAGCGAGTCACTCGAAGCATGGTATCAGGCGGAACTCGACTACTTCCGGCACAGCGCCAGCGATTTTGCGGAGCGATTTCCGAAGATTGCTGACCGCCTGAGCCTGAGCGGAAGTGACATCAGGGATCCGCACGTTGAACGGTTGATTCAGGCATTTGCGTACCTGAACGCACGCACCCGTCGTAAACTCGATGACAGTTTTCCGGAGCTGGCCGACGCCATGCTCGGAATTCTTTATCCGCACATGCTGGCCCCGGTCCCATCGGTCTCTGTCCTGCGGTTCGGACTGAATCCCTCTCAGAAAGACCAAACGGCAGGTCATAGCATTCCTGTCGGGACCGCCCTGGAAACAGAGCCAATTCACGGACATAACTGTCAGTTCAAAACCTGCTATCCGATTAAACTGTTTCCGCTGTCCGCAGATGCCGTAAGTTTACTGCCGCAGCCGTTCTCCGGGCCTTCGTCGCCCTGCAAAAAAGATTCCGAAGCCGCATTGCGATTCGAATTCAGCACGCTGGATCCCAAAAAGAAGCTAGCCGAATATTCGCTGAATCACTTTCGCTTTTACATTAATATCGCCAATTTTGAAAAGGCCGCCAGGCTATTGGAAGCCGTGCTGACGCAGGCGATTGAGGTCGTTATCACCGGAGAAGACACCAGCAGCGCCGCTGACATTCTCCCCGCTTCCTGTATCAAGCCGGTGGGCTTAAACCGTGAAGATGCCGTTCTTCCCGACAATTCACGTTCTTTTCCCGGTTATCGACTCCTGACCGAGTACTTCGTCCTGCCACAGAAATTTCTGTTCTTTGATGTCACAGGCATCACTCCGCAGACGCTTAGCCGGCTGGGAAACCGAATTCAGCTGACAATCCTGCTGAAGGAATACCCCAGGGACCTGGAGAACGTCGTTTCCGTTGATACGGTTCATACTGGATGTACGCCCGTCATCAATTTGTTTGAGCGATCGGCTGATGCTGTACCGTTGTCGTACCGGACAAGCGAACAGCGTGTCGTTCCTGATGCACGCGCGGAAACTGCCATGGAAATCTATTCCGTTAACGCAATCAAAGTTGAAGACGGGAATGGAGATCTTCGCCCGTTTCGTCGTTTCTATTCCGTGGGCCATGCACAGTCGTCGGGCGATACCGGATACTGGCACATCACACGCCGCCCTGGTCCCGTGGAAGGAGACTCCGGGACGCTGGATCAACCAACGGAAGTCTACGTCTCTCTGGTGGATCCTGAGTTCTCGCCGAAACGACAGGGCGGTGGAATGCTGTATGCCAGCCTGACCTGTTTCAATCGCGACCTGCCGGAAGAACTTTCGAAACAGCGTACCGTAAAGCAGCTTCACTTTGACATCATGGGGGGCCGAGGTCCGGTTTCAAGTATTGAATGCCTTGTCACCCCGACACCAACGTTGCGGCGGCACATGGGCCGCCGCAACCTGTGGCCACTGGTTTCTCAGCTTTCACTCAACCACCTCTCACTGATGGAATCCCAGGACGCGGTCGATGCCGTACGCGAGATGCTGACACTTAACGACGTCAAAGATTCGGCGCAGACGCGTAACCTGATTGATGGCCTTGGCGCAATCAGCAGCCAGTCGTGTGTACAGCGCGTCAATGGTGCGTTTGCACGTGGCACTCAGATTGACCTTATCTTCGATGATGATAACTTCGCCGGTGACAGCGTGTTTCTGTTTTCATCGATTCTGAATCAGTTCTTCGGCATGTATACGTCGATCAATTCATTCACAAAACTTACGGCGACCACACGACGCAGACTCTCCAGAAAACAGGACACCTGGACATGGCCGGCACAGTCAGGGGACAAAGCCCTGATCTGATTCAGGAGCTGATCGAGAACCCGCAGGAATTCGATTTTTTTCAGGCCGTGCGGCTGATTGAACTGTACGTCGCTCAGGAGAGGAATCACCCCTATCCCAGTGCGATCGGCAGTGATCGCGGACCGCACACAGAACCGCTGAGTTTTGGCGCTGTTGCGTCGCTGTCTTTCCCACCAGGCCAAATCGCCGCACTTCAACTCCCCAAGACCGAAGCAGCCTCTTCGGCCACCAACTCCGGTACCCCGCAAACTCCATCTTTTCCGCTAAAGATGATTGTTTCTTTCATGGGGCTCACTGGCCCCAGCGGCGTGCTTCCCCATCACTATACTTCACTGCTTATTGAACGAGCCCACCAGAGCACAAAAGACTACACGCTGCGGGAATTCTTTGACCTGTTCAATCACCGAGCAATTTCGTTGTTCTTTCGTGCGTGGGAAAAATATCGTTTCCCCTTTGAATATGAACGCAATCTGCACGATGGAGTGTTTGAAGATGGTTTGTTTACGCGATGTCTGTTCAGTCTGGTAGGACTTCAGGTCCCCGGGCTTCGCCACCGATTTAGCTTCGATGATCACACCGTGGTGTCGTATGGCGGGATTCTTGCTCAGAACTGCCGTAACGCTGTAGGACTCGAACAGCTTCTTGGTAACTACTTTCAGATTGCTGCAGAAGTCGTTCAATTCTGCGGGCAATGGCTTTATCTGCCCGAGGACACGCAGTCCAGTATGCCGTCGAAACAGCATCGCGAAGGCCAGAATCTGCAACTCGGTGAATCTGCCGTTGTCGGTTCGCGAGTCTGGGACGTAGAGAGCCGCGTTAGAATCCGGCTTGGTCCTCTGTGTATCGCTGATTTCAACAAACTGTTGCCCGGTCGTGATCAGCTGACGGCAGTCGCTGAACTTATACGATTCTACATCGGTGCTGGCAAAGACTTTGACGTTCAGCTTGTTCTTAGAAAGGAAGACATTCCGCCCTGCCAATTAGTGGCGGTTAGTAGTTACGAACCCCGATTGGGGTGGAATACGTGGATGGGCTCCGACGCTCGCACACACGATGCTAAAGATGCCGTGTTTCGATTCTGATCATGATGGACACGCTTGCATATCAATTCTTTTCAGGGGAACCTGTCAACTTCTTACCGAGGTGTTTTCGCACTGAGCGAGGCACTCGGCGTCAGACTTGTGTCTGAAGATTCTATACCGCCACCCAAGTCTTTAACTTTGGCCGCATACGCGGGTACCCGTTGTCACGACCATCGCCCAATGACCCCACAATTTAAACTCAGGAACGGTTATTCATGGCAGCTGTAAATCTAAAGTCGCTCATCGGTAAACTCAACGGCCTTTGCACCCGAACTCTGGAAGGAGCGGCCGGACTGTGCCTGTCTCGCAGCAATTACAATGTCGAAGTGGAACACTGGCTGCTGAAATTGCTGGAAGGTTCCAACACCGATCTTCACGCGATCCTGAAAGCATTTGCCATCGACGCATCGCGTTTAACCACGGACACGATGAAGGCCATTGATAAGCTGAAAACCGGCAACTCAAGTCAGCCGGTGCTGTCACAGCATACGGTGGACCTTGCTCGCGAAGCATGGGTGCTGGGGTCCATTGACTTCTCAGCTGGAAAAACACGATCCGGGCATCTGCTGCTGGCATTACTGACAGACCGTTCGCTGTCGCAGATTGCGCAGGGCATTTCCGGTGAGTTCAAAAAGATATCTCCGGAAGCACTTGCCAGGGATTTGACCACAATCGTTGCCGACAGTTCCGAAGCTGGCTCTGACGTCGTGGCCATGTCCGGCGGGCCAGGCGCAGCAGGAGCGCCTCGCCCCGGTGGTCCCACTCAGACTCCGAACCTCGATCAGTACACGATCGATTTGACCGCCCGAGCGCGTGACGGAAAGATTGACCCCGTTCTGGGGCGAGACGACGAAATCCGACAGATCGTCGACATTCTGACGCGCCGCCGCCAGAACAATCCGATCATGACCGGCGAGGCGGGCGTCGGCAAGACGGCCGTCGTGGAAGGGTTTGCTCTGAAAATCGCCCAGGGAGATGTCCCACCCGCATTGCAAACCGTCGCTCTGCGCACGCTCGATCTCAGTCTGCTGCAGGCTGGTGCCGGCGTTAAAGGGGAATTCGAAAATCGACTGAAAGGTGTTATCGATGAAGTGAACAAATCGGTGACTCCCATCATCCTGTTCATCGACGAAGCTCATACACTGATCGGTGCCGGTGGACAGGCGGGGCAGGGCGATGCTGCCAACATGCTCAAGCCGGCTCTCGCACGTGGAGAGTTGCGAACCATCGCCGCCACCACATGGGCCGAATACAAAAAGTACTTCGAACGAGACGCCGCGCTGGCACGCCGGTTCCAGGTCGTGAAAGTGGAGGAACCCGAAATTGCCAAAGCGATCGCCATGATGCGCGGTCTGGTGGACACGCTGCAGGATCACCACAAGATCGAGATTCTGAACGAAGCCGTCGAAGATTCCGTCAAGCTCTCCAGCCGTTATATTTCCGGACGGCAATTGCCCGACAAGTCCGTCAGCCTGCTGGACACTGCCTGCGCACGAGTTGCCATTGGGCACACGACCATTCCTCCGGCCGTGGAAGATTGTCAACGGACGATCGATCACATATCAACCGCAATCGAGGTGCTCGAACGCGAAGTGGCGACCGGTACCGACCACTCGAAAGAACTGGAAGAACTGCGGCAGAGGAAAGCAGACAGTAAGAATCGCTATGAGCAATTGAAAGAACAATGGGGCAGGGAACGCGATCTAATCAAACAGATTCGTGACGTTCGCGAGCAACTGTCTGGTAATGTCGTGCCCGGCCACGAAGAACCGGCTGCCGCGGAAGCTGACGCACCTGCTGATGTTGCCACAGACCCCGTTGTGACTGACGACCAGACAGCAGAACCGCTGTCTGATGAAGACCGCGAAAAACTGATTACTGAGTTGGCAAAGCTGAACGCCGAACTGTGCGTCATTCAGGGCGAAACACCGCTGATGCAGGCCTGCGTGGACTCTCAGGCGGTGGCGGAAATCGTGGCTTCGTGGACTGGCATACCGGTTGGACGCATGATGAGCGACGAGATCAATACCATCCTGGCGCTCGACAAAGAAATGCAGAAACGAGTTGTGGGCCAGGATCACGCGCTCGAGGAAATCGCCGAACGCATTCGCACCTCTCGAGCGAACCTGACCGACCCCGACCGACCCATTGGTGTTTTCTTTCTTGTCGGTCCCAGTGGTGTCGGCAAAACGGAAACTGCGATTACCCTGGCCGAACTGCTCTACGGCGGGGAACAGAACATGACCACGATTAACATGAGCGAGTTTAAGGAAGAACACAAAGTGTCACTGCTGATGGGTTCGCCTCCCGGCTATGTGGGTTACGGCGAAGGCGGCATCCTGACGGAAGCCGTACGTCGCAAACCCTACAGCGTGGTTTTGCTGGACGAAATGGAAAAAGCGCACTCCGGCGTCCAGGATGTTTTCTATCAGGTGTTCGACAAGGGCAACATGAAGGATGGAGAAGGTCGGGACATCGACTTCAAAAACACCGTCATCATCATGACCTCCAACGCCGCTACGGACACGATCATGAAACTCTGTGCCGACCCGGAAACAATGCCGAACCCTGAAGCTCTGGCGGCTGCCCTGCACCCGGAACTCCTGAACAGTTTCAAGCCAGCCTTCCTGGGCCGCATTGTCGTCGTGCCGTTCTTCCCATTGGGTGACGACATCATGCGACAGATCGCCGTGTTGAAGCTCGGCAAGGTGGCACGTCGCGTCAAGGAACATTATGACGCAGAATTCAGCTGGTCCGAAGCCGTTCTGGATCACATTGTCAGCCGCTGCACGGAAGTCGACAGCGGAGCCAGAAACGTCGACCGGATTTTGACCGGTTCATTATTGCCACAGATGTCGGCCGAGTTCCTGTCTCGAATGGCAGAAGGAAAGGAAATTTCCCGAGCCGTCGTTGACCTGAACGGCGATGAAGGATTTCGATTTGAGCTCAGTTAGTAATGTAAATTCATGCCCACAGGCGTATGTCTCGGAATAATCTGTCGCTGCCGCAACTCAGACCCCTCCCGTTGGCATTGAGTTTCAGTGTCTGAAGTTCCTTTCGCCGTTTGTGAGGTTCTTCAATGCCTGCTGCTGAGCAGCATCCTTTTTCTGTCGTCGGCTGATTTTTTTGACACAACAGCGTCGAACACTGCCGAGTTCAGTTCTGTGGGATTTCCGGAGCATCTGTCCACGGATGCTCGCCGGATGCGATGGCCAGTCCGAGATCCAGAAACTGCTCCTGCCGCTGTGGAATCCCTTCGGGTTCGCCTTCGATGGCGGACAGGGAAACGGCAGCAAGGACCATGGTTCCGGCAAGATCGTCTTTTGCCGGAACGGCAGGGGCGTGTACCGGTGTGGTGCTGCCGTCCGCATAAAAGGCCGCCTGTGCAGGCCATGTGGCCAGCGAGTCCATGTCCTTGACGGTCATGTATTCCAGTGGACATCGGCGATTGTCGTCCGTGGGTTCTCGCAACCACTGCTCTGTCAGCAGCAACAGTTCTGCATCCGGTTCAGAAGGATCTGCTGAGACTGAAGCACGCACACATTCCACGGCCCACCACACAGCGCACCGTTTAGGCAGTGCATAAGACAGAAAGCAGATGGCTTCGGGGACGCTGGCGGTTTTTAGCCGGTCGATAAATTTTTCGGGAGTATCATGGTCTTCCGGAGTCAGGCGCAGTTTTTGGTGGAGTTTAAAGCGAGCAACCACTTTCAGTGCCAGCGCCTCGCAGAATCCTTCCTGTCGTTCCAGCTCCGGAACGTCTGCAGCAGCGTCCTCGCTGGCTTTTACTGTCGGCGGACCATTGGCAGCAGATCCGGGAATCGCTATTCCGCGCGGCCCGGAATCCTTCCGGGACCGTAGATTTGCGGGCGCAGGCTGTTCAGTGGTGACCGGCGACGACGATGACTCCAGACAGAATTCCGTCTCGCCGCAGACAAAGCGACCACCATGGTCCAACATGGCCGTTTCAACCGGTTGGCCGTCAACGAAGGTCCCGTTTGTGCTCTGCAGGTCGGTCAGCTCACAGGTGGAGGCATCCTGCAGCTGCAGCAGACAGTGTTCAAACGACATCAGATGATCCTCTGCAAAGGACACATCATTGTGTTCGCCGCGTCCGATGCGCAGCGGAGCGCCCTGCTGAAGGACGGCAACATCCTTAGTGCCGGCCGGACTGAGAACTCGCAGAAAAACGGACATCAATAACAGTTCCGCCTAGTTGATCTTTGTCATCGCTCCCATGAGCGTCAGCGTGGCGTCACCGTTGATCGATGTCATGGGAGCCTTCACGGTTGTCTCTGCGGTTCCTTCCAGAGCGATCTTCACGCCTTTGACTGTCACTCCGCTCTGGTCGATCTTGATACCGTTACCGCCGACAATCAACTCAATCGATGTTCCGGCTTCAATCGTAATTTTGGCCCCCGCTTTGATCTCCTGACTGGAGTCGATGGACACTGCCTGGTTGCCCGTTATCGCCACTTCCTGGTTGCCCGAGATGGCCACTTCCTGGTTGCCCGTTATCGCCACTTCCTGGTTGCCCTCGATCGACACTTCCTGATTGCCGGTGATGGCCACTTCCTGATTGGCACCAATCGAAATTTCCTGGTTATTGCCGATATCAATGCTGGAATCATTGCCGATCGAGATCTTCTCGTCGTTTCCAATCGTATTGGTGCGGTCGACACCGACATTAAGTGTCTGGTTGTTGTTGACGTTCGAATTCATGTCGTACTGGGCGTTGACACAAAGCTCTTCCTTGCCGGCCGTGTCGTCCATTGACAGTTCATTATGGCCGCCCCCTTTGTGTGTCTGAGTCTTGTTGCCGCGGCGTGTCTTTTCGGCAGGCAGACTGAACGGTGGCGGGTTTTGGCCGTTGTAAACACGCCCGACGATGAGTGGTCGGTCCGGGTCGCCTTCAAGGAAACTGATGATCACTTCTTCGCCGATGCGGGGGATGTCCATCATGCCCCAGCCCGCACCTGCGTGGACCTGGGAAACACGTATCCAGTTGCTGCTTTTTTCGTCTTTACTGCCCAGCCTGTCCCACGGAAACTGGACTTTCACCCGACCGTGTTCGTCTGTGTAAATCTCTTCCCCTCCGGGTCCCACGATTTCCGCCGACTGAATCCCGTAAATGCGGGGTTTGGGATGGTGTGGCGGACGGAACACCACGTCAGCGGGAATACACCGAAAGGAATTGGAATAGATTTCGTCAGCGTGGTCCCCCCCCACCAGATAGTTGCCCCCCATCGTGGCATTGTGTCGGACGACGGTCAGCACCCATTTCCCCTTTTCTCCGTCATTGTGGTGCTCGGTCACTTCAAAGCGGCCCCCGGGAGAATATGACCGGCATTCACTGCTGCCGGTGGCAGAGTCAAAATTTAACTCCTCTTCTTCCATTCGCAGTTGTGCCAGCTTGTCGCCGACACCTTTTTCCACATACAGCCCCGGATGGTCGTAGTATTCAAAGTTCGAGTTATTCGGCAGTGATACCAGGCTGCTTTTGTTGACCAGAAGATCTGTTGTGGGATTTTCGAAGTCGTAGTCGGTATGTGCGAATTTTCCGGTCGTGAATTCGTAATCACGGTTCCATTCTGAAAGGTTGTCTGTGCTTGCCGGCTGAGACAGATTGGAAAGGAGCCGCGCTTCACTGTCCTTGCAGTCCTCGACACCCTCGACATGGTCGGTCATGACCAGCTCGTGTTTTCCTTTCTCGTGCTTGAAGTAGAAAAAGATGCCTTCCTCAGCCAGCAGTCGCGTGACGAACTCATAGTGGGTCTCACGATACTGCACACAGTAATCTCGTTTTTCCGGGGTACGTTTCAGATCCCATCTGTAGTCGGAAAACCCCAATTCGCCCAAAAGACCGTCGATGATGTCCTGTGCGGACTGCTGAGCATCTGTTTCATGAACCCTGCAGTCTTTCCCCTTCGTCAGAAACCAAAGCCAGGGGACAACCTGGGCACGGTAGATGTGCGTCCGATCATCGCAGCCGGCATAAACAAATCGATTGATGAATCCGTTGAAATATCGTTCCTCTTCGTCCTGATGCCGCACCCAGAAGTCAACCTGCTTCCCGACAATATCGGCCGGTTTAATGCTGCTTTCATCAGAAACCATCTGCAGGTCAAACTGAAAGAGCCCCGACATGCGCTCTTCGCCTGTAAAGGCGCTGAGGGCCAGCTTGTTGCTGCCCAGCGGAGTTTCCACACCGATCGGGCGATTGTCTTGTGCAAGGTCGACCATTTTCCTGACTCCTGAATCACCACAGTTGCTGAAAGAGCCGTGCCCGGCTGATCCGTGTCACTAACGCGTCGTGTCACGGAGTTGTATCGGTCAGGACACGTCGGTAGATCCTTGTACGCCTGTGGCCCGTCTATTTTCCAACAGTAACCTGTGTCCTACCGCCAACTCATCGGACCTTCGTCTCCGATCATACAACGCCCATAATCGATTATCGCGAAAACCGGACAGGGGTTGTGTGAATTCTGGTCGAATCCGCAGACTTGATGTTCCCTGGCGTCACAGAAGCCCCAAATGATGGGCAGAATCAGCACGAGAAGCCCCATAACAATGTTGAGAAGTGGCCCCCAGCCTTGCCCGCAAACAAGGCCAATGATGCCCACGTACGTCAGCAGCCATAACAGAATGCTGCGTTTTCTGGTGATACCGGCACAACCAGACGGTGGTCCGGTCAGCCTGACTCGCTGTGAATTCACTGCCGGTCATGGGCGACATGGCAGATTGGAAAACCAGTCAGACCCGCACCTGGCAGTGCACCCCGATCTCACGTGGTGAAACCGCAGAAGCAGACGGTGGTCCGCACAGCGGACCCGACAAGGCTTACTTTGGAATCGTCAGTCTCAGTCCGATCCGCAGGTGATTCGGGTTGCGTCCGATTACAGCTCTGTTGGCATCATAGATTTTTTTCCACTGCATCGGATTGCCGTAATAGAAGTGGGCAATCCCGGACAGGGTATCCCCGCTGTAGACGGTATAGATGATCGGTCCGGGGCAATCCCGCAGAATCTCTCTGTTCACTCGGGCGTACTCCGCACGGGTGTCGAGTGCTCGCACTCTTTGAACCGTCAGATCTCGGAATGCGTCTCCGATTTCATCAAGGATCAGTCTCTGTATCATTGCGAAGTCGGAACGGGGATACCAATCGCCTCGTTGGAACAGGCTCTCACACATGTTGTAGTTCATGATTTCTGTGGGCATCTGATCCATGACATCACGATTATCACTCACGTGGTGCTGTTCATGAACGGCCCACTTCATCTGCTCACACGGTGTGAGATCGTTGGCGATATACACATCCTGATGCAGGGACAGGCCAAGGGTTCCAGTGTCAAACGTGAATTCAATCGTGCCACTGCTGCGTTGCTGCTTGAATCTGACCGTCGTTAAGTCGCCCGTGATTCTCGGGACAGTATAAGCCAGCGCCATGCTGTTGCCGGAAATTTGTCTTAGCCGTGCGGGGGAGACAATCTGCGGTCCCGGCCGCGTTCCCTTGGAAATTGAAAAGTTGAGTGCCATCACGTAGTCCTGTTATCCTGGAGGCCATCGGGCTTTTTTGCCCTGGGCATGCGACCATTCCTTTGTTTTCGGCGATCTCTGGCCGGTGTTGCGTGTTTTTTTTTGCTAACCGACGTGGCTGATCAAAAATATGATCAGGTTCCCCTGGCAGTCCGCGGCCAGCGACCAGGGGTTCAGCGGCGGCGTTTCCTGCCAGGAATACTTCCAGCGTTGCTGAAAGAAGACCCGCGATTGATGTTCGACGATGTCAATCGTTCCCCAGCCGATGCCTCTGACGATGTGCGGCATGCGATCACTCCGAATACGGACACGGGAATCCCATTGCCCTATTCTTGATGATCTCGCGCACGTGTTGCGTATTTTCTCGCCCAATCACCTCACATAAGGGCATGAATGGCAGTGACGCGTGTCCTGAGTGCCGGCGAACGGTACTGGGCCGCACAGTTGCCTGGTGATCGCAGGAGCAACAGACGTGGTCCGCACAGCGGACCCTGCACAGCCGCGACAGAGCAAGGTTCAACCGGAAACGTAAGCCACCGAACGCAGTGAAAGAAGCCACAGGCGTTGCATCGACTGTTGCACGGTCGAAATATCCACGCTGTTGTTGGACGTTCCCCACGGATTCGAATAGCTGCATTTTCCTGTATTTGTATTGATTCCGCTGATGACCACAGCGTGTGTCCCGGTACCTGTGATTGTGGGTGCCAGAGTCTTTGTAAAGTGTGTCAGAATGAAGGGGCCATTGTGCTGCAGCATCTCCTCAATATAGCTGACCGCAGGACTCATCTGCGGGCCTGTGGACGTGATTCCCCAGTCGTTCAGCATGCGGTACATGACGCCCCACGACGTGGCCGGATTCAGGATGGAAGAATTACCGGGATCGTACCCAATCAACGACTCGACAGTCACGCTGGATCTGGTTCTGTACGACAGGATCATTGCCGCGCAGGCGACCCAGCAAATCGGACTCTGATACTGTCTGACCATTGGAACGTGGTGAGTAATAATAGCCATCAGTCTGTCTCCATCTGGAAATGCGAAACGCGCCGTACATGGACTATTATCAGAACACAGGCTGTGCGGTTGCGTTCAAACTGCGTTGAATTCCCGGAATCATGACTATACGGCTCGGTCTATGTACAAACCGGGTGGCGGAGACAGAGAAGTACGAAACCGTGCGGTGGGTCAAGAGCGGCTTTGGTTGCCGAAAGATGAACGTTACGGAGAACACTCAGAAAACCGGAGTTCGGCAGCATGCGGACCATTCAATCATCCCCCAACGCCGCAACAGCCGCACCGGTCGTGGTCACACCTCGACCACCGCCGATTTCGACGTCAAACACGCAGGGACCGCTGTGCGGACCACGGCACTGTGACTATCCTGAACAGAATGCCGAATTACCGCCGAGCTCACGTCCCGGGTGGATCGTTCTTTTTTACGCTGAAGACCGAAGGCAATGCTCCGGTGTTTGACTCCGTCATGGCCCGGACAATCCTCGGACGTGTTCTTCGTGAAACCAAACAACGATGGCCTGTTGACATCAATGCCATTGTCCTGCTTCCTTACCACATGCATACGATATGGACACTGCCTCGTGGTGACAGCGATTTTTCGACCCGCTGGGCCTGGCTGAAGAAGGAATTCACCCGCCGGTATTTGAAATCGGGAGGTGTTGAACAGAACACATCCGAATCACGAAAACAGAATCGTCGTCGCGGTGTTTGGCAACGACGATTCTGGGAACGCGTTCTGATAAGCGAAGACGACTTCCGGGCGTATTTCGACGACATCCATTGGAACCCCGTGAAACACGGTTACGTTAAGTGCCCGCGGGATTGGCCGGCGTCATCATTTCATCGTTGGGTGACTCGAGGTGTCTACACACCCGACTGGGGTTGTGGTTCCTTGGCACCAGCGACCATCTCCCAATTGAAAGATGTCGGCGAATAACCCAAACACGTAGGGTCCGCTGTGCGGACCGACCAGTGAACACTCACACCGTCCGGAAAACGCCGGTTGTGGTCAAACGTCCAACACGGCCGGCGCGGCCGATTAAAAAATCCGATCGGATTCACCTGGCAGTGGGCCGCGATATCATGTGGTGAAACGGAAGAACCAAACGTGGTCCGCACAGCGGACCCTACTCGGCTGACATGGGCGACAATCAATGAAAAAGGACCGGGGAATGGGGTCGGGAGTCGTTTTTTGACATCCAACACTGCCAGCAACCGTCCCGACGGATCGCACCAACGCGGAACACCCAGAAAACGACTCCCGACCCCTTTTTCCAGTCCAAAGACGTTGCTGATCAGAACAGCCGCTACTCATCGGCAGTCAACCCAAGTCGCCTCGCAACTTCTGTATCTTCTACAAAAAAGACCCTCTCACTCGGCGTCACAAGGCCAGCCGAATTACCTTTTGCAAACTGTGCCCGGACAAAATGGGAAATATCTTCAATG
>JABABI010000075.1:0-32375 GCA_014238335.1 Fuerstiella sp.
ACGCAGAATCTCCCGATTAGGACGCTGCGTCGGTTTTTGTGTCTCTTTTCGTTTGTTGCGGCAATCTTCATCCGGCTCCGCAGTCACTGACGCAGGACTGTCGCTACGAGAAACACAAAAAATCGTGTCTCGTTCTGCGAGCATCGCCGACAGCTCCTCCGATGTCGGCAATCATTCTTGAGCGCGCCCACAAACAGACACATTCAGCAGCAGGCAATCCCCATGCCCTTGACACAATTACAAATGTACTTAGTACTCCGCAGCGACAATTACATTTGTACGTACCACGGAGTCTGGAGACAGAGGATGCGACAGGGATTGTCTAAGAGCGAGCTGCAAGTAGCTGGCGTGGTGCGGTTGCCCGAAAACAGCGACAGTGACTGACTCGACCAGGCCATTGAGCTAAACACATCAGCAGATGGATAGCGGTCGGCACTGTCGACGAAATCACGGCCCGAAAAATTGCTCGACTATGTCACGGAAGGTGGCAGGCGAGTGATTTCAAGCCCGAGAATCCCGACCCCGCCAGGACACGTGGTAGAAATCTCTGTTTCCGGCGGCGACGAAGCGGGGCAGCCTTCCGGCATGGCGCTGTCGCTGACGGTTTGGCCACTCAGTGAAGGCAATCTGCGGCGACTGAATTACCAGGTGGGAGTGAACGAGCCCCTCACAAAAAGCGGACGCGGGACTGGCCTGCTTAAGTCCGGTCAGACGCTGGTTGTTGAGCACATCCCAGCTGGCGGAGTGCAGGTGGGAGTTCCGATAGTCAAAAAAATGCCGAACGCCAGCAAACTGTTCAGGAACACCCCACGCAATCCAGGCCGTTACCTGATCGTGATCACGCCTCGTCTGGTACGCACCGACGTGGAGGAAGCTCAGCTGGAACTTACCGATGTGGAACCAACAGATCACGAAGTTGGCCGCTGCAGGCACGTCACGCTGCTCGTCGCGGTCGATAGATCACATCCGGCATTCGGACGGTGCCGGTGTGCGCCGTTGAACCAGACGAGGGGTCAGTGTCCGCGGACTTCAGGCTGATGAGCGCACGGTATTCCTGAATCTTTAACGCATAGGTTGCCTCAATCCGGTCCAGCACTGCGCTGACATCTGACTCTTCACAGCTGTCGTTGTTCGCCATTTGCCGTGTCCTGAAACGCTGATGTCACAGGCATGGTTCTCGCTTAGTGATCATGATCATGGCGATGGTCATGATCGTGGTCGAGCGAGTGGGAATCGTGGCTGTGATCGTGATGATGTCCGTCCGGAACAGAACTGCCGGACACTGCCGGTGCCGGTAGTGTGCCTGAATCCAGCGATTGCAGAAAGCCCGATTCCGCCGCCCGATATACGTCTCGCAGCGAGACTCCCTGCTTTTCTGCAATTCGGGCGCAATCTTCAAATTCCGGTGCGAATGTCGCGACGGCCCCCGTTCTCCAGGCTCGCTTCCCGGCCACGTCGCCCCACGGCGTGCTGACGGACACGGAGTCCCGATGCTGAATGCTGCGTTGCAGAACAGACCGGCGAATACCCAGCGTAGCGGTTTCTGCAAACACAATTTCTTCCAAAGTCGCGACATTCTGTGGTCGACACAACACGCTCAGAATCACGCCTGGTCGATCCTTCTTCATCTGGATTGGCGTCGAATACACGTCCAGTGCGCCGTCCGACATCAATCGTTGTTTGACGTGTCCAATGAGCTCTCCGGACACATCGTCAAGGTTCGTTTCCAGCAGAGTGACGTATTCGGTATTAGCGGCCACAGATTCGGTACCGACAAACAGCCGCAGGATGTTGGCTCGATCCGGAAAGTTCATCGTTCCCGCACCATAGCCCACCTGTTCGATGATCATTGCTGGCATGGGACCGAATGAATCTGCCAGTGTCCTGACGATGGCTGCACCCGTCGGAGTCGTCAATTCTGCTTCGATGGGCACGTCTGCCAGAGGAATTCCCTTCAGAATTTCCGCGGTCCCAGGCGCTGGTACGGCGCAGATGCCATGGTCGATGTGCACATATCCGCGTCCCGTCGGCACGAAGTTGCAGACGATGTGATCCGCCCCCAGCAGATCGAATCCCACGGCCGCACCGACGATATCGACGATCGAATCAACCGCGCCGACCTCGTGAAAATGCACTTTGTCGATTGTCGAACCGTGAACACGAGCTTCCGATTCGGCGACGGCCAGGAATAACCGTCCGGCAAGGTCTCGCTGTTTGTCCGTCAGTGCGGTAGCGGCATCAAGGATCTGGCAGATGTCCGTGTAGTGGCGGTGAGCATGCTGCTCGGGATGATCCACCAGCACGTGAGTCGCCCGAAAACCGTTTTTGATGACTGTTTCGATGCGAAGTCTGACGTCCGGTAGATTCAAAGACGCAATCGCTGACTGAATTGCGTCAGCGTCGACACCTGCATCGATCAATGCTCCCAGCGTCATGTCGCCGCTGATGCCGGTAGCACATTCCAGCCATGCAGTTTTCATTACAGCCGCCCTGAGAATATATTCGGAGCTACCGCTTCACGTCGTAAATTCCGACGCCTTCGACATTCACATGTGAAGACAGTAGAAAAAATCAGCCCTTGAAGGCACCCTGCTGGCGGATGATGTCCAGTGGGTTTCCGGTGGGAGCGGCTTTCGGTTTGGCGGCGGGCTTCGCTTCCTCTGCCACAGCCGCAGCCTGCTCTTCTGTGGGGGCATCCTTCGTTGCACCAGCGGCCTGTGATCGTATCTGATCCAGTGGCGAACCGGCCGCAGGTTTCGCTGCAGCGCCACCGCCGGCCTGTGCACGGATCTTGTCCAGCGGCGACCCACCAGCGGCTGGGGTAGCTGGCTTTGCCGCTCCGCCTGCAGCTGCTCGAATCTTGTCCAAAGGGCTACCGCCAGCAGCAGGCTTTGCTGCCGCAGACGCCGCTGCCGATTTCCTGGCAGCCGGCTTGGCCTTAGCTTCGACCTTTGCCTTCGGCCGCGGACCATCAACGACGGTCAAAAATTGAGGATCGATGTCGTACCAGCTGATGTCTTCCGGTCCGTCGAATTCGACAAGCGCTCGACAATTCATGTTGACCGTCTTTACCTTACCGGTCAGCGTAGAGAACCGACGAAGTTCCGGCAGATTGGGGGCAACCACAACCCACTTGTCCGTCAGCTCACGCTTCAGTTGTTCAGCTCGTTCAATCGACATTAGTTTCGTCGCTCAGTGCGTTGGTAGATCTGATGAAATCGTGCTGCCCCCATGAACGAAGGTCCACAGGTCCGGCGTCCCGGGAAAACCCGCAAACTGCGTGCATTCTGTGTCAATCTGAACAATGAATCAACCTTCTGGCAGTTCCCTGAACGCCGTTCGTCGGGCGTTCCAAAGACTGGGAATCACCAGCAACCACGTCCCGCAATTAGCCTGAATTGCCAGCCATTTGTTGCCGCAGGTCGGCCGGTATGCGGACCGGTCGATTGGCGGCATAGTCGAACACGACCATCACAGACGTCCCGGTGGCCGCAATCTTTCGCTGCTGTTCGCTGAAGACCATGTGTTCAATAACAACACTGCTGCGCCCCATACTTCCGGCCTTTGAGCCGATGTGCACGGTATCCGGAAAGTGCAACTGTTGTTTATAGTCGCACTTGATCGAAGCCAGAATCGGGCCGATACCTTTTCCGTCCATCGTGACGTCAGACGGCCATGATGCCAGCAGATCGATGCGGGCGGACTCGAACCAGCGAATGTAGACCACGTTGTTGACGTGACCGAAGGCGTCCATGTCGCCCCACTGAACGGGCAGCGACGTGATTGTGCGATAGTCGGCCAGTGCGGTCGTGACGGCGGAAGGAAGATCGTCTCGCACCGGCATCGTGTTACTCAGAGGGTTGGGTAACAGCGGCGGCAGCAGGACCGGGACGCACTTTGACAAAGCCCGATATTCCAACGATTACAGCAGCAACGATCAGCATGATGCCGGTCCACTTCTTCGCATCGTCTCGAAACTTCTGAGTTCCTGATTTCTTACCCACCAGTGCCGACGCGATGAAGAACACGAACATCGCCAGCATTATCTTTGTGCCCAGCAAAGCGTGGTACAGGCCATCGCCTTTATGCTTCGGGATCATGGTGAAGTAGTTATAGAAACCGCTGACCAGAAATATCAGAATTCCCAGGTGAACCACTTTTTTCCACCGGTTGCGGATGCGTTCGACCAAGTCCGTGGAATTCCCTTCAAGTGCCGGAATCACGGCAAGGCGATAAAACGCCGTTCCGCCAACAAGCACGATGGCCGTTCCCACATGGGCCCAGCGGGATATGAGGGACAGAATAAATGGTGCATCCATGATTTATAGTGCTCGCAGCACAGCGGCGGCGCTTTGGCCCATCGCGGTTCGGTTCACCGTCAGAGCAGTGCGGGTCTTCACTCTTTCGGGACCGCCGTGAACGACATTCAGGCGGCATCGGGGGTCAGGAATTTCGTAGTTCAGCGTGGCCGGAATTTCGCCGTTTTTCAGTGACAGCAGAGTGCCGGCAAGTTCGACGGCACCGGCTCCGGCGTCAAAGTGACCGATAAAGCTTTTCATCGCCGTGACGGGAACTTTCAGCACGCAGTCACCGAGTGCTCGACGGTACGCTCGCGATTCAACGATGTCATCGGGCTGAGTACTCTTGCCCTGAGCATTAATGTGGCCCAGTTCTTCCGGGCGAATTCCCGCCCGCTGCATCGTCGATTCAATGGCTCGAACAAGTCCCAGCCCACCGGATTCATTGGCGTGACCTTTGCCGTCGCATCCAGCACCGATGCCCAGAACTTCCGCATAGATCTCTGCACCTCGTTGTTTGGCGTGAGTATAACTTTCCACAACGAAAGTCGCTGCCCCCTCACCAACAACGGCCCCGTCGCGTTCGAAATCGAATGGTCGACACGCCCGGGTCGGATCGTCGTTCCGCTGAGACAGTCCCTCAAAGCGATGAAACTTGGCGACATCAACCGGATGGATGTTGGAACTGCAGGCTCCCACGATCATTGTGTCGGCCCGCCCCGCTTCGATGACGCGAACCGCTTCAGCCAGCGCCAGCAGTGCTGACGCATCACGGCACGTAATTGTATTGTTAGGACCACAGGCGTTGTGATCGATGGAAACATGGCAGGCCGGCATGTTGGGCAGTTGTTTCAACAGCCACAGCGGAGCTACTCGGCCCATGCCGCCTTCGCCCCAGCGAGTCATCGAAAATTCATGATTGTCGCCGCAACTGGCCTTCGCCGCCGCAAGCAGTTCTGACGGATGACTTGTCATCCGCCCGGCACCAAAGACGACACCCAGACGATACGGATCAACGTCGCCGGGATTGAGGCCGGTGTCTTTCATGGCCAGCCCGGCAGAAGCAACACCCAATTGCACGTCGCGAGACATGACTTTGATAAACTTGCGATCACGCAACATCGCGGCGGGATCAAAGTCGCATACTTCGGCAGCAAACGGAGACGGCAATTGATCCGTGCCGATCGATTGAAGATAATCGATTCCGGTTCGGTTGTTCTTCAAGCTGTCCCAGAATTGGTCGTTGCCAATTCCAATGGGGGATACAACCCCCACGCCGGTGACCACCACCCGACTCCCATCGCACCCAGCCATGGTTCAGCCTCGCACCTTAACTGAAAGCCAACTCACTCCGACTTTCAGTCAGACCCATCTTGAGAATGTTGCCGAAATTCCTTTTCAGCCAACGCCAACGTCGCATCCCTCTGCGAAACGTCGACAAAAGTTCTGTAATACTTGAACCGCGTTGCTCAGCGGCGTCCATCTGCTCCCCAGCAGACAGACAGCTGATCACGGTTCCAGTACGCGCCGGGCGGCTTAATCAAAAGTCCCCGAAGACTACGTAAATTACACGCTGCGTCGTCACCTATGTCAAGACGCCGGGCCGTTTTCGGCAGAATAGCGTGTGTACAGGTGTCTGGTAATTCTCTGATTTCGGCAATTGTTGCCGAAATCCGGAATCGTGACCCGGAAATTCAGTGCACAATCGATTTGGTGCCGTTGACAGTTCGCCCAATAAAAGCCGACAAAAATGCGATTGGCGGGGCTAGATGGGCTGTCGCCCGCTCTGACAATGCACAGAACCGGATCCGGTGATTTACGGCGAACGGCAAGCGAAACACGTTCTGAGTCTTCCGCCAGACGAAAGACAAAATCCGGAACGTCGCGTGTCATCCGGGTGCCCACCAGACGTTTGTTGTGGACGCCGGCAGTTACCACAATAGGGGAATTGTCTGCCGCCGGTCCTCGTGTGGTCCCTTCCGGGTACAGGGCATATGCCCAATCCGATATATAATCGTAAGAATGAGAATGCGGTCAACGCGTTTTCCACCGACAACATCTGTGTCCCGGTCGTCTTCTTCCCGTACTGGTTAAGAATACCGCATGTTTCGCAATCCGCAGATTCCAGCGAAAATCCTGTTCCCATTCTGCCGCTCGATGGGACGCATGCTGGACGCCGGTGTTGAGGTTCGGAAATCACTGAAGACCTCGTCCAGTAATGCTCGCGACCAGCGGCTGACGGACACCGTTGATGATGTACTGACGTGTGTCAAGAAGGGCGATGACCTCACGACGTCCTTCAAGCAGCACGGCCCCCGGTATCCTGCGCTGTTTCTGGACCTGCTGAATGTGGGTGAGCAGACAGGTTCACTGCCGGAAGTATTTGCGGCGCTGGCTGGTTACTACGAAGCCAGCGTAAAACGCATGCGTGAGTTTCGGTCGCAGATCACATGGCCGCTGATTCAGCTGTTCGCAGCGATTCTGATCATCGGTGCTGTGATCTATATTCTGGGCATCATTGATATATCGAATCCGGGTCAGGAAGCAACTGACATCCTTGGTCTGGGGTTGATGGGTACCAGCGGTGCCATCAAGTGGTTTACGATGACACTCGGTTCCCTGTTCACGATGTGGCTGGCTTACACAGTTGCCACAAGAACGGCGGCTGGACAGATGGCCGTGCATCCTTTTCTGATGCTGATTCCGGGGGTCGGCCGGTGCATGAAGTCGTTCGCGGTTGCTCGTTTCTCATGGTGTTTTGCATTGACGCAGCAGGCCGGCATGCCGATCAAACCTTCGCTGGAATCGAGTCTGAAAGCCACCGCCAACGGAGCCTTCATTGCCGGCATACCGGGGATCTGGGACCAGCTTGCAGCAGGGCAGACGCTGGCTGAATCGTTGGCAAGATCCACTCTGTTTCCCGTCGAATTCCTGCACATTGTGGATACCGCAGAACAGACGGGAACAGTCCCTGAAAGCCTGGAGCGCATGAGTCATCATTTCGACGATGATGCTCATCGAGCCATGACGTGGCTGACAACTTTGCTGGCCCGCACCATCTGGGGCATGGTGACGCTCTTCATTGGCTTCATTGTGATCAAGTTCGCCATGACGTATGTCGCACTGCTTAACTCGTTCCTTCCATAATTCGTTATCTTGGTTCCGGACGTACCGGCCACGTGTCGTAGTGCTTTGCACTTTGTCCGATCCAGAACGGTGACGATCCCCACAGCGGCACAGTTGCGAGCGATGATTCCCAACGACCGAGCATCTGAAAAAGTTCCGCGGCACGCCGTGGATCGGTGTTCCTGCGGTCCACGGCTTCGGCCTGGTCTTCACCCGGCTGAAACATCTGAGCCGGACGGTGTGACAGCCTGATCAGTTTGTCGCTGCCATCCAGCAAGGCCGTCTGCCCCTGCAGCCGCCAGAACAGAGTCCTGGGAGCGGGTGAGGATTTGCCAGCCAATTGTGGCAGCACATTGATCCCATCGTACGCTCCATAGGCTTTGACCGATTTCTCACGATTTCTTTTGTCTTCGTGTGAGCGAGGCGGCGACAGGGGCAGCGGCTGTGCACCGGCGGCGACCAGAAACGTCGGCAGCAAATCGAGACTCGACACGACGTCCCCATGAGTTTCACCCGCCGGCAGCTGGTCCGGCCACGACCAGATCATCGGAATTCGCACGCCACCTTCGCGAAGACAACCTTTGACTCCTGACAGCGGACCATTCCAGCTGGCGTTGCCCGTGGCACCACCGTTGTCGGAAAAGAAACAGATCAACGTGTTATCCAGTTCGCCACTTTCCTGCAGGTGGCTGCGGATGCGTCCGACGCCGCGATCCAGAGCGTACATCATCGCTGCATAGATTCGTCGTTTCCTGTCGACGATGTGAGCGAAGTGTTTCAGGTCCTCTTCCGTGGCCTGCAGCGGACCGTGCGGAGCGTTCCAGGATGCAAACAGAAACCACGGCTGCCGTTCTGTTTTCGATTGCTGCCTGCTGATCCACGCTAATGCTTCGTCGGTGAAGAAATCGGTCAGATACGGGCTGGAGAATTGACGCAGCGCTTCACCGTTGCGTTCGAGTTGGTTTTTTTCGGGCTGAGGAAAGTAGTTGTGACTGCCGACCAGCATGCCGCAAAAGTGGTCAAAGCCGCGTTCATTGGGATGAAATTCGTCGCCCGTACCCAGATGCCATTTGCCGACCAGTGCCGTCGTGTACCCCGCCGCCCGCAAATGGTCACCCAGCGTGTGTTCGCCCGGAGGCAACCCCAGCAGTTCCGGCCGAGTCGCATAGTTGGCAGCGCCTTGATTCAGATTGCCTTCGTACCCGAAACGCCGCGGATCTCGTCCCGTCAACAGTCCGGCACGTGAGGGCGAGCAGACAGAGCTGGCGACATACGCCTGTCGGCAAAGAACTCCGGATTCCGCCAGAGCATCAATATGCGGAGTTTCCAGATGCTGGCTGCCCATGCAACCGAGATCGCCGTATCCCATATCGTCTGCCAGCAGGATCATGATGTTCGGCGGCGCCGCAGACACAATTGAGCAACAGGCGCAGACGACGATCAGCGAAAAAGGGTAGCGCCAAAAATATTTAAGCAAGGGATTCAGGTTTCTTCAAAAAATGTTCAGAGCACCGGCCTTTTGAAAATACCGGAATTTTGTTGTACGGGCCAGCCAGTCTTATAACCGCGATTTCAGCCACGCATAAATGCTGCTGCCAAGTTGAGCGTAACCCGCTTCGTTGGGATGCACGCCGTTGTTCACAGGATAGCCGTCGATCGGGTCGATGTTCAGCTGCGTGGGGATGATCGAGACATCGTCGTCATTGCGCGCCGTGACGCTCTCTATCTGTCGCTGCACCAGGCGATGTTGAATTCGTTTCCATCCCCAGCGGCTGTACCTGTCCTTGTAATTCGCCTGAAACGCTTCCTGGCGCGAGTTCGGTGCCGGTGTCAGACAGATTCCAAAGTGAGCATTCGGTGCGGCTTTGCGGAAGTCCGCCAGCAAAGTCTTCGCGTGCTCGATAACGGTATCGATTCGTGAATCGATACCGGCCGGATCGTCCGCAGGAGCACTAAAGCAGTCGTTGATGCCCAGCATGAAAATCACAAAGTCCGGCGACTGTGCTTCGCACTGTTCACGAACATACCGCTTCACGTTCAGTTGCGGTTTTCCGTCATCGCCCAGGAAGACAAACGGACTGCTGCGTTTTCGGTAAGTACCATCCGGATTCGGCTCGTATTGGGTGGCGAACCTTGCCCATGTCCAGCCCCCGTAACCTTCGTGAGCGACTCCTTCTGCCGCGGACGACGGACGGTGGGTTCCCAGCATCGTCCAGCTCGGATTTCCCGGCTGAGACAACAATCGTCCTACTTCGTTGGGATACCTTGTGGCATGAGTCAGACTGTCTCCGACAATCATCAGGCGGATCTTCTTATCCTGTCCGGCTTCCTGCGGAACGACGTGCAGAACGCTGCTGGCCGTCGCAAGAAGTCTTCCGCCCTTGTTGCTGACACGAATTGACAGCGGAACCTGCCCCACGTTCCTTGTTTTCGGAATGACCGTCCAGCGACGATCTTCTGTACGGCCAAGCGAACACTTCACATCAAAGCGGTAGCTGTGTGGTTCCTGGGTCAGCACAACGTTGTCAAAATAGACGTTCATCTCCACGCCGGGCACGGCATAGACTTGAGGCGGCAGAGTCAGCTCCAGTGCGTTTTCGACCTTCGCATCAGCTGCGGTGACGATCCCACCCGGAATTAACGCCGCAGACAGCACGGTAAAAATTGTGACTTGCTGATGAATTCGCATGGACTGGTTCTTTGTGCAGATGTGTATTCGCCCTGGTTTGACTAACATTCGTGACAAATGCAGCCCTTTCATAGTCTGACCGTGGCAGCATGCCAACACTGGAAGAACGCATTCTATGAATGTCTGCCTGCACTGAAACACTCTGAGCTTATTTTTGCGACCTGGCTGAATAATGAATATTGTTAAACCAATCCGCCTGCTGGATGAATTCCGTCAGCGCCGACGTGACTTCCTGAGAACGATCGGTCCTGGCATCATCGTGACGTTGGTGACATTCGCAATAGCGTTCTACTTTGTGGAACCGCCACCACCGAATACCATCGTCATCGCGACCGGAGGAACAGGGGGACGTTATCACGCGTTTGCAGAAAAATATGCTGAAGCATTCGCCGAGCACGGGATCACACTTGAACTCCGCGAAACCGCAGGGTCGGTAGAAAACTTTGACCTGCTGCTGCACGACGAAACCGTCAGCCTCGCGATCGTTCAGGGCGGCACGGCTCCGACCGATGCTCACGCGGCGAATTCGATCGAAGCGATTGCCAGTCTGTATTTCGAGCCGTTATGGGTATTTCATCGCGCTGATCTGAAGATCGAACATCTTGGCAATCTGAAGGGCCGGCGGATTGCTGTCGGTGAAGTCAACAGCGGTTCATTCCTGCTGGCGACACAACTGCTCGCCATGAACGGCATACACAACGGACGCGATGGAACTGAATTGCTTGATCAAAACGGGCTGCAGGCTGCGTCATCTCTTGATGCGGATCAAGTCGATGCGGCCATGTTTGTGGTCGGCCCGGAATCGCCGCTGCTGCAGCAACTGCTGGAAGATCCCCAGATCGTCCTGATGGATTTTGCACGGCAACAGGCATATGCAAGGCGGTTCCCTTTTCTTAAAGCGGTTGTGCTGGAGGAGGGGGTTGTCGATTTCGAAAAGAATCTGCCGCGGCAGCGCGTGAGACTAATCGCGCCGGCGGCCAATCTGGTCACGACGAATGCCATGCACGATGCCTTCGTTCCGTTGCTGCTGAAAGTAATTCTCGAACAGCATCGCGACGGCGGTCTGCTGGCGGATTATGGCCAATTGCCGTCTCCGGACCATGTTTCATTTCCAATGAACTCCGTGGCTCACGCCTATCTTTTGCACGGGCCGTCGTTTTTTCAGCGACATCTGAGCTTCTGGGTCGCGTCGATGATCGATCGCACCAAGATCATGATCATTCCGCTGCTGACGCTGCTGATTCCGCTTTTCAAAATCGGCCCTCCTGTTTACCGATGGCGAATCCGATCACGAATCTACCGTTGGTATGACGTTCTGCGCGGCATTGATCAAAAGCTGCGGGAGGAGAACAACGATGATTCGCCGGAACACGCCGCCAGACTGGAAGCCATGTCCAAGGAACTGGATACCGTGCACATACCGCTTTCTTACATGGAAGAGTTCTACAATCTGCGACTGCACATTGATCTGGTGAATGCTGAGGTCGAGAGACAGACAGGCCGGGAGGAATCGATGCAGTCTGCCGATTCGACGTCACAAGCTTCCGAATGATGCAGTTGAGGAGACAACCATGCAGACACGACGGCGTGATTTTCTGGCAGCACTGATGGCCGGCGGCACGGCGCTGGGACTGGGTTGGGCAGGTGGTCGCCGGATTGAATCATCAGAGGTCGCCGCGCTGGATGTTGCACGTCAACACGCGGCGCATCGGCAGCGCCGTGTGATTTTTAACAACGACGGCGACGACATCTGGCACAAAGGCGCGAACAGCGTCGACAACTTTCTGGCCGTGCGACATACGCCGCTGCTGCAGACTCACGTCGACAGCATCTACTATTCGACCACGCAAAGCTTTAACTTCTTTACACATGATACGAAGGTGGCGGAAGTCTTCCGGTCAAAGGACGGGGCATTTGCTGATAACAATCTGACCACGTTCCTGGAACAGGGCACGGACGGGCTTCGCATGTCCTGCGAATTTGCCCACCAGCATGGCCTGGAATCGATGTGGACGTTGCGAATGAATGACATCCACGATGCATGGACCGCTCCCTTTCGCCCCATGTGGAAGCAGCAGGATCCCACCCGCATCATGTCGAATCTGACAGAATCACAGAAGTTCACGGACCGTCGGCGGCTTTGGAGTCTGGTGGACTTCGAACATCCGGATGTCGAACCACGTCTGCTTGAGATTATCGCAGAAGTCCTGACCAACTATCCCGTCGACGGCATCGAACTGGATTTTCTAAGAGCACCGTTCTACTTCCGAACCACATTCGCAGGTCAACCCGCGACCGCTGCGCAGACCGCTGTTCTGACTCGACTGGTACAGAACATTCGCAAGCTGGTGCTGCGTGAGAGCGTTCGCCAGGGGAAACCGTTCCTGCTGGCCGCTCGAGTTCCGGCAACGCCGGTGGCCGGCAGGCGAATCGGCATCGATATCGAAGCGTGGTTGCAGGAAAAACTCGTGGATGTGGTGTCACTTGGTGGAGGCTACATCACATTTGACCTGCCGATCAGGGACATGGTGGCGCTGGCGAAGAAGCATGATGTCGCGGTCTATCCCTGCTTAAGTCAGTCTGGTTTGATGTACCGCCCACCGCGAGGCGAAAACGGAAAACAGCCCGCTGCCGCATGGTTCGGTGCTGCCGCACGTTTGTGGCACGATGGTGCGGACGGGATTTATACCTTCAACCTGTTTCCGGGGCCGGACGCAGTTGATCGAGATTACGCGCGAAAAATTCTCGGGACGATTGGGTCTGTCGAAACACTGAACGAAACGTCATTGTACTACGCGATCTCAGACGCCGGTCAGTGGATGCCGGCACATTTCTGGGCAAAGGATGTCGCCGATTTCTCTCAGGCGTTGCCACTGGCACTCAGGGCGAACGAGTTCGCTCGTCGCGCGATGTACGTGCCGGAAAATCTCAGCGGCGCCGGGTTTGACGTCACAGCGGAACTGCGAGTCGACTTTACCGGACTGGCATCCGACAGCACCCCCGAGATCCTGTTCGGGTCAGCCAACTTCGGTCCCGCGGACGGGGGGAAATCGGTTGCTGGTGTGCAGCGATTCGTCTGTCCGGTCCCCGTCCAGGCTATTCGGCAGGGACCGAACCGGGTGATGGTGAAGACCAAAGACGCAGGTGCAAAACTGGTCGGAGCAGAACTGTGGATCCGTCGTTAGACGGCCTTGCCTAAGCTCACGGCGACTGCAGGACAAAACACTTCATATTGCCGTCTCGGTCCTTGCAGAACAAACGCCCGCCGGATAACACGATGTGCGGCCAGACATCTGTCTTAAAGATCGCCGGTTTCTTCCCGAGTTCGGTGTACTTATCAGGCGAACGGTCGGCCGTTTCAACAAGCACCAGATCCCCCTGTCTGGCCCAGACGATCAGTCGACCGTCTGAGGTGACTAAGCAGGAAGCTGTGTCGTTGAACCGCCCTCCTCGCCAAACCGGTTTTCCGGTTTCGAAATTCAGGCAATACATTCCACGCCAGCACCAGTAGACGTGACCGGCGTGAATAACGGGTGAACAGACCCCCGAGGCATACGGCTGCGTCCAGACCTGCTGCGCCCCGGACCGTGTGATATCGATGCGAGTGATCGCGTATTGATTGTACTCTGAGGTAATCACGATCGAATTGTTCTGCACTGTTGGCGTGGCGATACTGTTGGCGAAGTCCGTTACCCACGGAAACTCTGCAACCGTTTCACCTTCGTGCCCCTTGTCCAATCGAGCGACCAGCAGGTTGCGAATTGTCAGCACAACGACACACGGCAGACCGTCGACAGTAATCGGCACAATGCCGCCGGTGTGCCCCGCCGGGTCCTTCGATTCAGAAGCCCACAGTCGCCTGCCGTCATTTTTTGAGAACGCCATCAGGTTGCCTTCGTCGTCGCCGACTTCGGCGATGACGGCATCACCGGACAACAATGGAGCGGTGGTGTACCCGTAGTCACGCACCAGTCGTCGACCGACTTTCGGCCGCTGCTGTACCGGGTAGGCATCATAGAAGTTGACATGCCAGACACGATTGCCGTTGTCGCCAGTGTCCCAGCAGTTCAGATCGCCGTCAGTGCTGAGGGTGTACAGGTATCCGGTGGCGGTATCGAAACTCGGACACGATGATGGTCCCGAGTACAGTCCCTTGTCGCCATCGCTGTGCCGACCATAGCGCGGGCAGTTGTACGATTGTTTCCAGATCTCACGACCGCTTAACGCATCGATCGCATAGATATGGTCCTGATCTTCGTTCCAGCCCATCGTGTAGACACGGTTCCCAATGACGATCGGCCCGCTGCCGCCCGAGTCCACCTGGATGCTCCATGCGGCATCGGCAGGCGGCCATGTGCCACCGGCGAAGTGAGATGATTCGTTCACGTGCCCGTTGTGTTGCAGCCCGCGCCAGTGAGGCCAGTCATCGCAGTTGCCCGTCGCCGTCAGACACGTCCACAGCACAAGCAGAAATCGACTGGCGCAACACAGGTGTTTCAGCATGATGGTTCGAAGACGGATGGGTCCGCCCGTAAAGTACCGGGAAGTGCATATGTCGTGGAACGGACGAAAGTCGGCGACGAAGGATATGTCAGGCTGTCCCATTTGTCATGTGAATCGTACCATGAAAAACATTGACGCTGAAATTCAGCGAGTCCGCTCTTCGATTTCCGGTGCGCACGCCGGATTGAATCACATCGGTCGTCTCCTGAAACTCGCATGAAACAGAATAATATGCAGATCCGAAGCGTTGCCGTGTGGGTCGTTGAAGTCCCCCAGATTGCTCCCATCGCTCCGTACCGTTCGCATGTGCGGAGCAGCTCCACGACCCAAAGTGCAATCGTCTGCGTCGAAACCAGCGACGGCGTCACCGGCTGGGGAGAGCACAACGTCAATTTCCTGCCCGATATCAGTGCTCGCAGAATGCAGACACAAGCGAACGACTGGCTGGTGGGGCGCGACGCACTCAATATCGCTGCGTTTCACCGAGATTGTCCATTCGAATCGCGATTGAAATCCGGAGTGGAACTCGCCTTATGGGATATACAAGGAAAGGCGGCAGGAGTTTCGGTTGCGGATTTGCTGGGCGGAGTGATGCGCCCGCGTGTGTCGCTGGCGGCGTGCATGGGGATTCAAACGTACCAGCGCGCCGGTGAAATCGCTTCGTGGTGTGTCGAACAGGGATTCTCAACGTTAAAGACGAAGGCCGGTGCGGACATGGACGAGGACGTGGAAATGGTCCGAGGCATTCGTGACGCTGTCGGAGATCGCCTGCAGGTCAGGATCGATCCCAATCGAAGCTATTCGCTGGCCCAGGCGACGGAACTTTGCCGTCGCATCGAACAATACAATCTTGAATACATCGAACAGCCAATCCCCGCCGAACCATTGTCTGAGGCCGCAGCACTGCGACGAGGCACGAAAGTTCCGCTGGCCCTGAACGAAAGCGTGACGGATCCAGCAAGCGTAATGCAGATCCTGCGTGAAGATGCCGCTGAATTCCTGCTGCCGGATACACACATCGCAGGAGGTATTCAGCCGTGCGTTATCATTGGCCGTTTGTGCGAATCTGCCGGCGTTCCTGCCATCATGCATTGCGGTCACGACCTCGGTCCCAAGACTGCCGCCATGCTGCACGTGGCCGCGGCATGTCCGGCGTATTCACTGGCAAACGATTCCACGTACTACGGTCTTGAGAATGACGTTTTGACCGAGCCGTTTCAGATCGACGCAGGCACGATCGCAGTGCCTGGTTCTCCCGGACTGGGTATCGACGTCGACATCGAGATGCTGCACCGATATCAGATCGACTGCTGATTTGCGGTGTTGGCGGACTGGTTCTGCCGGAACAAGATCGCCTGTCCGGTGCGGTTGTACGCAGCGTGCATCATGCCGTGCCTTTCTAACTGCTCACTTTCCGGAAAGGATTCCAGATGGTTGCCCAGCGCGGCGCTGCGAACGAAATCAGTCAGCAAGTCGGGACAGCCAAATGCCTTGCCGTCGTCGGCAGCTCTTCGTTCTGGTATCCGGATTGTTTCGAAACGTGTCAACGCATCGGCCGGAAACTGAACGAACTGGATTCGCTTTCGACCGTCACGGCAGGCATGCAGGGCGCCCGTGGAACGGAGCTTTCGAAAAGTCGGCATATGAAGGAACCGACTCGCTGAGCCTATCCTGGAGGCAATGAGATTGCCAACGTGCCGACGGATTGTTGGGGAAGTCGTCCGCGGATTCCGCGTGCCGGGCCGTTGAATTGCAAAGGCCAGATGCGTGGGTCGCCGTTAATTGCGGTGAGTCGCTGAACGAAACAGTGCACTGGCAAGATTCGCGATGTTGGGCCGCAGTGCCCCGGTCACCCGTGCAAATGATATCGCAGATCGCAGCGTTGATTTCGGGCTCACGCAGACGTATCTTACTTGTTCTTCGGGACGAAAACGCTGTTTGAAGTGATCGAGCCCCTGAACATTGAACAGAAAGTTCATTCTGCGGTACCAAAGTGACAACAGGCGATTCACCAGAACACTGTCGTTCGGAATTCTTTTGTTTAGCTTCTTACCAGGAACCAGACACAGAGAAACCCGACTCACACCTTCGCTCTGCATAGAATCCATCACCGTCTTAAATAGGAATGGTACTACGCCGCGGACAGAGTCGGTCGCTTTGCGATACGTTTCAAAAGCCCATTCGGTGCCGTTGTGCATCGGAGTGCAAGCCACAAAGGCCTGAATCTGGTCATCCTTCATCGCAACGAACAGCCTGCGTTGTTGCAGATTGGTCGGATCGAAAACAGCTTCCAACAGTCGCAGCGGCTTGGGATATGTTCGCCCCGAGAGGTCATCATGCATGATTCCCAACAAAGCAGATGCCAGCAGGCGCTGCTCTTCGCTCGTCACGATTTCACGCACAACCAGCCCAGCCCGCGTGCAGAAATTCGCCTGCCGTCGAACCCATTGAAAGCGGCTTCCGCTCCACGTCAGGCCTTTCAAGTCAACAAACGGCTCCATGCCAAACCTGCTGACTTCATAACCGGAGTCACGGAACGCGACAACATCCTCGGCCCCGATGGAATACACGGCGAGTGTCTTGCCATGGTTCTCCGCAATATGTTTTAGCCACTCTACAATTTGGGGGCGCAGGTCTGGCGGTGCTAAAATGCCGCCGGGAATGTGCCAAATGTTCCCGTCGACAATGACGTTCACAACGCCTCTCTTACACGGCGTTATCAAGAACGATTCGTCGGAGATCGCGATTTCGTAGGACTCAGGCGCAGTGCCAAAATGAAACGCCAGTTGCTCAACCAGCTCGACTTCAGAAGCGGTCAACGACGCGTGCGGACGCAATGCCGAATCAACGTTCCAGACGTCCGTAACGTCGTCGAGAACAGATTGAGGGTCCGGACAGGTTAGAAGGTCAAACTGCGTCACGCTGGCCACTTGCGTCCTAGTTATCGCCACAACAAATGGCTTCGGTGAATCGGTGAATGGTCGAATCGCTTGCCCGTCCATGAGAACAACGTGCGTGAATGTGCGGCAGATGGAAACCAGCCCCAACGACGAAACAGGAACGAAGGATAGTCTCTGCACCTTAACTTCAACGCTACAATCGCGCCTATTCGTTGCAAGTCCGTAAGTACGGAATCCAGCAATGCGGCCGCGAAAGAATGATCCATCCGTGACACACATATCATGTCAATCACCCCGACACGTTCATTACACTGCCCGCTGAAAACGAGAGAATGGTAGGCGATGAATCCTTGCACACTGTCATTCCGTGCAGCCACAAGGCACTTCCCGAATCCCTCCAGGTGGCGCTTCAACGTCGTCGAGTCCCATAGTAAGCGTAGGTTGCAATGACGAGTCGCATCGTTCGCAAGTTCCACGCATTGAGCCAGGTCAGCTTCCTGAAACCGTCTGACCACGGCGCTTGCATTTAGTTTCACCGTGGGCGCTGGCACAAACGGTCGCCCGATTCGAGCCAGCAGACGTTCGGTCGCATTGACGCTCCATCGCGCGACACGTCGAGCATCCAGCGCCCGCGCCCAGAAACCCACGTTCGGGCCGAGCGATTGCCCGGGGTTCTCCACACTTTTTTTCGAGTTCAACCAAAATCGCGGACCGATCGATTTTTTTGAACCGTGAAAAACGTATCCCACATGAAACAGCAGCTCTTGTTCGCGGGAGCGATCCATGGCGGCTGACTTCAGTAGTCCGCCGATACCCTGCCGACGATAATCAGCATGCACGCTCAACCAACTGGCATGAGCGCCGGCAATGTTCTGTCCATCCAGTTCGAATCGGCGAGGAAAATACAAAACGACCCCCGCCAGTTTCGAACCATCATATGCACCCACAAGATGTTGCCGATTGTCGACAGAATCCACCTGCAACTGCCACCGAAAATACTCAGCCGTCCAGTTGGGCACCGCGACAGCGCCGGTATAAGACGCCTTCCATGTTGAGACGACGAACGCCGACAGCTCTTCTGCTGTGCCATCGAAGCTGCGAATTTCCATTGTCGTTCCCAGACGCCTCTACACGAAAAATCACTGATCGAGACTATCACCGGACATCGAATGTTGTCTTGGTTTCCACTACGATCGCCACGAAGTCGCCAGCGCCCGTAGGTAATTTCCGACGCGATATCGAGTGGGGTTGAAATAGGAGCGAAACTGGTTCGCCTGTTGAGATCGTTGCGGCTGACGAACAATCCGTAATACAAAGAAGCCCCAGAAAATCAGCATCGTGACCGGCAGCCGAGCATAGACGTGACCGACCCAGCCTAACCAGCGGAATCGGCTGCGCTCTCCCTTTTGCGACGAAACCAACCGCAGGTATTCGCCCGTTCGAGACGGCACGCCAGCCAACCAGCGCGCCCAGAATAAATAGGCGTCTTTGGGTCGGCGAAATGGTTCGCCGTTGATCATCTTATCAAGGTGTTCATGGAATTTTGTCAGCGGTGCCAGGGCCTGTTCATATTCGGCACCATATTTCAACGGATCGTCGAGGATTCGGGGAATCAATCGGTTCGCCGCTGCAACAGTCCACAGTCCGGCAGAACTCGGGAACCACACTGAAATGTACGAACCACCGACCAGCAGCCAGTTCTTGCCGTAGGCGCGACCTCTTGAATAGTATTTGTGCGTCAATTCCATGATTGGCTTTTCCCGATCCGGAAACAGATCGGGGAAATCCACACCGCGGTCAGCATAGGCGGCGTTGGTCAATCGCATGATCTCATCATCATTATAGTCCGTTGCCTTGTAACGCTCTGCGTCGACGCTGATTCCAACAGAAACAGTGTTACCCAGCGGAATCATCCATGAGATTCCGGCCAAGTCGTTGGTGTCGTGTTCGAGCTTCAGTAAATTGGTCCCGTAATTCCACCATCGTTCAGGGCACTTGCCTTCCGTATTCCGCTGATAGTGCGCCCACACGACGCGGTTCAATTTTCCAATCGGCATGGTCTCAACGCCACAGGCAGTGCCAACGACTTGCCGAAATCCGATCGTATCGAATACGTATTGCGGATCTTGGATCGACTGCCCGTCACTGAGTACGAGGGTCTCGACCTGATCATCATTCACAACAACGTTATCAACCATCGCGGAAATGAATTGGCAGCACTCATGCTGCCGAGATTTCCAATAGAGAGCTCTATCCAGCTTCGTCCGGTCGACATGCATAAGATTCTGACCGCTGAAGCATCCCCAGAACGTGCGCCATGTTGAGGGCGGAGGACTATTTGCGGAACCATACATCTCCGCGACGCGATGCTTACACCGTCCAGGGTTCGCGACGACTACTTGCGTTGCATAGTCGCCATTCAACAGGCTGATGTGACTTTTCGTATGAAAGCAGTCTGGGAATTCTTCGCTGTATTCGCTGAATAGTTCCGGGCTTGCGCATTCGTTCAGAGATTCGCCGAGTCGCGGAGAATCATCCGGTTCGTCGCCGCCAATAAGAATATGCTGCACCCCGGCACGCGACAGTGAGAGACTCACCAGCACGCCGGCAAATGACGATCCAATGACGACAGGGGGGAGATATATGTTCATGCATGATTGTATCGGCAGTTTAAGATGAATGACGTTTCAAAAACGTTCAGCGTTGGTTTTATAGACCATGCGCGCCGAAACAAAAGTACACCGGTATCTCAGCGATTTAAATTGAAATTCTGTAAAAACCGACAAAACGCGTTGCATCGCGGCGAATGTTCCACAGGATACCGATGCAGTTATCTCGTCGGCACTGAAAAAGCCGGGGGCAATCCGGAGTCTGAGTTTGTGTGAGACGACGTAATCCCGAACGAGCGTCAGGACGCTGTCAGACTGTGGTAGAACGGGCCGAACCGAGCCATTTGGAGCCCTGTAGCACGACTCCAGAGCCAGAAAGGCGGCGCGTGCGCAATGGCGCGCAGCAGCTTCTGTAGGTTTGATCCGGCGGCAGCCAGGACGGCGTTAATCGAGTCTCCAATCAGCCCCTTGAGGAAGCAACGGCCCATTCGGTTGTCCGTCTTCAGGTGCCCGATCTTCTCCACGGCACTGCGGCGTTTGCGACGCTTTTTCTGAGTTCGAGTCAGCCTCCTGGAACTGCTGCCCGAAATGTGAATGGTGGCGGAACCTTTGTCGTCGTTGCCGCGATAACCTTTGTCGACGAAGGCCGCCGTTACGCTCACACGTGTGATCTGTTCGGTCGTGGCGATCGCCTTCGCCAGCGTATGTACGTCGTAGGATACGCTTTTTTCAGACACAGCAACGCCAACACAATGCCCGCGAAGTAGGTCGTAGCCATTTGCCAGCGCACCGTTTCCAGGGTCAGGTGGGCAGCCAGCAGGCAACATGCCAGGGCAAATACTCTGAAACGAGTGGCGTGCAACCTCCCCTGAGTAGCGATGGCGATGAACAGCAGGCAGATGACCAGAGACAACAAAGTTTTAAACAAGCCCGCTTTCGCTCTTGTTCTCTGGATCCAGTAGAGGCCAATCAGAAAGCACTCCAAAAAAAATGCCTGTTTGCCGTGCCAATACCAGCAGACATGAGCTCATTTCCAGCGGCCCATTCGTGAAAGTCGGGCCAGGATTAGAACAATTCTGAAACATTCCGCACATCGTCAGCATCCCGCGCCGTGCGTGCAGTCGCGATCGTGTACTTCCCCCCAGCAGCGACCAGACACCTGAACTCACCACAGGTGCGATTCGACCGGTGGCAACCGAGAAGCAGATCAAAATCAGCAGCCAGAACGACTTGTTTGACTATGTGTGTCGAATGCGTTCTGGTACTTTCTTTGTCGAGACGCCGTGTGAAGCGGTCTGGACAGCCCCACTTGACTTAGACAATTGATCCTGTTGAAACCGGAAACACGATATTACAGTCCGAAAGTACGTCGGGCACAGGGAGATCCAAATAATGAAGACAAGTTTCACCGGCACTTCACTGGCAGCAGTATTGCTGTCCGGCTGCCTAACTACTGCCGTCTCTGCGGAAAAGCCAAATTCCCTATCGGAACAGGAACAGAAAGCAGGTTTCAAGCTTCTGTTTGACGGCGAGGGGCTGGACGGCTGGCAGCACGGCGGGAACTGGGTTGTGAAGGAAGGTGTGATTACTCGCACAGGAAAGGGCGGATCGCTTGTCTATAAGACCGCTCCGATCCCGGACGATTTTGAGCTGCGATTTCACTGGAAAGTTGGCAGGGGCAGCAACAGTGGAATCTATTATCGGCCCGGTCAGTATGAGTATCAGATCCTGGACAATAAGGTCCACGCAGACGGTAAGAACCCGCGTACGAGTGCCGCTTCACTGTACTTCTGTATGGCACCCAGTCACGACGCGACGAACCCGGTCGGCGAATGGAATTCCGGCCGAGTGATCTGCAAGGGAACGGTTGTACAACACTGGCTCAACGGAAAAAAAGTGATCGACCTGAACTATGCCGAATCGAAATGGGCATGGAACGTCGGCCTGCTCGGTAAACGAGGCGGTGACCTGACCGCTCGTGGAGCTCATCTTTCGCTCCAGGATCATGGCGATCCGGTCTGGTACAGTGGCATCAAGTTGCGAGTGCTGGCTCAAAATGACCAGCTGGACCGTACTCCGATCACGCCTCAGACAATCCCGAACGATGTCCTGCAGGCTGAGAAGAAGAAGATTGACGGGATTGTCGCACGGCGAAAAAAACAGACGACCAAACCTCAACGAAAGAAACAGGAAAAGTAGCTCCGTGCTCTCCGCCAGCAGATGACCACTGTTCAAATGGGGGAGAGGATCACGCATGAGCAATACGTCGTAAGCCCCGGATTAGCGATGTGTATTCCAGGCCATTCGTCGCATGCAAAGACTGCGGCGCAGCGATTCTGGCGGACAGAGCTGAAGTCGCGGGCGGCTGGTTGTGGCGGTCATTGACGCACCGTAGAATCGCCGTTTCCACTTTTACTACAGACACAATCATCCACGGAGCACCCGATGACCTTTCAGAATCGACGCAATTTCCTTAAGACAACTTCTCTGTTCGCTGCCGGAGCAGCCTGCAGCACACTGCCAAACAACGCCCAGGCGGCAGAAGCGGCGCGATTGAAGCTCGGAATTCAGCTCTACTCGCTGCGAGGCTACAGCCGAGACGAAGCGCTGCAGCATGCCAGTGACCTGGGCTTCGAACAGGTGGAATTTTACAGCGGTATGCTGGCCCTCAATGCGTCCGATGAGGAAATCGCAGCAACGAAAAAGAAAGTTGCCGATCTGGGGATGTCGATTTCCGCACATGGAGTTAACAGGCTGACCAAAGACGCTGCGAAGAATCGACAGATTTTCGAATTCGCCACAAAGCTCGGAGCCGCCAGTATCACAGCCGACCCTGATCTGGATTCCTTCGACAGCCTTGATGATCTGGTTAAGGAATTCGACATCCGGGTTGCAATTCACAACCACGGACCGCGTCATCGTTACAACAAAGCGATCGATGTATTGCGAGTCATTGAAGGACGCGACAAGCGTATTGGAGCTTGTGCCGATCTGGGCCATTACATCCGATCAGGACAAAACGCGCCGGAAGTCATTCGGTTGTTGAAGGGGCGGTTGTACGGAATTCACCTGAAAGACTTCGCCGAGATGAAAGATAAGACGGAGGGCGTGATTCTTGGCAAGGGACACTTGAACCTGGAAGACGTGTTCTTCGAGTTGCAGTCCGCTGGCTTTCCGTCGAACGGAGCGCTTTCGCTGGAATATGAAGAGAACAAGGACAACCCTCTTGCTGATATTCGCGAATGCGTGACCGTCGCGAAAGCGGCGATGAAGACTGTCGCAAAGAGCCGATAACCGGCGGCCGATTCTGTTGCCGCGCAACACACGCCGTCAATGCCCGCTGTGACGTTCTTAAGATCGTCATAGCGGGCCGGGCATACTGTGTGGTCCTGTATGTTGGCAGTCCGGACTCGTTCGGCGGGTGCTGCCCGAGTTTTCCGCGATTGGTTTTTCCCCTGCCGATGGTCGACCAGACGCCAGGCCAGGTGCCACCTCTAACGTGCTTCGTGTTTCTGAGCGGGCAGCCATTGCAGAAAGACCGGTTCCGGATCGCAGCGTTGGCTGCTTAGCTGCGTGGTACCGTTGTTACTGCCGGTGATCATTTTTTTCCGCGACACCATGCCCGTTGCCTTTCCATGTTGTCAGCTTTATGTTGCCGCCCACCTCCTTTAGTTCGGCAAACAGTTTCTGATCACGCTCGATGGGGCAAACCTTGTCGTTGTCACCGTGAAAGGCTCAGATGGGCACGTCCTTAATCACTGAAGCCGTGATAAACGGTTCGGTCCTTCGTAAGCCGCTTCCGGCCGAAGGCGCGGCGGCTGCAAAATAAACAGGATCAAGCTGGATCAAAATATAAGACCCATGCCCGCCCATGGAATGGCCAAGTATGTAAATTCTTTTCATGTCGACAGACGGCAACTCAGCAATGATGTACCTGATTTCCATGAAATGCACGTTATTCCAGAGGCGATCTGCCTAAGGAGCCAGGACATAACAGGGGTGTTCTGTCCGGTTCTGTTTTTCAGCAAGCTGTCGGTTCCATCCCTTCAGTTGCTTTTTGTTATCGGTCCCTTTGCCTCCACTGTCATGCAATGAAACGATCAGCGGATAGTTTTGTTTGGCATTAAACTCCCAAGGCTTCATGAGCCGGCAGGGCATTTTGTCACTGGCCAGCGCTCCATAGAGATCGCCCCAACTCTCAGACGCTCGGTCGTTTTGATCCTGTGCATGACCGCAGGTCGGCAAGATCAGGATCACGACGGCCCCAAGAAGCCCCTGTAGATTCCCTGTGCCTTCATCCTTTAGTGCAATTTACTTATTGTCGTGGACGATACTGGCTCGTGGGAGTAACGAAACTGCTATTGAAAAGCGTTTTTCGCGGCCACAAGTCAGCGTGAAACGCTGTCGTGGGCCGTGATATGGTTTTCGAAAAGCAGAAAAGTGCGTGCGTGGCGAAGTCATTCAACTTCCCATCAGGAAATTCGGCCAACGTTTCAGTCGTCGCTTCCTTTAGGATCTCCATACTTCAAAACACCGTGGCCGATAAATTTTACGTCAGGCCTGTATATCTGCCAGCGTTCCCGTGCTGTCTGCGTAAGAATCGTCTTCGATGCCAAGCGCCTGCATTTGGGTCAGCCACAGATTGGCCAGCGGTGTGCCGGTTTTGCAGTGGACATGGCTGCCGAGCTTTAATGTTCCTCGCCCACCGGCAACAACCAGTGGTAAGTCGTTGTATTGATGAGTCGTTCCGTCGCCCATGCCGGCTCCCAGCGTGAAGATCGTGTTGTCCAGCAGCGTCGTGCCATTAGCTTCTTCAATACCGTCCATTCGCTCCAGCAGTCGAGCGAAGGCCGAAACGTGAAAACGGTCCAGCTTCAGCAGATCTTCCAGATGCTGACCGGGGTTGTGAGTCATGCCGTGGTGACTGTGCGGTTTGTCCAGGATGCCTTCCCAGTTGGTTGGCGTCGTCCACCGTTCGGGGCCGACCATCAGAGTGCCGACATTTGTCACACCCGTCTGCAGTGCGGTGACCAGCAGATCGCCCATCAGGTGGATGTACTCGTTGCGCGGCAGATGTTCAGCCGGACGTTCGATGCCGGCGGCGGACAGATCGAACGTCATGGAATCAATGCGGTCCATGCGTTTTTCGATCGTTCGGATCGCTTCGAAATACTCTTCGAATTTCCGCTGGTCTGAGTTGCTCAGTCGCTGCTGCAGCCGCCGGGCATTGCCCAGAGCCAGGTCGGTGATGTTCCGAAAACGCGTGTTGGCTCGTGTGCCGAACAACCTGTCGTAAACGTGTCGCGGATTTCTCATCGATGGTGCCACATGCCCTGTGCCGTACCATGACATGTTGTCAAAATAGATGGATTCGATGTTGTTCTTGTGGTCATTGCAGCTCAGTTCGAGCGTCGAATACGGCGTTGTCTGCCCGATACTGTCGGCCACAATGTGGTCCAGAGTTCGCGCCAGTGGATAGGCAGAGTTCTTTACTTCGAATGGCGCCACACTGGTCAGGAAACACGATGCGCATTGAGCGTGCGAGTCCGTCCCGTGCTGGAAGATACGATCCAATCCGGTGATCAACGAGACTCTGTCGCGCATAGTGTGCAGCGGAGCCAGCGTCGGTGTGAGGGTCAGAGGGTGAGTGCCGACGGGAGCTACTTTCCCATCAAAACGCCAGACGTTATTCTGGCCCGCAAACGTCGGCAGCGGCCGGTCACCTTCACCGGGAAAGAAGCCACGGCGGACGATGCCGTTGGGCAGATAGAAGAACGCCAGTCGCTGTGCCGGAGCAGCCGTTCCGGCACCATCTGCGGCACTGCTGCGAGCGTTGAAACTTTCCAGCCATGGCAGACTCAGCGCGACGCCACCGGCGCCAGCGACGAAGCGTCGTCGCGAAACAGTGCGGTCGTTTGTTCTTTTTGTCATGTCGTTGGAATTCCTTTGTTTCCGGTGGTGTGTTGTCTGGCCGGCGAGCAGCCGGAAGATCGGATCCAGTTCTACTCAACGTCTGTTTTCTCAGTATCTGCGACATTCTTGTGCAGAAACGGCTCGCTCATAGCCACGCTCTTCAGCACGGCGCGCAGTCGATCATCGCCAGCCACCGCCTTCGCGGTCATGGAGTCCAGTGCCGGGGAATCGGCAGGTCCGAGTTCTCGACCGAGAGCATAGGACAGCAGATGGGAAGTAAACCCGCGAATGAATCTCTGTTTCTCCTGAACAATCAGTCGTTTGAATTCCACGAACGTATTGAATTCGTGCTGATTGAATAACACTCCACTCGGATCCACGTCGCGACCGTTTTCGTATTTGTCACGCCAGACACCGGTGGGCCCAAAATTCTCCAGCGCAAAACCAAACGGGTCAATCTTATTATGACAGCCAGCGCAGTCGGCACGTTCGCGATGTGCGGCCAGACGTTCACGAATCGTGAGTTTTGCCAGTTCTTCGGCATCACCTTCGGGCAACGGTGGAACATCCGCCGGCGGTGGTTCGGGAGGATCGTTGAAGATCACTGCGTTGACCCATGCCCCGCGAGTGATCGGTTGGGTCCTTGTCGCTGCGGCCGTCATGGTCATCACGGCCGCGTTCGCAATCACACCGCCGCGACGCGGGTCGTCCAGCGGTACGCGTTTGAAGACCTGCACCTGAACGTCGTGCCCCGAGTTTGATTCCCCATCGTAATTCTGCCTCAGCATGTCGCTTTGCCAGGTGTATTTCGGATCCAGCAGTTCAACGACCGAACCGTCTTCCACGTAGACTGTTTCAAACAGCAGCAGCGGCTCAGACATCATGTGTATGCTGGTGCGATACCCGTCGTAATAGAAGTACGGAAACATCTGCGGGTCGGGGATCGACGTTATCAGCCGTTCCAGCTGCAGCCACTGAGCCGGAAAGTTGTCGCAGAATCGGCTCGACCGCCGGTCGTTCAGTAACCGGTCGATCTGAGTGCTGAGTACCTCCGGGTGACTGAGTGTGCCTGCTGCGGCATGATCGAGCAGCGTGTCGTCCGGAATACTGCTCCAGAAGAACTGAGCCAGACGCGAGGCCAGGTCGTAATCATTCAGCCGCCGTCCCGAATTTTCTTCGTCTGAGTCACCGTCGTCATTTGTTTCGTAGAAATACAGAAAGTCGGGCATGCCAATGACAGCTCCAACAACGGCCCGCATCGTGTCTTCGTACGAAGCTCCTGACGCGATCCGGTCGTTCGCGAATTGTGTAAATCGATCAAGCGTTTCCGCATCAACCGGTCTGCGGAAAGCGCGACGCAGCAGTTGCTGAAGTCGGGATCGAACAGAATCACTCTCTGCGATGGTCGTAGCATCAGGTTCTGCTGTCGGCTGGCGCCCCGTCACTTCGATGTAGTCCAGCCCAAAGTAAAAGCGAGGCGACTGCTGTCTCTTGCCAACGCATTTGAATTTCATTGTGTGCGGTCCGGTTGCAATTTTCAGACCGGAAACTGAGTAATCACTGATGTCGACTTTCGGGCCGTACAGATCGACGGTGTCACCAATCTTCACATCATCCAGGTACACATCGAACATGCCATAATCGGGCGCGTTCGTGAACATGAAATGCAAGCCGCTGCCCGCCTGTGTGACGCTGAATGAGACCGTCAGTTCCAGATCCTGTTTCGGGCACCGCCACACCAGATGTGTGTCGTCGCTCCATTGAGTCCCGTAATGCAGCAGGTCTTGCGGCTCGGCCTCACCCGGCGGCGTGCCCACAGATTTCACCAAGCGCATCCGTTCAACCTCGTACCGGCCCTCAACCGGAGTATGGACGGCCTGCCCCGGCGGAGCGAACAGACGATCCCAACTGCGGCATTCCTTTGCATTCAGATCAGGGCTTTCGGCAATCGTCTGACTCAGCGTCAGAAACGATTCCATCAGCAACGGCGAAAGCGTCAGGTGGTCGGCGCGATTATCGAAGCCGTGCTCGGCCCGCTTGTCCTGCGGAAAAGCCGCAACGCCTCGAAATCCCTCCGGCCGCTGACTATCAATATCCTTACTGAGTGGACGACTGGACACACGCACGGTGTCCGGCATCTTTCCGGTCTCTGGCCGGAAGTAATCGTCACGCCGCCGCAGCAGACGCTCATTCAACTGAAAGATGTCACGATCCAGTTCCAGCAGATCGACGACGGCATTGTTGTACTGAAACCGATTCATCCGCCGGATTGGTGTGACCCCGAAGGCCTGGGTCTTCAATGTCTGCTGCAACATCGTCTGTAGTGCCGTGACCATCTGTTCGCGTTTGACTTTCGGCAGCGCAGGCTCATCTTCCGGCGGCATCTGACGATCCTGCAGCACCGTGATCAGCGTTTCCAGCAACTCGGGGCGAGCCTGCAGGTTGTCGTTCGATTGCAGTGCCAGCAGGTTGACCTCGCCTTCAACCTTGTCACCTTTGCCGTGGCACTTGATGCAGTGAGTACGGAATGTTGAATGCAGCAACGCTGAAGCTTCATCAGCCGACGCCGGAGAGACAACGGTCACCGACAAGACCAGAACGCAGAAGGTGGATATAATTTTCATGACCTCTAGTGCATTTCGGGGGGAACTGCCGGCGGTGAGTTGCAGGCGAAATTGTCGCCCGGCAGCCTCAGGACTCTCGGCCGAATCTGACAGCTCGTTGTCACGGACTGGCCTGGCCATGCCGCATTGTGACAGTTCGGCCGCTCAAAATCACGCATCGAGGTCTCTGCGCCCAGTGTTTTCGCTTGAGAACTCAAAAGCACCGGAAATGCTCGTCTTGCGCTGCACACGATACCTGCTGAGGGGCAATCTGACTGAGGCGACACTTCGAAATCAACGACACAGCCGAAGAACGGGAAGAGACTTATCGCATTCTGTATCCATCGCACTGTGGAAACTGCGGAGTCTTGTTAGGTTCGTCCATTCCAATTTGGCAACGCCTATGCGCGTCTTGCCGGAGCAATTGCCAGACATGCAGCGAACGGACTGCGCAAAGTACCTCGCCACGACTGACATGTCCATCCTGCGCCGGCCGGCCGTTCATTTCGCACGAACCTTCGGGCCTCGTTGTGGCTGATGTGCGGGTATGGCATCGCGGTACTTATCTGGTGCTGCCAATCAGAGGGTCAAGGAACCGGTACAGTTCTTTGGTGGCCGGATCATCGGACTGACACAGGTTGGCGTTCAACCGGTTGTGCGTGGTGTCTCTGGCTCCGAAAACATTGACGGGAAGTTCCGACTCGCTGAGAACAGCCCCCAGGCGGCGAGCCTGAGCGGCTGTGTTCGGATGACCTGCGACGTGCAGAATCAGAAACGGCGGAATGCCCTTACCTTTGGCCACGTGCGTCACAGCTGAAAAGTCGATGTGCTTCTCCGGATCGTTTCCGAACTTCACACGATGCCCGAACTTCGGCAGGGGCAGGCCATGCACCGTTTGCCGGAACTCTGCGGTCATGATGATGGCGGGCAGGTCGTAAGTGTCACCATCCACCGGCACGCAACCTTTCAACACCGTGAACGGAACGCCTTGCTCCTTAAGATAACGGTCGTCAATGCAGATCAGCGCCGCCAGCTGCGCACCAGCCGAATGTCCCATCACAAAAAAACGCTGCGGGTCACCGCCGTATTTCGCGATGTTCCGATAAGTCCAGCCAAAGGCTTTGGCGACATCGCGAATCAGCACGTCCATCTCAACATGTGGCAACAGGCGGTAGTTCGTCGATACAAAGATGAACCCGCGTTCGGAAAATACTTTTGGCTTGATCTGGATGTCCGTCTTGTCGCCCTGCTGCCAGCCGCCACCGTGAATCCAGAAAACGACCGGCAGATTCTTCGCACCATTCGGCGAATAGACATCCAGCACCTGACGTTCATGTGCCGGGTCCGCATACGGAATATTGCTTTTAACATTTTGTGCGTGAGCAACGGACAACAGACAAAGACTGGCGATAAGCGTTCTCATGGCGGGAGCTTTCCAAGCGAGGTGAACAGGCAAGTTACCTGTCTGTCTGTAATGTCCGGAAACGGTGAAGCGAGCGTCCCGAGTGCTTTACGGTTTTGGTGTGACGACGATTTTGTAAGTAACGGGTTTCACGGCGGCTTTCGCCTTTGCGTGAGCAGCGTCGTTTTCTTCCATCATCTTGCGGCGAAGTGTTTTCAGTGCGGACTGCACTTCGGCATCTTCAGCAAGAGGGCCACGGAGCTGACGAAAATTCGTGATCAGGCCCTTGATCATCTGCGTTTCGAGTGCCTGCTTCTGAGCGACTGCATTCAACACCTGATTGAATGGACCAACAAACGGATTCTCGTCAAACTCCGCCGCCAGATTGATGCCGTCGCTGAGCTGTTGTTTCGTAAATGATTTGGTAGTGAGGCCAAATGTGACGTCGGCCGTCGCAGTCTGCAAATTATTGACGGTCAGAATGAACCGGTTCAGGTCACTGTTGAACGGAAAATGAGGCAGGATGCTGCGTGTGCCGTTTGGGTCTTTGTTATTTCCGCTGAAGCAGAATGGATAGCGAGAGCTTTCGACTGCAACTGTTCCGCCGCTGCTGCTGACCACACGATGGCCGCCGGATGCCTGTGTCTTTCCCGTCGCCACATCCAGTGTGATGCCGCCCAGATTACCGTCCAGTCCCAGCGCTTTCAGAAATGCGCAGGCCATCACAAGGTGTCCGTTTCGTCCGGGATGCACACCGTCGCCGCCGGCAACAGGATACTCTGCTCCCAGCGCCGCTTTGGCCGAAACCATCGCAGCCATCATGGCTCCGAAAACGTCGGCATGAGGAAACTTATTTTCTTTGGCCAGTTTGCTGGCTATTTGGCCCAGGTGTTCAAGATTGTCGTTGTAGACCTTGTCGAAGTCGGGGTTGTTGCGAGCCCACGTGAAACTGTCGACGACGCCCGGCGAACCCACCACAACGGTAGCGCCGGCCAACTTCATGCGATCAATAATCGTCCGCATGCCCTGTTCATACGTCTTCCCGATCTGCTCCGTGTAGGCTCGATAAGAACCGTCATTCATTCCATAACAGGTCGTAACCACGTCCGGCTTCCACGGCACAAGATCATTTTCCATGCGGTTGGCAAAACCGGGAGCTCGTTCACCGCCCCAGCCAAACTGAAAGCTCTGAATCTCCAGTTCGGGATAACAGGCCAGCAGATAGGTCTCGATATATTTGCTGTAGAGTTTCTGCTCAGTTATAGAATCGCCAATGATCGCCAGTCGGTCACCTTTTTCCAGCACCAGATCGTCGCCAGACACAACGGCTGGCAGTATCACCAGGAGACAGGAAAAGATGATGGAGTATCTTTGCATGGAGGGGCTTTCTAGAGGTCGGAGACAATCAGGGGGACGCACTGTCTGGAAATCATGGTGGCCGGACAGGCAGGCTGCCGACACAATGCCGCTTTCAGTCTACCAATCTCACGCGCCGAAACAATTATGTGCTACTTTCGCCGGATTCTGCAGTCGGGCTATTCAGCAGCGCAGGATGCAGGAATCGCTTGATTCGTGTGCCAGTGAAAATTGATCTGCTGACGGCTCCATTCTTTCACTGTGGCTGGTACAGCAATTGGGCCTGTTCAGTTTCTAACCGAAGACATCACTGATTTCGGCCACCGTCAGCGTTGCTCTGCCAGTGATCACTGGCCGATGCAGAACAGGTGATATTCTGAGCGTATGAACAGATTGCCCTGTGACACCGCTATTGATGCCTTGCATTTTTCTTCAAGGCGATTGCGTGCCAGGATCTTCAGTTCCGGACCCGCCTCAATGACCACAGTTTCCCCTTCGGCTTCCGTCAGAAAATAAATGTTTCCATCCGCATAGATTGGTGATGCGGAGTGTTTGCCACCGATTCGTTCCTGCCATGCCATGTCACCGGTCGCGGCCTGGAAACACGTCACGATTCCCTTGTCGCTTACCGAATAAATGTAGGGTTTGACGTACAGCATAGAAGCCAGCGATGGAACCCCCTTCGTCTGTTCCCAGGCCATATGTGATTCCGTCACGTCGCCCGTGCCACCGGCACGGATGACTCGAATCGTTGGGGCTTCAAAACCGGAGCAACTGAATATCAGACCGTCGCCAACCACGATTGACGGAGTGACTCCTTCGCCTTTGCTGTAGATCGACCATATCAGCCGGCCATCGGTCGGATCGAATCCCTGAACCGCATCTCCGGCACCGCTGACAATCTGACTGGTACCGTTCTGGCGAAGAATATTCGGTGTCACATGGCCCAGTCGCGACAGCCCTCGTTTGCCGCGCC
>JABABI010000075.1:32385-35392 GCA_014238335.1 Fuerstiella sp.
CGTTTTTTTTTCAACGGCCAGGAGCACGGCCTGCTGCCACGGAATCTTCCAGCCGACCTTGTTGTTTTCACCGTCGCTGCTGCCATCGTAGGCCATGATCACGAGGTCTTCATACAGGATGGGCGACGCAGACAGGCCGTGGTGGCCGTAGAAGCTGACGTCGTGGTTGGTCCACGCTACGGTCCCGTCGAAATCAAGGGCCACGATTCTGCCACTGCTGAAGACAGCAAAGACCTGCTGTCCGTCGGTTGTCGGAGTTGGCGTCGCATCGGAATTTTCGTTTCGCTTCTTACGAACCTCCTGTTCAAACACCTTCGTGTTCCAGCGAATCTTTCCGGATTGCCGCTCAAGACAGATGACATGACACGATCGACCATCGTTGGTCGTCGCTGTGACGAACACGTGGTCGCCGTGGATCACAGGAGACGACCAGCCTGTACCCGGGATCGCGGTTTTCCAGGCGACATTTTCTGTATTACTCCACGTGAGTGGTACACCCTGTTCCGACGAACTCCCCTGCCCGGTCGGACCTCGGAATTGCGGCCAGTTTTCGGCCTCACTCACAGGAATACCAACAAAACAAACAGTGGCAGTAATCAGTGACTTGATGCAGTGAGTGTTCATCTATTCCTCGCAATGCGCTGAAGACAGCGACAAAAGACAACGTCGCGCAGCGACGGCAGTAAATGTGTCAGGAACTTGTCATCATAACGAATTGCGATCTCTGAGTCGGCATCCCTGCCGCCACATTCCTCGCAATTCGTTTGCGGCACAATATCAGCCAAGGTGGTCACCGGTTAAAGAATCTGTTCGATCGTGTTCGGCCGGTTATTCGCGATTGTCTTGCTGACCTGGAGACAGTTGACCAGGTGTGCTCGGTGCCGTCGGCACTTCATGCTGACGGGGACGGACTTGAACCCGCTTCCGCACAGGCACCTGGCCTGCGAGCCGCTGCCGAGCTGTATGTTCGAGTACTCAAATCACTACGATGGGACAGGAAGCAGCTGAAGCACCGGCTGGCTGTTAGTCGTCGTCGCTCAATTTGGTCAAACTCTCTTCTGCAGGACATCTGTGCGTGCGGAACTGGTGTGAAACGCAAAGATTAAGTCTTTAAGTCTTGTAATGCATTCGTCGACCCGACTAACCTGGCAGAACGTTGGTCCCGATTCAGGACGGTTACGTTCGGCATTGGTAAAAGGTTTGGCGCAATGCCTCGCACAAGTTGGAGACTACTTCGAATTCTTGCTGTCAGCGTTAGTGCTTTGATTTTCATTCAGTCAAACGTTATCGCGGGACTGATTTTCAATCTCACAGACAGTGGCGGAGTTGGCGCTGGTACGGACGCTCTGACTGGCTTTACCTCCGCTGCCAGTTTCTGGTCATCGCAATTTGACGACAGCATTGAAGTCAACTTAGCCGTTGGTTTTTCCAGTCTTGCTCCTACTACTTTGGGGGCGGCTGGTTCGACCCAATCCACCTATTCGTTTTCGTCGTGGAAGACAGCTATGTCGAATGATGCATCGTCTGCCAACGATACGACGATGGTGAACAACCTGCCGAGTGGGACTTCGTTTTCCACCTATCTGAATCGCACGAACAACAATCCAAACGGGGCTGGAAGTGCAACTGCGTATCTTGACAATGATGGGGACGCTAACAACACAACGCTCAGATTGAACAATGCCAACGCGAAGGCGGTCGGGTTATTGACGGCCGACCTGGCAGCGGAGGACGCGAACATCACGTTCAACAGTGATTTCAGTTGGGACTTTGATCAGAGTGATGGAATTGGAGCTGGCCTAATCGATTTTGTCGGTGTGGCAATTCACGAAATCGGTCATGCGATGGGATTCACAAGCGGCGTTGACATCCTGGACATCTTTAGTCCACCCGCCATGGGAGGACCGTACAATGATGATCAGTTCACGTTCGTAACCGCACTGGACTTTACGCGATTCTCCGCCGACAGCGAGAGTGCGGGCGCAGACATTGACTGGACTGCGGACACCCGCGCGAAGTACTTTTCGATCGACGGCGGAGCGACGGCGGCTACGGCCGGAACAGATCATTGGTCAACGGGTCTGAACTTTGGCGATGGAAGGCAAGCGAGCCACTGGAAAGACAATCTTGCCCTCGGCATAATGGACCCCACAGCAGTGGCTGCAGGCTCAGTTAACGTCGTGACCGCACTGGACCTCCTGGCATTGGACGTAGTTGGATGGAACAACGTCACCGCCGTGCCCGAACCCAGTTCATTGACTTTGCTGACCGTCATCGCCGTGATTGGTTTGGGAAATATCCGACGTCGCCGCTGCAGAAACATCGGCTTATAACGCGGTCCTGAATGCACTGTTGAGGGACCAGGCTTCTTCGGCAGATGTTCCCGACTCCGCGGTCGCGGGCAGCACGACTTCCTTCGCCGTCCAGCCGATGTGCGTCCGTTCGCCCTGCTGACCACCACAACCTTCGGGACTTATGGGCACGAATACTCACCAATTGGGATGTGAGTCGGCATCCGCGGGTTGCGACGCCTCAAATGTGGATCGTGGCAGTCCGAGCAGCGAACTCCTTTACGATACATCAGGCTCTGCGTGAACAAACCCAAGCCTGCTGAGTCGTTGCGGGTCCTTCCCGTGCAGGTTGTGGTGATCAGTGAAGCCAGTGACCAGCTTTTCTGTCGCTGAAACACGAACGTCGGTGGACGGAGTCCGACAGGATACTCATAAGTTTGGGCCTGCGAACGTTTGTCCGTTCGCAGGCTTTAACCGCTGGAGGAGTTGCAATTTCGACTTTCAATCGGGTCGTGCGCTAACGCGTCATCTGATCCGCTTCGACAAGCATGAGAATTGCCGCTCGCGTGTGTTGGCTAAGGTGCGGCCATGCGTCGATGAGCCCATCGGATTCTGGCACGGTGTCGTTGTTGACCGTTGCTTCCACCACTTCCGCTTCGATCACTTCCGCTTCGATCACTTCCGCTTCGATCACTTCCGCTTCGATCACTTCCGCT
>JABABI010000076.1 GCA_014238335.1 Fuerstiella sp.
ATATTAAGACTGTCGCTGTTCCCGTCCACGATACTCTCGGCCGCACTCAGAGCGATCTGATTCATCGCGGCGTCGGTCACGCGGATCACGCCCAGCGTGATCGTACCTCCCGATTGTCCCAGCACGTCCTGACCGCCCGCTGTGATCTCGGCCGCACCGTCCATCGTCCAGTGACCGCCCGCGTCCACAAGAACATCACCGTCCGTTGTCGTGATGTCCCCCGTCGCCGTCTGCGTGATCGTGTCGCTGGCGATCAGACCGATGTCCCCGTTGGTGCTCGTGATCAGCGCCGTCTGCGAAATGTCGTCCGCGGACGTCAGCAGCACGTCCCCGTCCACGGTGGTCACCACGGCATCCAGCGCGATCCCGTTGATCCCCGTGGCCTCGTCGTCACCCGCATTGATGTACACCGTACCGCTGCCGCCGGTCGTCAGCACGGCGTTGACGTCCACGTCATCCGCCGCGTTCAGCGTAATATGGCCCGTCCCCGAAAGCACGCCCGCGTTGATCACCACGTCGCTGCCCGCCGTACCGCCGGTACGAGATTCCAGCAGAACGTCGCCCGTGCCATCCGCACTCACACCCGTCGCGTCCCCGCCACCGTTAACCGTGATCGTGCCGGATTCCGCCACCAGCTTAATCGCACCGTTGCTGCCGGTCGTCAGGTCTGCCAGTGAATGTGACAGGTTTGTGGTTCCCGAATCAAAATCAGCTCTATCGACCGCGACGTTCACACTGGTGACATTCACAGCATTCGCTTCGTCGACATAGATTCCCTGGCCACTGTGTGCGGACAATGCGTCAACGGCAGTGTTCACAGCTTTAACATTGACCGTTTCGGTCCGTGTTACCAGAACGTTTGATTCTCCGATTGTGCCGACTGTAGAGTTATCCGCATCGGCAATCATCAGCAGGCCCGCTGCCGTGACGTTCGCCAATTCCAGTGCAGTGTCATCGAGAATGTCGTCATCCGCAATCAGGGCCACGTTCCCGACACCCGCGTTGATCGAACTCAGGCGTATTTCACCGCTACCACCCTGAGCTTCAAGTCGTACGGAGCCACCGGAGGTGTTGATGGAGGAATTGGCATCCTCCATATTGATGCCGTCTACCGGCGTGCCATCGGTCGTCCCATTCGCTGCCAGAACATAAACATCGCCACCAACGGTCGCGATGTGAGCGTTCAGATCCACATCGTTGTCCGCATCGATCGTCACGTTTCCTGTACCACTGGACACATCGGCGTTGATAACGACATCACCGGCCAGACCACCGGCGTCCAGAAGAATGTCGCCGGCACCGTCGGCCGTGACAACGCTATTGACCACTAACGCGTTAGAAACCAGTACGATCTTGATACTACCATCGCCACCCAATGTCCTTACACCCGTGCCACTGATTATCAGATCGTCGGTTTCCTGTACAAAAATATCGCCACTGGTCGTGTTGGTGGCCACCAGCGTTCCAATGGCTGTATCGATGTCGGCATTGGCCGTGGCCGTCCCGATACCGGTCGCGGCAGTCAGTGTGGCCGTCGCACTGCTCACTAAATTGGCTGACTCAGCTGTCGTAATATCGCTGATATTCCCGGCCGTCGCCGTTACGACGATTCCACTGCTGGTGGTTGTAATCTCTGCCAGTTTCACGTTGGCTGCCGCCAGCAAGGTCACGTCTCCGCTGTCAGTGGAGTATACCGTGCCATCAGCCATGAAGATGTCACCAGTGGTGGCTGTCACATTGACCTGGCCCGTGCCGGTTGTTGTCAGATCCCCGTTAGCGTCGTGAGTTACGCCCGTCCCCCCCGTTATGCTCAAGTGACTCGAGTTGGAACTGACTGCAGCATTGACATTGATCACGCCTGCCGCATTCAACCCGACCTCACCTGTCCCACCGGCTGTGACAACATCAGAAACTGTCAGGGAGCCCGATGTCAACAGATCAACGTTTCCACTCGCAGTCGTTGCACCAGTCGTTGCGGCAACGCAGGGCCCAGCGTTAACGACGCCTACAGTGAAGCCGCCGGCATCCGTAAATTTCAAGACTCCCGATACCGTAGACGCGCCGGCAAACGTACCTGAAATAGCATTAGTGGCTGTACTGAGATCGACATTCCCGGTCGCACGCGTTCCAAGATTGGTCGTTGTAATAATCCCTGCAACTGTCTGAGTTATGTTTCCGTTTTCGGTCTGCAAACGGACAGTGCCGGTTACCGTTAAGGCTGCGGTAATATTGATATTTCCTGTGGTCACACACGATTCGAAATCAGAGCCCCCGGAAATTCCCGATACGGCAGGGGTGAAACAGCCAGATGCGGTCACCGTTCCGATTGTGTAGCCGTCCGTATCAACGAAAACGACGGGGCCGACACCACCATCCGCCGCAAAAGTATCGACATCGTTAGTGGTTCCGGCCAGACTGATACCATTGGTCGCACGAAGCCCGAGCCCCGATGCAGTAATACCACCACCCGTTTGACTGATGTTACCTGACATCGCCTCCAGACGCACAGTCCCTGCTCCGGCCGATATATCTTCTGTTAACAAAATCGATGTTGCGCAAAGCGTAGCGTCGCTGCCACCGGTTGTGACTCCTGAGGTGTCAACCGTGCCAACCGTCAACGCATTGGTATCAACGTATTCCAAAGGTCCCGTCACGTTGGCAGAGATAACATCGACATCATTGGTCACCGAAGTCAGTAAGACAGTACCAACGCCAGTTACCTGCAAGTTCCCACCCGTCACTTTTCCGAAGGTCTGAGTAATATCACCCACACCGTTCGACGTCAGCGTTACTCTGTCTATGGCAGTTACATCGTCTGCCAACAAGATTGCTCCAGTTGTAGCACCTGAAGTGATCCTGATATCGCTGCCGGCTTTATTGGTAAACAAAACTCCTCCAGCGTTGATCATCGCACTTCCGGAGCCATCGGTCCCTGCGGCAATCGTGATCAGATCGTCCGCATTCGTAGATGAGTTAATCACGACATCGTCGACGGATGACAACGTCACAGTTGAAGGAGGATCAATTTCGGCATTGATCGTCACGTCACCGCCACCTGACGTTGTGGTAAATTCGAGCGTACCACTCGTGACCGACATTTTTCCATCCAGCGTAATCGTTCCGCCACTGCTCACCGCCACATCATTCGTAATCGTTGATGCTGCCGTAATGATCACACTGATTGTCGCATCGGAAATCGTCAGACTCCCTGCGGTAATCCCTGCGAAACTCAGAACAGCTCCATCGGTGACATTCACCGCTGTCAACGGTGTATTGGATCCAATCGAAGCGGCTGCGGTGATGTTTCCCCCCGCTCCGGCATTCAACGTGAGCGTATGTCCACCATCAACGGTATCAAGGAACAAAATATTGTCCCCTGCCGACGCGCCGGTCTCAATTGAGACATCCTCCGTCAGGAAAACCGCTCCGCTGTAAACCTGTTCGCCGGTCGTCGTCACGTTGCCACGCAGATCACTGGCACCGCTCACCGTCACCGTGGACGCATTGATCGTTGATTCACTGTCGACGTGATCGGCCGACAGATCAATCACACCGGACACCGCCCCTGCAAAACCCGCTCCCCCCACGATGGTCGTATTCAATCCGCCGCCCGTCAGGGTACTCCCGAAATCGATCGCTTCCCCGTCCGCGTCCGTGTCCGCACCGGTGTATGTCACGGCTGCCGTCTGCGTGACCGCTCCGCTGTAAACCTGTTCGCCGGTCGTCGTCACGTTGCCACCCAGATCACTGTTGCCCCCCACGTTGATGCCCAGGGCTGAGATCAGCGTGCCTTCCGTATCGATATCGCCGGCCACCAGAATATCGCCGACATCCGTGGATACGTTCTGATCGGCATCCAGATTTCCGTCGATATCGATCGTGCCGGCCACCAGAGCGCCTGTGGTCACCGTCAGACCCGTGATCGCAGCACCGATCGTCCCGGAAACATCACTGCCTCCGGTTCCCGCAAAAGCCAGATCAAACGGACCATTTACATTTCCCGTCACACCAATCGTGCCGATCGCCGTGATGATCGAATTGGCCGTCAGCGTTACGTCGTCCGAGTACGTTTGCGTACCCGACGTCGTTACATTCGCACCGAGATTTGTCGTCCCCGAAACGCTGAATGTCGTAACGTCTGTAATCGCTCCATCGATGTCGGCATTCCCCGTGATCTGCAGTGCATTACCACCGCCCACGACCGCATCGACCGTGTTAACGGTGGAACCCGTCAGGATGCGGTCGCCCCCGCTGAGTGTCACTGCTCCCGTATACGTCTGACTACCTGCGGTTGTCAGGTCAGTTCCGAGGGACACAGTGAGGCCCGTAGCCGTCAGGGTGCTTGCGCCCGTAATCGCCGCGTTAATCGTCATAGCGCCAGTGTGATTCAAATTGACCGAACCACCACTAGTGACGATCGTCCCCCCCGTGTTCTCAAAGGCAGCACCGGACGAATCAAACGCACCACCAGCCGTCGTGACCGATGCGTTGATGTCGACGTCCGTCGTCGCATTGAAGTTTACGCTAAGCGCTCCGACCGTAGAGGAAATGGATGCGTCGACGGTGATCCCACCGTCTGCCGTAAACGTCAAAGTACGGTTGGCGACTCCGATGTACGCAATTGCATCTACAACGGTAATATTTCCGACACCCGCCAAACCACTTGTTGTGTTGACGTCCACATTTGACAGGTTCAGCTGAGTCAACAACGTTGTAATGTTCAGATTGGATGGCGTACTGATCGCATCGGCGAACTGTCCACCGCCAAACGTCATCGTACCCGTATCCACAGCATTTGAAACCGTGATATCCGTGGGGTCCAACAACAGAGTTCCATCGGCCCCGGAAACGGCACGAAGGTCGGCCACACCGCGAAATTCGAGGTACTCTTTTCCCGATACTTCGGCAAAACCGCCATCTCCGCCGTCCGCTCCTCCTCGTGCTTCAATCTGCCCGCTGAACGAAGTCACCTCATCAGACCAGACAATCACAGTGCCGCCATCGCCCTCAGCAACGGCGTCTGCCTCGATAAGAACACCAGCATCGACAAACGTCATGATTGAATTGGGAACGTCTTCATTGCTTCCCTGAAAATCTCCCCCAATGAGAATCTTCCCGCCACCCATTTCTCCGGAAGCACTGAGATGGGCGTCTTCGAATAACCCAACACGTTCACCAAACAGGTCAACGGTGCCCCCTGTTGACGTCGATGATGACACGTCGATCGTACCGGACACCGACAACGATCCCTCTGTACCGGCTTGCAGCGAAACTCGACCACCCTCACTGTGAATAGCCGCATCCGCATCAAGATTGATATCACCGCTGGCATGCAGAGTTGCGGTGTCGGCGGTGTTGCTGCCGATAAGGCGCATGCTGCCGCTTTCACTAATGGTGACGTCACCACTGGCTCTGAACTGAAGACTGTCGAACTGGAGTTGATCAGCGGCATCATCGCCTAACGCGATGTTCGCTCCGGTGAAAGACGCGCTGCCACCAACGTCGATTGTTGAACCATTCGCATCGGTGATGTCTCCGCCCGCGCTGACCGTCAAGGTGTCGACAACAGAAATTTCGCCCAGCGTAATGTCATCACTATCGGTGACGTTCAGGCTGGTGCCAGTAACCGATAGCGTGTCAAAGTCGGCTCCGATCAGGTTCACCACGCCACCACCGGAAATGACGAGATCGGACACAAAAAATTCGTTCAGGCTGGTCACTGACGATAGCTCGCCGGTCAAAGGTGTGACCACACCGTGTATCGGCTGCAATGTCTGGGCGTCGATGTCAATCGCAGTAATCGGCGACAGCTGCGTTGCGGAATTATCAATCGTCAGCTGGCGTCCGCCGTCTGTGATCTGAGCACGACCGGACAGAATGTCTGGATTCACCGGGTCAGCAAACCAATTTCCGTGTGTCAGTTCAAACTGCAAACTACCGGACGCAGAACCGGATTCTATAAATAACGCGTCTCCCGCGTCGAAACCGTCCAGCTGGAGGATCCCGCCCACACCAATTCCGAATCCTGCGTCCAGCAACTGTCGTTCTTCCAGCCGCGTGACGCGCAACTTCCCAGACGTCCGAGCTATTGTGTGCGCACGGCGATCGAGAATGCGTTTCCGCAGACGGCGGAGAAATTTCCTTAACGACATAAACGCAGATGGCCCTTGGGCTTATGGTTGCTGGTCAACTTCAGAGAATCAAAGGTATCAACAAGAGTTCGAGGTTCATTGCAGAGTTCGATATTCAACGCCGTACCGTCTCATTTTACCCTACCAACAGAATACCCCCGGAGTGGAGTATGTTCGGGATATTCCGTTCGCGGATTTTGTTACCGACTTTGACGGGTGCATGATGAATCGATTATCGCTGCTAGACAGGTTGAACGGCTGAAATCACTGGATCTAACAACATGCCCCCATGTCGCCCGATGAAGTTGGTGGAGCGTTGTATTCTTAGGGAGCGTGCGAATGGATCGCCGAAAACTGCTATTCTCTTTCTCGTTTTTTCTCGGCCTTCCGAATATACAGGCGCAACAGGCCCCGACACCAGTGTCGACTCCTGTTCCCGGGTCACACATTGAAAGATATCAGACAGGTTTATCTGACCCTGCCAAGGCTGCCCAAGAGCCTTTCCATGGCGTGGTGATCGCAAAAACCATGAGTCTGCATGACTGGAATGCTGTCGAGGGTAACGTCGATACGGATCTCCGTCACATGGCACGACTCATTCGGGGCCGCCATGGAGTGGCGGAAACAACGCAGCAAGACCATTCGCTGCCGCGCCATATCGCAACGCAACTTCGCACGGTTGTTACGACTGCAACGAATATGACTGCGGAAGAAGCCCGTCAAAAACTCGATATCGCCGGACCGCTGACCCGAGTTTCGCTCAGCTCCGCCATTCGCCGAGAATCTGTCAAGGGCATCCCCCTGAAGGAACCAGACAACGGTGCTGGGAAGACATTTGCAGCAATGAACGTTCAGCATGAACACAGTGTCGCGAGGCAATTTCGTCCAGACCGCAACCAGCATCCAATCTGGTACAAACCGCTCTACTTCGAGGATCCGAATATGGAACGGTGCGGTCGCGGGATCGGAGTCTTCAACGAGGCATTGTCTGCGGTTCGATTTTTCGGACGTATCCCCGCGCTGCCGACTATGCTGGCCAACAACCCGCCGTGCCATTGTGTACGGGCTCTTCCGGACTGCCCCACATGCCACAAGTTTGGCCACGAATCCTACCTGTCAGTACCAGAGCCTGATGGTGCGTTGCTGCAGATCGCTGCGGCCGTCGGATTGATCTTCCTGATTCCGTAAGGTCGCCTGGCTGGACCTGAGAGAATTCGTCACTACGATGGTGGATCTCACGCGGATCTGCGTCGATTTTCCGGCGTCGCTGACGGCAAAAAAACGACTGACGCTCAGATCCATTGTTGCCCGGAAAACGTAACACTCAGCAGCTCTTTCGTGGCTCGTGGTCAGAAAAGGGAGAAATACGTGGCAAAAATCGATGTCTACAAGGAATGGCTGGGCATTCCCGAAGGCGACCGACCACCGGACCTCTACACACTTCTTCGCGTGGTTCAGTTCGAAGACGACACTGAAAAAATTCAGCAGAACTATCGAAAGCTGAACGCTACTGTACGCAAATATGCGATGGGACAATACCTGATAGAGTCTCAGGATCTGCTAAACGAAATGGCCAAGGCCATGTTGTGCCTGACAGACCCGGACTCAAAACGTGAATACGACGAAAGCCAGGGACGAGAGTTTCAACCGGATCAGTCCGACGGTGCCGAAACAGTGCTGCAGTATCTCGTCTCCCACAAAGTACTCAAACGTGCGCAGGTTGCTGAAATCGAACACTTTGCGGAGGCTCGTGGTATTTCACATCGAGACGCCGTCGTCCAGATGAAACTTGCGAATGCCGAACAGGCCACACGGGCCCTGGCAGCAGAATTGCGCATGTCATTCGTCGACCTGACGGACATGCTGCCCGAAGACGAAGCGCTTGATCAGCTGCCACGACAGGTAGTAAAACGTCATACGTGTCTGCCTCTGTTCGAAGATCGCGGCAAACTGCTGGTCGCCTGTGTCGATGATCCTTCGCCTGAACTGGAAGACGAAATACGGATGCGTTATGGCATGCCGATGCGCGCTGTCCTGGCGATACCACGCAGCATTCAACAGGCCATTGCCAAGTACTACGCCAAGGGCATGCGCGATGAAGCGGCTGCCGAAGCTGCTCCTGCAACTTCGGGCAAACCTTCGAAAAGTGCCGCAGCGAAACCAAAGAAAGTTAAAGCAAAATCCGGGCCGCTGAGCGATGAAGAAAAAGCACAACGAAAGCAGATTAGCCTGATCATCATTTGCTGGTCTTTGGTCGGAACGATCATGGGAATCCATCTGCTCGGTCTGATGGGGACCACCGGTATGTTGATAACGGGAGCTTCTGTCGCGGGCGCAGTGACAGGGCTTCTGAAACTGACCTACTGGAAATAGTCATCATGGTCGCAGGCCGTTCATCGCGTACTCAGCACGACGTGGCCGACAACCTCGTGCATTGACACCTGTTTTCCGGCTGATCGTTCTTTTGCACGGTCAGCTTGGCGACCATCGTCTGCAACGGCCGTCACGCGCGACAGCATAAAGCGTTCGTTGTCCTTAAACACACAATGTCTCCGGACAAATACGGCGACGCCAGACGATAGGTCAGGACCCATGCGCCCATCGGAACTTCCGGGGACACACCGTCGGTTGCCGCATAAATCGATTCAGCAACCGTCGCTTTGACGGCAAACGCAATTACCACGGCGAACGCAATGGACAGAACAAGCCTTCGTCCGGCACGGCGGTATCGACTTGCAAACAGACGACATGTTTGAGCGGGCTCTGACATGTTTGGCGCCGGTTTCACAGGATGCGAGGGCAGGTTTCGAAATGTTCGCACGGCCCGGTAAAATCGTGGCACGATACTCATTTTTTTGTGCGTTTACGGAACTGCCTCCGGGGACGGCACGTGCAGATCAACCCTGGCGTGCATCGTGTACAGCCGAAACTGCTGACCGTCATAAACCAGCTGACCGCTGGATTTGTTATCCCGGACTGGCAGGAGCGGGCCACGAGAACATTTTCTCCACGCTTTCAGGTCATCAGAAACGGCCATGTACGTACACCAGTCGCGTGGCTTCGTGGGTGATCCAGTGCCGTGCAACACGGCGTAATAACGTCCTTCGTATTTGATGACCTGATTCATCGCGATCATCAAATCATCATATTCATCCGGACCTGGAACGATCAGCGGGGCGTCGCTGACGTTGGTCCACACACTCATGTTTTTCGATGTTGCCAGCCAGACTCCCTGGTCCCGCCGTTCATAAAACAGGTGCCACGTCCCGTGCTCAAAGAACGCTGTTGGAGTCCCATACGGACCGGCCGCGATCTTCGTTCCGTCTGTACGGCGAACGTCAAGAGTCCCCATCCTCTGCCAGGCAATACCGTCCGTCGACTTCAACAACTGAGGCTGGTCCTTCGCTCCCTCGGCAAACATATACAATGTGTTGTTGTGTTTTACGATCATCATGTCTTCTATCCAGACGTCGTCGAATATGGGATTCTGAGGGTGACGTGTCCAGGTGCTACCATCCAGGGACGTAGCGTACCCCAGCTGCATGGAAAATGGCTGGCGGTCCGGGTTGTACCCCGTATACCACAGGTGATAGGTCTCACCGGTTTTCAAAATCCAGCCGCGTTCTCGGATCAACGCGTCCCAGTTTCCTGGCGAAGACGTAAACACCGGGGCGTCCACGGCAGACTTGAAATTTTGAAATGCTGCAGGAAGGTCCTGTGCATACGAGGCCTCCGTCAGAGACACGGCGGTCCAGGCGGTGACGACAATCACGGTGATGTATGAACGGAGTGATGAAACCAGCATACGGCAGCACCTTCTGATGGCGGTAATGAAGTTATGGTCCTGTCGGTGCGAGTGTCAGACGGAGGTGTTATCCCGACAGTGCAAACACCTGAGCCGTCCAGTCCACCTTAATCACTTCTGCGACGTTCGCGCGCCAGCGGCAATAAAAACTGTGCCAACAGGAAAAGCACGACCGGAGCAATCCAGACGATTCTTGCGATCTGCAGCATCAGCGGCGGGAGATCGGTCAATTTCGCCATAATGAGGAATCCCACCATGCCAAAGATCACGTACGTCAGCACGCCACAACCAATCGCCGTCATCTGTGTCTTGAAGGCACTCCGTTCAGAGATTCCATCAAAGTAGACATCGACCGTGCGTCTGCGGCGCAAAGACTTCTGCAGGCCGGCTGTCATTTCCAGAGTATTTGAAAACTGTTCCATATGGCGCTGACATTCGTCCCTGTCGCCAAGGTGTTCCACCAGACGAATCGCCAGTGCGCCGTCTTCCGGCCGGAAGATGCTGCCTGCCGGATCCGGCAGCGCGGTCACGATGCTGCGTTCTTCACCGTTCGTTCTGGTGACGAGCAACTGTGCATCACTCACCGTGCCCGGTTCGCTGTCACGACTCGAAGACGTGAACACGTGCTGTGGAGAGCCTTTGCGGAAGGTCAGAATGCCGGGAGGCACCGACACGTCGGATGCGTCAGAGGCAGCCAGCGTCACCGACCGTGACAGCAACCCTCCATCCGCACCCGGCACATCCAGCGCCGTGATGCGAGTATATTCGAACCCACACCCACACAGTGCATCGACGGCGCGCAGCTGCCAGCGCTGCAATTCCGCTGCATCGTCGGTCAGCGGCAGTTCCATCGACAGTTGCTGAATGTTTTCTCCCAATTGACAGCCCTCGGCTGCGCCAGGCTCGACATACCAATGTCCCGTCAGGGGAATGATGCCGAATTGGCTTTCATCCAGCAGCAGGTGCAGTTCGAAACTATACGCCGTCGACACGTCGTCCGGGGGAATCACAATCACATGGCAATCGGCCTGTGACGCCTGACGCGCCAGTGACGTGGATATGTCGACATCGGCTTCAGCGACAACGACGACGTCCACACCCACATCAACAATTGCCTCCTCTGGCGAACCGACCAGGGAAAACGCAATTCTTCGGTCGGTCATTGCCGCCGCCAGCGAACCTGCCACGCAGCACGGCCCAATCTGGTGGACCGTGGCGGCACGAACAGAATCTACCAGCACGACGGCTTCGGCAGACTGGCCAATGATTGCAAAGCGCATCGATCAGGAAATCCGACATGATCCGCGGGAAGAAGAACAGACATCGCCGTGTTTGGTTGACGATCGGCAGCAAGACCGACAGAGTCCCGCTGTGGTAAAACGCACAAGCGGGATTCTACGTTGGAATGTGAGCAGATGTGGCCCCACCGCAGGTTTTTCACCGTCAAATGAACTATTCTCGACTTGCTGGGTTCATACACCAAATTCGGAAATGCTCTTAAGTCCTGCTCCGTGGTTCTCATTTGCACGAAAAACCAACGCTCCTGAAGAAAGGCGCACGATGCCGTCCGACACTTCTCATGTCTACGAACTGAATCATGCTCTGGGGGCTCACCATCTCAGTCGATTGCGATCCGTAGACACGTCACCAGCGGAATTTCGGCAACACGTGCATACATTGTCCACTCTGCTGATCGCTGAAGTCACACGAAATTTCAACACCGAACCTTGCCATGTTACAACTCCGCTGGAAACGATTTCCGGTGAACAACTGGCTGGTCGAATCGCCGCCGTGCCGATCCTCCGAGCAGGACTGGGGATGGTCACCCCGCTAACCGACCTGATTCCGGACATTGAAATTTGGCACCTGGGCCTGTACCGCGACGAAGACACGGCCCAGCCGGTTCGATACTACGACAAGCTGCCTCCGGACAACCCGACCAGCGTGGCACTGGTGCTGGACCCGATGCTGGCTACAGGTGGGTCCGCATCTGCTGCGATCGAAACGCTGAAAAAATGGGGAGTGCCCAAAATTTGCATGGCGTCCATCATTTCTGCTCCCGAAGGTATCGAACGCCTGACGACCGAATACCCGGATGTCCCGGTCTACACGTGCGTGATTGACAGCCACCTGAACGACCAGAAGTTTATCGTTCCAGGTCTCGGGGACGCCGGCGATCGAATCTTCAACACACTCGGCTGATCGGTCAATCGTTTGTAAAACCGTACTCATGCTCCACCAGACAGATGCGAACCTGATACCGTCGATACCATTCTAAAAGGCCGTGGTTCTGAGCAACCCGATGCTCAGTCACTTCTCGCCAGCTCGCAATGGAATCTCTGTCGCGCCAGTAGGACACCGTGATACCTGTGCCACACTGCTCGCGGACACTTTCCACGCCCGGAAAACCATCCTGCTCCGCGGCCAGTTCCAGCATTCGGTCCGCCATTTCCGCATAGCCCGCTTCTTCTTCAGCCGATCTTTGAGACGTGAAGATCACCGCGTAGTAGTGGGGGACGGGGTATCAGCAGATGAGCCAGTGACACCTATGAGGTAGGATTACCGGAAAGGGGAGTTATGCACTCAGGTGGCCTAACGAGCCGAAACGGGTACTCGGCCATCAGCGTCAGCGGTCAGGACCACCGGGATTAGGCTGCTTCTCCGGCGGTCTCCACTTCCGACGGCTCGTTTGCTGTACTGTCCTGCGTCATCAGCCGATATAATCAAAGAAACGCACTTTACGGCAGTTGAGCAAAGATGGAGGTACACTGTGTCCGCGGCTTTGGTGTTGATTGATGACAAACATGTTCCCTTATCTCGCATCGTCTGGGTAGCGGACGTCCCGCACTTCTGTGGCGGTGACGACTGTACGGTGGAAGGACGCTATGAAGTACGTGTCGAGGCCGATGACTCTCTGTTCTGCTCACGCGAAGAACGCGACGCCGCGATTGAAGCCATTGAAGAATGGCACCACCGGGAATGACATGCTTCGCTCCGGAGAACCGGAAAATGTGCCTGTTCGGTTCTGTCACCTGACGTTGCTCGCGCCAACCTGCAGGCATTTCAGTGTATTATCGTCGCGCACGAACAGCATTCCGTTACTGAGTGCTGGCAGGCGATAACCGCGTGGAGTTTTGTCCAGCACGTTGCTGATCTGCCCTCGTTGAAACTTTGCCGCATCGGCCTTGAACCGTATCAGGTGTCCCCCAAACGTCAGAAACAGGAATTCGTCGCCAACACGAATCAGACTGCCGTAGTCGAATCCGTCTTCCTTCCACAAGACCTTCTGTTTCGCCGGATCAATGCACTTGAGCGTGGCGGAACCGATATCCTGTCGACCGTCTACAGCGAACAGCAATCCGTTGTGTCGTACGGGTGTCGAATATTGCGTCGCCAGCAAGTCTTCGCCGCTCGAAATCAGCTGAGTGCCATTGTTTTTTATCTTCGCCCAAATGCTGCCCACCCGATAGCTGGACGACACAAACAGATGATCGCCGACGACGACTGGTGTTGCGCCGTTAACCGTTGCACCTCGCATGCCGAACGGAAACTGAAATCGAATCCGGCCATCTGACGGGTCCAACGAAACTGCATTCAACCGGGTGACAACAATCGCATGCTGTTGCCCGTCGACTTCCGCGACAATCGGCGAGGAATAACTGGCTGTGTCGCTGAACGCCTGCCAGACGATGCTGCCGTCCTTTACGGAAAACGCCACCACCGCTGCGGTGTCACGACCGCCTACGTTGACGATCAACCGATCCTGAAACAACACGGGGGAACTACCAGCGCCGAAATAGCCTTCGGGAGCAGAAAACTTTTCCCAGGTGTCCACACTCCACACTTCGTCGCCGGACTTCACGTCCAGGCACCTCAGCACACCAGTAACGCCATAAACAAAAATGTTGTCAGCGCTGATCAGGGGAACACATCGTGGCCCGGAATCACTGGACATTCCGGACTGGTACCGGCAGGGGAATTCGGAACTCCAGATTTCCGCACCTGTATCAGCCCTGCGGGCTTCCACGACTTCCTGAGGGCCAAGTCGATGAAACAGAACCAGAATGTTCTCTCGGACAGCCACGCCGGCAAACCCCTGCCCTACGTTCGTTGTCCAGACTTCTTGTGGACCACTCGCCGGCCACGAACTCAGTAATTGCTCGCCGCCGGCGATACCGTCACGATTGGGCCCAAGAATCTGGGGCCAGTCTCCAGCTGTTGAAACATCCGCAAACCAGAGCACAGCCAGTGACACAACGAAAGAACGAATCATATTCATCTTGAACCTTTGAAGCGGCGCAGAACTTGCCGACAGGACTGGGTATTAGCTGCATTCTGCGATGTTCTGATTTTCATGCCAGACGATTTGTCGGTATAGCGCAGCATAGCGGATTACATTGCAGCCGTGAAATGATCGCCGAATTCCGGTGCTGTCTGAACGCTTACCGAGCTTCCCCGGCTTCGTGGTCGTCGATGATCGGGTCCGCCACAATCGGCCGCCGGTCGGAACTTAATGTTCACTTGATCCGGCAGGCCGCGACCTCTGGATGCCGCCTGCCCACCCGCTGCAAATCCGTTTTTGTACATGGTTCGAATCCTGTCGAAGTGAACGGAATCCACAGGCGTGTTCATGTCGCCCACACTCATCGAGGGCGGCCCGGAAATCTCGTTGGCTATTTTTGAATGGTAACAGCACGCCGATGACAGAGACGACTGAGGAGCTCGCACACGATCGACGAAACGTCATGTTCAGCGATGGACAGCACCGGACGGTGGTAAAGGCTCCTGTCGCTGTGATGAATCGTTTCACTTTCGTGAACAGGGTGTTTCACCACGACAGCGGTTTCTCGTGGAAGCTGCATTCGATGACGATGGTTGGGGGAATTACGCACCTGAAAATCTGACGGCAGGCCCTTCGTTCCGATTTCTGCCAGGACCACCGCATCTGCATTTTCCTCGTGAATTGAATGCAGTATGAAATTCCAGCCGAATGGCCCGCGCGATAGACATTGCAGAACACGACGCGGACTGCTTCTGCGGTTCTGTCTGTCTGGGCGTGGAAGTGAAACATGAATGTGACACACCACACGGCGCACGCCACCCCAACCAATATCATTCGCCCGGCACCTGTGCTGTTTCGACCAGCACGAAACAGCAGACCAGCAAGTACGGCACAGGCACAGATCGAAGCCGGAAAAAGCATGTAGAACACAGCAGCCAATACAGGATCATGATCCTGCACGGCCATTCGCACAACGATTCCAATGCACGCAGTCAGCGAAAACAGGCAGGCCGCAGCAACAAACAACCGGATTCTGATCGCTGGGCAGTCAGGCCGTTCCTTTGACATTGAATCAAACTGACATGACGGTCACCCGTTCGATCACCGCTCGGACACTTAGACGATGCATGGAAATAAAACACACAGTACGAAAACGAACCGCTTCGGCAGCAAGCGTACTGTCACGATGCCTGGTGGCCTGCACCATATGAGCTGATGTGCGGACACACTTACACTGGTCGTTTAACCTGATCCCGCGACAGCAGGCTTTCGTTGAATCTCCGTCGGGCTGTACGCAATGCAGGCGTCAGCGACGAAATTTTCAGGCATCTGGCACGAGAGGTCGCGACCAGTGTGAATTCAGGCCGGACTCCAGACCAGTTAGTTCCGCCGGCTGTTCATAGACCGCGGTCAGCTCGTTGTGGTCGATCGGCTGGCATGCCATCAGCCCCGGGTCGGTGTCGCCATCCATTCGCACAGTGCTCTTGGCGGCATTTACAGGCGAATGACCAGTTTCGTCCGAGACGGCATCGTTTTCGAGCCACCACTGTTCGGCAGAGTGCCACGTCCATTCCGTGTCGAGAGCGCACTGTTCGAGGGCCACCAACAGCTCTCGACCGGATGCGAAGCGATCGGATGCATCATGTGACAAACACTTCAGAATCGTGTCCGAAAGTTCCGGCGGCACGTCAATGCCGATTTCCTTGAAGGTCGGCACTGTTGTCGTCGCATGGGCGACGATCAGCATGATGGGATTTTCGTCGACAAATGGCGGGTGTCCGGTCAACAGAAAGTAAGCCACTGCTCCCAGCGAGTACAAATCACCACGACAATCCGGCGTCACGCCAATCGCCTGTTCGGGGCACATGAACGCAGGCGATCCGTAGAGCTTTGTATTGACGTTGCGAAGGCAAACTTCTTCCTCCGTGGTCGCCTGCACCAGTCCAAAATCCAGCAGCTTGACGATATCGAAGGACTTTCCACGCTCCGTCAGAAAGATGTTGCTGGGTTTGATGTCGCGATGGACGAGACCAGCGCAGTCCGCTTCGTAGAGCGCATCGCACATCTGCTTCAGAATATAGACAACGCGTTCCGGTTTCATCGGCCCGTATCGCTCGACGTATTGCGACAGGTTCATGCCCTTCAGATACTCCATAACATAATAGAAACGTCCGTCATCGGTCGTTCCATAGTCATATACCTCGACGGTATTCCAATGGGAGAGCTTTGCAGTGGCCTGCGCCTCGCGTTCGAAACTTTCACGCATGTGGCGATCGCGAGCCTGCTGTGGATGAATCAACTTCACCGCACATTGCCTTTTCATGAGCTGATGCTCGGCCAGGAAAACTTCCCCCATACCACCGGCTCCCAGCCTGCTCTTCAGCACATAGGGGCCGAGACGTGTGACCGGCTCAGCGTACCTGTCTGCATTCCGGTATTGTTGATAGACCGAAAGGCAAATAACTGCCGATGGCATCAGCAAACCAACAGCCATCCACAGGTGCAGGTTTATGCCGCCGAGCATTCTTGTCTGAGTCCACGGCAAAGCGGCATATGTCACAAAGTTGCCAATGACCATAACAATGAAAATGGCGACAGTCGTTGCACCGTTCCAGTGAAAGTATTTATGCAGACCGTCATCTCCCACAGCAGCATTTGACAAACCGCCGTCAGACACAGCCAGTTCGGCCGTGAGCTGCGCGTTTGGCGTGGGCTCAATTGTCAGGGGAGGAGTCGGCATACGTCAGCGTGTAACGAACATAGGGATTGCGAAATTTCTGCGGAAAACAACGCATTCGTTGAGTTTCCGCTTGCGCAACAATAGCTCGAGACATCAGATAAGTTCGGAGGCATCACAGGAAAGCAGGGTTTTTAGGAAGTGCACGCCTGAACACTTCTCTTCGTCCGATTGTGCGCGAGCAAAATGCACGGCTATCAGCGGCAAATTGCTGGTTTCTGGCTACTCACGATCAATTCTGTCAAAATGCCAGGCCGTCAGCCCTGAGCAGCCGACTCGGTCAGATAATCCTTGGAATCATCCGAGAAGCGCAAATCGTTGCGACTCCTCCCAGTTCCCCCCTTCTTAAAGCAAGCGCCAGCAAGACGATCATGATTTGATTTTGTTCTGCATGGCCTGCCTGCTTCTGGCAGCAACCGGTTTCGGACCGCCACGCCCGGTCATGGCACAGACGCTGACGACAGAAAATGAGCACATTGTCCATTCGACGCAGGCGTCCTCGGAGGAATCGAAGTTCTCAGGTTCGGATAGAACGACCTGCAGCGACATATGTAAACGCGTGCTGCAGCATGCACTTCATGTCCGTTCCGCTGTTTAACGGTCAGCGATTTCGGTTGCTGACGTTAGTGAATAACGGTCCTGAATGTATATCGAAGTCACCGGACTGGTGCACGTACTTCAATCGTGTCAGACTTGATTTCAGTCGGCCAGGGATGCCGACGGACAACGCATTTATTGAGTCGTTTAACGGAAATGTGCGTCAGGAGTGTTTGAATGAATACTGGTTTGTGAGCTTGGAGGACGCTCAGGAGAAACTTAATCTTTGGCGAGACGACTACAACCGGCAGCGTCCACACAGTGCTCTGAGGAACGCCACGCCGGAAGAGTTTGCTGCACAATCAATGTGCCGGAGATTCCCGGAGCCATGCTTAGAAGTGGATGACTGAAAGTCAAATCTTGCATTCCAACTGGACAGAAACACAGGCAAGCGCACCACAAACCTGACTCTCATTAACACTGGATCAGGGAACTCAGGCATTCCAGAGGTTTCATGAAGACCTGTCAGAACACAGTCACCGCCCGCTCGGAACCGGAGGCGACATCAGACCGGACATCACGGGATCCAATCGAGCCAATATCGATGACATCCTGCAGAACGTCCTCGACCCGAGTACGGTTGTCGGTGGAACCTCTCACATGACCGTGGTTGCTCCGGAAAACAATCAGATCGTCAGCGACCTGCTGAAACTGGAAACCGACAGCGCTCTCACAATTCAGACCATCAACGACACGGTTGTGGTTCCCACGAGTCCGATCAAAGAACGGACTCTCAGAAAAGTATCCATGATGCCGGAACGTCAGCTGGACGCTCTGGCGAAGGACGATGCATAAGATCTGATTGCAGACCTCGCCCGGCCACGTCAGGTTGCCGTGTCGGGGCCACCAGCCCCGATTGATGGCACGCCGGGCAAAGGTCCGAAAGCACTGGAAGGCGAGAGCCTGAAGATCGTTGAGAAATCAGGCGGCAAAATGCAGAGGCAACCGATGAACAGATTCAAGGCGGACCGCTCGAGCGGCACGAATCACCTGTGGTGGACGGGTCTAAGCCAGGCGACCGCCTGGCACTGGCGATCCCGGTTGCAGCGGACGGCACCTACGCGGTCGAACTGGTGTTCACGAAGGCCCGTGACTATGGAATCGTGAAGCTGTCGGTTGACGACCGCATCATTGACCCGGCCGTGATTTCCTCAACACACCGGACGTGATTACGACGAGTGTGCTGTCGTATCCTGGCGTCACACTTTCAAATGGAGATCATAAACTTCGTCTGAAAATCACGGAGACCCATCCCAAGGCTGTCCATAACTACATGGTCGGCATCGACTACGTTCGATTGGTGCCGGTGTCAGATCCGTAAGACGGGAACGCGGGTTGGTCCCCACGCAGTTAAACAATTCGGGGGCGACGGCAGAGCAACAATCGTCTAACCCCGTGCCCATCGGACCGCGGTTTCAGGGCACAGGTCGTTGCGGACTCGCGCGTTGCAAAGTCCTTGCATTATCCTAAGCAACCTTCGGCACGCGCCCGCAGCCGAAGGTGCCGAACTGCCCTGCTAGTTCGTGTCCTCCACAGCTTCATCAGGTTCTTCTTCAAGCTTGATCTTGAATTTCTTCTCCAGTTCCTGACGGATGAAGTCACTCAGGCCGGGACCGCGAAGCTGCCGCGCGGTGGCCAGAATCTCTCCACTGTCACCGTCGACAAGCAGGACGAAGGGAATTCCGCTGACGTCGTGCATATGACCGAGCGTGGTATCCCACATTTTGCCTTCGTAAATCTGTGGCCATGGCAATTCGTTCTTATCCAGAAAAGCCAGAATTTTCTCGTCCATGTCCGCACGGTCGAAACTGACACCGAGAATATCGAAGCCCTGGTCGTGCCAGTTCGCGTAGGCCTTCTTCATGTTTGGAATTTCGCCAATACAGGGGCCACACCAGGTCGCCCAGAAATCCAGCATTACGATCTTCCCTGCGTAGGCGCTGGGAAAACTAACTTCCACATCGTCCATCGTTGTGGCAACGAACTCGAGAGCTTTTCTGCCGGTCTCAAGATTTGGAGGAAGCGGCATCTGCTCTACTTCTTCGGTCGCCTTTTCGAGCGAGAGAACGCTGTCGTTCAACCTGAAAACGTATGTTGTGCCCGTGAAGTTGAATGCTTCGCCGATCGCAGCCTGTTCGAATCTGCGACTGACCTTGCCATTGCCGTCGCGGTCCACAGAGAATCGCGTCGTTGGGGTCGGGCCTCCGCTGACGAAAGTGCTGAACTCCTGTTCGTCCAGTTCGAAACGGTACTCGTAGCCGTAATCAGCGTAGAACAGGATGGTATCCTTCAGCGATGCACGACGTTTGTCCGCCGGATCAAAACGATAAAGCTTTATCGCGCCGATCTTTCCCTTCGCCAATTCAATCTCACCGCTGCCATTGAACATCTTGTACTCACCTCGCTGAGAAGACGTCCATATTGCCCGGGGATCATTGGTCAGATCGCCGTCGGCGTTAGCATCAATGTAGAGCGCGTCATTACCTTCTGCGTGCTCATCCAGAATGTACGCCCAACTCTGGTCGCCAATCTGAATTACTCCATAATGTGGTGTCTCCAGATTTTCGGGCGCCACCCTGACAATGTCAGATTGCTTATCCATTACGGATCGCACGGGGCGATACCCGCCGACCTTTCTGGTGACCCCGCTGCCCATGAAAGTTTCTTTGAGTATCTGCGCCTGAATCTCAACTGCAGAGCCGCCGATTACGGCCAACACAACTATCGCGTGGCGCGGCCAATTTGAAACCTTCATTCTTGCCATTCCTTTTCATCGGGGAACTTAAGAAAGCGTCTACAACAAACATCAGCGCAAGCCATGAGTTGCAGGCGACCGATGAGATGTCTGCAGATCACTGCGGCAAACGGAGTGAGTGATCCTGAACGTCGAAATATCGTACCAGGGCAGGTGCGTCCATGTCACCCATGGTCCGAAACTTTTTTGTGCACGAATGATTCAATCGGCTGAGGACAGGCGTTGACAGCGTCATTGTACCGCAGAATCACGTTCCCCTGCCGGCTACTGTATTACGACGCAGGAGCGTGGGGCAAAAACCGAAGGGGGAACGCGGTTTATCCGCAAAGCCAATGCACATCGCGTCTCCAGTGCTGAATCCTGACGAGCGTCCGGGGCCGCGCGGCCCCAGTTTACCAGTCGCCGAGTTCTTCGGAGAGTTCACACCATTTTTCTTCGGCGGCGCTGAGTTCAACCTGAATGGCGTTGATTTGATTGTGCAGTTCGAGAGCTTTGGTCGCGTCTGCAGTATTAAGCATTTCAGCCTTCAACTCTTTCCTCTGACCGTCCAGACGGGCGATCGCCTTCTCCAGATTCCGAAGTTGTTTGCGCGCGTTGTGCTGGTCCTTGCCGCTCAATGTCGGCTGCGCGGCAGAAGCACCGGCGCCCCCGGCCACAGGTGGGGCAGCCAGCTTATTGCCGGCCCGTTGCCGTTCTCCTTCTTCAATCTCCTTGTTCACTGAATACAGGTAGCTGTCATAGTCGCCGTGATAATTGCGAGCTCGGCCGTCTCGCACTTCAACCACGTTTGTCGCGATCCGTTTCACGAAGTGACGATCGTGACTCGTGAACAGCACGGTGCCCTTGTACTTCAGTAATGCTGTCGCCAGAGATTCGACGGTCTCGACATCGAGGTGGTTTCCCGGCTCGTCCAGCATCAGAACGTTATAGTCGCCCAGCAGAAGTCCGGCCATGCAGACTCGAGCACGCTCGCCACCAGACAGAACCTTGATGGGCTTCTGCACATGAGCGCCTCGGAACAACAACGCTCCGGCCACATTCAGACAGTCCTGGGTCGTGTTACCAGGCATCGAATTGTACTCAAGATATTCCAGAACGGTCTGGTCCTCGGGCAGCGTCGAGTAAACATGCTGAGCGTACGTACCGATCTTACAGCCATAGCCCCACTTGACTTTGCCTTCAATGGGCTTCAGCGAATTCACAAGTGTCCGCAGCAGGGTTGTTTTCCCCTGTCCGTTGTCGCCGACGATGGCGGCTAGCTGCTGATGCTCCACTTCAACATCGACACCAGTGGCGACTGTGTGATCGGGATAACCGATCGACAGGTCCATACAACTGACCGCCGGGCCCTGACGAGGTTCCACCACAGGCGCCTTGATCGACGCGGTGGGCAGGTCTGTTTCAATTTCCTTCGTCTGCAGCCGGTCCAGCTGTTTCTGCTTGGAACGAGCCTGACTGGCAGAGGTGGCTCGAGCTTTGTTTTTTTCAATAAATCGCTGCAACTGCTTCTGCTTCGCCATCACAGAGGCGTTCGTGCGTTCGTCGCGGACTTTATCTTCTTCGAGCTTTTCCAGATACGGTCCGATCTTGCCGGAATACAGCGTGAGTTTTCCGCGGGACAGATCCAGAGTCTGGTCACACGTCGCTGTCAGAAAGGCGCGATCGTGTGAGACTATCAGACACGACGCCGGAAAGTTGAGCAGAAAATGTTCCAGCAGGATCTGGGTTCTCAGGTCCAGAAAGTTGGTAGGTTCATCCAGCATCAGCAGATTCGGATCGTGCAGCAGCAACGCCGCCAGTTTCACTCGTGTCTGCCAGCCGCCGGACAGATCTTTGACCGGGCCATTAAGATAGTCTCCCTTGAGTTCAAACTGGCCAGCGACTTCGCCGCATTTCCAGTCCGGCTGAGCGCTGTCCCGCATCAGGAAGTCCAGAGCAGACTCACCAGCTTCGAAGGGGTCATGCTGACGCAGATAACCAACCTTCAGGTGAGATCCCCGGACCACTTCACCACTGTCCAGCTCTTCCGTACCCAGCAGTACCCGCAGCAATGTTGACTTGCCGGCCCCGTTGCGGCCAATAAAACCAACCTTCATGCCATCATGAATGGTCGCACTGGCACGATCGAGCAGAGTCTGATCGCCGTAGCTTTTGACACCATCAAGAATTTGTAAAAGTACGGCCATGTCGCAGAACGGATTATGTACAAAGGGCTGGAATGTATTTCAGGTGGTCTCGCACAGCAGCGTCAAATGTCACCGGGCGTCGGTCGCAACATCCGAAGACTGAGGGATCGCGGAAGCCCACGCAAGAAGACTCAGGAACCGTTTCGCCTCAGATGTGCACACAGGTCTGACGAGAAAATACAGATTCCCGCAACCGGGGTGTGCATACCATTGTAAAAAATGCGTTTATGCAAAGGATTCGGGCGCAAAACCTGATTACGCTGTCAGAAAGCGACGTTTACAATGGCCCGTCGAACGCTACAAGTGCCGATTGTGCGTTTTCAGACGGGTCCTCGTTATTGGCGAGGATCGCGCAGCAGAACGGGCGTTCTTTTCCACGGACGGGATTCTGTCGTGATTGTCGGCCGACGCTGAGCATGAAACTTACCACCACACCTCGGATACCCACACCCGGAGTCCCGGACCTGGCGAAGACGGGGGCTCTGGTAACTTCGGCCACTGTATGCCATCACAAGAGAACCCAAAGCGACCGAAACGTGTCACACAGGTCACCGCTGCCTCGCTGGATGTTGGTATCACCGTTATTATTCTTCATCTCAACACCGGCACCTGATTGACACATTTTCTGCCCCGGAGCCCATTTCCCGTGAGTACCACCGCCGCCCTGGACAGCCAGTCCACTATCGATCTGTTCCACGACTACGTAATTCCCAACTACACTCGGTATCCCGTGTCACTGGTCAAGGGCGAAGGGTCCCGTGTCTGGGACGCAGAAGGGCGTAAATACCTGGACCTGTTTCCCGGGTGGGGCTGCAATATTCTGGGCTATTCGCCGCCTGCAGTCGTCGAGGCAATTCAACAGCAGGCGGCTCGGCTGATTCATGTTCCGAATACGTGGTACATTGAACAACAGGGTCGGTTTGCGGAATTTCTGTGTTCTCGAAGCTTCGGCAAGGCGTTCTTCTGCAACAGTGGTGCAGAAGCGAATGAAGCAGCCATCAAACTGGCTCGCCTGCACGGTTCTGCAGAGGGTCGATTTCGAATGATCACGTTCGAACGTGGCTTCCACGGTCGAACATTCGGTGCTTTGGCCGCCACAGCCCAGCCGAAACACCACGAAGGTCTGGGACCACTGGTCGCCGGGTTTCGCTATGCAGCAATTAACGATCTTGAAAGTGTCATCAAGCTGATTGACGACGAGACCTGCAGCATTATGATCGAGCCCGTTCAGGGCGAAGGTGGCGTTCGTATTCCGGACCCTGAGTTTTTGCAGGGCCTGCGAAACGTTTGTGACGAACATGGGTTGCTGTTGATCTTCGACGAAGTTCAAACGGGGATGGGACGTACCGGTGAATGGTTCGGATACCAGCACGCAGGAATTGAACCGGACGTAATCACGATGGCAAAAGGCATTGCTGGCGGTGTTGCGTGCGGAGCAATGATCACCAAAGATCAATATGCCGGTGATCTGCGCCCCGGCATGCACGCCAGCACGTTTGGCGGCAATTCCCTGGCGATGGCGGCTGGATTGGCAACCGGCGAAACGATCGAACGAGAAGGTCTGCTGCAGGCAGTTCAGGAAAACGCGACCTATATCCGTGAACGACTGGAAGAGTGTCGGGCATCAATTCCAATCATTAAGGAACTTCGAATCTGCGGCATGATGATTGGCATCGACCTTACAGTCCCAAGCACGCCTGCGGTTGGCAAAGCCATGGAGCGTGGTGTGCTGCTGAATGCCACCCAGGACACCGTCGTGCGCCTGCTGCCTGCCATGAACATCACTCGAGAAGAACTGGACCAGGGATTGGAAGTGGTTATCTCCGTTCTCCACGAAATGGCAGAAGCAGAATAAGCAACTGAAATGGCTGCGCCGAGCCGTCAGATTTCCGCGCAGCTGAGAAGAACGCGTACCCAAAAACCGACAGCGAATACCTCGTGCGTGACGACAGAGAACGCAGCAACTGCTATCCAGAGCATTGACACCTGTGTGCGGATGGCGGGAACTACGCAGAAGCATAATCGGCTGTCGGCCAGTACACCTGCACGGAAACGTCCGCCTGCGTTCTCATGAGACTCTGGCATGTGATTGCCGAAGAATCATGCCACTGTCAAGCGGTAATCAGTTCGACGTATTTCGTCGCACTGATTTTGCCGAAAGAACTCGGAGAATATTAACGTCGGATAGTCTTGCTGGACAACCGGCGAACAATTCGCGACGCCAGACGAAAGACCACATCCGTCGGCCGACTTGCAAACACGGCAGTTTCAGTTGCGTCTGTCGCCCTGACAACCCCAGCAGCGCGATAGACGCGATCGTGCAGCAATTGGTCTCGCTGATCCGGCGACCGAATCATGCGGTTAATCACCACCATCGCGTGCCGTACATTGGCACGACTCTGATGACGTATTCGCCCCGGATCAACACACATGTGAACCGTAGACAGGCTTGTCGTGGCTTCTGAGTCTTCTGAGTCTTCCATAACCAAATCCACCAGACTGAACATTTCTGCACTAAGAGTGCGACGCGAATGAAAGGTAACTGCTCCAACATCTCCGTCATCGCAGAAACCAGACTATTCCGGACATCGTTCTTTCTCTTTTTACGCTGACAGTGCTTCGCACTGGAGAAACGCTGTAATCCCGCAAACAGGCCTGACAGAACGAGCTCTGCAACGCCGGACTACATCCCGCTGAAACAGGAACGTGACGCTTCTGAACAATCCTGCGGGATGCGTAGCGGTCACGGAAACAGAAGTATACGGTGTAACCGGTGCGGCGGTGGAGGGGAGACGTCAAGTCTCCTCAACGCGCGGAGCTTTAACCTATCTTTGCCCAAAAAAAAGGGTTTGCATTTCATAAGAACGTCGGCACCTGAGACTGCACCGACGAGAGTTTGATTACGTTCGAAGAAAGTAAACAGATCTGCGACAGCCTGATCGGTCTCAACTGACCCAACAGCCTCCAGGTTGTCGATTTCGGTGATAGACGCGGTCAGGAATGCGAGAAATTCGCCCCGAGAACCATCCTCGAGTGCGTTGTGTTGAAGCTGTCGTAACCACTTCTCATTCGGATACAGACCATTTTCCTGACGATCCATAAGCTCATGGATGAGTTTCATTCGTTTCCCATCAGACTCGGGCAATCCTGACGCAACTGCCTGCAGGAAAGCGTCCCGTGCCCCCTCGAAGTCGCTCAGCTCAAGCCGGATGTATGCAATGTTCAGCCATGTCCGTGCCGGCAATACGCCATCGAGCGCAAGCTGTTCCCATTCTGCCAGGACATCATCCCACGAATCGCGAACCTGAATCTGATGACCGGCGGTGTTCTGCGGCTGAGATCCCGCCGATACTCCGGTCGCCTGCGGTACGCGAGTCGACAGCGAACAGGTTCGACAATACAGATCAACACGTCGACAATTCTGGCTATCCTGAAGATGTGGCTTCACGACCCTGCTGGCCTCAGAAACATTTTCATCTTTGATCAACACCAGGGCATTTTGAAACGCTGTTTCATGAGCTGACAGGGGGGCGGTCTCACTGGAACGGACAGTATCGGAAGGCGGCCTGCCACTCATATTCCAGCCTGGCCCCAGGATGAGTGCGAGAGCAGCAGCCAGAGTGAGTGTCGCGGCGACTGTCAAGGCAAACGATTTGCTGTTCCATGACGACACACCGACCGCTGCTCCAGCCAATTCCAAGACTTCGGACGCCGCCGCGTCTGACATTGCCGGTGTCTTCAGAGATTCGATGTCCGACAGTACGTCGTTCAACATGCCGGACAAATCGCCCACCGCCGCGGGACGTTTGCGTCGGTCATAAGACAAGCCCTGCAGCAGCAATTCAACAGCAACAGACGGCAACACGGCGGCAACTTTGTCGATCTGCTCCTGAACCACGCCATTCTGCTGTCGCTCAAGCATGGATTCTGCGGCCTCACGTCGAGACGCCATGTCGACAGTGACCCCAAACGGTGGCTCGCCCGACACAAGATGCCACAGTGTGGCACACAACCCGAAGACATCCGTTGCTTCAGTCGCCCGATACTGTACTTTCGTGGAATTTTCGTCGGCAGAAAGAGGTTCTGTCATGGAGTCCAGGAGAGTCAACAACTGCTCGGCGGCCATGTATGGAAGGGTTCCGCCAGCAAGTCGGACATCGTCTCCATCAGTGGAGGCCAGGTTGAAATCAAGCAGGCTGACTCTCAGATCGGGAAGCACCAGCACGTTTCCTGGCTTAACGTCCAGGTGAAGTACATTCTTCTGATGCGCGTGGGCCAGGGCGTTCGCCAAAGTAATGCCCCACTTCAGGATTACAGAGGCGTAGTCGTCAGCGTGATTGACGAAACCATAACCCGACAACCCCGACGTTTTATCTTTCAGCGAGGGATCCGCTTCGTTCAGCCGGGCGACGTGTTGCATAAGTTCAGCAGCGTTCTGGCTGCTGTAGCCGGAAGATGCGTCAGCAAATGTCATCAGCCATTCCGTCAGGTGATGCATTGTGACCCGCGTCATGTATGGCATGCAGATAACACCAAGGCCGGTGGCCTCGTCGGCATGGACGGAATGAATCCTGGCAATACCGTCGCACTCCAGTTTCCCCAGCAGATCTGCTTCTCGCGCACCGCGAATGCAGACCTTCACGACCACCTGGCGATGCCCCAGTCTTGGTTCACGAGCCACGAACACCCGCGACAATGCGCCTCGCCCTATCTGTTCCTGCAGCTGAAACTCACAAAAAGATTCGCCCGGCTGAGGCCATCGCTCTGCGGGCACACCCTCGACCAACGACGGATGTTCGTGCAGCAACTGGTCGAATTCCAGAATTCTGTACAAAGACTGCTGAACGTTGCTGAAGTCTTTGACAAACTCGGTGGGCCTTACGTTCTTTCCCGCATCCGTATCCCGACAATACTGCTCGTACGCCAAATCGACAACACAACCAGGAAATGCCCGCAGCTTAGGATATGCTGTCAGCAGATGCTTGGCCGAAAATCCCTCGCTGGGGTTGGAATTGATGAGCCTTGTGACGAGCGTTCCGGCTTCCAATTGTTCAGCAGATGCCCGCTGCTGATCAGAATCCGAAGTTTCGCCGCCGATGCCCATTGCCATCACCGTTGCGTCAGTGAAAGTGCAGTCTCACACCTCCATGCCAACAAACCAAGGGTATGCATATCCGATCGAAATTCGACCGACGTTTCCAGAGAACTCAACAGATTCAGGTTGCCGATTCGGTATCGCTGGGCTTTTTCTGCAAAATCCGACTTAGGATCCGTCGAACATGTCGCTCAGAAACGCCCATCGCAGCTGCTATCTCAACCTGTGTAGCCCCTGCTCGCTTTAGTTTCAACACCCGAAGATGTCGATCATCTTCATCCTTCACAATATGGCCCCACTGCTCTTTCGCCACCGCGAACTGACTTGGTGTGGGTTGAGAAATTCGCCGACGATGATCTGTGACGACGTCCCCCATTTCGCCGTGAGTCACATCCTGTACGGGACGCGCCTGAGCTCTGCGCCCCGCATCAATGACTTTATTCGACGCCATCCGCATCAGGAACGCGGCCAAGTGGTTTTCGCTGTCAATACGCTCAACCACTGAGATGTGCCCGAAAAAGGATGCCCACACAGCCTGCTCAAAATCCTGAGAATCAAACTGGTCGCGCACTCCCTGATTCATGCGACGGCGCACTGCGCTCAGGATATGGTGGCCATATTCGGAAATCAACGTTTCTGTGGCTGCAGTTTCTCCGCCAGCCACACGCTTCAGCAGCGCGCGAAAACGACTCTCACCGGTCAACTCGCCTGATTCACCCAACATTCTGGCCGTCCCACTCAAGGAACTTATTCTTCCTCGGTCTCAGCCGCCACTGTTTCCGTCGCGTCTTCCTCTGTCGCTTCTGGTTCCGCAGTTTCTTCAACCACCTTTACCGGCTTGACTGGCTCCTCGTCGTCCGGCACCATCGGGTTGCCATCCGAATCCAACGGTTCTTTGATGGGCTGCAGGAAGTATCGCCGTTTCCCTTTTGCCAAAAGTGCCTGAAGCTTTTCTTCTGCCTTATCTCTCTCATGATATAGGTAACGTCCCTCTTCTCGCATCGTGCTGCTGTAGAGAACCCACACGATGCGACGTCTGGCAGGTGTGTCTGCCTTCTTCTTTCGTGCACGGGTCGTCGTTGCCTTCTTTTTCGTCGCTTTCTTCTTCGTAGTCTTCTTCGTCGTCTTCTTCTTGGTCGTCTTCTTCTTGGTCGTCTTCTTCTTGGCAGTCGTCTCTTCAGCAGCTTCCGCAGCTTCGACCTCACGACGTTTACTTAATCGGCTTTTGCCCATGTCCCATTGATTCCGTTGAAGCTTTCTGGATACACCCACTGGCACCCGTGGATTTTGGTCGCATATTGCCCAATTGAGCGGACGACAGAGAACTGCGGAGATTAACAGTCCGCGGGCAAAAATGCCACTATTTGAGTCTTTTCCGGGCACTTTGCCCCGTTTTGCACGGATTGTGAACGAACCGAGAAAGGAACGCTACACCCTTTGCGGAACAGCCAGTGCTGGGTGGATGCCTCACACCACCTGGCTGGGAGGGGCAGTATTCCTGGCAGAGGTCGCAGTTTAACATACGTAAATGGCATTGAGTCAGCGCGAGCACATCCGGCCGTTCGTTCCTCGCACCAATCCGTGTGGTCGTCAGAACGAACGGCCTTAGACCTCAAGACGAGGCCATGTGCCGCAACGAGAGCATCCATGCTCTCGTCAGGTCTTCCGCGAAGCCCGGTGAAGCCTGCGGTCGATTCCATACCCATCAGAACGACAACGATCACCCCTCAATGGGCGGCTCGGGAAGAAAGCTGTCCAGTGCTTCCGTCGTCAATTCGTCGTACTGTGCTGAATGGCCAGTCAAAAACTGATTCCAAAGTCGTTTATCCCAGATCTCAGCGTGGTCGTTGACACCCAAAACCACAACATCACGTTGCAGTCCAGCCAGAGTCATCAGGCGATCAGGAATGCGAATGCGAGCTTGCTTGTCCAACACAACGCGCTCGGCGCGGGCGTAAAACAGGCGAAGAAACGTGCGAACGGTGGCTCGCCCGGGTGAGATATTGGCGAGCCGGCGGGCAAATCTGTCGAATCCTTCCGATGAATAAAGCGAAATACATCCTTCATTGCCGGGAGCAAGAAACAGCTCGACACTACCAGCAAATTCGAAGGCTTCCTTAAGTGGCTTGGGAACGGCTAATCGCAACTTGTCATCTATTGTTCGTTCAAATGTCCCGGTAAGTGCCATTTCAGATCACGTTCCGCCGACATTCTGCGATGTAACGTCCATTGGTAAAAAATGTTACAACCAATATTCCGTAATTTCCATTGTTCCCCACAACTCACCACCAAGACGGAATTTAACCGCCCTGCAGAGTAGGTCAAGCCAAGCCCACGAGATCCAGGGCGGCACCATGCTGCGGCCGGACGCAGGTCGTTGCGGCGCAACGGATTGGCGAATTTCGCAAAATTCAGATTCGCGTTTCTGCAGAGCCGCTGAGTGGCTCACCAGCCAACAGATCGTGCAGTAGCTGATCGTAGCGATTAATTGCAGTCTGCCATTTAAAGTTCTTTAAAGCCAGCACTTGCGCATTGTTCGCAACCGTCTTTCGAGCCTCGCTGTCACCCAGCACTGCGACGATACGTTCCGCCAGGACGTGAGGGCTGCCGGCGGGAACAAGCCACCCGGTACGGCCATCGTCAATCAGTTCCAGGGTACCGTCGACTGCGGTGGCGATCACGGGCAATGCGCTCGCCATTGCCTCCAGCACCACATTGGGCATCCCTTCCCATCTTGAAGGCAAAACCAGCACTGTCGACTCCCGCATCAGCTGTGATACGTCATGACAATGTCCAAAGAGATGCACACTGTCACTCAACTGCTTCTCGTCAATCGCTTGTTGCAGCGACAATGCCAAAGGGCCATCCCCCACGAACTTCAATTGGCAATGGCTGCGTAGGTCGTCCGGCAACAGGCGGTATGCTTCCAGCAGATCGAATGGCGCTTTCTGTGTGGTTAATCGTCCTACAGCGAGCAGCACATGCGGCTCCGGTCCCGGGGCCTCCAGCAGCTCTGCCGGAACGTCGACTCCGTTGGGAATTACCGAGAAAGCACTCGCTTTCAGTCGACATAACGCAGCGTGAGTTGCAGCCACATGCTCACTGACCGCAACGTAATGGTCTGAACAAAAACGCGTCAGCCGGTCTGTCAGAACGACCCAGGTTCGTCGGTCCGCCACACGGATACCGGACACGATCAGCGGACGCCACCGACTGAACAAACCGCATATGCGGGCGGCGAGTCTTCCATAGATGTTTGCCTGGTGAAGAAAACACTGTACAATATCGGTTGGGTGTCGCCTGAATTCGCGACACAAGCGCCACACCGCACGGACATCCGCAAAGCCGCCGCAGTCGAGTGCGGTCACCGGTATACCTGCCGACTGCAGCGGTTCCGCCATCGCGCCAGCGTCGCGCAGACTTATCACTCGCACCCGCCAGCCGGTATCCTGCAGCCCAATCGCAATCCGTACCATTGCCTTTTCCGCGCCACCGATATCCAATTCGGTCGTGCAGAACGTGACGGACGGAGTTGCTGAGTTTTTAGTCACCTGGAAATTCCGCCGAGCCGACAAGTTACGAAGTCGTCACAACAACACTGTGCACGGCTCCCATGATTTGATCGACACGCTAAGCTGTTGTGCTTTCCGAAACCTTGTTTGATCAGTATTGAATCATCTTTTCCATGGTGTCGCCGGACTTAGACGATATTTCCTCATGGCAGTACGATTTGCCTGCGGAACTCATTGCTTCCCGACCCGCCGCCAAACGGGATGATTCACGGTTAATGATCGTTCGATGTGACTCGGGACACATCGAACACGGAAAGATCCGTGACCTGCCCGATCTGTTATCTGCTGGCGACCTCCTGGTATTTAACAATACGAAGGTTTTGCCCGCGCGTTTGTTCGGATTCCGTACATCGACCCAGGGACAGTGGGAAGGGCTGTTTCTGGAACAACTGGCCGCCGAACACTGGAAAATCACCGGACAAACCCGGGGCAAACTGACCGTCGGTGAATCGCTTACTTTGATTCCAGCGCATGAGGTCGGACTGAGTCCGTCAGACCAGCTGCCACAGCCGGATGGTGCTCTGCAACTGAAACTGGTCGAACGCTTTGCGGACGGCACGTGGCGAGTTCTGCCAAATCAACCGGGAAATGCTGTGCAACTCCTGGAACAATTCGGAACGCTGCCGCTGCCGCCCTATATTGGACGTAAAATTGCTGATGCGGAGGACAAGACTCGGTATCAGACCGTATTCGCGAACGAACCCGGCGCCATCGCTGCTCCCACAGCTGGCCTGCACTTCACGCCTGAATTGCTGCAGCGTTGTGCGGAACATGGAATCAATTCCTCTGAGGTGACTCTTCACGTGGGCATCGGGACGTTTCGCCCGGTCAGTTCACAGCGACTGTCTGACCACGAAATGCATGCGGAATGGGGGCGTGTGCCGCCGGAGTGTGCCAGTTCCATTACCGCTGCGCGGGCTGCGGGAGGCAAGGTGGTTGCGGTGGGAACAACCTGTGTGCGTACCATTGAGGCGGCCGCCGGGCAGGGCACGCTGGCAGACTGGCACGGTTCCACGGATTTGTTCATCAAACCTGGATTTGACTTTAACGTCACCGACCAGCTACTGACGAATTTTCACCTGCCCGGATCAACATTGATAGTGTTGGTGGCCTCTATGGCCGGATATGATCTGACGATGGAAGCGTATCGTCAGGCTGTGTCTGAAAAATATCGCTTCTACAGTTACGGTGACGCGATGCTAATCCTGTGACCAGGCAGCGACAGTTCAGTCGTTCTTCCATCGACACGAGTGTTCTGGCAGGTATGTCGCCAGCTTCAGTGATTGCGTCGAAATGATAAATCAGAAGCCATTTCAGATCTCGCTTGTGCTGCTCAGACTGCTGCTTGCAGCCTGGATCGGGGCGGCAGTGCTGTACGTAATCACAAGTGTTGCGGAGCAGACATCTTCGCACTTCGACTCCCTGATCCGCGACGAACTCGCCACGATTCGATTTCCGCTTTACTACTGTTTTGGAATAGGCATTCATGCCGCTGGAGCGGTCTTCGCCTTTGTCGTCTGGGTCAAGTCGGCACTGGAAAACCGCCGCCGCTTTCTGATCGTATTCCTGCTGGTCCTGCTCTCCAGTGTCCTGATAACGCTGGATTACTTCCTGGTCTACCTGCCGTTACAGGAGTTAATCACGCCGTCTGGCCAGGTACGCAGTCAGAAGTTTATGCAACTCCACACTTTGTCTCGCCAGGCGAACGAGGTGCATCTAACGGTGATGCTGGTCGCTGCCATCGTGGCGGCACTTCCACTGCAGGCCACAGAATCACAGCAGTAGTGCCCGCTGCATTTAAGCAGCACCGCAGGCTACTCTTTGGACTCGTCCACTGAATTCGGCAGAAACCGCTGAGCAACAGCCGCAACAACAACGGGGACGGCGACGGCAACAGCCAACGCAAGAGGCAGCCATTTGTGCTGTTCTGCGTAGTCACCGAAAGCAGCGTAGGCCACTGCAATTCCCAGATTGCTCAAGACAACAGCAGGCAGAAAACGTCGCCACGTAAGCCGGTGAATTCCGGCAATCAGCACGCTTGCCTCAGCAAACACCGGCATGGCGCGCGTCAGGACCAGCACCAGCGGGCCATAGCGGTCACTGATGGTCTTCATTCGTGCAAGATCGTCACCGCTTGAAAACCAGAGCGCGAACGGTTGTCCCCAGCGTCGTGCCAGCGCAAATCCCAGCACAGCCCCCAGGTTCATTCCAACCCACGTCGCGCATGTGCCTCGCAGCCAGCCCAGCTGCCACCCACTCAGGGTGCTGATGACGCTTGATGGAATGGGAAGCAGAATGTCTGTCGCAAGGACTCCCACGACAACCGCCATCGTTAATGGTGCCGACGGTGGATCATCTGCAAATCTCTGTAGCAGCCGTTCCAGTTGTCCGCCGATGAACAGAAACGGCAGCACCGGCACCAGCAGCACCACGCACATCAACGGCAGAGTTCGAAAGAGTTCACGCATGGACACTTTCCTGGCAAAAACGGGGTGTAGCTGCATCAAGCTCGGCGGCGGGCGGAAACGGTGTTCCAGGGTCAACCGATTTGTCGCAGAGTCTGAGGCAATAGCCTCTTCGAATTCTTCTGCCGTTCAAGTCACGCGTTCCCACTGTTCGTCGAGTCGAGGCCCCGATACGGTGATGGCAGTGCCTAGCTTTTGAGCGTACAGACTGACCCGAAATTCTTCCAGCATCCATCGGTAGTGATCCAGCATAGGGTCGCTGCGGTGATGTTTGAGTATTTGAGCCTGACGATCCAGATACCGATTCTCGTAGCGGGAAAAATCAAGTTGCAGAGTGCGTTCGGTGTTGAGTCCGCCGGAATTCAGTCGATCCAGTCGCTTACGAATGCAGGTCATGTACCGAGGAAACTGAATCAGCCAGGGCCAGGGAGTCTCAGCCAGAAACGCCGGATTCACCAGACGGTGGAGATGATGCTGCATGTCCGCGATCAGGCCGCTCCACCCCGGACCGTCGGCGTCGGCCAGCATGCGTTGTGTGTCCTGGTACTGTTTTAACAGTCCAGGCAGCAGCTGAACGAATTCCTGCACGACAACCCCCAGACGCTTGCGGCCGTTCTGCAGAAACTGCTCAAACACAGCCTGCGTCCTCGGCGTATCCTTTGGTGACAAATAGGCACGTTCCACCATCAGGAACTGCAGTTGCGAAGTCAGATTCAGGCCACGAACAGACGCCGCCTGCTGGCGCAGCTTCTGCAAATGAGGCAGGTGTTCCACCTGCCGACGAATGCGGCTTTCGTCCGTCAATAGAATCAGTCGACGTAAGCCTCTTCGCAGCGTGGCCTGCGCCGTCGCTGCTGTGTCGCAGAGGGTCAACGCAACAGAAGTATCATCGTCACGAAGGGCCGGAAAGGACTGGATCTTCATACCGGCCCGGTCAATCGCAATGCTGGCCGGAATATCTGCAAAATCCCATGACGTAAATCCAGTGCGGTGCCACTGCAACTCTTCCGAAGACCGGCTGGATTTCACCGACTCCTGATTACTCCGGTGCATCAGGGTCTGGCGCAGCTTGTCGAGATCACGGTTCTCGGCAATCTTTTTCCTGTTGTCGTCGTGAACACGCACATTTGCCAGCAGATGATCCGGCAGCAATGTCTGATCAAAATCCTCAGGACGGACCGGCACACCGGCAATCTTCGACAGCTCAAGTGCAACCACCGACAGTAAATTGCCTTTGCCGAATTCGAGCCCTGCCACGATCTGCTG
>JABABI010000077.1 GCA_014238335.1 Fuerstiella sp.
GCATGACCGAGAGTGAAGGGCTGAAGTACATCACGCCAATGACCGCTCTTGCCGGAATTGCCGGTCTGCTGGCAGTTATCGGCGGAGTCGTGATGTTTCCGTAGCAGCCGCCTGTTGCCGGTTGCATCCCTGTCTCGAACTGACATACTACCGCCCTCTCTAACTCAGGACTAAGCTAAGGAAAAGACATGTCGGACGTTCGAAGCGGTGCCGTTACACTCAAAGGTAACTCTGTTGATCTGGCCGGCGCGGCACTGTCGACCGGAGACGCAGCGCCTGATTTTTCGCTGCAAAGCAATGCTCTGGCCGAAGTGACGCTTGCCGAAAGCGCAGGCCGGACTCGCATCATTGCTACAGTTCCGTCGCTGGACACAGGGACGTGTCACGAGGAAACGCGGAAGTTCAATGAGCACGCGGCCGGCCTCGAAAACACGGAGATTCTGGTGGTGAGCATGGATTTGCCATTTGGTCAGGCACGCTGGTGCGGCGCTGAAGGAATCGAAAACGTCCAGACACTCAGTGGCCACCGCTGTTCAAAGTTCGGCGAAGACTATGGAGTGCTGATCAAGGGCGGCCCCCTTGATCGCTGCCTGACTCGAGCTGTCTTCGTGGTTGGAGCTGACGGTAATCTGAAACACGTCGAATATGTTTCAGAAATTGCTGAACATCCCGACTATGATGCAGCGTTGGCCGCGGCGCAGGCTTAGAGATCGCGATACCGTCGCAACTGCGTTTCCCCCTGACTCACGACGATCGACCAGAGCCCCTATATCAGCACGACAGACGAACAACAAGCCGCTGAGTTCATCCGCGAACGAGCGGCGCGCAGTGGTGTTTCGTCAGGGTTTGAGACCGCAGTGATCCTGGGGTCCGGATTGGGGGCTGCCGGAAGAATGGCAGAGGATCGTGGCGGAGTCGTGGTCCCTTACGACCGTGTTCCCCATCTGCCCTGCCCAGCCGTGTGTGGGCATGCCGGCCGATTGATTCTTGGCAATGGCGAACTGGATGGCACTTTGCTGCTGCAGGGCCGCGTTCATCTCTACGAAGGGCATTCGCTGGAACGCACGACGTTCGCGGTCCGAGTGCTGCAACAGCTGGGAGTTCGCAACCTGCTGGTCACGAATGCGGCCGGTGGAATCAACGACGTGTTTTGCGTCGGCGATCTCATGCTGCTGAACGGACACTGGACATTCCTGAATGCGTATCCGCCACCAGGCGGCAATTGCAGAGTGCCATCGACGAAACTCTGGAGCAATCGGCTTCGACACGTCGCACAGTCCGTGGACTCTTCGTTATCTGTGCACGAAGGAGTGTATGCCATGATGCAGGGGCCGAATTACGAGACGCCGGCCGAGGTCCAAATGCTAAAAACACTCGGTGTAGATGCAGTGGGGATGAGCACCGTGCCGGAATCCCTGGCCGCATCTGCTGCCGGAATGGATGTGTTGGGCGTGTCCTGCATCACCAATCTCGCAAGCGGACTAACCGACCAGCCGCTCCACCACAGCGAAGTCAGCCGCGTGGCTGCGGAAGTCGAAACGGAGTTTGTCCGTTGGCTGTTTGCCGTCTTGTCACGGCTTCAGCTCTAGCCTCTTCTGTTCGTTCTCAGTGACGATTTTTAGAAATTTCGGCCAGTCCGGGTGTTCATGGAACATGGTGAGATCAGGGTCGTTCAGGATGTGATGCACATCGTCAATGCCATTCTCACGATCGCCTGACGCAAGTAATAGTTCCATCGCGCGGCTGGTCAATTTGTCTTTCTTTGCTCCGGCCTCTTCGCGTTCCACGGCTCTTCCGTAGACACACGCCGTGTTGTAAATGGTCCACTTGCGTACAAAGGTCGCCAGGTCAGGCACCGACCGTAGAACCTCTTCAGCAGAAGCAAGCCCCGCAGCCGTCCTTCCCATGCGAATATCGGTCAGGGCAACTAAACTCTGAATCACCGGGTCCTCGGGGCTCAATCGATCCGCTTCTTTCAGATCCACAAACGCCAGCTGCGGAGAGCCGGCACGAAGATGCAGCGATGCCCGTGAAACGTAACCGTTGTAATACCAGGGATAATCGTTCAGGATCAAATCCAGTTTCTCAAGTGCTTCTGTGTACTTCCCCTCACGTTTCAGGATTAACACAGCCCTGACTTCGGCACTCCGTTGTCTGTTAGGAACGCTGCGATATGCCGCAATCATCACATTGTAAGTCAGCGCAGCAATCTGTTTCACGGATGACGTCATACAACGGTTGAAAGACCGTCTGGCCGCTGGATAGCTGGACCCATTAACCGCCCCTAACAGCTGCGTCGTCATTTTCTTATTCTTCGGGGCCACGGCGCCGGCAGCCTCTGAGGCCGCGCGAAGTTTGTCCAGACAGTCAATCAGCACCTGAACTGCTTCGGGAGAGCCATCATTTCGCAGCAGGCTTACCGTGTCGGACAGAGCAGATTGATCAGACATCAGCGTCTGTTTTGCCAAACCCAGCCACCGTGAATCATTTAACACACTGTATTGTTTGAGCAGGTAATTCTTCTGTTTATGGTCCAGCGAATCGAAGCGTTCAAATATATCGTTCAGTTGCTGGTCCGTTGCACATGCAACCGCAGTCCGGAATGTTTCCCCACGCATGGTCCCGGTAATGGCCTTTGACTGCGATAATTCCAACAGCAGTTCAGTGTAAGCGGCATCCGGGTGCACTCTGATAGTTGCCATCAACTCTCTGGTGAATCGGGTTTTCACGGTAGCGCCGGGAGGCCCGTACCGCTGAACCAGCTTTGCCTGTTGTTCCTCGGTCAGTCCGTCCGGCAATCGTCGCAGCGACGGGAGACGCTGCAGAATATACTGACGGACAAGTTCTGTATCGGCCGGCTGTCCGGAAGCCAGAACAAACGCAACGACAAGATCCTGAATATTCGGCTCTGCGATATTCAGCAACTCGCGTCGCGCGATGTGGATAAATTCGGAATTCTTCTGAATCTTCAGCAGGTTCAGCAGATCTCTTAATGTTTTTTTAGCCGCCGCAGTAACGGACCGACGTGACACTTCCGCTGTCGGCACGACGGACGACGTGTCGGCTGAGGGTTTGGCGTCTGACGCAGCAGCGGCTGTCGAGTATGACATCAGCTGATACTCCGTATACTCGGCCATCAGGTCCGGATACCGCCGGTCCTTGACATTCATCAACTCTTCAATCACCCGTTGTCTACGTTCCGGGACGTCTTCCGCGTCCTGCCAATATCTCCGCACTGCGTCGCGTGCCCCGGGCGAAACGGACTGCACAAGTGAACGCAGAGCCGCTGCGGATACTTTCGTACGGTCATCACGGACAAGTTCGTTCAGAAGAGTCAGTGCTTCAGGCATGGCCACTCGATGAAGATTTTCCGCAACAAGCGACAGATCGTCTGCGCCGCGCTGGCGAGCATCTGCAACGACCACCTTGAGTTCAGCGACGTTCAGACGGTCGATGTTGGCCTCCAGCGCGGCTCGGCGAATTCCGTCTTCAGGGTGCCTCAGGTCAATTAAAGCCTGCGTGAGTGGAACCCGCTCATAAACGGGACGGAGCGCTCCTGCCAAGGCATCAGCCCGCGATCCGTAGAACAGTCCAGGAATCCTCGCCCTGTAACTGGCACTAGCAGTCGAGTTCAGACCGGCGACGTAAAACTCATCAAACTGCACAGAAGACGTCACCTGCTGTCGAATCGGAAAACGGCCTGCTTCGCCACCAACTCGCACGGATCCGAGCCACGCGTAGCCCGCTAAGAACATGGATGTCATCCGTTCATCACTCTGGATATCCAATACGACACGGCGCACATTCATCTGCTTTAACCGGCCAAATTCTTCCGTCAGCGGTCCGATCGAAAGGAAGTCTACGCACCTATGAAGCTCAACGACTGCCACACGGTCGCCGGGCCCGACTCGTTTGGAGTGGATATTGGCGTGGCTGCGCACCGCTTCGTTGATGGACACAGTGACCGTGGCGGCTTCACCTGCTTTCCCGTCCTCTCCGGAAGACCATTCCAACAGGATCTTTGGCTCGGTGGTTCCGGCGCGGTCAACCCGAAAAGCCACCCACCCTTCACGACTGTTGTCGGGCGTAACAGGCTGGCTGCCGATCAATAGCGGGTCGGAAACCCCCAGTTGGAGCACGCCGGGTTTTGAATCCACCGTGCACCTGAATTGGCTGTTGTCCAGCTCAATCGGGCGATCTGACCTGTTCGTGATACGGACACGTAAGCATATCTTTCCGCGAAAGTTGTCAAGCCCGGCGATAAGAGTCCTGACAGCGGTTACTGTTACTTCAACGCTTTGAGATGAAACCTCTGCCCGTGCGGCTTTCGTTTCCTCGTCGGCCCCGAAGGCCTGCTGGCCACCGACACCGACGGTCACAAGAACAGCGATCAAAGCGTGACGTGAGATGATGGTCGTATCGATTACAGCCGAGTACAGCATGAACGGACTCCCGCTGAGTCGCCAGACGCGTTACGAACGCTCGACAGCATATGAGCGGGTTCTGCGGCACTGGCGGTATGGCAGTAGTGTACACGGCTATAAGGGCAGCGGGCAATCCATTTTCTCAGCAGTTACTACTTCACGCCTACCAGCTCGATATCAAAAATCAACAGGCTGTTTGGCGGTATCGTCGCCTGCCCTCTTTCGCCGTACGCGAGTTCCGGCGGAATGAACAGGCGGTACTTAGCGCCGACCTTCATCATCTGCAGAGCTTCGGTCCAGCCGGCAATCACCTGAGTGACTCCAAAAGACACAGGACGATCAGCCTCTGTCGGAGCATCACCCTTGTAGGACTCGTCAAACACATTGCCGTTAACCAGCATGCCTCGGTAGTGGGTACTGACGGTGCTCTTCGTCGTGGGCTTCTCTCCGCTTCCTTCACGAAGAACCAGATATTGCATGCCGGATTTGGTTTGTTTCACGCCCTTCTTCTTCGCATTGTCCTCCAAAAATTTCTGGACAATTTGCGTGCTGGCCTTGGTTTGTTCGGCTTGGTACTCCACCAACGCTGCCTGAATTTCTTCATTTGTCAGCGCTGGCTCCGTGCCGGCAAGGCTGGCAACAATCCCGGCAGTCAGCAGCTTAATATCCACGTCAAGTCCCTGCTGCTGAAGGTTACGACCTATGTTCAGACCAACAGCGTAACTGACTTTGTCGCCAACGGTTTTGAGTTCGATGACAGGTTCAGTCTTTTCCTGAGCAGAAGCGACGGCAGAAATACTGGTTAAGACGATCAACGCGGCAAGCGAACGCATGGAAGAAACTTTCGGAAAGTGTGGTCGGAGGACTAAGCTGAAACTATGACCGATCGCAGCCGAAAAGAAAGCAATCGGCTTGTGCCGGGGCCCAAAATTCACGCATTTAACGGGGCAAATCCGGGTTTCTGCATCTTCGCCTGGTGAACAGGCAAAGTGTTAAATCCGTTGTTCTGTGGTAAGCTTCAGCCTGGCTGGAAAATGACATCGAATCCTTGCTGTGAGCCTGGAAAATACCGCGCACATGGACACGCAACCACAACTTAACGAAATCGCCAGTGCCGGCGCCCTCACCTGCGCAGACATTTGCTATGGACAACCGTCCCCGGCAAAGACCTTTCAGTATACGCACGGCAACAGTGAGGCGGCTCCAGAACAGTCGAATCCTCAGCGCCGCTATCTGGTGGCGTCGCTCACGAAACCGATCACGGCCATGGCCGTCGTGAAACTTGCGGCCGAGGGCCAGCTGAGCCTGGCGGAACCCATCAGCACATTTCTGCCAGGTTTCAAACGAGCAGCCCTGCGGCGAACCACCGTACGACATCTATTGACTCATACATCCGGGTTTCCGGACATGCTGCCGAACAATACCGAACTTCGTACAGCGCATGCTCCGCTGGACGAATTCGTTTGTCAGGCCGCTGATGCCGAGCTGGAATTTCGTACGGCCACGGATTGCCGCTATTCAAGCGTCGGCTTTCTGCTGCTGGGAGCGATCGTGGAAGTCGTCACGGGGCAAGCGCTGGGCGGGTTCCTGCAGAAACAGTTTTTCGAACCACTGCAGATGAACGACACATGGCTGGGAATGTCGAGGGAACAGGCGGACGAGATCCTTCCCACCGTTTTGCCGTCCATTCTTCCCGAATGGCAACCAGATGCTGAGTACTGGGGCTGGAACAGTCAATACTGGCGAACGCTGGGAGCACCGTGGGGTGGCATGATTTCCAGCGCCGCAGATCTTGGACGGTATGCCGAAATGATGCTGCGTCGTGGCTGTGACGGTGACGGCAAACAATTACTGCCCGAATCAGCCGTGATCGCAGCGGTCAGTGACCAAACGGCTGCGCTGGCTGCTCAACCAGATTACGTGGGTCCTCACCGAGGCTGGGGATTCGGCTGGCGTCGGGAATGGCCGTCGCACGGTGCTTCGTTCGGTGATTTTGTGTCGACAAATACGGTCGGCCACTGGGGAGCAACCGGCACGATGATGTGGATGGACATGACGTCGAATCGCTACTCCGTGATTCTGACGACGACTCCGTACGAGCACAGCCAGTCAACCATTCAGCGTATGTCGAACGTGATGGCAACCGCCGGAATGTGAAGGTGACATCATCCGGAGTGCCGTGAACCGGAGACACTTCCGGGCAGTACCTACAGCCCCGGCATTCGAGCGGTAACGGTCCAGTGTCGGTCGCTGGTGGCACATACGCGGGCTGTTTCGAAGCCAGTCGCGTCAAGCAGGTCACGCACCTCGTCAACCGACAGAGCCGCGTGCAGCGACTGGCGAAACAACTGTTGCTGGTGAACGTTGTCGCCTCCGGCATACTGACCGACCAGTTGTTCGACAACGTTTTCGGAAACGGGCCGCATCAGATCGCGCAGAAACAGTATGCCGCCGGGCTTGATGATTCTGCGAAGCTCGCAAAACACATCCACGGGTCGCGGAATATGGTGCACGATGCTGTTCGACATAACAACATCACATGAGCCATCCACAAACGGAAGATACTTAGCGTCCGTCAGCAACGCCAGTATTCGTGACCTGAGTTTTTCGTTCCGAATATGTCGGACAGCCAGACGCAGCATCTCGACCGACAGGTCGACTGCAATAATCGGCCCGACGTACGGAACCATGCGAACCAATTCCAGGGGAATCAATGCCGTCCCGGCACCCACGTCGATTACCGTCCCACCCAGGGACGCTTCGGCGTCCAGCGAAGTCTCAGTGCCCTGCCGGGCAGGACTCACATCTTCCGTGTCGCCGAGTACCACACGGACGGAACCTGTCTCAGCCACATATCGCAGCAGGTCCTGAACGAACGCTCGATTAACCGTCGTATGATTCATCGAGTCATAGTCGACGGCTTCCTCGACCGTATCCATAACTTCAGGTTCAAGCGTTCGTGCAAGCGACATGCGGCTACAGTCTGTCGTTCGGGCGGTGCAACGAAAACGGAGAGGTCGGATCCGCTGTTGGAGAGAAATTTGAGGGCCATGTCGGTCGGCAACGTGGCAGGTCAATAGTTGTTATATCTGCGGAATACTTTCCATCTGGCCTGCTTCAGTCACCCGATAGCGTGCTCTGACACAAAATCCCAGTCCACTTCCACACCAAGACCAACAGATGCAGGCAGCGTGGTGAACGGACCGTCAATCTGCAGTGGTTCGTGAACAACCGAGAATTCGTGATAGCTGGGGCCCAGACAGTCACCAGGAATTGTCTCGATCTGTACGTTGGGAGTCGAAACAACAAAGTGCATCATCGCAGCAGCACCGACGTCCCATTCAAGATTCGAGCCAATTGTACAGGGAATGCCGTGCTGCCCGGCCTGGGCCGCCATGGCTCTGGCTTTGGCAATACCACCCTGTTTGCCGGGATACAGGGTAATCGCATCACAACATTGTCGCTCGATGACCTCCTGGACGTGCACCGGGTCAAAGCAGCTTTCGTCAGCGAGTATCCGAAGGCCGAATTCGTCACGAAGCTTCTTCGTCTCCGTATAGTCGCCTCGGGCCAGAGGTTGTTCCACCAGCGCGACGTTGCAGTCCGTCAACTGCGACAGGCAGGCCGCCGCATCCTTAAAACTCCAGCCGCCGTTAGCATCAATTGTCAGTTCCGTACCAGTGCCAATGGCCTCCCGAACCGCTTTTACTCGAGCAACATCCTGGGATGCATCGGTTCCGACTTTGACCTTAATCGTTTGAAATCCGTCGGCGACCAGCTGCCTTGCTCGTTCGCGGGCAACATCTGGTTCGTACGCGCCCAGGGAGAAACGATTTCTGATAGTCAACGGCCGCACAGCGCCCCCCAATAACTCATAGACCGGCTTCCCCGCGGCCTTTCCCACAACGTCCCAGCAAGCCATCTCAATGGCCGCCTTTGCAAACCAGTTTCCGACGGCCACAGCATCCATACGAGCACTGATATTTTCAATATCATGCGGATCGCACCCGATGACGATCGGGCCAAACATCTTTTCAATCATCGCCTGAGCCCCCCAGACGGTCTCGCCGCTCCAGCGAGCCGTGACCGTGGCCTCACCCGCACCGACCAATCCATCGTCCGTGGTCAGCCGCACGAGCACAAACTCGGAAACATCGTGCTTGCCAAGTGCAGAGATCATGCGGCGTTCCGGTCGAAGTGGAATTCGAACGGGGATAGCCTTAATCGACGTAATTTTCATTTAAAAATTCTCTCACGAATCAGAACTGCCTGAAACATTCTTTGCCGACGGCAGGCGATACAGCAACGCAACCGGCACCATCAGAATCGCCAGGCTCAGAAACACAACAAATTGAAAACCGAACGCATCGCCACCGCCACTCAGGAATCTGGTAACGGAGTTCATGACCGTCAGAAACAATGCGGACAGCAGTATGCCAATCCATGTTGCAAAGTTCATGGCCCCGATCAGCCGGCCCTTTTGATCCGCTGGTGGTGTCTCCTGCACGTAGACCTGAATGGGAATAACAAAGATCCCCGCCGAAACCCCCAGCAGAAGCATACTGAACCGCAGCGACCATTCCATGCCGTCGGCAACTCCAATGCTCTGCAGCATCCCCTGAATCTGGTCCGCGCTCTCCGCGGGCCGCCCCGGCAGGCCACTCGCAAGCAGCGATATCAGTAACAATGACCCGACAATCATCCAGCCACCACGAGTCGTCCAGCGTGCACCATCTGTGGCTCCACTCTTGTTGGCAAACCCGGAAATCACGCAGCCAAGAGCGATTCCAACGCCGATTGACGCAGCCATCAGGCTGGTACGGGTCTTACTGAGGTGCAAAACGTTTTCACCGAGTGTGTTTACCGCCGGCTGAGCGACACCGCCGATGAACCAGAACAGCATCATCACCAGAATCGCTCGAGCCAGACGCGGGTCGCGTCGCAGCAGTTTCCAGATATCACCGGGAATGAACAGGTTTCCGGGCTTCAGCTTGAGGCCCGGCTGTGCGACTGGCGTACGGACAATAAACAAAGAAGTGCCCGTACCGAGAACCGCAATTCCGACAGCAATCATGCTGCAGAACCAGAGAGAATTGCCGAGACTGTCCAGCGCGATGCCAGCACCGGCCATGCCGAAAATAATCGCCAAAAACGTCGTCATCTGAATCGCACCATTGACGGGTAACAGCTTCCCATGGCTGAAGAGCTCCGGCAGAATTCCATACTTGGACGGACCGAAGATCGCACTCTGTGCGCCCATGAACGCCAGCACCACGATCAGCAGACGCAACTGCGATGATGAATCCAGCCCCTTCAGCAGCAGGACCTGCAGGGCCGCGGCCATGACTGCAATTTCCGCGATCTTGCACCAGACAATGACCGTACGCTTGGAGAAACGGTCCGAGATATAGCCGCCAAGTCCCGACAGCAGAACGAATGGCAGTGCGAACGCGGCCAGGGCGAGTGGCTGCAGGTCGTGGCTGGATGATGTCGCCAACTCAGTACACTTCAGCAATACCAGCTGCTTGAAAAAGTTGTCGTTGAATGCACCCAGAAACTGTGTCGACAGAATTCCGCCAAATACAGAATCTTTGCTCAGCGCGCGGACGTCTGAGCGGGACGGCGGCCCCGCTGCAGAACCTGAACCGTGAGCGAATTGGTCCTCGTCGGACATAGATAATACGTTTCTATCTTAAAGCGAAGCAGCCAACTGGGTGACTGCTTCGACCGCCTTTTCCACATCGGCCTGAACAGTAAACGGACCGGGACTCAGCCGCACCGTGCCACCGGCAGGGATTGTGCCAAGTGTCTTGTGCACCAGGGGTGCACAATGGAGACCCGCTCGGCAACGAATCTGAAAACTCTGATCCAGTACGGCAGCCACGTCCTGGCTGTCTATTCCGTCCATAGAAAAACTGACAATCCCGACATTCTGAACGGCTGCACCGCCGAATAACCTGACACCGGAAATTTCTCGAAGTGCGTCCGACAGCTGTGTCGCAAGCTGACTGATCTGTGCGTGAAGACCGTCCACTGACTGCTGAAGGATCCATTCCGCGGCCGCGTTCAGACCAGCCAGTCCCGGCATATTCAGGTTGCCACTTTCAAATCTGGTGGGCATGACTGACGGCTGAACAAGCGACTCACTGTCTGTGCCTGTTCCGCCACAGCGAATCGGCAGGACTTCGCCTTCCAACCCTTCGCGGACGTAAACAATTCCTGTTCCCAGCGGCCCCAGCAACCCCTTGTGACCGGCGGACGCCAGCATGTCCACATTCAGGTCCCGGACGCTGAATGGAATATGTCCGACGGTCTGAGCCGCATCCAGCATCAACAGGGCACCGCTGTCGTGGGCGGCGGCACTGATCTTTTTGATCGGCTGAACAACACCGGTCACATTGGAAGCGTGATTCAGAACAGCCAGCCGAGGCTGCATGCGGTGGAGTTCCTGAGTAAAGGCCGGGACGTCAACAAGCCCAGTCCGGGCATCGAAATCGACGTGAACCAGGTCCAGATTCAGTTCTGATTTCAATTGCTGCAGCGGCCTGAGTACCGAGTTGTGTTCCAGCGTCGAAGTGACAACACGGTCACCGGTCCGCAGAACGCCGCGCAACAGCAGGTTCAGTCCGTCCGTGCAATTGAACGTGAAGGCCACGCGGTCCCCGGATTCCGCGTCCAGAATTCTGGCCAGTCGCTGCCGACATTGTGCCACCAGACGTGCAGCATCAGAAGTTCCGCTATGTGAGCCACGGCCGAAGGCGACACCCATTGCACGCATGTAAATGTCGGCAGCAGCGTAAACACAGTCCGGTTTGGGAAAGCTGGTAGCAGCATTGTCCAGGTAGATTGCACCGGCAGGTGGGTCATTCATCAGTTAACCCGTTGACCAGTGTTGTAAGTAACCGGTCATCAACAACAGTGCCCCGAGGCCGCTGCTTAATCTGTTCCACGACCTGTCCAACCACGCCGTCGGAAACGGAAATCTGCAGTTGTTCCAGTCGGTGTGAGACTGCCCTGCGGCCACTGTGCCTGCCGAGAACCAACTGAATTCCATCGGCACCGACTTTCTCAGGTCGGAACGGCAGATAAGTGTCGGGGTTCTTCAGAAGTCCGTCCTGATGAATACCCGCCTCACTGGCAAAAATGTTATCGCCGCCAATCGGCTTCATTCTTGATATCGAAACGCCTGTCAGTTCCGCCACCAGGTGACACAGCGGCGACAGCTTCGTTGTGTCGATTCTGAAGGTACGTTCGTACTGATCCGAATGCAGTGCCAGCGCCATCACGACTTCTTCCAGTGCTGCGTTGCCCGCCCGTTCTCCGATGCCATTGACCGTGCATTGCACGACGTTGGCTCCCTGCTGAATACAGGCCAGAGTATTCGCGACGGCCAGTCCCAGGTCGTTGTGAAAGTGAACAGCCAGAAGCGCTCGGTCAATATTTGGCACACCGTCCTGGATTGCCTTGATGCAGTCTGCCGATTTTTCCGGCGTCAGCACACCGACCGTGTCGGGAAAGCCGATTGTTGTTGCGCCCGCGTCGATGGCTTCCCGATAACATTCGCACAGGAAGTTCATCTCTGTGCGGCTGGCGTCTTCCGGACTGAAGGCGATGATGCGAAACGACTTCGCTGCATATGCCACAGAGTCCGTGATAATTTCCAATATCTCCGACTTGCTCTTATTCAGTTTCTCAGCGCGATGGATCGGGCTTGTCCCGCAGAACAGACTGACACCGCGTTTGTGTACCGGATTACCATCGAGAGCTCGTTCTGCGGCGTCGATATCCCCGGATAACGTACGACACAACGCCGTCAGGACGGGCTTACGCACGACTCCGACCATTCTGCGGATCGCCTCCACGTCCGCTTCGGACGAAGCGGGAAATCCGGCATCCAGCGAGTGAACCCCCGCTGCTTCCAGTGCCAGCGCAATTTTCAGCTTTTGGTCAGGATCCAGCGTCGCTCCCGGCATCTGTTCGCCGTCCCGCAGCGTTGTGTCGCTGAACAGAACGGCGCGGGAACGTTTGTGGTGGCTGATCACGGCATCTCGTGCAGTACTTCGCACACGATTGCCGAGTCGCTGGATGAGTGACGGACGAGACATTCCGTACAGAATACACGTTTTTGCAGCAACTTTGAATCGACGGCACAGCGCCGTTTGCCTTTCAGCCCGGAACACACCGGACTCATTCCGATCCTGCCGATCCCACAACGTGCAATAACCGACTTCCGCTAACGCCCCCTGTCCCACGCAGCTTACGCCAGCAGGGCGGACACGACATTGCCGGGCTGTCCGTCGGTGAGTGTCTGGTCACGGTTGCTGCGGCGGAACAGCAGTTGTTCGTGATCGAGACCGAACAGATGCAGCAGCGTGGCGTGATAGTCGAAATGATTCACAACGTCTTCGACAGCTTCGTGGCCCCACTCATCAGTCTGACCGTGCACGTGTCCGGCTTTGAATCCTCCGCCGGCCACCCACATGCTGAAGCCATACGTGTTGTGGTCGCGACCGATTTTGCTGCGGCCGGCATCATTCTGCACAACTGGAAGACGTCCCATTTCACCGCCCCAATGCACGACCGTGGAATCCAGCAGGCCCCGTTGTTTCAGGTCCCAGACCAAAGCCGCGGATGGTTGATCGACCTTCTTGCAGGCGGCCGGCAGTCGGCTGAGAATGCCGCCGTGGCTGTCCCACAATTGGTTGGCCGTGTAAACCTGTACGAATCGGACGCCGCGTTCAATCAGTCGGCGCGCAATCAAACAACGGGTGCCGTATTCGGCGGTCACCGTCTCATGTATGCCATACATTTCCTGAGTGGCTTTCGTTTCCTTACTGAGGTCCAGGGCGTCCGTGGCTGCTGTTTGCATCTTTGCTGCCAGCTGGTAACTGGCAATTCGTGCATGTAGATCCAGCTGGCCCGGACGGTCTGCGACATGCCGGGAATTCAGTTGTTCCAGAAATTCCAACGCTCTTTTCTGCGCCTTGCCTTTCAAGTGAGGCGGCGGTGTCAGGTCCAGAATTCTCGGTTCCGTCGGTCGAACAACGCTGCCCTGATAAATAGAAGGCAGCCAGCCATTCGACCAGTTTTCGACTCCCAGAACCGGCAACTGGCCCGGATCAATCAATGCCATAAACGCCGGGAGATTGTCCGCTTCGCAACCCAGCCCGTAAGTCAGCCAGCTGCCCAGCGTCGGTCGGCCTTCCACCGTACGCCCGGTCTGCAGTGCTCGAATAGACTGCCCGTGATTATTGACTCCCGTTTTCGTAGATCGAATCAGACAGATGTCGTCGGCGACAGATGCTGTGTGAGGAACCAACTCTGATAGCTCCATGCCGCACTCACCGTGATGTCGAAACTTCCACGGTGAGGCAAACACCTTGGAACTGGCCTGAGCGGCGTTGTCGTATTGGATCTCCCCCGGAAACTCCTTTCCGTCGTACTTCGCCATTTCAGGCTTTGGATCAAACATGTCATGGTGACTGGGGCCACCCTGCATCCACAGCGAAATCATCGCTCGGGCCTGGGGCTCCTTCAGGACAGCTTTTGGTGTGGTATCAAAGCTCTTACGCTGCAGGTCCGGCTTCTTGATTTCGGCTGAGGCACGTTCGTTGTTTTGCAACCACGCCAGTGCGACCGAGCTGACACTCATCGCGCTGGACGCGAGAAAATGACGGCGAGCAGAATGGTTCTGTTGTTCGTTCATGGCAGCTCAATCGACGTACAGAAATTCGTTGGAACTCAGCAACATTTGACACATCAGAGCCATCGCTTCCTGGCTCGCAGTCCGTGCAGGTGGTTTCTTTTCATTCGGCATATAGGCGGACTGTTCAGAGAAAACGGCAGTTTGTTCAGCAAGGAATGCGGCAGCGGCGTCCAGCTCAGAATGTTCGGGCAGACGTGAATAGACCAGCCGCCACGACAGCTGAATCTGATGCGTCACATCGTCGCCGGCTTCGTCTGCCAGGTGTGCGGCCAGAAACCGCGAATATTCCAGCAGCAGGTCACTGTTCATCATCAGCAGCGATTGCGTGGAACCCGTCGATGGACGTCGCATGTCGCAGTTGGGGACCATCGCCGGTCTGTCAAACGTTTCCAGCACAGATAACGGACGACTGCGACGAACCTGAATGTAAATGCTGCGGCGAAATTCTTCCCCCTTTAAATCGATCTTTGCCCCGGGGCGACCGGCATTCAGATTTTCCTGACCGATCACAAAACGTCCAACTCGATCGGCCATCACCGGTACTGCGGGGCCGAAAGCCTTCTGATTAAGCCTGCCTGACAGCGCGAGCATGCTGTCCCGCAGAGCCTCTGCGTCCAGTCGCAGCAGGCGTGCTCCGCCGTACAATTCGTTGTCCGGGTCAGCCAGATCCTGATCGTCACTGTTTCGTAATTGCTGCTGCCACGCGTTCGATGTCAGAATCAAACGGTGCAGATGTTTCAGGCTCCAGCCGCTGTCGATAAACTCCGCCGCCAGCCAGTCCAGCAGTTCCGGATGACTTGGTTTCTGACCGAGCGCACCAAAGTCGGCGGGAGTCGTGACCAGGCCACGACCGAAATGATGCAGCCAGACGCGGTTCACGAATACACGAGCGGTCAACGGATACCTTACACTGGTCAGCCGCAGCGCCAACGCCGTCCGCCGGCCCGTAGTCGCGAACTTTGCCGCGTCGACCGGAATCTCATTCAGTTCAGCGGTTTCTGAAATGACGGTCAGTCCGGCAGGCATCAATTCCTGCTTTTGCTGATCGTGATCGCCGCGAAAAAACAGCTTCGTGACCGGAACACGCCCCGCAACTTCGGTCAAGGCCCGCACGAATTCTTCGGCGGGTTTTGTCGCTCGAATCTTCGTGGCTTCGTCGGCCATGGTCTTCAGTTGATCCGCCGCTTTTTTGTCGTACAGGTAAAGTGAACCGGCCGTCACGTTAAGACTGGGGTGTTTCTTGAACAACGCATTCTGCTCGGCCGTTCTTTTTTTTGCGTCGGCCTTGTGGGCAGCGCGCGCCTGTTCGTGTATTTCCACAGGCAGTTTTGTCAGCTGCTTTTCGAACGTCGCCGCGATAAATTCCGATTGTTTCTTCGATCGTTCTGCGTCGATCTTCTTTGCCTGGACTTCCACTCGCGCCGCCTCCGTGCGGTTGTCGTCGGTGTATAGCGAGATACGCCGCTGACTCGGTTTGCGCCATTTCTCCCAGTCGAACGCCGGTTCAAAGATGGCACGGAAGCGATAATAGTCAGCCTGCGAAATCGGGTCGTAGCGGTGGTCGTGACATTGAGCACACCCGACCGTCATGCCCATCAGCGACGAAGAGACAATCCTGATGGTATCAGCGATCGTATCGTTACGAGCCACGTTCACATCAGGTACCGCGCCGCCGGTCCCGTCCGGAGCCATGCGCAGAAAGCCCGTCGCCGCCAGCAGTTCAGCATCCGCTGCGGAAAGGTTATTTTGCGGCGATGTCACCATTTCGTCGCCAGCCAGCTGTTCGCGGATGAACTGATCGAAGGGTTTGTCTGCATTAAACGAGCGAATTACATAGTCTCGGTATCGCCATGCGTCAGGCCTCACCGCGTCCACGTCGTTGTAGCCTTCACTGTCCGCGTAGCCGGCAACGTCCAGCCAGTGTCTGGCCCAGCGTTCACCGTACTGTGTGGAAGTCAGCAGCTGGTTAACAAGTTGCAACCATGCGTCGGCGTCATACTTCTCCGCAAAGAGCGCGACCGCCTCCGGCGTCGGTGGTAGACCATGCAGGTCAAGATACAGACGACGTATCAGAGTATGCGGCACTGCACGGGGGCTAAACGTAAAGCCTCGTGCTTCCAGCCGAGCCAACAGGAATGCATCGATCGGGTTCACCACAGAATCGCTGTCTGCCACCTGCGGCACCACGGGGCGAACGATCGGCCGATATGACCAGTGGGACCGTTCTTCGGCGGTGATGAAGGCGCCGGCGTTGATCGATTCCGGTTCCGGACGAACGGTTGCGGCACCGCCCACAATCCAGTCTCGCACGATTTCGATTTCTCTTGCAGACAGCAATTTGCTGCTGTCGGGCGGCATCTCACCATCACGCAGTCGCTGATACAGCAGGCTCTCGTCCGGCTTACCACCAACGATGGCAGCTCCCGATTCACCGCCCTTCAGCATCCAACGCACCAACCGCAGATCGAGTTCCCCTTCAGGCTGCTCCTCTTCTCCGTGACACTGCCAGCAGTGCGTCTTCATGATCGACCGCACATGAGTCTCAAACCGCGGCGCAGAATCACCATCAACGGCATGAGCGGAGGGCAAACCAACGGTCACGGCAGTAAACAACGTCACGATGATTGACAGTCGAAACATGACGGTCGTCGCAGAAGAGGGAGGCAGATCGGCGAGGATAAGAGGCTGGAGCAGCATTTTGACGAATAGCGGGATAACTTCCAAGTGCCAATCCGGTACGCAGCCTGAAAAAATCATTGGTGGGGATCTGCGGAAGACCCCTGCAAGTGGCCGCCATACAAACACGCCACTCGCTTGCCCTAATGAATTCTCGTGTGATAGGCTGAGCTGAGTTGTGCAGGCAGCCTGCCTTACTTTAGTTCGGAAATCTGTCGGAGAACCGATATGCGTCATCAGTCGTTCGTCATCCTTGCGATTTTCCTTGCGACAGCGGCGACAGTTCTCGCGGCAGACGGCAAGTCCACTGCAAAAGAGGCCGGTCCGACATTGTGCGTCGGCAACTACCATTCCGAGGCCGATGCCGTCCGTCAGCTGGAACGAATCTCAGCGACATATTCAAACCTGCAACAGTGGCAGCAACGGGCAGATCGAATTCGGCATCAGATCCTCACCGGGATGAATCTGCATCCATTGCCTGAACGGACACCGCTGAATTCCATCATTCACAAGAAACGCGAACACAAGGGTTACTCCGTCGAATCCGCTGCGTTTGAAGCACGACCGGGATTTCTGGTTTATGGCAGTCTGTATCGTCCCCTGGGACGGAAGGGACCTTTTCCGGGAATTCTGTGTCCGCACGGTCACGCGCGCGGTCGTGAAGGCGGGCGCCTGCGTCCGGATCAACAACATCGTTGTGCGACACTGGCGCGAATGGGAGCCGTTGTGTTTTCGTACGACATGGTCGGGTTCGGTGATTCCGAGCACTACGGCTGGGACCATAAACACGAACAGGCGTTAACACTGCAGACCTGGAGCAGCATTAGAGCGCTGGATTTCCTGCAGTCCCTGGCTGACGTCAACGATCAGCAACTCGGCGTAACGGGGTGCTCGGGCGGCGGGACTCAGACGTTTCTGCTGACGGCCCTTGACCAGCGAGTCAAAGTGGCTGTGCCCGTGGTGATGGTGTCGGCTCACTTCTTCGGGGGATGCCACTGCGAAAGCGGCATGCCGATTCACAAGACCGCCGAACTGGAAACCAACAACTGCGAAATTGCCTCACTGGCAGCTCCGCGACCGATACTCCTGGTGTCGGTCGGTGGTGACTGGACGAAGAACACACCGCAGGTCGAGTTTCCTTACATACAGAGTGTTTACAAACTGCACGAAGCTGCGACCGGTGTCGAGAACACTCACTTCCCGGACGAGCAACATGGGTATCAGGTCAAGAAGCGCCAGGCAATGTATCCGTTTATGGTCAAACACTTCGGACTGGATTCCGGCGGAATCGTCGACAAAGCCACGGCACAGTTCGACGAATCAGGAAACGTGATCGAATCGGTCAACACGATGAGAGTCTTTGACGAAAACCATCCCATGCCAAAGCACGTTCTGAAGCCAGGATCGGCCGTCGCATTTGTCAACTGAGATCCTTTAACCTGTTCCGGGATCGCACAGTCCGAACTGATATTTCAACTCGGGGGCGATTAACCGTTTTCCCATCCACATACGGGTGAGATCACGTACGGGCTCAAATCCACGCGCACGCGCCAACTGTTCACCTGCTTCGTTTGGCGACGGCATATCCCAGACAATCGGGCCGTGCACGCCATTCAGCAGCGTGTCAGCAATTTCACCAGCAGCGTCCGGCCCGTCTGCGGTAATCGGCCCCAGATAGGACGCGATCCGACCGGCTCGGAGCATGCCGAACCCGTGGTCGTTCACAACCACCGTCGAATCTTTCGCCAGCATGTTGAGCCACGACACGCGATCCACGCCAAAGGCCGCCAGATCAACTTCGCTGGACAGACTTCCGCGACCGGTCGAGGGCACAACTGCCGGGGGCTCGTCACTGGCTCGCTGCCACCTGTTGAAACACCACTCCTGTTGAAACCCAAGCCGAGCGTAAACCGGCTCACCCACTGGCGTCGCATCAAGCTTGATGCACTCCACACCAGTTGCGTTCAGGTACTCAACAGACCGCTGCATGAGCGCCGAGGCGATTCCCCTGCGACGCTGCTCCGGATGCACCAGCATCATTCCGATCCACCCCAGCGGAACGGATTCACCCAAGGCGGCATTATGCGGGTAACTGGTGGTTGTGACCGTCCCCACGATCGCACCATTGATGGTCGCGACGAAGCATCCGTTCGGCTGATATCGGAGTATCCGCAGCCAGTCACCCGGCATCTGGTTCCATCCGGCAATTTCCCGCAGCACGTCTGCGTCCGGAAGATCATCTTCCACCATTGTGCGGACAACCACGGAGTCCTTGTCTATCATATCAAGAGCCAGTCATTCCGTGAAAATCTGCAGACGGTGTGTCCCTGGTGACCTACGCCAATATGTCGCGAACGACTTCACCGTGGACGTTGGTCAGTCGACGTTCTATGCCATTGTGGTAGAACGTCAGCTGTTCGTGATTAATACCCAGCTGGTGGAGCACTGTTGCATGGAAGTCATGCCAGTGCATTCGATTTTCAACCGCCTGCCAGCCGATGTCGTCCGTCGCGCCGTAGGCGATGCCCGGTTTCATTCCACCGCCGGCCAGCCAGACGCTGAATCCTTTTTCGTTGTGATCACGGCCTGGCCCCACAACATTCGCGGCTGACTGGGTAAATGGCGTACGTCCAAATTCGGTCGTGAACATGACCAGTGTGTCGTCCAGCATGCCGCGCTGCCGCAGGTCACGCAGCAGTCCGGCAATCGGTTTGTCGATGCGGACTGCTTCTCGACCATGGTTCCTGATCATGTCCTCGTGACCGTCCCAGTTGATTCTGGGCTGACCGAAGGCCCCTCCGGAGAACATCTGCACAAAACGAACCCCGCGTTCCAGCAGGCGTCGCGCCAGCAGACAGCTGCGACCAAAGTCCTGCGTCTGTTCCTCAGCGATGCCGTACATACCATGAGTCACCGCCGTCTCGCCGTTCAGATCAGCGACCTGCGGAACCACGGCCTGCATGCGTTCGGACAGATGATAGCTGCGAATCCGTGCGGCCAGCACGTCGCTCTCACCGCGTTCTGCCAGATGTTTTTGATTCAGTTCCGCCAGTAAATGTCGACTCGCAGTCTCCGTGTCGGCCGCAAGTTCGCGCGCAGGAAAGAGATTCTGGATCGGCACGCCGGAGCTGTTCATTGTGACGCCCTGAAACTGAGCCGGAAGAAATCCGTTCGTCCAGTTGATCGAGCCCCCTGCGGGAACGCCCCGCGGATCCGGGATCACGACGTAGGCCGGCAGATCGTCAGTTTCACTGCCCATACCATACGAAAGCCAGGCACCGGCCGTCGGGAAGCCGTTCAGTCGGAATCCTGAATTCTGTTGAAATGTCGCCGGTGTATGATTGGACGTTTCTCCGAACATGGAACGCACGACGGTCAATTCGTCGGCGACCTGCGCCAGATGCGGAAATAATTCTGAGATCCACAGGCCGCTCAGACCACGTTGCCGGAATCTCCAGTCACTCTTCCGCAGCAACCCCACCTGACCAAAAAACACATCCGGCCTCTCTTCGGACACAAGTGACTTGCCGTGCAGAGACTCCAGATCCGGCTTGTAGTCGAACGAATCTACCTGGCTGAATCCGCCGCAAGCCACGATGTGGATCACTCGCTTCGCACGAGGATCGTGGTGAGGCCACGGAACTGAGGCCTGTCCGGGAACCACGTCCGCCTTCGCGAAACCGTCGCGCGCCAGTAATTCCGACAACGCCACCGCGCCAATGCCGGAAACGGCGAAGGACAATAAGTCCCGGCGACCAGGGATTGACGATTTCTCAGTCGACATGGATGAACTCGTTGCTGTTAAGGACAACCCGGCAAAGGGCCGAGAGCCCGTGACTGGTTACGAAATGTGCAAGTTGATCAGTCTCGGCATCATTCGGCGAACGGCTGTAGGCCAGCTGATAGACACGAGTCGCCTGTAACGAAACATCTGTGCCTGCCTCTTTGATAACTCGTTCGGCGAAGCGATCCGACATACGCAGTACGAACGAATTATTCATCAGTGCCAGTGACTGAATCGGCGTTGTTGTGACGGCTCGTCGCGGAGCAGTCGTCGACGGATCAGGACAATCGAATGCGTCCAGCAGCTGGTTCCGTCCGGACCGAATCCAGGTGCGGTACACTGTGCGACGGTAGACATCGGGGCTGTCGGGATCCGCCATGGTGTAGAACTGCGTGTTCTTGACGTACGTCGTGAAGTCACGATACGGCGCACCGCCATATTGAGGATTCAGCTGTCCGGCGACACTAAGGATCGAATCACGGAGCGCTTCGGCTTCCAGTCGAGCAGGGCTTTTCCGCCACAGCAGACGGTTGTCCGCATCCACAGCGGCACAGTCCGGGCGATGTCGCGACGCCTGTCGATAAGTCGCTGATGTGACGATCAGGCGGTGCGTGTGCTTCAGGCTCCAGCCGGAAGTGATAAGTTCTGAAGCCAGCCAGTCGATCAGCTCCGGATGACTGGGACGGCCGCCGTTGAATCCGAAGTCATTCGGTGTTTCCAACAGTCCTGCACCGAAGTGATAATGCCACAACCGATTCACAATGACTCGCGCGAACAGCGGGTTCTGTTCCTGAGTAATCCAGCTGGCCAGTTTGCGCCGACGATCCGCATCAGGTGAGTCTGCCGCGAGCCCGAAAGACGAATTAATAGCCGCAACCGACGCGACGCCACCTGGAGTCACAACTTCACGACGAACCGCGGCGTTGCCTCGATCCAGAACATACGTGACCTCGGCTGTGCCTGGCTTGACCGCATACACAGAGAACGGCTTGCCGCCATTCCCCGAAACAACAGCACGGCTGCCGTGCCTGACTCCTCCCACGGCCGACGCGAGCTGGTAATACTCCTTCTGCAGAATCGGGTCAAACTTGTGATCGTGACAGCGTGCACAGTTCACTGTGAGGCCGAGAAACGTCTGAGCAATGGTTCCCACGTAGTCCTCAATTTCATCCTGTCGCACGACGGCCTTCATCGCAGAACTTTGCTGACTCTGTCCAACTTCGTCCCACGCTCCGGCCACCAGGAATCCGGTGGCGATGATCGCTCTGGCATCGTCGGGATAAAGAATGTCGCCGGCCAGCTGCTGCCGGACGAATTCGTCATACGGCAGATCGCTGTTGAATGCGTCGATCACCCAGTCGCGGTAGTGCCACGAATCCGTACGCAGTTTGTCTCGCTCGTATCCCTGACTTTCACCAAAGCGAACCACGTCCAGCCAGTGCCGGCCCCAGCGTTCTCCGAAATGCTTCGAATCCAGCAGCCGATTCACCAGTTCGCTGAATGCCGCCTCGCCGGACTCACGCATGGAGTGTTCAAATTCCAGCACCTGTTCCGGTGCGGGTGGCAGACCTGTCAGATCAAAGCTCAAACGTCGCAGCAACACTCGCGGAGTCGCTTCGGGGGACGGCACCAGTCCCTGCTCTGCCAGCTTTCGCAGGACGAACGCATCGATCGGATTTCGCACCCGTGAATTCAGCCCAACCACAGGAACATCGGGACGCTCCACCGGCTGCAGAGCCCACCAGTCGGTGCCTGCCCGCTTACTCGTGGTCATGCGAAATCGATCAATCGGACTGGTGCCCCATTTTGCGCCGAGTAATATCCAGTTCCGCAGCACCTGCCGCTCTGGGTCGCCCAACGGTTTCATCGGCGGCATTTCTCCAGAAACAATATGTTGCCACAGCAGACTTCGATGTAAGCTGCCCGGCGCGATCGCCGTACCGGATTCGCCACCTTTCCGTGCGGAATCCGATTCTACCAGACTCAGCCCGCCTTTCGGTTCGGCACCACTGTGACAGTCCAGGCAATTGTCAATCAGAATCGGGGCGACGTCTTTGTCAAAGTCCGGAGCGGCGTCCTGACTGCCGGCATCCGTGGTCAGCAGACAAAGGCCGACAAGCGTTCCAACGACGCATCGGAGACGATTCAGACGACGCCCCAAAAATTCCTCGCACATTTTATCTCTCGTTCGAAAACACTCTCTTTCATCACTTGACGGCAAGCAGGCCAGATTACCGCAGAAACGGCTCATGTTGCAAACACACCGGTCAAATGGTCGAACTAATGAAATTCTGGATACCTGCCCCCTCTACGCTCGACGACGCCGGGACAACTCACAAACTGCTGAACGGAAATGCCACGGAGCACGGCGACCAGTTCGGGTGGTCTACGCTGACTTTGCCGCCTGTTCGGATAATCCGAGTTGTAGGGTGAGTAATCAAGATCGCGATTATGACTGCACGGCAGGACTGACGAAGAACTTGGTTGAGGCCCGAGTTCCGGACAGGAATCGCAGTTTTTCTTTTGTGACGCAGGTTAATCGAATGTTTCCAAACGATTGGCATGGCAAACCGAATCTCCCACAGTTTCGCGCCAACTGTCTGTTGGTTCTGACTTTCCTCGTCGCCACCCCGGCGGCTCTCACAGAGGACAGCGCCTTCCAAAAATCGGCAAAAATTGCCGGCGACAATAACACGTTGAGTTCTGCCCTGTGGACTGGTGATCTCGAGACCTTTAGTGACTCGCTAGTCGTTCCTGTGGCCTGCACCGCCTGCGGTCGGAAGAACCCATATTGTCAATGCCCGCAGGATCGTTGGGTAGACATCTGGGATGGCAGAATGGAGATCGGCCTGAATGGTGCCGAGGGGAACAGTCGCAACATTAACCTCGTTACCGGCTTCGATGCAAAACAAAAGGTCGATCATGATACGCTGACTCTTGATGTGGACTATCTGTTTTCACGTGACGAGATTGAGACGACCAAGAACCGCTTTTACTCACTGACACGATGGGAACGTGAGAACCCGAATTCTAATTGGGGCACGTTTGCAGACGGCTGGTTTGAATACGACGAACTGGAATCGTTTAAAGCCCGCCTCGGGCTTCACGTCGGTGGAGTCGTCACGCTGGTGAAGACGCAGAAGTGCCTGTTCAAAGGTCTGGTCGGAGTTGGAACATCAAAAGAATTCGAAGGAGCCGACTCCGCCTGGAGGCCGGAAGGATTCCTTGGTTCGGTCTGGGAGAAGACGCTCACCCCGCGACAAAATTTCTATGTCAGATCGGTCCTCTTTCCGGACGTTGGCAACGCCGGTGAATTTCGACTCAACGCCCGAGCAGGCTGGGAATACGCCATGAACGACCAGAAGAGCGTCAAGTTCAGTTTGAGCGTATTTGATCGTTATGACAGCCTGGTGGACGCGGGCGATCAAAAGAACAACATCGACTACTGGGCCTCTTTGATCTGGAGCTTCTGAGCCTGGTGTCGGACAAGACGGGCCCCAGGTGAGCAGATGTGATTTCAATACCAGCACGCAGCGCTAGCGGGTAAGTGACCACCACAGTTGTATCGCGAGGTGGGGTCACTCAATTCGTGCTTGTGATTAGTGGTTTTAAGACCACTTCCAGTCGTCAGACACATCCCCACGGACGTCACACTTCGCCTGACGCCCCGCTCAAGCCCCTGAAGGGACGGTTTTCGCTGTCCGGATAGTCTCGGACACGCTGCAGGAACTCACTGACCGGCGAACCCTTCATCAGGAAATCGGCGTCATTACACGCGTTGATATGGTCGGCAGAAAAACCTGATGAAGAGAGCATTTTCATGTCGGAATATTGCTGATGAATTCTTTGGCCGAGTTCCATACCGTCCATTCCCGACATCGTCACGTCCGTCAACAACAGAGAGATTTCCTGAGTGACCAATTCTGCAGCGGCCAGGGCTTCCGGTTGCAATTACTGAATAACCGACACTTTCCAGCAGAACTTTCTCAGCACTCAATACAAGGCCCTCGTCATTACAGACAAAAATCGTCTCGACGCCACCGATCAGAGCTGTGGACTGGCTGAGCTTGGTGGCAGATGCCTGCACCACCAAATCCGCCGGTGATGGCAAAAATACCGAGACGACTGTCCCGATACCTTCGCCGCTGTCAACGGTCATGAAACGGCCGTTCTTCGAGATGCCACCATGCGCAACCCAAAGGCTCTGTCCGGTGCCTTTGCCACCTATTTCGTCGTGAAGCAGGCCTCAAAGATTCGCTCTCTTGTTTCGGGCGACATTCCGGTGCCGTCGTCAGAAACAGATAACTGAACAAATGGCCCCGCCTTACGATCGTGCGGAACGTCGCCATCACCCAGCACCGCAAGACGGGATTCGATTGTGATCGTGCCTTTGTCCGGTTTGGTATCACGAGCATTCAGCACCAAATTCAGAATTACCCGCTCAATCTCAAATTCATCGGCAGAAAAAAATGCAGGGGCGTCCGCCGGAACAAGATTTGACACAGTGCGTGATCCAATGGGCTTCTCGAGCATTATCCTGCTGGCCGTCAGGCGCCGGTTAACATCAAACACTGTGATACTTGATGTTCTCGGCAAACGAAAGCAGCTGATTCGTGAGGCAGTGTGCACGCGCTCCAGCCTGCTCGATAGCCATGACCGCACGGCGATCCTGCGTTGAACGTCGATCATCCGCCGTGTGGATCAGCAACTCTGCGTTGCCGCGGATTCCAAACAGAAGATTGTTGAACTCGTGCGCCACTCCGCTCGCCAGCTGGTCAATCGCATCCATCTTCTGAGCAATGGTGCAATTCTCCTTCATCGCTTTCTTCTGTGCCTCGGCCTGCCTGCGTTCGGTGACGTCGGTAAGCTCCAGATGCCGCTCGATGACATTTTCCACAGACGTATCGACAACCGCACCGTCCAACCGCACCGTCCAGCCGCACCCCGAACGTGTCCTCACTCGTCTCGTGCATCCGTAATTGTCCGTATTTCCTGACACCGCAGTCTCCGCAGGCTCCGCAGGCTCCGCAGGGAGGCTGACTATCGGCCCAAGACCACGATTGTACACCAATCGGATCAACATCTTTACATTTCCTCATCCTCCCCGCTGCAGTAACGGATCGTGGTATGCGAACGCAGGACCATGGTCCGATCCCATAACCGGAGATAGCGCGCGGCAATGGTCCCAGGCGATTGCGACCTTACTGCCCAACTTATATTTCATTCAGAACGGCCGCCCAGACCAATGGCCCGTTGCCAGTGACTCAGAATTGCATCACTCTGTTCAATCTGCCTAACGCTGACAAACCTTTTGCGGTGTTCTGGCGGTATTGCTTCCATTTTGACTTGCCAGGCGTTCTGTCGTGCATTTACCATCAGAAGCTGGCCATGCGTCTGCAGGCGCTGGCACCTTACGACAGGGGGCTTAGGGCCATTGTCCTCTGTCGTCCCCTCTCTTTATCGCGCCCGCCTGTGACGGTAACGGGGTCCGCGTCTGTGTTACGAACGGACGCCGATCCCTTCAGCGGTCGAGTCCAGATGTCGTTTCAATACCTGCACGCAGCGGCAGCACATGCGTGACCGCCACGGTTGTCTCGCGAGTTTGATTCACTCACCCACGTTTCGTGCTTAATTTCTGTGGCTTTGAAACGACTTCTGCGGCACAGTCCGGCACATGCAGATGCCAGAATCACCGAGCGCAGCTCATATCACAGCTTCGATTCTACGTGCCCGTCGCCTTCAGATCCTGCCGAAATATCAGGAGACTCGCTCAATGATCCGCGGCGGTAGGTTTTCTTCGGTGACACATGTAAGACTTATGAGTTTAGCGATCGTCTTCATTTGGTGTGCGTCAGATTCCGGGTACACTGCGAGTGTGCCCTGGCTTTTCTGAATGAACCTGACACCGCGACCAATGATCAACTTCACCACAGAACCCATCGACTTTAACCATGTGACCGAATCCGTCCGGTCACATGCTGCGGGCGCCGTCGTTTTGTTTCTGGGGACTGTCCGTGAATTCACGGGGGACGTGCAAACGTCTTCTCTGGAATACGATGCCTATCCGGACATGGCCCTGCAGGAACTGCGTCAACTGGATACGGACGTTCGTGCAAAATGGCCTGTCATCAACGTTGCCATGGTCCATCGCACGGGAGATCTGCAGCTGGGCGACATTGCCGTAGCCGTGGCTGTGAGTTCAGGGCATCGTCGCGAAGCGTTTGAAGCCGGTCAATGGCTGATCGACACACTGAAGGTACGCGTTCCCCTCTGGAAGAAAGAAGTCTACGCGAACGGCAGAACCGAATGGGTGCATCCGTCGCGACAAACGAGTGCAACACCGATCGCCGTTGAATCCGATCTCTCAGGAGCCGAGTCATGAGTGCTCCTGAAAGCACAAACCTGGATCGACGACTGGTCGACCGTTTCGGGCGCGTGCACAACAACCTGCGGATCAGCGTGACAGACCGCTGCAACATCCGCTGTTTCTACTGCATGCCCGCGGACAACGTGCAGTTTATGCCTCGCCATGAGTTACTGTCGTTTGAGGAAATTGAACGCGTGGTTCGGATCGGGACAACGCTGGGCATCGATCGCGTTCGACTGACGGGTGGCGAACCGCTGGTGCGTCGCGAACTGCACCGCCTTGTCGCACGCCTCGCGAATGTCTCCGGCATTGTCGATATCGGACTCACCACCAACGCAGTGCTGCTGGGAGAACAGGCGCAACAACTCAGGGACGCGGGAGTCAAACGGCTGAACATCAGCCTGGACGCACTCGACCCAGAAATTTTTAAACGTGTCACGCGTCGTGACAGCTACGACAAGGTCATCGAAGGCATTGCTGCTGCACGAGCGGCCGGATTTTCACCCATTAAGATCAACGCCGTGTCCGTCAAAGGCCTGACGGAAGACCAGATTATTCCCTTTGCCGAACTGGCCCGTGAGACCGACACGGAAGTGCGTTTTATCGAATTCATGCCGCTGGACGCGGACAGTCAGTGGGAACGTGATAAGGTCCTGCTGGCTGATGAAATCATGGCGATGCTGCAGGCTGAATTTGGCTCACTGGAACCTGTTCCATCAGCGAATCCCAATGCGCCGGCGAACGACTTTCAATTTGCGGACGGCCGGGGCAAAATTGGCATGATCGCTTCCGTCAGCCAGCCGTTCTGCAGCACGTGCAACCGCTTCCGACTGACGGCCGAAGGCAAACTGCGGAACTGTCTGTTCAGCCATGAAGAAGTCGACGTCCGAGATTTGCTGCGAAACGGAAGCCCTGATGAGGAGGTCGCTGACGCGATGGTGAGCTCTATCGCCGCCAAGAACGCGGGGCATCAGATCAACTCGGCAGAATTCGTTCAGCCGGACCGCCCAATGTATTCGATTGGCGGCTAGAGGGAGTCGGCCGGGAGGCACCTGCGGCAAAGGACCCCATTCGGGAAACCGTCTGCGTCCCATGTCCAGGAATAGTGCCTCGGTGCGAAGAACGCTGGACGGCATTTTCACCCTGTTTTGGCCGCAAAGAGCAGTCTGCCAGATCCAGGATATTGCCCTGTTCATCGCTGTGCCAGTGCCCTGAACGAAACTGCAATCGGATGGTGCGGCAGGCTTTGAAAGCGTTCGATGTTGGCTATGCTGCCGAACTCAGGAGTTCTTCTGCGGGGAGACCCGATCACAACTTGGGCAACGCAACGAAAAGCGGCGTGTGCTTGAGTTCGAGCGTTATCACATTTGGTCTGAGACGCGGTTTCGTTCGGAGTTTTGTTTTTGCAGGTGCGGAGTTTTCAATGAACATTTTGGTTGTCGGACAGGGTGGTCGGGAGCACACATTAGTCTGGAAACTGGCTCAGTGCGGAGGCGTCGAAAAAGTCTATTGCGCACCAGGGAATGCAGGGACCGCTGTGGATGGCGAAAATGTGAACATCGCAGCAGATGATCTCGGGCGTTTGATGTCGTTCGCCAAACATAACGATATTGACCTGACCGTCGTCGGCCCGGAAGTCCCACTGGTAGCCGGAATTGTTGATGAATTCGAAACGCACGGCCTGAAAATATTCGGCCCGACCAAAGCGGCCGCCCGCCTCGAGGGCAGCAAGGCATTTTCCAAGGAAATCATGAAGAAGGCGGGCGTCCCGACCGCCGCGTCCAAAAGCTTCACAAGACTTGAGGAAGCACACGCCTATCTGGATGCGCTGGAGGATGTTCCCGTTGTCGTGAAGGCAGACGGACTTGCGGCCGGCAAAGGTGTTCATGTGTGTAAGAACTGTACGGAAGGCAAGTCTGCTGCCACACAGATGCTGCAGGACGATCTGTTCGGGACAGCCGGACAGAGGATCGTCATCGAAGAGTTTCTGGAAGGGCACGAAGCCAGCATCCTGGCGATTGTCGACGGCGACACAATCATACCGCTTGAAACATCACAGGATCACAAACGAGCACATGACAGTGATCTGGGGCCAAACACCGGCGGCATGGGGGCCTACAGCCCGGCTCCGCTGGTGACGGACGGAATCATGGACGACATCATTCGCCGAATTCTGGTCCCCACCATTCACACGATGCGCGTCGAAGGACATCCGTTTTCCGGGGTCCTTTATGCGGGATTAATGCTGACACAGCAGGGGCCAAAAGTCATTGAATACAATGTGCGTTTTGGCGACCCTGAAGCCCAGGCAGTGCTGATGCGCTTAAAAACGGATCTCGCACAGATATTGTCGCTGGCCGCATCCGGACGACTGGCGGAACTTGAAGGATTGGAATGGGAGGAACGACCAGCCGTCTGCGTGGTGATGGCTTCCGATGGCTATCCAGGAAGTTATTCGAAGGGACAGGTAATCAGTGGCATAGCCGAAGCGGATCGCCAGACAGACACAAAGGTCTTTCATGCCGGGACAACAGACAAAGGGCTGCGGGTGCTCACGGACGGCGGTCGTGTCCTGGGTGTCACGGCCATGGGCGACAGCATCGCAGCCGCGAAGCAGGCCGCCTACCAGGCTGTCGCAAAAATCACCTGGGACGGGGCATGGAATCGATCAGACATCTCTGACAAAGCATGATATTAACGCGCTGCAATTTATGGCGCCCGTGTGTTGATCCGAACCGCTGTGCGATGACGTGACTCAGACAGAATATCGCGGTTGGAGGCAGCTTCTGCGAAATTATTGCACGCTGCGGCGTTATCCCTCGTCCGCGGCCTTCGACTGTTCGTCGAAGGCAAGCTTCATTTGGTGCTCGTCGCGAATTCCAAGTTCCTTGAACAGCAGACTGGGCTGAATGTCTGTGTTGTGCTGGTACTTGCTGCTCCGATATTCGGTAACGTCACCTTCGACAGAATGATAAAAAATCTGGCACACCTGAACGCCCGGGTAAATGCGAACAGGCTGAACGGCGAACATTTCCAGCGTCCAGAACCCGCAGAAACCGACATCGCCAAAGCCGGCCGTGACGTGCACAAACAGACCCAGACGACCGATGGAAGAACGCCCTTCCAGCATGGGCACGTAGTTATGCGTTTCGGTGTATTCGATCGTCCGGCCCAAATACAGCTGATTGGGCTGCAGAACCATTCCCTCTTCGGGAATCGTGATGCGTCGATATCGATTGGGACGTTTCATATCCAGCACGATTTCTTCGTACACCAGAAGCTCGTCGTGCAGCGTGAGGTTGTAGCTGTTGGGATTCAGCTGTTCCTCATGGAAGGGTTCAATGTTGAGGTTTCTGCCGATCTGGACTTTGATTTCGCTGCCGCTGAGAATCATGAAAGTTCCACCGAAACAAACGAATGAAAAATCATCTGACAGAAGATCATGGAGTTATAGGGCTCTGGCGGCACTGCAATTGAGGTCATGAGGTACGCCGCTTCCGCTGCAAAATCCGATAACGCCGCACCCCTTTTGACTCTCCTCAACTCCTGTGAGCAGGGAGCGTATGTTTTGCGAGCTTGATGTTCAAGCACGTCGCCCCTGGCAAAACCTCCTTGTCAGGGATCAGTTATTTGACTCATAACGGTATTTCGACCTCGTGATTGCTCTGCTCTGCCGCAATCCCTGTGCTGGCACTGGATACCGATAGGTGACTTCGCGATAATACATCCGTGATCAGGCCCCGTTTCTTCTTCATCTGGCGGTCCCAGGCGGGTTGTCGGCCCCTGCGTCCTGAGTGGCGTCGGCAGCCGGGAACACCGGGTGATGTGGGTATGCGTGATACGATAGAAAAGTCTTATGGCGGACGGAATTGAAGTCACATCGCTCACTCTGCTGGGACGTGCGCAGGCCAATGATGAAGACGCCTGGCACCAGGTCGTGCATTTGTACGGTCCGTTGGTGGAGAAATGGTGTCGCCGTTACGGACTGAGCGAAGAGGACGCTGCAGACGTTTTTCAGGAAACGTTCAAAACGGTGGCACGACATATCGGTAATTTTGTGCCGGGGCGATCAGTCGCATCGTTTCGTTCCTGGCTGAAAACGATTGTCAGGACCCGTACTATTGACTACCTGCGAAAATCCAAACGTCATGTTGACGCGGCCGGTGGAACGGCAGCACAAATGCGAATCTCCGACCTCCCGGATCCGCTGGCCGAGGATTCTGAAGACGAAACAGAGGCCGATGATGCGCTGGTCGTGCATCGAGCGATGGATCTGATTCAAGGCGAATTCGATCCTCGCAACTGGTCTGCCTTTGAGCAGGTTGCCCTGAAAGGCCGCGCTGCGACAGAAGTGGCGGCAGAACTGGACGTCACCCCGCAGACGATCAGACAGGCAAATTACCGAATACGGAGGCGGCTTCGGCTGGTCCTGGAGGATCTGGTGGAATAGCCGCTATCCAAATACGTTCTTTTTTGGTGTAAACAGCTGACCGCGGCGTCCGCCTGCGGATGGGGAACACACGATCGCGTCAAAGAATGCTCACGACTGATAAGCATTTCGTATTTTCAGGGAGTGTCTGAGTCTCATTGCTGTAGCGAAAACGCAAGTAATTCAAATGGCCATTCCACCAACAAAACTCTCGACCTGCCCGCCGAACGACGTTCTGGCCCAGTTGGTTTCAGGAAGCCTGCACGAAGACAGTGCCGAACACCTGTTTGAGCATTTCGAAGGCTGCGACTTCTGTCAGAACAGAGTGGACGAACTCGAAAGACGCCCAGAGGGCGTATTGGCATCTGCTCGTACGAAACCAAGGACCACGCCGGACCACGCACAACTCGAAAAGCTGATTCGAAAAGTTCAGAATCTGGGCCCTTCGGAAGGTGCCGTCCTGTCATTGCCTCAGGAGGCGGTAACCGTAGACAGTTTTGTCGCCGCACTGCGGCGCTGTGGGCTGTTTCCGGTCGAGGAAGTGGACAGTCTGCTGAGCGACCTTAAGGCTGATGACAGTACCTCGATTGCCAAACAGCTGATCAGGCAAGGTAAATTGACGCCGTTTCAGGCTCGCGTCCTGCTGAAAGGGCGGGGGAAGGGGCTGGTTCTGGGAAATTACGTGCTGCTGGAAAAACTGGGCCAGGGCGGCATGGGGAACGTCTTCAAGGCGAAACACCGCCGGCTGGGCCGCGTCGTTTGTGTAAAGGTGATGAATTCTGCCGGGCGCAAGTCGCCCAACATGATGAAACGGTTTCGCAATGAAGCACGTACCGTCGCGGCATTAAGCCATCCGAACTTCGTAGTGGCCCATGATGCTGATGAGGCCGAAGGCGTTCCATTTCTGGTAATGGAATACATTGAAGGCAGCGATCTTGCGAAGCACGTGTCGGCTCACGGCCCGCTGCCCGTGAAGCGGGTGCTGGAGCTTATGTCGGAAGCTGCTGAAGCGCTGCAGTATGCTCACGATCAGGGCATCACCCATCGCGACATAAAACCGCATAACCTGATGCTGTCGGAAGAAGCCGATTCCGATGTATTGAGCATTAAGATTCTGGACATGGGGCTGGCTCGCTTTGATTCCCTGCTGAGCGACAACCCGGACGCTGCAACTCACGCGGCCATGACCAACACGGGCGTAATCATGGGCACCGTCGACTACATGTCGCCGGAACAGGCACTGCGCAGTCGCGATGCCGATAACCGATCGGACATCTACAGCCTGGGTTGTACGCTGCACTACCTGCTGTCGGGCAGACCGGTCTTCGAAGGCGACACAGTCATGGCCCGGCTGGTCGCTCATCGCGAAATTCCTGTTCCATCACTGGAACAAAAATGCACCGGAGCCATGCGTGGTCTGGACGCGGTGTTTCATCGTATGCTGGCCAAGAAACCGGATCGCCGCTACCAGTCGATGAAGGAAGTTGCGGCGGACATCAACGCTCTTCTCACCGGCCGAGTTCCGGTGGCCGTCGAAATTTGCCCTGATGCAGAAGGCTCCATCCTTGAACAACGTCGCCGGTGTCGGCGCAGACCGGCCTATGCCAGCTGGGCTGCAGTCCTTTGCTCCAGCTGCCTGATTGGCGCAGGCATCTGGGTGGCCCTGCCCGACGCAGCAAAAACTGCAATCCAGCAGCACGCTCAGACGGAGACCGATACGGCGGGTGTCAGCACCGACATGGAGATCCAGCCGGCCGCGAAAGAAGGATTCGCGGCAACAGGATTGGCGTTTCCCGTGAACTTCGGCGGCGGAAATCGTTTGCTCGACGGTGGTGATGGACGAGCCCTCGCAGTGCTGCCTGTCGGGCAATTCAATGATAACGAATACCAGAAACTTAAACGCCAGCTTGACACACAGAATATTGACCTGATCGTGACAACGATTCGCGGCGAACAGCCCCGACCCGCACATGACCAAAAACTTCAGATCGGATTGCCGGTTCCGCTCGCAGACGTCCGTGCTGATAATTTCGACATGATCTTTTTTGTCAGCGGATCGACCGACGAGTTTCAGTCAAAGGCCGCTACCCAGACGCTTGAACCACTTATTAACACGGCCATTGGTCAAGGCCTGGTCGTGGCAGCACTTTCCCAGGGCGCATTACAGGCAGTGATCGGCATCGATTTTTACTCCCGCGGTGCTCCAGAACTCGACGGCAACGTAACGACCGTCAGCCCAACGGGGCTGAACGGATGGATCGTTCACGCGCAAAGTGCGGTGCAGACCAAGGAGCTGGTTCGTAAAGCAAAGGAGTTGTGTGAGGAGACAGCTAACGGCCAAAAATTTGGCATGTCCGGTGGAGGCCGCGTGGCTACACGTTTCAATGGGTTCCCAGGCCGAGCTCTGGTGGTCCTGCCGGACCAGTTTGATCAAGCCGAATTCCGTGCCCTTGTCGCGGTCCTGGGCGAACAGGCGATCGGATTCGAAGTCGCGTCGTCACGGTGGGGGCAGATTTACTCCCTCGATCAAACCGTCAAACGTATTGCTGACAGAATGCTGGATGAGTTTGCTCCTCGAAACTATGACTTCGTCTTCTTCATCGGTGGCAACACACATGCATTTACCGAATCGGAACCCAACACACGCCTCAGGCAGATGGCTGCTCGAGGACTGGAGGCCGGTCTGATTTTTTCGACCACTTCAGCAAGCGGTCACGAGTTGATGGACATCGCCGACGCATATGCCAACTGCACATTTGAGAACGTGGATCAAATCACCATTGCTCAGCCGCACACCAGCCCTGGGGCAGTCCTCACCGCCGAATCGCCCGCAATGATGAAGTCCCTGGTGAACCGGGTTATTGTAATGCGCGACAAGGTAATCGAACGACGTCAGAAGAAGTAATTTTGAAACTGCCACTTACGAATGATGAGCCGGCTGACATTTGCAACACTTTAACGATCAGATGTAAGATAGAATCATGAATCAATCTTCAATCACCCGGATGTTGGTCCTGTTCTGTGTCATCGCGCAAAGCCTGTATTCCGCCGCTGTCGCGGACCAGAAGACTGAAGCATTGTTTTCCGACAATGAACAGGCGGAGCAACATCCTCTGAATCCCGACGAACGCGCGGCCATCACGAAGAAATTCACCGACGTGCTCGCGAAATCGCCGTCACCGGCCGACAGTGCGACTAACGCCACCCAAATTCACTCACGACGCGGAGACGCCTTGTTCTTTCTGCGTCGCTATCAGGATTCGGTAATCGAATACGAGGCGATGGTCAAACGGGATGCGTCACTCGATGCTTCCCACTGGCGACTGGGCATCGCACTGTTCTTCGCGGACCAGCCAG
>JABABI010000078.1:0-234 GCA_014238335.1 Fuerstiella sp.
CAGCTTGACCGACAGATCATCGGGAACATCCAGGGCAGCCACAGCGCCTTCCGGATCATGACTGGCTTCTGCACCGCCGCTCTGTGCTGGTGGCTGTTTGGTGTAGACTGCAAAATGCACACTAGCTCCACCGCCCTGATCAATGCCGCCGTTGTCCAGTCCCCCAATTGCGGTGAATTTTGTGTACCCGTCCGGCAGCTTGTAGTGGATGACTGAATTCGCGTGAGTGCCGAT
>JABABI010000078.1:244-34279 GCA_014238335.1 Fuerstiella sp.
CCGATGCCGTCTCTGACAGGCTTACCCGCCACGCTCAACGGATGACCGCCGGCGTTCTTTCCCACAGCGACCTCGCCCCACTGAGTTGTCGCGGACTTCCATTTCAGACTGGTGAGTTTGATTTCGCCCTTCGGACCGGACAGTTTAGGTTCGATCCAGTCCGCCCAGTCACAGCTGAAACCATTGCCTCCGTCCGTCACGACAAGGTACAGATCTTTGGCACCCGAGATATCTGCCTGGACGGCCTGCTGATGGCTCGGAGTGTCAGCTGTCACGATCGCCGTGCTGGCGACCGGGATTGCCGAATCCGCTGCATAAGTGGTGATTGCAGCGCCGAAAAAAAAACAGATGGTGAGAGAGACTAATCGCACTGGAAACGACTCCGTGGATAAAAGAGGAGCGTGGATAAAAGAGGAGCGTGGGGAGGGAACACCCGGCATGCGTTGAATGTGTAACGTACGCATGATCACAAAATTCGGCCACAAATTCCACCAACGAATCCACCGCTGGACCACCAAGCCAGCTTTTCACGACAGACAGCAGCTGCGCAGGTGCCCGAACGAGTTCTTACGAAGATTTCTCGCAGCAAGAGCTGCCGACCATACAGGTCACTGTGGAGGTGATCCTGTGTACCGCCTGAGTCCTGCGGAACGGGCACTCAGGTGAAGTGAAGTTCGCTCTGCTGCCGGTCACGCATTAAGTCGAGCGGAGACCTCCTCTGCCACGCGGTCAGCAGGAATGCGGTCCTGTACCAGCGTATCCCGGTCTCGAATCGTCACCGTGCCGTCCGTCAAAGTGCCACCATCAACTGTAATGCAGTACGGCGTGCCAATCTCGTCCTGTCGGCGATAACGACGTCCGATCGCACCCTGCTGATCATACTGACAGTTGAGCCCCGCAGCCTTCAATGCCCCGAAAACTTCAGCGGCCTTTTCAGGCATGCCTTCCTTCTTGATCAACGGGAACACCGCAGCCTTCACGGGGGCCAGCCGCGGATGGAACTTCATCACAATTCGTTCCTGCATTTTTCCCTTCTCATCCGGCTGCTGATCCTCGTGGTACGCTTCACACAGAAATGCTAATGTCGCCCGGTCAGCACCGGCAGACGGTTCGATGACGTGAGGAACAAATCGTTCTTTCGCCTGATCGTCAAAGTAGCTCAGGTCCTTACCGCTGCCACGATGTCGTGGCTGGCCATGTTCGTTCAGTTCCGGCGCCAATTCCCCATTCTCATCCTTTGCCAGTTTGCCTTCCATGTGAGAACGCAGATCGAAGTCACCTCGGTGAGCAATTCCTTCGAGCTCACCGTATTCGCCGTCGTCAAGAAACGGAAACGCGTATTCAATGTCCGCCGTACCAACAGAGTAATGAGCCAACTCTTCGACATGGTGGTCACGCAAAATCAAGCGGTCCTTGCTGATACCCAGATCCAGGTACCATTGATAACGACGGTCTCGCCAATAGGTGTACCAGCCCGACGATGCGTCCGGTCGACAGAAGAACTCAATCTCCATCTGTTCGAACTCACGCGAGCGAAACGTGAAATTTCGAGGAGTGATCTCGTTGCGAAAACTCTTGCCGACCTGGCAGATGCCAAACGGCAGCTTCACGCGACTGCTATCCACGACGTTCTTGAAGTTGACGAAGATTCCCTGAGCCGTCTCCGGGCGCAGGTACGCAGCGTCATCATCCGTGCCCAGCGCACCGATGATGGTTTTCATCATCAGGTTGAATTCGCGAGGATCCGTTAGCGTCCCCGCTTTGGTCGCACCGGGAGCCACCACGTGTGAAAACTCGGATACGTCAATCTGGTCCAGTGTGGTAACGGCCCCATCCCATTCCAGCTTGTCGGCATACTTTTTCTTCATGCCGAATGCACGGAGAGCCTGAACGACAAGGTCTTCCACGAAATTCTCTTCCGTGGTGGCGACCGCTATTCGAGCTATCTCGGCGTCCGTGTTGTCCTGCTTGCTCGATTTGCCATCGCAGGACACCCAGCGGATCCGCACCTGATCCAGACGGAAACGACTTCTTGTTTCCCGGCAGTCCACCATCATGTCGTGGAACAGATCGTAATGGCCGGAACACTTCCAGACCTGAGGGTGCATGATCAACGCGGTCTCGACACCAACCATTTGGTACCTCGACGGTGCTGCGGCGGGCGGCAGCAGTTCGTTGTGGGCCGAGACCATATCGTGGTACCAGCTGTCGCGAACGTTGCGTTTCAGTTCTGTACCCAGCGGGCCGTAATCCCAGAACCCATTTTGGCCACCGTAGATCTCTGAGTTCTGAAAGACGAAACCACGCCGCTTGCAGAGTGCGACGATTTTCTCCATGGAACGACTCATGATTCTCAATTACTTTCTTTATTTTCTACGCCACGCGTCGCAAATTCACTTCGTCTGAATCGGCCTTCGACGCCAGACGCTCAAGCTCTTTCTGCTGCAAATCTGCCAGTCTGCGCTTCTTTTTTCGGCTGAACTGGTTGGCAAAATCAATCAAACCGGGAGCGAATCGTTTCAGCTGATACAGCCCGTGGGCCATCGGCGTGATCACGACCTGACGTTTGTTTCGTCGAATCGCCCGGATTGTCAGTGCAGCCACTCGGGTGGCAGAAGCACACAGAAAACAAGGCGGTGTTGGCACCCTGCCGTTTTCCGCGGCAGCGGCAGCTTCGTACAAATTGGTCTGCACCGGCCCCGGGCAGACAGCCGTGACGCCAATACCCTTGCGACCATACTCAGCGCGAAGGGCCTCAGTAAAGCCGATCAGGCCAAACTTGCTGGTATGATACGCCGCAAAACGTCCGCCGGCGACCATTCCCGAGATGCTGCACATATTAGCGATGTGAGCGTCCGGTCGTTCCATTAAACGGGGCAGAAAGTGATTGGTAATCCGAATCGGCGCAAGCAGGTTGATCGCCATCAGCCAGTCCCACTGCTGCTGAGTCATGGCATGCGTCTGTCCGTAGTACGCCACGCCCGCATTGTTGATCAACAGATCGATAACATCCGCATTTCGGTCGAAGTCACAAAGCGTGCTGCTGATCGCGGATGAATCGGCAAGATCGCAGACTCGGGTCCGGACCTGCACACGCTGCCCGGTGACCCGGGCCACATCATTCAGACCGCCTTCATCGATATCAACCAGATACAAATTACATCCCAGCATCGAAAGCTGAAACGCCAGCTCACGACCGATGCCGGAAGCCGCTCCGGTCAGAAATGCGGTCTTGTTTTCAAACGTTTTCACAATTGCTCCTTCGTCGTGAAACTGCGTCGCGCTACGCACAGTCGTCCGGACCGCACTATCCCCGACCTCACCAACAAACGATCTTAACGCGTTCCGTTCTCTGCGAAAAGACGTGTCAACGGACAAACGGGTGAGGTCCCGTCGCGAGCCATGACCAACGACTGTACAATCAGGTGATGGCTCACCCTGCCTCCCGCGAAACCGGCCCAAACCGCGGAAAACAGCAGAACCGGAAAACTGTGGGCAATTCAAGAGGACATCAATTCGCTTCCTGATACAATCAAGTCGCCGAATTTGAGCTGTGGATTCCGCCAGCTAACAAGTGGATTGCACGCGGATTCAGACGTCGTTACCAGGTTTGGTGAAAAGCACCTGATGGCACAGCACCGTTACAAACGCTTCCGCATGGAGCTTGACTTCCGCTTTGCTGAACTGCCGGCCTCCGTTCTTCCCGATGGTTATCATTGGCTCGCGTGGCGACCGATGCTTTCTGAGCGACATGCTCAGATAAAATGGCGTTCGTTTCGTGGAGACCTGGACGGAAAGGTGTTCACGTGTCTGAGCGAGATCGAAGGCTGTCGTCGGCTGATCAGTGACATCGGTAGACAGCCGATGTTCTGCCCCGAGGCCACGTGGCTCGCAGTCTTTCAGCCGGAACCATCATGGCCTGCGGATGACTGCGGCACCATTCAGGGAATCAGCCGCTCAGGTGGCGTAGGATCGATTCAAAACGTGGGCATCGTTCCGGAACATCGAGGCAATGGTGTGGGCAAAGCGATCGTGCTAAGAAGCCTGGAAGGTTTTCAGCAACAGGGCCTGACCTTTGCGTCTCTGGAAGTAACGGCGTTGAATCGAGTGGCCGTGCGACTCTATCAGACACTCGGTTTCCGAATCACCCGCGTGTTGTATCGCGATGCAGACGGCGGCAAAGTGATTCGAGGAACGGAACGAGCCCCGCTGCAAGGCGAACGCGAGTTAATATCAACGTCGTGAGAGCAGGGTCCTGTTCACCGATTGTACGTCACCGACAAAATGACGCTGTTGCTGTCATGTCCTGGTGTTCGGTATTCCTTAATCACGTCCAGTGAAACGTTATTCAGAAGTCCTTCTGCCTCTGCCTCTGCGCGTTCGGCTGTCCACCGCGGTCCTTTGATCATCAACAGTTGGCCGAATGCGCCGGAGCGTCGCTGCAGCCAGAACAGCAGTTTCCGGATGGGGGCCACCGCCCGAGCCGTCAGAACGTCGAACTGATGTTTCTTCAGCACGTCTTCCGCGCGTGCAGCATGAACGTTGACGGCCAGGTCCGTCTTCTGCACGATGGTCGTCAGAACATTCGCTTTCTTGCTTGTGGATTCCGCCAGAGCAACCGTCAGGTCGGGACGAAGAATGGCCAGCGGAATCCCGGGAACTCCGCCGCCTGATCCCACATCCAGCACGGATTGACCGGATTCAATCTGCGCCGAAAGCTGCAGTGTGTCAATCAGGTCCCGCAAGACAAAAGATTCAAAGTCTGTGTGACGAGTCAGATTGATTTTGGTGTTCCAGTCCCAGAGTAACTCTGTATATCGACACAGGCGTTCACGTTCTGCGGCGCCGACAGAAAGATCGTGACGCGTGATGGCAGCGGACAGATCGTCCAGAGACGTAGTGGTCATTCGAATTCCTGATAGGGAATGGCCCGGCTGCCGATCCGGCCGTTCCCGTGCATCATTCTAGGAAATGCGAGCAAGGTTCGTCTTACGCGCCAAGAAAAAGATCTTATTGGCTTCGTTAGCCCAACCCAAATGCTTTGTCCATGTTGTCTGAAACTTCTTTCAGCCGCTCGGGGCCGCCTCCGCCGACTTCCGCAGCTGCCCAGCCGGAGTAGTTGATCTCCAGCAGAGCTTTGCGAACGTCGGCCCAGTCGAGATCGCCTTCACCGATCTTTGTGAACTTGCCCGCCGCACGTGAAAACCCCTTCAGGTCCAGTTTGATAATCCGTGTGCCGAGCTGACGAATCCAGTCGCCCATACTGCCATACTTCCAGTGATTGCCAATATCGAACTGCATGCCGACCCAGGGAGAATTGATTTCATCGACGTACTTCACAAACCTGTCCGCAGTCTGCGTCGAATCGCCTTCGTGGTCATAGAGAAACTGATTCCAGACATTTTCAATAGCAATGTGGATCCCCAGTTCCGCCGCCAGTGGAACGGCCTTTGAAATATTATCTATCGATCGTTTCCAGATTTCATCCTCCGAACCGTCACTGCCACGCCCGATCACCAGCAGTGCCGTGTTGCCGCCGACAGCGTGCGTAAAACGCAGCGCCCCCTTTAAAGAATCAAGCGCCTCAGCACGGACATCCGGATCCGGATCTGTGTGGCGAATATTCCAGTGCGTTGAATTGACCGTGCCATCCACGGGCAAACCGGATTCATTGATGGCCTTTTTCGCTTCTGCAACGTTCGTCCCCGGCGCGTTCAGCTCAATACCGTCAAAGCCCGCCGCCTTTGCGGCTTTGAACTTGTCGGTCAGGGAACCATCAACACGCACCATCCCAATCTTCAAGGTCTTGTACAGCCGTCCTTTCAACGTATCAGGTGTCACCAGTGCAGCACTCGTGCTGCCGACGGCAAATCCTGCGGACAGTGCGGCGGCCGTTGAAGACTGCAGAAAGGATCTGCGGGAAAAATCGGAGTATGTCATGAACCGAACTTTCGGTGAAGGGGGGGGGCGGAAACGGGGAACAGGATGTTACCGTCAACTCGAACGAAGGAACAGTCTCTGGCTCCAAGCTATTCGGCATCGGGTCTGCGCAATACCAGAACCGGACATTCTGACAGACGGACAGCATTTTCGGCAACGGAACCAAGCAGTAGGCGTTTGACGCCACCATAACCATGTGAGGGAATTACAATCAGTCCCGCTGAGATGCCTTTCGCGTACTCAGCGATCTGTACGCCCGGCTGACCGTCCAGAACTACCTGCCGCAGCCCCGGAAAACCATGTTTCGAAAGGAATTCAGAAAAATGCTGTCGCACCGAGGCCTGGCGATCGGCGTCGCTGGGAATGGCCAGATGTTTCATGTCTGGAGCAATCTGGTCCAGCACGGGCACAACGTGCAGAACATGAATCTGGTTCCTGTCCTGAGCCAGTCGCAGCGCCGTTGCTATCGCCGTCACCGACATGCCCGAAAAGTCGACGGGGACAACAATGGGTTCGGAAGTTTCCCATACCATTCCGCTCGCTCCTGCTGTAGCGACGATCAATCTCTGAACTCAACACCTGTAGTTTAACGCATTCCATCCAGAGTGCGGACGGCGGCAAGCCTCTTTGTCCGCTTTATCCCGCGATCCGTCATTCGGCGTCATGCTGAGAGAATGCTGTTTTTTCTGACCGACCGTCGGAATTTCAGTGAATCAGAAACAACGAGAAGACGCCGTAGACATTTGCTTCGGAACGTTACACCTTCGGCTCTCGCCAGACACGGCGAGATTCGGCCAGCATCCTGTCCGCCACTGAAGGGCCCCAGGTTCCGGCCGGATAGAATTCCAGACCAACCGGTCCCGATTCCCAGTGCTGCAGCACCGGAGCCACAAATCGCCACGCCGCCAAAAGCTCGTCACTGCGAGTAAACAGCGTGGAATCGCCCCGCATTACATCCAGCAGCAGACGCTCATACGCCTCCGGCAGTTGACTGGTAAAGTGATCTTCGTAGTCAAAATCCATCGCCACTGGCTGCACCTGGTACTGCATGCCGGGACGTTTGGTTGAGAATCCCAAAAAGATGGACTCCCGGGGCTGAATTCTCAGCACCAGTTGGTTGCGACGAGCTTCCACAATATTGCACAGATCACCATCGCATTCAATCGTGCTAAACAGATTCAAAGGAGGATGCTTGAACTGAATCGCAATCTCGGTCACCCGTTCCGACATGCGTTTGCCCGTGCGCAGATAGAACGGAACTCCGGCCCAGCGCCAGTTGTCGATTTCAACATGCATGGCCACATAGGTTTCCCGACTGGAATTCGCGGGCACTCGTTCTTCGTCGCGGTAGGCCAGCGCAGGCTGTTTGTTGACCAGACCATCCGTGTACTGTCCGCGAACAGCCCAAGAGTCCACGTGGCCGTCGGTTCCCGGCCGCAGCGCCTGCAGCAGCTTCATTTTTTCGTCGCGGATTTCGCGGGCCTGGAACAGGGCAGGCGGATCCATGCCCACCAGACACAGCAACTGCAGCAGATGATTCTGCAGAACGTCGCGAAGTGCGCCGGAAGTGTCGTAGTATCCGCCTCGATTCCCTTCCATACCAATGGATTCGGCAACGGTAATCTGCACGTTATCGACGTGATTTCGATTTAACAGCGGCTCGAAAAATACATTGCCGAAGCGGAACAACAAAATGTTCTGCACCGTTTCCTTGCCCAGATAATGATCGATGCGGTAGATCTGATCCTCGTGCAGCCGCTTTCGTAACTGTTCATTAAGCAGCTCCGCCGATTTAAGGTCGTGACCGAAGGGTTTTTCCACCACGACTCGTAATCGATCACTGTCTTTTCTTTCGGTTGGAATCATACCGGATGCGTGCAGGCCACGCACCGCGTCGTCAAACAACGATGGCATCGTCGCCAGATACACAATGCGTGGAACATTCCCCTGTGTGCCAAGTTGCTGTTCGAGATCAACGGCTGCCTGCCGCAGACTCACATAGTCTGCTTCACTGGTGATGTCGACCTGCCGGTAAAACAGCTGTTTTGAAAACCTGTCCCATGCAGCGACTGACTCGTCATCGTCGTTATCCGCCAGAATCGAAGCTTTCAATTCGTTGCGGAACTGTTCGTCGCTCTTTTCACGACGGGCGACTCCAATGACAGGACATCGTTCATTCAGATAATTCTGTCGCGACAGCTGAAACAGAGCGGGAATCAGTTTTCGAGTGGTCAGGTCACCGGACGCCCCGAAAATCAGAATGGTCGTATCACCAGCAGGGTTGTTCGATGTAGTCATATCAGTTCAGTCTACCTGCGAAGCCATAATGGATCCGAAATCCTGGAACGGCGGACGACGGAATCCGGAAAACCCGGGTTTATCCGTGCCAGTCAGGCATCGACCGTGCACGACGGCGCACCGCAGGCTATCTTTCAAGACGACAGTTGACTACCGACCCTCTCACTCAACAGGCTGGAACTCAGGCTAATGAAAATTGGAATCATGGCCGACATCCATGACAACGTCGATAACCTACGACATGCCATCGGTCTGTTTAATGCCCATGAGTGCGGCCTGATTCTGCTGGCCGGCGACTTTGTCTCGCCGCTGGTGGTCCCGTCAATGCGAAAACTCACGGGGAAAGTCGTGGCGTGTTTTGGTGACAACGACGGAAACCAACGGGGCATTATGGGCGGCATGGCAATCGTCGGCACTCTGGGACACGGCCCCTTCAGTCATCAGACGCCCGACGGTGTACAGATCCTGATGGCCCACCAGCTGAATGACCTCAAAAACTGCATCGGTGACGAAGATGTGATTGTCTTCGCACACACTCACCGCCCCAGCCTGGTTGAAGATAAGCGCGGTCGATTATTCATCAACCCTGGTGAAGTAGCCGGCTGGATGTTTCGAAAGCCCACGGTCGTCATCCTGGATTCCGAAACTCGCAAAGCCGAAGTCGTTAACCTGCCGGAAATGTCGCCCGGCGTATTCATTCCTGAGCCGGGATAAGCGTCTCCGTTACTTCGCACGCCGGAAATAGATGAGCGCGGCGCGAGCAGGCAGGACCGACAGGAAACGCCCGCCTCAGGATTTCTGCTTCATTGCCTCAGCCGCCTTATCGACATCCTGATAGATGCTCAGCAGCGGCTTCAGGTGAACCAACCGAATCACGTCAGCCACGGTCCCTTGTGCTCCCGTCAGAGCAACTTCTCCGCCCAGCTTCTTAAGGCGAGCCATCGCGTGAATCAGCGTTCCCAGTCCCATACTTGAGATGAAGTTGAGCTCTTCGCAGTTCAGAATGATCCTGCTGACGCCGTCCTCTATATCCCCCTGGACACAGTCCAGCGGGTATTTCGAGTTCTCTGCATTCAGGTGGCCCGTCAGCTCCAGCACCAGAATCTCCGGCGCGTCATCCCGCTTGTACGCCTTGAATTCAATCATTGATATGTTTGTTCTGCTCCTGGCAGTCAGCTTGTCGAATGCTGCCATGATGGTGACACCTTTGAGTGGCGACTTCAGTGAGATACGAAACGGATGTCAGAAACAAAACAGCCCAAACGGACGCAGTTTCTCCGACTCAACCCGACGATGGCATTCGGCCGCCCCCCTCCCCAGCCTTAAATAACGTTGAACGCATGCCGAGAGTGCGTGGCGATGTCACGTGTGACCCGCGTCTGCTGGTGCGTAATGATCAGGTTTTGCCGCTCTGATAAAAGCACGCAGCGCAAGCAACTGTGTTTTTCAAACGCACAAGCCCCACTCTCTGGGGCGTTGAGCCTGGTGTGAAGGTGTTGCAATCGTCAGGATCTCCACGACCCATCGCATCTGCGGCGCCCTCGCATGTTCAGGCGAAATGACCTCAGAAATCCTGATGCCGTGTGGCGGCGCTGTCGAAGTCGACCGTGAGGCACCTTTTCGGCAGAAACTGCCGACACTGGTCGTGGGGCTCGTGGGAAAGCGATTCTCGCAGGTGGAACGACGTTCGCCGCGGCCACAAATCAACGTGATACGGCTGGAGAGCAGTTTTCAAAAATGTGTGGTCGCGGGGCGCGGGGAAAAGCGACTCTCGCAGGTGGAACGACGTTCGCCGCGGCCACAAGTCAGCGTGATACGCTGTAGTCACAGGCAGCCATGCATCCGGACCGCAAGATCGGCATCGCAATGGGGATTCTGCTCGTCGGCGTGGTTGCGGCTCTGTTTTTCAGAAACGAGCCACTGCCAGTCGACGACTCGCTCAGCGTGCGCCGTGAGCAGGAACTGAACGACCGCCTGAGAGAACGCGATGTTTCTGTGTACCTGTCAGATGACGATGAGCCTGATGCTGATTCGGAGCTGGAATTCGATCTGCCGGAGTTGATGAACCATATGCGGTCGAAAGAACCGGTCGCGCCGCAACCCATCGGACTCGCGACACCGGATCCTGATGTGAGCCGAAAAGCTGCCACTGGTGACGGAAGGGCAGATGCTCTTCAATTCGCCCCTCCCCGGGTTGCCGGCACTGAACACAGTGCCACCGCAACGGATTTGTCCGACACGGAAGCAGCGCCGCCCAGCATGGCTGACATCCTGGGCACCGGTAGCTCGGGAACACCAGACTCGGTTGCATCGTCACCAGAATTCTTTGAATACACGGTTCAGCTGGGTGACACGCTTTCCGCAATCTCTGAAAAATTTCTGGGCTCTCAGTCGCGTTTTCGCGAAGTTTATGAAGCCAACAAGGACCGAATGGCCAGTCCGGACCACCTGCGAGTCGGAAAAGCCATCCGCATTCCCCGAGTCATTCGATGACGAGACCTGCTCGCCGCATTCGCTAAACCTGCGCAGCGGCGCTGAGTCAAGCGTCTTATCTGCGGCAAGCAGGCCATCCCGCTTGAGAATTACACACTCTCAGGCACGTAGCAAAGGCGCTGAATCCTACTTCTTTTCCTGCTGATGCAGCACAGCACCGCGTTCATCGTGCCAGACGAAACGGAGCGTGCCGGCGCCGCTGGAGTGCACCATCAGGAAACCGCCGGAGCGTGGCGTCTGGTAGTAGGGTTGTTTGATCGTGGCATCAGCATCGGTGGATTGGGGATCACCGGGTTTGCGGCCCAGCCGTGAATTCGCGTCGACCAGGGCACCGCAGCTGAACTCTTCTATTCCGCTGGGGTCAACGGAATGGTATTGCCAGTGACGGTCGCCGCAGATGATGTAGAAGTTTTCGATATTCGACTTTTTCAGCCATGCGAAGAACTCGTCCCGTTCGTGTCGAAAGCCGCCGATGTCGCAGTGATTGTCCGTCTTCCGCAAATCGTCGGGACCAATCATGGGAGTCGGTGAAATCAGCAGTTTGAACTTCGCGTCGCTGGCAGCCAGTGTGAGTTTCAACCAGGCTTTCTGTTCGGTTCCCCAGATGGATTTGTCAGGACCGTCCGGGTCAGCGTTTGCTGATCGGTACATGCGGTTCTCAGGAAACCACACCTGCAGGTCTTTGGACGTTCGGTGAGTGCGATAGGTCTTGGCGTTCGAGTCGCGGGTCGGTGCAACGGGCAGCTGTTCCAGCATCATGCGACGTCCCTCAGCGGGCGTCGGTTTGTAGTCACCGCTGTTGTCGCCGTCGTCGATGCGGTAGTCGTGGTCATCAATCATCCAGTATGTGGGCACGGCGGTGAACAGATCCCGGTAACGTGGCTGCACAAATTGTTCGTGCCATTTTTGTCGCAGCTCAGGGATCGATTCAGCTCGCGGCTTGTCCGGGGTGTCGTAGTACACGTTGTCACCCGTACCGACAAGAAAGTCAGGCTGCAGCTTCAGGATCGACGCCAGCGACGGGTACCCCAGATGTTTGTCGGGGCCGGCGTACGGCCGAGGCAGGTCCGTGTTGTTCTCAAGCAAATGCTGTTTCCGGTTAATGCGTTCGTCACCGTGAAACTTTGCGTAATTCATGCCGGTCACAACAACAAACTTGACCGCCGTTGAGGCAGCCTTTCCAGGAAGAGTTCTAAACGTCGATATGGGACCGTCCGTCAGCTCAGCCCTGGACTTCCCAATCTCCGTGCGGCACGTGTAGCTAATGCCGGGACACAGGCCGGAGAATGTTGCTCGAGCGATAAAATCCCGACCGGCGGTTGCTGGAATGGTCTTAATCCAGGTCACGCGGGCCCCGGTTGTCGGCTGCAGTGAAAACCGAACAACGCCGCCAATTCCGGCCAGATCCCCATCAACCAGTTTCGTGCCCTGTGTCAGGCGGACCTGGATGTTGGCCGACGATGCTGTGACCTCACCCACCATGATTCCCTGGCCAGCAGATATTTCGGCAGCCACGGAATCTTCCGTAGAAATCGACAGCGACAGAATGGAAACGGCAATCAGAAGATGATGGTGTGGCAAGTTGCTGGCCTTTTCCGGGGTTGAGATCGAGACTGCAGGAGCATAGTGGTGCGCGTGGCCTGGCTTTGGCTATTTTTCGCCGAGACACAGTGCCAGTGCAAGCGAATACCGCCCGGGCACAAGGTCGATGCAAGTCGCGTAGACGGCATGATTATGGTCGTCAATGAATTCACCACAATTCTTCAACGGGCCCAGAATTTCAGACCAGCATTGCGTGATGGAACTGATAGACTTGCCGTCGTTTTCGCGAGCTCGGCCGCCATCACGATTCATCTGCAGCAAAATTCGACAATCGTTGTCCAGCACAAACAGACGACTGGTGGCCTGAAAACGATCACGCAGTTGACTTTCAATCAGGCGATCAAGATCGGCTTCGATTCGCACGAAGCCGAACAATTCTTCCGTTACTGCATCGAAGACGGGCACTCCGGCCGCCAGACGGTTCGGCTTTCTGTTTTCACCGGTCCAATCCTCATCGCATTCAGACGACAGGGCCACGTGTACCTCGTCCGGGTTGCTGTCCAGCGCCTGCGTCATGCAATCCGTCAGTGGCCCGGCAGCAAGCCGACTGGCAGGGATAGAACGCACGTTGGAAATGTCAGTCGCCTGGCGTTCGATGCGAATCAATTCCTGAAACTCATCGTGTTCGACTCGGGCAAACGAGACGGAACAGAAATCGCCGTTGGTGCAGAGCAGCCCGCGAAAGATGACACCCAGTCGTTCTCGCCATGTTGCGATTTCGTCGCCCTGGCGTCCCGACAGAACATCAACAATGCCCTGTATCGGAGGCAGACTGGACATAAACCGCACGTTGCGTTCCAGATCCCGAACAAACGACATCATGGATGTTCGCAGTTCCCGACCTTCGCTGCAGCTGTTTGCATAATGCTGTCGGCGTTCACTGCGTCCGGCCATCCATCGCTGCACAGCATCCGAAACTTCGGTCGCTGTCTGATATCGTGAATGAGCCTTAAACTGCGTCGCCGTCACGCAGATCCCTTCCAGATCGGCAGGAATTTCTGACGCCAGGTCGCGCGGTCGCGGAGACGGTTCTGTCGCGATTCTCTGCAACAGTTTCGCGATGGGGATTGATCGCTCCTCTTCGACACTGGTTTTCCGGTGTAGTGCAGAACCAGTCAGCATGGCAAACAGGATTGCTCCAAGTCCGTACACGTCCGTGCGACGATCCACGTCTTCCAGATTGCCAGCCGCCTGCTCGGGAGCCATGTACAACGGTGTGCCGATAACATCTCCGGCCAGAGTCTTTCCGACCGCACTGTCGGGAGTGACGGTGTTGACCGACAAAAGGCTCTCTGATTCGTATTCGTCTGAGATTTTGGCGAGACCCCAATCCAGCACGACCACCTGACCGAAGCTGTCCAGAGCCACGTTTTCCGGCTTGAGGTCACGGTGAATCACGCCACGTGAGTGAGCATATGCAATCGCCTGGCAGACGCCGATAAAGGCAGTCAGCAGCCGATGCAGATCCATGGCCACATCTACACCTGCCGTGCGACGATCGTGATATTCTTCAATCGCATCCACCAAAGTTCGCTTGCCGACGAAACGCATCGCGTAGAACGGCTGACCGGACTGTGAGTCAGAGCCGAACTGGTACAGCGGCACGATATTGGGATGTTCCAAGTGAGCTGTAATCTCGGCTTCACGATGGAATCGTTCCCACGCTCGCCGGAATTCGGCAGCGTCGGGATTCATCTCCTTCAACGCCACGGTGCGTTTGGCCATTTCGTCTCGCGCCAGCCAAACACTGCCCAATCCGCCTTCGCCAATCTTTTTCACCAGCGTAAAGCGGCTGGTCATCCGCCGCTGCTCTGCTGAAGCATCCGCCACGGTTGACGCTCCCCACGATCCGCCGTCCGTGGACTGCGTCATGGCATCTGCAGTGACTGTTGCTCCCAGCGCAGAATGGCTCATACGAATTTGCTCGCGCCGCAGCGACTGCTTCATTCGCAGTTTCGACTCCCGCGACAGCCCGGGAGCGATGCCTTCGTCACCACCCTCTGACCTCCGCGCCACATCGGACAGCGAGTCCTGAATCATCCGCGATATTCTTGCGAAGTGACGAGACTGCTGGTTTGTCTCCAGTTCGTTGTCGACGGCAGTCTGCTGTGCAACGTTCAACTGGCCGGACAACGACTGTGAGATCAACTCGGACGTGTTTCTGTCGTTAGGCATGCTGAGTCAGTCCTTCATTCTGGAACCAGCGTGCGCCTACACACTTAGCCAAAGCCAGTCGCGCCCTGTGCAGTCGCACCCACAGATTGGAAGCAGAAATGCCCAGCTCGCTGCAGATCTGATCGGAGTCCATATCCTCCATGACACTCAGCATAAATACGTCTGCCTGTCCTTTGGGAATATTCTGCAGGCAGATTTTGACCACATCCCAGATTTCTTTAGATTCCAGTTGGCCATCAGGTGTGTCCGCGGCAAACGATTCCGCCCGCCAGTTTCCCTTCTGGTCAAATAACTGAGAGGACGGGTCGTTTGTGTCTTCATAGGATCCGTCTCGGTCGTATCGGTTTCGCATGCGGATGTGGTCGATGAGCTTTCTTTTGAGAATTCCCAGCAGCCATGCACGCTCTGCGCCGTCGCCCGTAAATCGGTCCTGGAACCGAATGCCCGCCAGGAATGTTTCCTGAAGAACTTCGTCCGCCGCACTCTCATCACGCAGACGTGACCAGGCGTATCGATACAGGTAGTCACCATACTCATCGACCCAGCGTTCCGGATCAGCAAGAACAGTCTGACTGTCATCTGCAGCCGACAATATTATGCTCCCGACGTCTGATGTGGGGTCCGCGACGATAAACAACACGGCGTGTCGAAAGTGACCAGCGGGTAGTGTACATCCTCACCCTGCCGGACACCAACGTACGGGCGCAGATGACCGCCATTGTGTCTTCAGTTTTTTCTGAATATCGCTGCCCACCGCATCCGGTGCGTTCCCATGAGAGACGCAACATAATGTGACATCCTTTCACTCAATAATTATTTGTTGGAAGATTTCTGAAGATAAAACCGCACGATTACTGTTGCAGCATCGCTCTCAATCTTTACCCTTCCGCATCCTGGTTGTTTTGTTGACCGCTACCTCTGGAGTAAGAGCCACATGGACGTACTGCTCGAACAGAATCTCGCCAGTCGGCAGCCAGGAGTGACGAATGTCATCGTAAACACCGCAGAGCTGCTGCAGGCTCAGGATTTTACTGAGCTGGTCAGTGAGGCCAAACAGCTGGAGCGTCGACGGGTAGATCTTGTAAGTGTGCGCCGTCAGCGAGCAATGCGAATCGGCCCGGCACGGCTGAAAGCCGTACTCCAAGACACGGGACTGGGCGTCTGCACCGTCGGATTTGCCGGAGGATTCACGGGCTCTCTGGGACGGGGGTACAAACATGCAGTCGATGACACACGCCGAGCACTGGAACTGGCGGCGGAACTCAAGGCCCAGTCTGTTATCGTGGTACCCGGGAGCCGCGAACGCCATACGTACAACCACGCGCAACGGATCATTCGCGACGGCCTGGACGACTGCCTGGATGACGCTCTGCGCCTGCGTATCAACATGATGTTGCCGTTGAACGCCATCTTCGGCAACCGGAAAGATGTGTTTTTCCCACGCGACAGCACTCCTTTGAACTGGGTCGACGGGTTCGAATCTCACCGCATTCGCCCCATGATGACGTTACGGGGCAGTTCCCCCTGGACGGGCTTACCCGACAGCTGGCAACGTTGCCTGAACGACGGCGGAATATTGCGGGTAAACCCACGTTGCCGCGCAATGCTCGGCGGACACAATGTGCTATCCGAAATTCTGTTGCAGCTTACGAAAGCGGCGACGGGGGCGGGGACGTAGCCCCCCTGGTTTGCCAGCACTGTTTTTCTGTCGGCTCGTTTTTTGTGATCTCACGTTGCAGGTTGTGAGTGCTCTAATTGCGCTGCATGTCCGGTGCCAGGCAGAAGACTCACTGCAACGGGACGCGTGTGTTCCAGGCACGTCCAGCGCGAACTGACAGGATGGGAGCCATCAGCGTCGGAATCGGTCCGTCTCACTCCCGCGTCAACGCTTCGTCCAGACCGAATAGGGCGCGCGCCGTCGCCGCCCAGGCAGCCTTCGAGGCAAGTGCAGTGGCTTCGATGGACGCTGTCTGGTCTGCAGCGAGACTTAGAAATTGTTGCGCCGCTTCAGGGGAGGAGAGGAAAGTCTGCCGCTGTGCAGCCAGAAACGACAGTAGTGAATTGAGTTCGGCGACAGTGGGAGGTCTGACTAACACTCGACGAAACAACATCGTCATCATCTCAGCATCACTATCGTCGGCGTCAGGTGTCAGATGTTTGGCAGCCTGCCGTGCCAGGTCCATCAGCATCACGTCGTTCAACAGCGTCAGCGCCTGTAGTGGGCTGTTGCTGCGATTTCGGCGGGCAACACAGGCTTCCCCGCTGGGCCCGTCGAAGGTGGCCAGCATGGCGAACGGAGCTGTGCGCTTCGCATATGTATACAGACTGCGCCGGTAACGGTCGGCGCCCTTCGCAGCATTCCACCTGCCGCCACCATAAGCGACTTCGGTGACACCGGCCGGTTGGGGAGGACGCACAGACGGCCCGCCGATCTTCGTGGACAGTACGCCACTCGCCACAAGCAACTGGTCGCGAATAACCTCCGCGTCCAAACGATATCGCGGCGCGAAACTCAACAGACGATTCTGCGGATCCACGTTCGCTGCGTCGCTGTTGACCGAAGCGACCTGACGATATGTAGCACTGCTGACGATCCTGCGGTGCAGTTCCCGCATTGACCAGGCGTCGTCATCTCGGAACGTCACGGCCAGCCAGTCCAGCAGTTTCGGGTGCGAAGGAGGCGCGCCCTGTAAACCCAAATCGTCGACGGTCCGCACAATGCCCGTTCCGAAGAATGCTGCCCACTGCCGATTCGCGACAACTCGAGCCGTTAGCGGATTTTCTGTCGACACGATCCATTCCGCGAATTCCAGACGGGTCGTGGGCAGGTTATCATGGTCCCCGGACAGCGCCGTCGGCAGACCGGACTGTACCTGTTCTCTGGGCTGAAGGTATTCACCACGGTGGTGCCGATAGGTCGGTCGCGGGTGCTGCACCGGACGTTCGGCCATCACCAACGTGGACTGTGTTGCGGGTCGGCTGCGAAGTTTTCGAATTTGTTCGGAATGTGACGATAGCTGCGGCGCACTGAGCAAAAAGGCCTGCCAAACCAGTTGGTGTTCATCAGCCAGTTGCTGTTGCTCGGGCTGTGACAGCAGCCTGGACACATCGTCCGAATAGCTTCGCGCCTGCGGTTGCGAAGATGCATTAGTCGCAGAAAAACGAAATCGCCCAAGTGAGCTGGCAAAGTGTCGACCGAACGTCATCCTGATTGTCAGAGACGTACCAGCAGGAACGGGCTCTTTGAACAGAAACACGGCGTCATGGCGTGCTCCCTGGCGATCGTGGACAGCCCAGCCCGTCTGCACATCCTCATCAAGGGCCAGTGCCGCAGACACCGGATTGTTCCCGTATCGATTCTTCGCGTAGGTGTGCGATGCTGACGCAAACGGAAATTTTGCGTCACCGGCCGTTGCTGCAATCTCGACCAGAAAAAAATCTCCAAGTGTGCCTTCATAATACGTGGAACCCGGACCACCCGCGGGCAGTCGCTCATCGGGAAGTGTCTCAAGACGCAGAGCCGTGATTGGGGTCACGGACGGCGCCATTGTAATGAAATAATCATCTCGCTTTGCCGTATCCCCACTGGCAAAGACCGAGCTATCGTCTTGAATCGTAAGGATCGGCAAATTGGATGTCGCCTCGGTCGGCGTCAGAGGCTTCCACTCGACAGCATTAGGAGCTTCGTCTTTCTGCCATTGATCGAATGCGGCCAGCAGCTGCTGCTTTCGAAGCTCTTCTAACTCGTCTGCCGTTCTCGTTCGCGTTGCCGTCAGCTTGAACCCGCCGATTGTGTGCTGACCGCCCTGCAGTTGTTTCATTGTCACTCTCAGGCGAAGCGGCGTTGTTATTGGCCTGGCCAGCTTCGTGGTGTCTAGCACGAACGTGGCGTCTGCAGTTCTTGGGACGCCTTTGTCATCGTGAATGCCCCATCCGGTTGCAGCATCTCCGTCAAACGCGTTCGGCACAACATAGCCCGATTGTTCAGTGGAAGCTGTCGCGGATCTGACGGGCAACTTCATCGTTTCCGAATTTGCGCCCGACCCCAATTTATGAACGACTTCCACTTCAATTTCGCTCAGCACAAAATTGCCGTGTTTTGTTCGCCCGGGACCTGACTGCTTTCGAAACGATTTTGTACTAAGGTTAAGCATATCGACTTCAGCACTCGCCAGCTTCAGTTCCACAACATAGGTCGCGCGTTCCGGGTTCTCGCCGTCGACCTCAATAAATCCATCTTTGCGTGTTTGGAATGTCTGCCCGCCATCAGCCCCCAGACTGACAATCTGGGCATCGACCGGTACAGAAGCAGCGACCGGCCATTTTTCAGCCAGCTCTGCGGTCAACTTATCAGCTTTGGCTCGATTCGCAGACCATGTCTGTTCAAACGATTCGTCGGGCAGTTGAAGAGACGGTTCATCGGCGTTGTTGAGATACGCCATCAGCTGGTAATACTCGCGATGCGAAACGGGGTCGTACTTGTGAGTGTGGCACTGACAGCAACTCAGAGTCAGACCAAGCCACGTCGTGCCGGTCGTCGCAACACGATCCGTCATGGCGTGAAAACGGAATTCCAGAGGATCAATCCCACCCTCTTCGTTCAACATTGTGTTGCGGTGAAACCCCGTCGCCACACGTTGCTGCCGTGTAGCATCGGGCAACATATCTCCAGCCAGCTGCTCAATGGTAAACCGGTCAAACGGCATGCCATCGTTAATCGCGTTAATAACCCAGTCGCGGTATGGCCAGATGCTGCGTTCCCGATCCTTCTCGTAGCCATTCGTATCCGCGTATCGGGCAAGGTCGAGCCAGCGGCGAGCCGCTCGTTCACCGTAGTGCAAAGAATGCAGCAGATAATCAACCAGTGCTTGATACGCAGCCTCATCGGCACCATCGGGGCGCCAGATCTTTTCCGCCCAGGCATCGGCCTCCTCCGGCGTCGGCGGCAACCCAATCAGATCCAGATACAATCGTCGAATCAGTGTATACGGCGCAGCCTCGTCTGAAGGCGTGAGTCCGACACTATCCATTTGCGCCAACGTAAAGCGGTCGATTTCGTTACGACACCATTCCGGTCGGCTGACGACCGGCAATGCTGGCTGCCGCAACGGCACGAAGGACCAGTGTTCCTTCCATTCGGCTCCCTGTTGCACCCATCGAACAAGAATGCGTTTCTGTTGCTCGGTCAGCGTCTTGGTGGAGTCTGCTGGAGGCATCCTATCGTCCGGGTCGTCAGACAGAATTCGCCGAATCAGCTCGCTTTCAGAATGATCTCCAGGCTTTACCAGCACATATCCGTCACGATCCTCGAACAGACCATCACGTTGATCAAGTCTCAGCTCCGCCTCCCGAGTGTCTTCGTCCGGTCCGTGACAATGGAAACAGGCATTGGACAGAATCGGACGGACGTCGCGCGTGAAGTCGACCGACTTCGCAGGATCTTCAGCAACCGCATTCCCCGTGGAAAAACCGAAGCACACGGTCGCAATACCAGTCAGTAACAGGGGCGCTCGGAAGGCTTTCATGATGTGGCTGACTCGACAGTTATTCATCTTCTATAGAAACCGCGCGACCAATGCTCGCAATTCAGCATGGTAACAACACCGTGGAATATTGCGGTATCAGACTTTTCGAAGAACAATGACCACGTCTTCAGACGTCCCCGTAATGCGGTGCGGGTGATCGATTGCGTAGCTGAAGTCATAGACCTCGGCAATTTCAAACTCGGGCACCTTCTTCAGCAGCGACTTGAACTGGGCGTGCTTGTAGGTGCGATAATCCATGTGATCGACGATTCGGCGGTGCGCCGTGGGAGTGTAAATATCCAACGTGATTCCCAGGTGCTCCTGACGGTTCCTGCGGTCAATTCCTTTGGACCACATATACGACGTGATGGCCAGGTTCCCACGTCGAGCTGACCAGCTTTCTTCTTCCATTCGTGGAGCTTCGGTCGGTTCCAGGTGCAATCCCAGAATATACAGGCCCCCTTTGGTCAATGCGTCCGCCATGCAGTGCAGGTGTGCCTCGGCAGTGGCCTCAGTGGGCAGATGACGAAACGTGTTGATCAGATTGAAGGCAGCATGGTACTTCTTCTTCACCTTAAAATCGGCCATATCGCCGACAAACGTGCTTCGACCAAATTTGAATCGCTGCAGACGGTCGTTGCAAAAGTCGATCGACTTTTCATTCAAGTCGTTGCCACCAACGTCGTACCCGGCCTGGGCCAGTTTAATCAGCAGTCGACCTGTTCCGCACGCTGGTTCAAAAACTCGCTGCACGCTGCAACCCGCGTGTTTTGGAAAAGCTCCCTGCAGAAAACCGAATTCAGCTTTCCAGTCTGAGCCGAACAACAGATCGTAGTACTTGGGGAAGTCGTAAATACTTCCCTTGATGATTTCAGTCATAAGGAGTGGTGGAATTTCAGACGTGTAAGAAGCTTCAGGGAAACGACGACCCAATCAGCGTGCATTCCGTACGGTTCAGGCGAACCGCGCCAACGTGTTCCGAACCGTCGCTCGAACAGTCCGTCGAAGGCGGCGCCGTTGGGATGGCGGTCACGCTGCGTATGGTCATTCTATCACGGTTTCTCCATCCCGCAACGGCCCGCAAATACAAGCTCGAATCGCCAACGATTGAGTTTTCGAGTTGCTGCAATGTAGTGGCAACGAGCTCGGCAGCGATTTTCTCGTATAACCGCGGGCCCATCGGGCCACTTTTTTCGACACGCGAAACGCGGGACGTTGCCCACGTGGTTAAACGAAGACGAAAAGGTATCAGGACACCCCACGCTGGAAGACGCCGCAATCCAAGCTCGACGCGTAAGCGAGTGTGGCCCGTACGTTTGAGAAATGCACTTGCCTGCGCTGCAACCGCGGAATGGGGTGAAACCGAGAGGGTGATTGATGGTTGGAACAAGCAACGGGTAAAACCCCGGGGTTTTACTCGCAGGCTCACTCCAGCCTTTGGCCACCCACCAGTCCGATACCACAAGGCGTGAGTCCCCCCGTTGCAATCTTCGACACCCTTTCACTCTTGCTTCGACGGGCGTCTCCTTGGAGAATCAACTCTATTCACTCGTCTTCATGGAACAATCGAATGCTGCAACGCGTTGTTGTCGTGAATACATTTTTCCTGACCTGCCTTCTTGCCGTTGCTATTCCTGTCAATACAGGGGCCCTGGCAGGACAGGATGCTGCCGGTACGCCAGACCGTCTGACCTTTGAGAACGACGTGGTGCCAATTCTACAATCTCGCTGTTTCAAGTGTCATGGTGAAACGAAACGAGAGGCCGGACTTGACCTGCGGCGACGTTTCACTCTGATGAGCGGTGGCGATAGTGGTTCGGCGATTTCACCGGGCCGGCCGCAGCAGAGCCTGCTGCTGGAGTTGATCGATGACGAACTGATGCCGCCGGAAAACGAGCCGCAGCTGAACGAAAAGCAGATCGACGTGTTGCGGCGCTGGATCGCATCCGGAGCAGTGATCGCCGGCAAGGAAGAAACTCCGCTCGCTGCCGACGACGACATGGCCGACCTTGTTACTGAAAAAGCCCGCCAACACTGGGCCTTTCAAGCAGTCCGGGAAGTTCGGACGCCAGACGTAGCCGATGTCTCCTGGGTGAGAACGCCGGTCGATGCGTTCATTCTGGCAGAGCTTGAGCAACGACAGTGGCAGGCAAGCTCGCCCGCAACCCGGACGGCCTTGATTCGCCGACTGTACTTTGACATAACGGGCCTGCCGCCGGAACCGGACGAAGTGACTGCGTTCGTCAACGACAAGAGTTCTAACGCGTATGAAGAAGTCGTTGATTGTCTGCTGGCTAGCCGGCACTACGGCGAACGCTGGGCTCAACACTGGCTTGATGTGGTGCGCTTCGCCGAAACAGAAGGCTTCGAATACGATCGTCACCTGCCGGACGCGTGGCGGTTCCGCGACTACGTCATTGATTCCCTGAACGATGACAAGCCGTTCAGTCAGTTCGTCAGCGAACAGATTGCCGGCGATGAAATGCAGCCCGACGATCCGCAGTGTCACACAGCCGCGATATTTCATCGACTGGGTGCCGTTCGTCGAAACGCCGGCAATCCTGACATCGCTCTCAGCCGTAACGAAGTGCTGACCGAACGTACGAACATCATTGGTGAAGCGTTTCTGGGGCTCACCGTTGGCTGCGCACGCTGCCACAATCATAAGCTGGAACCGATCACTCAGAAAGACTATTACCGACTGCAGGCCTATCTTGCATCCACAAGCGAGTACGACATTCCGTTAGCCAGCCCGGAAGACCAACAGGCATGGGAAACACGGACTGCCGAGATCAAAGCGGACATGAAGAAGCTGAAGTCCAGGATTGTCGACGCGACCGGCAAACGGGAGGCTCAGCTGCAACAGGAACTCAGGCAGCTGTCCTATGATCTGCCGCCGCATCCGGCGACGATTCCCAGCATTCGCAATGACTTTGAAAACCGCACTCCGATTCATGTTCTGCGGCGTGGTATTTGGGAGCACAAGGGAGTCGCTGTGGGTGCCCGCCCATTGAGTGTCCTGGTATCGATGTCCGAACCGGAACTGGCCGGGGACGCGACGTTGCCAAAAACACAGCTTGCACGGTGGCTAACAAACGATCAGCATCCGCTGACCCCTCGTGTGATCGTCAACCGTATCTGGCAACATCATTTTGGCACGGGACTGGTCAGGACAGCAAACGACTTCGGCACTCATGGCGATCGCCCCAGTCACCCGGAACTGCTGGACTGGCTGGCGGGGTCGCTGGTTAAGAACGACTGGCGACTGAAATCTGTTCATCGGCTAATCTTGCTGAGCAACACATATCGACAACGCGGTCTCAGCCTGAAATCCTCCGGAACAGAAGCAGCAGCCGCTGACCCGGACAACCGATTCCTGCGTCACTTCAGTCGCCGCCGTCTGTCCGGCGAAGAGATTCGTGACGCCATGCTGGCCGTGTCGGGTCGAATTAACCTGAAAGCGCACGGGCCAAGCGTCGTGACGCCGGTTGATCCGGAACTGACAGGCCTGCTGTACAACCCGTCACAGTGGAGAGTCACGCAGGATACAAGGGAACACGATCGTCGCTCTATTTATCTGATTGCCAAACGCAATCTGCGTTTGCCCTTCATGGAAGCATTCGACGCGCCGGCATTGCAGTCCAGCTGTCCGCTACGGGGCGCCAGCACACATGCTCCGCAGGCGCTCGAACTATTGAACGGCAGTTTCGCAAACGACATGGCCGCGGCTTTCGCAGATCGGTTGCGTCGTGAATGCGACGGAGACGTCGATCGAATAGTAGAGCAAGCCTACTGCCTGGCAGTGGGTCGCGAGCCGACTGTACAGGAACGTGACTTGTCGATCAAATTCCTGAGTGAACAACCGCTGGTGGAATTCACTCTCGCCGTCTTCAACCTGAACGAATTTGTCTATGTCCCTTGACCGTCTTCGACGGTTGGTGCGAGCTGAAGCTCGAAATCTGTTGGTCCGCTCCCGTTGGTCGCCAAAACTATGAGTACAAACGAGACTGCAACAACGGCAAACGGCTCCGGTACGCGTTCTGATCCTATACTCGTCACTGGTCGTCGAAGGATGCTGCGCGATGTGTCCGGCTCTCTGAGTAGTCTGGCATCGACTTCCCTGCTGTCAGATCACTGCCTTGGTGCGGACGGGGCCAGCCCGCTTCATCCCAAAGTGATTCATCAACCGGCCAAAGCTCGCAGCGTTATTTTCCTGTTTATGGCAGGTGGCCCCAGCCAGCTGGAAACATTCGACCCCAAGCCACTGCTGGACAAACTTCACGGCCAGCCTCGACCCAGTCAGTTCGGCGAAGCGAAGTATCAGTTCGTCCAGACCGACGCAAAGTTACTGGGCACGAAACGCAGATTCCGGAAATACGGCGAAAGCGGCATTGAAGTGTCGGACCTGTTTCCACACATGAGTACCTGCATCGATGATTTGGCTGTCATTCGATCATGCCACGGCGATCAGGTCGTTCATTCCGCCGCTCAATACGAACTGTTTTCAGGCCGGACAGTCCCGGGATTCCCCAGCATGGGATCGTGGGCCCTGTTCGGACTGGGATCAGAAAGCGATTCGCTGCCGGCGTATATTGTGCTGCCTGATCCTCTGGGAGCGCTGGAAGCCGGGCAGCCGATGTACATGAATGGATTTCTGCCGGCCGCCTACCAACCGACCATGTTCCGCCCGGGTGACCGCCCGGTCCTGAATTTGGATCTGCCGGCAGGCGTCAACCTGCAGCAACGGCAGCGGACACTCAAGCTGATTCGTGAGCTCAACGAAGCGACTCTTCGTCCAGGCGACGATGAACTTGAGGCACGCCTGAATTCATACGACCTGGCCTTCCGCATGCAGACGCGGGCACCCGAAGTGTTCGATCTGGGCCATGAAACGAAAGAGACGCTCGACCTGTACGGCGTCGGCCAGCAGCCGACGGACGATTACGGCCGGCGATGTTTGCTGGCACGGCGACTGGTGGAACACGGTGTGCGTTTTGTCTGCGTAGTATCCGGCGGCGGTCCGGGCAACATGCAGTGGGACGCTCATAAAGACATTGAGGAAAACCACCTGCGGAAGGCGTCTGAGACCGATCAGCCGGTGGCCGGGCTGCTTCAGGATCTGAAGCGTCGAGGACTGCTGGATGAAACACTGGTGCTGTGGGGCGGAGAATTTGGCCGATCTCCGGAAGCTCAGGGTGGCAAGGGCCGCGATCATCACAACCTGGGATTCACCATGCTGATGGCTGGTGGAGGCGTCAAAGGAGGGCAGATTGTGGGCGCCACGGATGAAATTGGTCTGCGTGCCGTGGAATCACCTCATCACTTCCGGGATGTTCACGCCACCATGCTGCATCAACTGGGGCTGGACCAGCACAAACTCACCTACCCTCACCTGGGACGCGACGAGCGACTGACCTTTCTTGAAGGCAACGTGATCGATGAGATTGTCTGACGTCCCGTGGATCGGGTGATGCAACGGCGTGTTGCTGCTGAGTCTGTTCAGACTGCGGATTGCTGAGCGGCAAGGCCTTCGAGATAAGACGTGGTTTCGTCCACTGACGTCACGTCTGCAAACCGTGCCTGAATGTCAAATAGTGTCCAGGCATGCGCCGCAGCGGAGCGATCTCCGACACATTCTCGCACAATCATGGGCACAAACCGGTAGCTTTTGGCATCAGTGGCTGTGGCTCGAATACAGGCGCTGGTACTGCAGCCGGTGATGATCAAAGTGTCGATGCGGTGACTGATCAGGTACGCACTCAAGTGAGTACCGAAAAACGCACTGGCATTCTCTTTTTCAATAACCAGGTCCTGCGCAGCAGGAGCCACTCGGTCATCAATCTGACAGGCCCGTTCATCCCATGCCCGAAACCCGGTCGATACATCAGCCGCAGACTTAAACGCCTGATCACCGCTGTCCGGTCGCCACGGACTGCTTGTGTAGATGATCGGGACGCTCGCAGTGCGCGCCACCTGCAGCAACCGAGCAGTCGCGTCAACGGGCCCGTCCAGTCGCCGACTGCCACCCGCGTAGGCATCGTCTGTCCAGCCATACGCGAAATCGACAACGACAACTGCCGGACGACGGCCGAATTCGAAGCGATCCTGAAAGATTCCTCGCTGTTCGTAGTACAGCGAAACTGACTGCATGGCATCATGCAGCAGGCGTTCAGCAGCTGCATCGTCGTTTTCCATTGATTGAATCCTTCTCTGTGGTCTAAGGAATCCGAATTCTCCACGGAGCGTACACCGCTCTGGCTAACCGTATCCCAAACAGGGTCAACCCGTCAGCTGATCGCGCACCAGCTCATCGAACAGCTCCGGTCGCCGCGTCCGCAGTGTGTAGTTGGGATGGCTGCGAAACTGAGTCAGCGCAGCCGCCTTCAGATCGTGCACGATCATTTCATCACAGATCCTGTCCAGCCTCGCATGTTTCAGAATCGTACCACCGGGATCGATGATCATGGCACCACCGGGATGATGCGGCTGATTCACATGATCCCGCGGTAGTGAGTCCACATACCCCGCAACACCTGTTTGATCTGCATACACACAGAAACAGGCATTCTCTCGAGCGCGCTGACGGTAACCGCTGAAGTAGTCAAACACATGCCGGCGTGCGGCCGCTTCAGATTCCGCCGTGTCTTCCCATCGTCCTTCGCGAGCAGCATGGGGCATCAGAATAACGTCCACGCCTTTCAGTGCCGTGATCCTGGCGATTTCAGGAAACTGATTGTCGTAACAGATGATGCTGGCGACTCGGCATTTGCCGATATCAAACACGTTGATGTCTCGCCCGCCCTTGTAAAAAAAGTTCTCGTCGCGCGACGTGTGAAGTTTTCGCTGGCGTCCGATGTATCCGTCCGGTCCTACCAGCACCTGTGTGTTGAAAACGATGTCGTTTTCCTTTTCGCTTAACCCAGCCGACAGAAACAGTCCGAACCGTTTTGCCAGCGCTGCCAGCTGTTGAACGCTGGGACCGTTCGGGACAGCTTCAGCCAGTTCCCACGTATTAGGAGTGCAATGGCCGTGAATCACCAGCTCGGGAAACAGAACCAGTTCAGACCGTTCGCTCGCGGCCTGTTCACAAAATTCTGCAATCCGCTTAAACGTCTGCTGTTGCTGCCCCAACACACTGTTCATCGTAACTGCTGCAACGCGAATCGTCTGCATACACAATCTCCGTGGACGACAATCAAATACCGAACTCGAAAGTCAGACAAGAATCACTCCACTTTCGCATGAACGGCAATAATTACAAGCTTCAATCGTCACAGTGAAGATACAGGTGGACCTCTTAGTCGCCGACTCGCGAATCCGGTCGCTCGATTGTCTGCAGCGTATTACACCGCAGAACTTTCTTCTGACCATTTGCCCACGTCGCCTTCGTCAAACGTTGAGATCTTCCCTGCCGACACAGAAGAGTGCTGCTGCGATCAACAGCAGGATGGCCCGAAAGATCAACACCCAGCCATTGAAATGTTTTTCGAACAGGTTAACCGCCCAGTCCCAATGGAGCCAACTGAGCAATCTAATTCTGAACCGAACCAGCTTCGGTGCCAACGGGACTAAAATCAGCGAAACGACAGCGAGTGCAAATAGTAGAGTATCCATCACACTTCCAGGACAGTGGAGTTGTTGATCAGCTTCATTGACAATTTACGAGTCCACGAAATCAGAGAAAAGCCGCGAATCATCAGCTTCCGGAGATTCAATCGTTTGCGAACGAACGGCGGCTGCGAGTGGGTCACACATTCTGAGTCTGAGGAAACAAAGTCAAACGTGTGCCGAATACGGCGGCAGCATGTTACGCCGATTTATGGCCGCGCAAAATGTTTTCCGGCCTGCTATGTGTGCTTCACACGAGTCCGAACCAGCCACTCGTCTTCGAAAACCGCTCTCAGAACTGGCACGTCCTGCTAACACGGGGCAACAGAACCCGATTGAACACCCCGCAAACCATAGACGGAACTGCTGTTCCGTATACTCGAATCGAAGGCGAGTCGGGACAACCAGACGCCATTAGAACTTCTTCGCAGAAACGTGAGGGGACTGCAATCGCTAGAATCGGAAGTGTGACAACGGATTATGGCAGCGACAGCGTGAGCGGGTGCTGCCCACACACCCTTGGGACTGTCAGTTGTGTTCGTTTGTCGCAGCATCCGGACCGACTTCAATTGGCTCGCTACTTCCAGACCCTGCTAGATTACCGAACAGTGAAAACGCGAGCTGAACTGGCCCCATACCTGAGCGTCGGCAGAGCGAGGATGACTCCAGTACTGTACAGGCTCAATCCGGTTGCTGAATCAGACGATGCGGAAGAGGACAAACCCGCGGGACTCATGACTGCAAGCAACAATCGTCGAACCCCATTAGGGGTATTGTGCAGAAAAATCCCAAAAACAGTTGTGACAAACTCCGAATTCGACCCTACTTTCGAAAACGAATCAATTGTCCGAAGATGGCCGAATGCAGACGGAAACGCTTGAACAAATTCTGGGCGGAGATCTTGACGCCTATGACGCGATCGTCCGGCAGTATCAGGCGATACTGCTCGGATATGCCGCGCATCGGCTGCCCGATATAGACGCCGCCCAGGACGTCGTTCAACTGACGTTCATTCGAGCTTATGAACAGTTGGACGAGTATCAGCCGGAGCGGGACTTCGGCGTCTGGCTGTGTGTGATCTGCAAACACTTCATTCTGACCGAGTTGGAACGTCAGCGGCGGGAATTGCGGAATCAGCAAAAGTTCAGTCACGCCCTGCGACTGCGTGTCGGCAAGGAGATGGTCAGCGCTGTGGACGAGGATCAGCGTAATATGCTCTCGGCATTGCGCAAGTGCATGAAGAATCTGCAGACGCAATCGGCCTCGGTTGTGCGGCTCCGTTTCGAAGAGCGGCAGTCGTGTCAGAGTATCGCTGAGTCGCTCGATCGGACCGTGACGTGGGTCACCAGCACGCTGAGCCGATCACGCAAGGCTCTTCGTCTGTGTATCGAAAGTCGTCTCAGTGAGGAGTCGACAACATGAACGAATCGAGGCGGCAAAGACTGATCGAAGACTTTCAGGACGACACGCTGAGTGAAGACGAATGCCGTGCACTCATGGAATGGTTCGACGAGGACGAGTCGCGCGTGTCAGCGTTTGCCGATGAACTGCGATTCGGCAATGCGCTCGCGGCGCTGTACGTGATAGGTTCCGATGATATTTCGCTCGCTGTCAACGACAGCCTGAAACGGGCCGATCATGCGGTCGACATCTCGCAGAGAGTGCGTCAGAAAATTGAAAGTTTCCCTCAGCCTCTGCCCGCCGATGGCGAACGATCGAATCTTCCGCTCCGCAAGTGGGCTCCATGGTGGATCGCAGCGTCCGCTGTGGCGGCGTTGATTGCACTGATTGTCTTTCTGCAGCCCCAACGCGACACCGATGTCCGAGATGTCATCGCGACGGTTCAACACGCTCGCAATGTCAAAGAGATTTCAACGGGCGACACACTACGCACCGGGCAAGTTCTCACGCTGGTCGACGGACGAGTCAAAATCAACTTTCAGTCCGGCGCCAAACTGGCGTTGCAGGCACCGGCGGAATTACGATTGCTGGGACCGAATTCGGCGGAACTCGCGCACGGTGTGGCGACGGTGCGGGTTCCGGGTGAGATCAAAGGATTCGTTCTGGCCACTCCCCACCAGCGCGTGACGGATTTGGGAACGTCGTTCGGTGTCGATGTGAATAGCACCGGCGAGACGTCGATCTCCGTGTTTGAGGGTGAGATCGAATTGGAAGACCATCAGCGTCTGATTAGTGGTCAGACGATTGCGCTCACTGGTGCGGATAAGTCCGCCCGCGAAATTCCTTTTGCAATCAACCAGTTCCTGAATACGTGGCAAATGTCCTTCGGAGTCGAAGAGCTTGTCGGCGACGTCCGTGTTGCAACGCCAAACGAGCGACAAGCGCCGGGGCTGGCCCTGGACAGTGATTCGCTACTGCTGTTTCCTGAACGCGAAGATGCCCTCCTGGAGCATGGTTACGTGGTCGATGGAATGGAGCCAGGCACGTACAGTCGTCCCTTCCGCAAACATACCGTGAAGCTGACGGAAGACATTCGAGTCGACAGTTTCCTGCTGCAATACAATCCGGGCCTCGATGACGGTGTGTCCATGAATCAGAAGTTTCAGGGCGAGCTGCATTTTGATCGCCCGGTCGTCGCCCTGATCCTGCAAAAAGACATGTTGGATTCTTCCGACGCGCAGCTGGCTCTTCCTGATACCGACTTCCGCAATATCTTTCGCCGGGGAATCAACGACGCTGATGTGGTTACGTTAAGTCCCGATCGTCGCGTGCTTCGTGTTGATTTCGATGTCAAGAATGGCGTGGACCAGATCCGCGTTCTGGTTGCATCCGATAACAATTCCAATTCCCAGTGAGTCAGCAACAAATCATTCCGCGAGAGGACTTCATGAAACCTATCCACACACTTGACCGCCGCGACCTTCTTCGTGGAGCCGGCATTGCATTGACACTGCCGTTTCTCGAAAGCAGCTTCTCTCGCTCTGCGGCAGCTTCAACGAACATGGAGAAATCGCCGCGGCGTCTGGTTTGCATCGGTAACCATCTGGGTTACTACCCCGGCAATTTTTTCCCCAAAGACGCCGGCTTGAAATATCAGATCAGCCCAACGCTGCAACCCGTCCAGCGACATCGCGATGACTTCACCATCTTTTCCAACCTCGACGACGGTATGACCGGCGGGCACAAGGGCGTTCAGTCCTTCCTCTCCGGCATCCGCAAGGATGAGTCCGCTGGCTTCCCCGACAAGAACATGACGATTGACCAGGTCGCCGCCGAGCATGTCGGCAGCGCCACGCGATTCCCCTCGATCACGGCCGGGCTGGGCCTCGGCACAGACCTGAGTTGGACACGGTCGGGTGTGCGGATCCCGCCCGTCAATAACCCCGCGCGTTTGTTTGAGGCGTTGTTCATTCGGTCCGATGCCGCATCGCTCAGCAGAGAACGCACCCGTCTGACTCACCGGGCCAGCGTGCTTGATGCCTTGCGTGAATCCGCGGATCAACTCGAACGTCAGCTCAGTGCCGCCGACCGCCAGAAGCTTGATCAATACCTCACCAGTGTGCGGGATGTGGAGAAGCAGCTGCAGATGTCTCAGACGTGGCTGGATAAACCCAGGCCCGCCTCGCCGATCGACCCGGTCGTGGATCAGGAACGGATGCACATCGAAGAGATCCCGCTGTTCTACGATCTGCTGACCCTGGCCCTGCAGACCGACTCGACGCGCGTGGCCACGTTTGAGATACCCATGGGGTTCCGCACATCCGAGCTGGAGGTCGGAAGCTATCACGGCCTGTCCCACCACAGCAAATCCGAAGAGCGGCTCGAGCAGCTTCAGATCGTCGACGCCTACCTGATGACGCAGTTCGCCCACTTCATCGACCGGATGAAAGAGGCCCAGGTCTTCGATCACACCGCGGTCGTGTGGGGCAGCGGGATGGGCAACGGCTCGAGCCACAGCAACCGGAACCTGCCGGTGATCCTCGCTGGCGGTGGGATGAATCATCAGGGCCACATTGTCTGCCCTGTCGAGGACCACAAGCGTGTGCCGCTGTCGAACTTGTGGCTTTCGACGCTGCAGTGGTTCGGCGTCGAGGCGGATCGGTTTGGTAAGAGCATGGGCACGTTCTCGCCCATGAACCTGGCTTAAGATACGGACATAGCATGAACAAGACGACATTGACCACGATGTGCATGGCGATGCTGCCTGCCCTCAGCGGAGTAGCCTACGCCGACCTGCCCACGCAGTTCCTTTCGACCTACTGCATCGACTGTCACGGCCCGGACACACAGAAATCCGACCGTCGCTTCGACGGACTGAACGAAGCGATCACGGACCTGAAGCAGCTGGACCTGTGGCAGGAGATCGTCGATCAGCTGAACCTCGGCGAGATGCCACCGCCGAGGAAGAAGCAGCCGGATGCGGACGAAAAGACGAAGACCATCGCGTCGATCACCGCGGGAATTGCCGCCGCACGTACCGAGCTGGCATCGAGCGGTCAACATACCGTCATGCGGCGGCTCAACCGGTTTGAGTATCAACAGACGATCGGCGACCTGCTGTCGCTGAACGTACAGGCGTGGAACCCGGCCGCAGATTTTCCGCCGGATGTGAAGGTACACGGGTTTGACAACAACGGGCGTGAGCTGGTGACGTCTGGCATGCTGCTGGATCATTACCTCGATGCCGCCGAGGAAGCGGTCACGCGTGCCACGCGATTCGGAGCACGGCCCGAGTCGAAACAGTACGCCCAGCAGACACCGTATTACTTCGATGGCAAGGACAAGGCGAAGCTGCCCAAGATCTTCCACGTCGATCGCTTCCGCTTCATTCCCGATACCCCGTACACTGACATGTATGGTCGGCACTACCGGGGCGGGCATATCGGCTTCCGCCCGCTGTATGGTGGCGTTGCTCAGAGCGGCATGTACACCATCCGCGTGAAGGCCGCTGCGGTCGACCGTGACCATCCCTATGGCAATGCCCTGGACGACTTCCGCAACGGCGACCCGCTGGTGCTGGAAGTGGCGACAGTGGATCGTGAGGGTAGTGTCGAGAGCACCGGCAGCATCACGACCGAACGCTCCGTCGGACTGGCCGAGCTGACCAGCGATCAGCCGGCGTGGTACGAGTGGACCACGCACATCACTCAGGGTTTTGAGCCCGAAGTCCGCTTCCGCAACGGCACGACCGCCACCAAACGATTGGTTCGCATCATCACTCAGAAAGCCTCGGAGCACCCTGAGGTCGCGCCGTTCGCGAACATGAAACCGGGCTACGACAAATCCCACGGTCTGCTCAAGGTTTACCGCGGCCCGAAGCTCCGCATCTACGACATCCGAGTCGAGGGCCCGCATGTCGACCAGTGGCCGCCCGCCGGTCACACGCTGATGTATGGCGACCTGCAACCCGATGACCTCAATCGCAGTACGATCACTCAGCGCCTGCGTGTGTTCGCCGCCGGTGCTTTCCGTCGCCCGTTGCGTGGTGAAGAACTGAAGCCGATCGAGCGGATGGTGATAGCGAAGCTTGATAGAGGTATGGAACCGCTGGCCGCGCTGCAGTTGGGGTTCCAGACGATCCTTTGTTCGCCGTCGTTCATCTATATGCAGGAGGGGGAGGGAGTGCTCGACGGTTACAACCTGGCCTCGCGTCTATCGTACTTCCTCTGGTCCTCGCAGCCGGATGCGGTTTTGCTTGAGCATGCCAAAGCTGGACGCCTGTCCGACGCGAACGTAGTTGACGCCGAGGTCGATCGCCTGCTCAAGGATCCACGCAGCGAGCGGTTCGTCAATCAGTTCGTCCGGCGCTGGCTCGATTGGGACAACATCGGCGAGATGCCGGTGTCAGGCGAATTTCATGTGTATTACCGCGACAACCTTGAGGCCGCGATGGCGGGCGAGACGACCACGTTCTTCCGCCAGATCCTCGATGAGAACCTGCCGCCGAAGCGGTTCCTCGATGCGGATTATACCTTCGTGAACCGTGAGCTGGCGGCCCACTACAACCTCGCACCGGTGGAAGGCAATCACCTGCGTCAGGTTTCGACCGAGGGCACAGTGCGCGGTGGGCTGATGACCCAGGGCAGCTTCCTGACCGCCTCGGCCAACGGCGTCGATACCTCGCCGGTGGTGCGCGGCATCTACGCTCTTGAGAAGGTGCTGGGTTACACTCCGCCGCCACCGCCGGATGACGTACCTGAGATCGAGCCGGACATTCGCGGTGCGCTAACCGTGCGTGAGGAACTGGCCAGGCACCGCAGCATCGCCACGTGCGCCGAGTGCCACCGCAAGATCGACCCGCTCGGTTTCGCCCTGGAGAACTTCGACCCCATTGGTGCCTGGCGGACCGAGTACGGTAAGAACCTGCCCGTTGATGCGTCCGGCAAGCTGCCCAGCGGCGAGGCTTTCGGTGACATCCGCCAGCTGCGCACGC
>JABABI010000079.1 GCA_014238335.1 Fuerstiella sp.
ATTCCGCCAACCAGCATCCCGCACGAGCGTGGTGAAAGTATCAGCGGGAGCGTTTTGTCTGTTCGAGGCAAGGCCAGGGAAAGCTCAGCGAGCAGAATGTGCCAGGGCTGGAGCAGGAAGGACATGGTTGCTGCCGAAAATCGTCAGTCTCCGGTGCCGAGAGATGAAATCCAGCGGATGAGATGCGAGACTCTGGCGTGCCGCAAGTACTGTGTTTCACGGCGATTTGAGTTCGGCGGAGTATTTTGACCCTACGGCAACAAAAAGCGATTCAGTCTGAAGACCACAAAGAAGCGAGAGGCCGATCAGAAGGCCGGTGTTATCCGGAGAGATCTTGCTGAAGGAAGCTGGAGCAAGAAAGTCAGAACGCCGTGGAAGGAGTTCAGGCAGCAGTATCTGAAGGAGTCGACGATCGGCCTGAAGGCTTCGTCGATCAGCGACATTGTCACGACACTGAACAGGCTCGAAGCTGTCTGCAATCCTCGGACTGTCCAGACCATCAACGGCGCCATGTTGCAGACGTTTACCGCTGAAGTGCTTGCCGCAGCTCGTAAGAAAGCAGGAGACAAGGTTACCCAGTCCACAGGTATCACTACCCTGTCCAAGCATTTGCGCAACCTCAGAAAGATGCTGCAATGGGCCACTCGACAGGGCATGTTTGCCACATGTCCGCATGTCGACATGCCAAAAGGCAGCAGCAAAGGCAAAAGCAAAGGCAGGCCGGTTACCGTTGAAGAGTTTCCACGGATGCTGCAACGGACGGCGAAAGAGGTAGGAGAAGAGCAGGCAGACAGTTGGAAATTCCTTCTTCGTGGTCTGTTCCTCGGAGGTCCGCGCCTGAATGAAGCGATAACCCTGAGCTGGGACACCGACGCTGAAGACGTGATCAGCGTTGACATGTCAGGGCAGTATCCAATGTTCGCCATTCCCACTGATGCAGATAAGAGCCGGAAGCAGAGACTGCTGCCGATGGCTCCTGAGTTCGCTCACCTGCTGGAAACTATCCCTGATGATGAACGAGTGGGGAATGTCTTCCGGCTGATGTTCCGCCGAAACCGTGACACCGACACTCGCAGGGACACCGTAACCAAACAGATCTCAGCCATCGGCAAGGCCGCAGGAATACGGGTCTCAGCTTCGAAACATGCTTCAGCTCATGACCTTCGCCGCAGCTTCGGCTGTCGCTGGGCCGACAAGGTCAAGCCGCATATTCTGATGCAGCTCATGCGACACGATGACATCAAAACGACTATGGAATTCTACGTTCAGTCTGGTGCAGATGAGGTAGCAGAAGCCGTCTGGCTGGCAGCTGCAACTGACACTTCGGAACAGATGCAGGAGTAAACTGACACTTTGACTGACACTTCAGTCAGCCGCCGCTCGTTCGCCAGTAAAAACAGTACACCTGGAAGGATTCGAACCTTCAACCTCCGGATTCGTAGTCCGGTGCTCTATCCAGTTGAGCTACAGGTGCATGACGAAAATGTCAGGATTATTTGTAGTTTAGCTTGCTGTCCATCGGTATGCGACGCTCGTCCTGACATCATGCGACGCCTGCGGAACCATACAAAGAGTTTTCGTTTTTTGCACATTCAAACGGACCGTGGTCCCGGAAATTCGACGGGAAGCCGTCGTTATTCCCTAAATGGGTAATCTACCGAACTGAGTTTTGGCTCTGACCTCGCAGTTTCGACACGTCCTGGCAGTGCGGCTCTCACCCATACGAATCGGGCGAGTACAGACAATCCTGAGAATTGACCGGAAATCACCCCGGACGACAGGACTGTGGCCACATCCTGAAGTCAGTGGTCCTTCAGAATGTCTCCGGAAAATGCCTCAAGAATCGCCAGGCAGAGCAGTGCCTGAGTCCTACAACGAACGAGATTAACGCTGGGTCCTCGAAGTCGTTAACCACGTTGTGTTTGCAGACCCCGACAACAAAGCGGCCAGGCAACTGCAGACCGAGGCGTTGGAGCAACTGGCCTATCTGGCCGAAAGCGGTCTGTGGCGCAGCTTTTATCTCACCGGTACTCACGAGCTGCGGCATGGAGTGACCACAAACGCTTCCTTCACCGGAACTGACCCTATACGCCGAATATTGCTACAGCCGTACCCACAGACATGCTGTTCGACTACATGGGGATCAACCTGAACGGTCCGAAAGCAGAGAGAAAAACTCTGAAGCTCAATTTTGTTTTTCCGGATGTCAGTCTGGAGAATTCAGCCCTGACTCCTACGATTGACCGGCAGGCGGAAAAGGCAGACGCAACGACTACCATGACTCGCAGTACGCTGGATGAACTCATGTTGAAGAAGACGACATTCCCGGCTCGATTTTGGACGGTAAGATAAGGGTCCAGCCGCCATTGGAAGACGCCAGGAAGCTGGCAGAGTTCTTTCTGCTGCTGGACCATAGATTTCCATTCTGGTTTAACATCGTGGTGCCGGACCGTGCCGCACAGAGACCATTTCAAGTGTGCTCCGCAGGAAAAGACGAGTTGAATGAAGTGTAACACGATGCACGCCGCGGGATCGACTGTCGCTGCGGTCGTGCTGTGGTTCATGGCGACATCAGCGGCGGTCGCCTGGGCAGCGGTTGTTTCAAGCGGCCCCATTCAGATGCGTTGAGAATTTCCGTGGCTGTCGAGCCAGCTTGTGAGCGAGAATTCCTTTGCCCGCACGATCCGCCGGATCATCCAGGACCAATTGAAATAGACCTGAAGCAATGTGCGGATGCCGCGTTCTGTGACGTGGGAAAGCGGGCAACCGCAAAGGCAGGAGGTATTCGAGCCGTTCTGCTGGACGAGCTGGCGTTATCCGTGATTCACAAATTGCCCGGCTTAACGTCGGTGTCGAAGCGAATCGTATGTCGGCACCGAACGCCTGCGGCCCCGGTGAACCGGGCGATTGCTCAAGGTGACCTTTCGATGGCCGTCGAACTCCATGCACTGGAAGTCGAAATCGAAGACGTCGTTCCCACAGCGGAGCTCAGTCTCAGAAATTCAGGCCGATAGAATTCAGGTAGACTGTGACGTCATTCGAGAATATTAACAGGCCGGTCGTCTCGCTCAGCCTGAAGATTCTGAGTGGCCTGCGAATCAAGTTCTCCAGCAGGTGTTAGAAGAACGCGTATGGCGCGGTCGTCATCAATTGTCCGGGCCTGTTTTATCCAGTGATCAACGGCTCGGTTACGGGAACGTTCCCCCTCAGGAGTGAGAAAATCATATTGGAAATCTTTAAACCCCGGTAAATGTTTCAGAGATCTCCATGCCACGAACCGTACAACTGAATAAGGGTCGGCCAGAGTTTCGGCCAGAAAAGGGGCCTGCCATTCAGAACCGGAGATTTCGCGTGCAGGTTGCCAGCTCATCCCCCACGCGACGATCGCACGCTGTATGGCATTGCCGCGAAGCAGCCACAGCAGTGCGGCTGACGTATTCCGATCGGTTTCACTCATTGTGATCTCAGGAGCATCGTACCAGTCCGACAAGTGCGTGGCGGTCCAATGCAGTGTCTTATCCAGATGACAAAGATTGCAGGCATTGGGACGGGAGCCCTGTGTTGAATCAGTCGTCTGCGGACTGTCGACCCGGTGGCTTCGAATGGCTTTGAGCAGCGCGAATGACGTGTGAGGCATGTGGCAGTTGAAGCACTGACTTCCACTGGAGCCGATGGAATGATGCGTGTGTTCTTCGATCTGATCGCGGTACGTGTCATGACACTGAAGACACGCCTCGTTGCTGTCGGCCAGCACCTTCAACTGATCTGACGGATCGGAATCATGCATCGAATGACATGACAGACACGACATCTCACCGTGTTGAAAGCAGGCGGAGTCCTGGAGGCCAAGGAGTTCATCACCCCCAACACGGCAGGTTCCATCACTCCAGAAACTGTCTTGCAGGTAAGGAGCGTCTTCAGGGTCAGTGCTTTCGACTTCTGCATGACGAAACGAGACTTTATGATCTTCACCCGGGCGATATGGGCTTCCGTTCCTTAACCAGCCGCGCCGGTCGCGGACCTGTGAACTGCTGTGACATTGTCCGCAAATCTGCGAAGCAGCCACATGGGACAGTTTCTCGGGACTGACCATGGCGGCTGCCGCGTTTGTCACGGGGTCGGTGCTCTTTGTCGCTCGATGAAAATTCACATGCCGCTCACCAGGCCCGTGGCATGCTTCACAGGAAATTCCAAGTTCAGCCACTCGGGTATTGAATCCGGCGGAAGGAATGTAGCCTGGTACGCCGCCAGTCGAATGACACTTGATACAGGTGTCATTCCAGCGTGCCGAGGCTATTGGAGTATCCGAGGGAGGTGTCAGGAATGAATCCTGGCTTGGAATCCACAACTGTTCTTCAATATTGAAAAACCAGGGTAACTGCCGAAGTTCGCGCCCCGCCTGAACCCAGTACGTCTGCATTGAGTGCGACCCGGTCGTCATAACGATAGGACGCGACTCCTCGGATGCAGCTGATGTCCGGTTGCCGGTTACTCGTGTCGCGAAGAACTCATCGCCTTTTCGACTGAGCTGAAAGCTCTGCCCCCGTGACTCCAGTCGGACACCATCAAACGTCGACAGGACGGTTTCAGGAGTTGCCGGCTGGGTCATTGTTCGGTGATATGAGTCGTGCCACGTCGTGTAGTGCCGCTGGTGACACTCGCGGCACGCATCGGACGTTACAAATCTGGATTCGGCAGAAGGGGAACGCGCTGATTTGCCGGGCAGGGGTTCCAACGACGGGGCATCAGGCGACCGCATGAAAGAAATGCCGACTCCGACAATCGAAAGGCCGAACGCGAGGACCAGGATAAGATTTCGATTGTTCTTAATCATGACGCGGCTACTGCAAACCCGCTGCGCGACGCTCAGTCCGCGATCAGGGTGTCATTTCTTTCTTTTTACCACCTTCGTGACATGTGTCCATGAGACGGACCGCTGTGTGATTTCTTGATTCGCAGCAAGTCTGGTCGGGCACCCGACCGGACTTGCTGTTTTCGTGACGTGTGTCAATCCCGCGAGGTGTGATCACGTTTGTTGACGCGTGACTTCTGGCAAGACCGTGATGTGATTTAAACAATGGCCAACCACCTTCTCGACTATACTTGCTGATATCAGACTGTCAACGTTTCCTTTCCGGCTCCTCCACGCTGCATTGCGCTAGATTGCGCTGGCGCCTTTGACCCATTCCGCCAAGAAGTTGGACTACGGCTGGATGGCGTCTTCGCTTTGGTGATTACAGAAGTCGTGTCAGACACTGCTGGCAATGCCAGCGGCATCCAGGGCCAGGTCCCGGGAATAAAAAAAGCTGCTTTGCCATGATCGCAAAGCAGCCAATTGAGAGTGTATTACGATTTGACTCGCTGATCATTCCGTGACAACAGAGCTGTCCGGAAATCCAACATCAGCGAGTGCTGCAATTGCTTTCTCGCTGTCAAATTGTGAGGCGTCGACCTGCACGGTCGCAATGGCGGTTTTTGTATCTGCTTCGAATTTCGCTACACCCGGCAGCGATGTGAGTGCCCCTTGCACTTTGGGTACTCAGCCGACAGGTCAGTGCATGCCGGGAATTTTGAGAGAAACAGTGGTGTAGGTAACAGCTTCGTCAACAGCCGGGGTTACGGGCGATGACTCTGCTGGAGATGAGACTGTCGGTAACGGGGCGCTTGGTTCGGCACATCCCGTCACCAGACAGGCCATTGCCAGGCCTGGCAGGATTCGTTTCATTGTGGACCTCCTTCGGTCAGATTCGACAGTGAGAATTGGTCTGTGGCCGTTACAACGGCGACACACAGAAAACTTTAGCCCGCCGGATCTGCAACACTCTCAAATGCGGTACCCAACAAGCGGCTACTGTGAACATTATCGGTAATTCATGCAAATCACCAGAGTATTTTCGAATGAACGTTCTGCAGCACAACGAGCGGAGCCGGAAATAACGATCGGAATGAGTCTTTTGCGTGATCAGAGGACATGGTGCCATTGTGTCCTTTGACGATTGCACGGGGAGACAAAGCTGTACTCAGTCGTCCGTTCGATGTCCGTCATCGTCCGCCATGACGAGCTGAAATCGCGACACCTGCTGTCCGTTCACTTCTATTGTTTCCATGAACATTTTCAGCGGCCGCACCCACAAGCCGCGTTCCCCGTAGTCCGGCTGATAGACGACCAATTCTTCATCCGTTTCGCTGTGGCGAGCCACGCCAATGACGATGTAGTCCCGGCCCTTGTAGTGTCGGTAACGGCCCTTCTTCATGTGGATTCGGCTCCTGTCGCTGGCTTGGCTAATGCCCGTTGCAGCGGGCAGTCCTTCGATGGTCGTTCACCCTGCCGGTATCGGCTCAACAGTTGTCTGGATCGCTCGGCCAGCAATCGTCGCACTTCACGTCGCTTGCCTTTGACGTGAGGAATGATCATGGAATCGTAGGCCGTGGTGTGGTGTCGCAGCCACGCGACGACAGCGGCCTCGGCCCGCCGTTCAACAGGAATTCGCAGCGTACGCGCCACGGTGCCGCTGCCCACCGGTGTGGCATGTTTGGTCACGACCTGAGCGAGTTGTTGTGCCAGCAGACGATGATCGGAATGGAAATTCAAAAAGGCGACGACCGCACCTAGAAAGTGATCAACGTACTCGCCTTGAGCCTTCTCACGACGGCGCACGTCAGCCTGTCGACGTTTCGCATAGGCGTCTGTGGCACGCTCGGCCTCCAGGTCGGTGCGAATTCGGTCGACTGTCGCGGCCGGCGCCCAGACCCCCCTGCTGAAAGTCCGCCGCCCCTTCTTTTCCTGCACAACCCAGTGATCGCCAGCGCCCTTGACACGACGAGTCAACGCAGCATCGCCGGGGGCAAGCAGCACCCAGTCTTCCGGAACACGCAGCACCAGTCCGTCCGATAAACGTACAGTGCCGGGCTTTGGGCCAGGAAAAAACTTGTTGTCAGTCATTCTTCAGCAGCTTCCCTGCGCAGGGTCATGATTCATCGCTGCGGCCTTCGTTGGCCGATGGGCTTCATGTGTCAGGTCAGGATACCGTGGCGACGACGCGCTCCAGTGCGTCGAACAGTTTTTCGATTTCCAAATCAGTACCGACCGTGATTCTCAGACCGTCGAGCGTTTCGTTATCCACTCCGGCGTCTGGAAAGTGCATAAATCTGACCAGAATCCTGTTTCGTTTCAGCTGTTCCTGGATGTGCCGATGTCGACCGCTTTCGTGGACAGTCCACACAAAATTGGCTTCGCTGGGTGACACTGTAAAACCGAAATGTGGCAACTCTGCCAGAAGACGTTTTCGCGTCAGGATGATTTTCTCTCGATTTCGGAGCATCCAGTCCTGGTCCTGCAGCGCTGCTGTTGCGGCGGCGGCAGCGATTGCGTCGCAATTGTAGCTGTCCCTGACCTTGTGCATGCCGGCAGTGATTTCCGGATCGGCGACCGAAAACCCAAACCGGATTCCGGCAAGGCTGTATGATTTGCTGAGTGTACGAGTGACAATGACTCGACGGTCGAAACGGTCATCCTTCAATAGTTCACCGCGGTGGGGGCTGTTTGCAAAGTCGCCGTAGGCTTCATCGACGACCAGAACACCTGCATCGGGCAGCAACTGGAGTAACTGGTCTGCCGTCCAGCAGTTACCGGTTGGAGAATTGGGGTTCGGCGCGAACACAATGCGCGCAGAGCTGGAAATGGCCTTCGAATCTGCAGCATTCCACTGAAATGAGTCGTTCAGCTTGATTCGTCGCACCGGACAACTCTGTATTGCTGCAAGCGATTCATACAGCACATAACTGGGATATGGGTAGGCGATCGTATCATTCGGGTCACAAAAAGACCGAATGATGATCGTGAGGTTTTCATCACTTCCGTTGGCAGGAAGGATCCAATCCGGATCGACACCAAACAGTTCAGCAGCAACATTGCGGAATTCGGTTGCTAATGCGTCCGGATAGACGTTCAGCCGGCCCCCTGCTGCCTTTTTGATGGCATCAACAACTTGGGGGGACGGTGGATACGGATTCTCGTTGGTATTCAGCTTTACCCAGCCATCGCCCTGCGGTTGTTCACCGGAGACGTAACCGCCCATCTGCTGAATACTACCTCGAAACGGAATTGTCATGGGTGTCTGGGAACCATGTGATGGCGTGCAGATTAAGCGAGTCAACGAAGTTGACAGGATAGCGTGCGGCTTATGTTGTCTTCACACTTTGGCCGCTAGAATAATTGCGGAATCGAAATTTTGCCCACACGAAAACAGCGGCAACGATGCGCCGTGCGTGGGGGCCCCGGGCCGCCGAGTGTTCATCGGTTATCCGCAGAAAGATAGCGTAATGAAAGAGTTTATAAACCGGAACGTCGTGATCGACGTTGAAGCGCAGTTTGTCTATGTTGGTGAATTGACTGACGTGCATGAGAAGACCGTCATCCTTGGTGATGCTGACGTCCATGATTTGCGAGACTCACAGACGACCCGGGAAGTTTACGTTCTGGACACCAAAGTTCACGGCATTCGTGCAAATCGGAAACGCGTGTTCGTGGCCCGCCACAAGGTTGTCAGTATTTCTCTTCTGGACGATGTGGTGGAGTGAATTCGACTTCGGGCAGGACTGCGAAGGTGCATGACATCACATACAGTCTCGTGTCCTGCCGGAACTGTTGATTTTCTGACGGAATAAAAGAATGATCGGCAGAAACAGCCCTCGAGAGACCGGCGTTTCGTGCCGTGATGCCCCGCAGCACTCAACTGGAATTCTCTATGGCTCCGATTTTTCGTCTGTCGGATGTGCCCGTCAGCTCATCACCGGCGGTTTGCTCTCCCACAGGCGTTTCTCGGGAAGCCCACTGCCGTAGCCGCGATTTATTCGTGCGTCAGTGCGTGATGGGCGTTGTTCCGTAGGCGTCGGTAAATGCCCGGACGTCAGCCAGTGGCAGGTGGTCGCCTACGTCCTTGCCGTAGTGCGCCGTTTGCTTCGTCGCGTCAGGTCTAATCAGAAAATCAGCTGGCATAGTGCTCATTCGCCCCTGGACTCTACGCGGGATGAACCCCAAAAGGATTGCCTTAAACAGCGCCGGCACCCTCATGGAAAGCCCCGTCACCACACCCCGCAGAGACTGTTCGATGCCATATTTTCGCTAATACACATTGCTTTCGTCCGCCAGAATTGGGAAAAGCGCTTTGTGGCGTTTCACATGAGCTTTCAGGTTGTCCACCGGAGAATCGAAGACCGCAACGATGGTGAAGGCGAAGGTTGCAGAACGAACATCCGGCGAAACGAACAAAGCCAGCATATATGGCCGTCCACCAAGTGTCTTCGTATCGAATGATGCGCCGTCAATGTTCGGCAGCACTACCTGCGGGGCCTGAGTACCTGCCGAGAGTCTGATGCGCCGGCTCCCTGATTGTGTCCGAAATGGATGTCCCAATTATCGCCGACGCTGCTGTTCCGTGGCGCTGACACTGCAGCCCGCAATTCAGTTGATCATATCGGTCACCTTCTGGCCAAGGAAATCCCAGACTTGTCGTCCATAGGATATACCAACCCACACTAGTCCACCGATTGCCGCCAGCCAGATGATCAGAGAGAGACCGCCCACAAGTCCCCGAAACTTGTTTGAGATCCAGCGCCAGCGATTGTGTTTCTTTTGATCCCGTTCAACCTGCTTGTAAAGGTTTTTCAGGTCATCTTTTCTGACGTCCGTAGACTGGCGGCTGAGTTGTCGTTCTACGGCATCAGTGAATTCCGGAAACTGAGCCAGCGGAACATATGCGCCGTCCGATGACACTTTGGCTCTCGCTCTGGCGGTCAGCATGCCAGCCTGAAGCATTTTCAACACACGACCGGTTGAGAACTTTTCGACGACAGTTTTCTTTTTTGCGTCCTCAAACTGAACATACCACGTTCTGGACGCGTGTTTGACAGTTCCGGTTCTGGCGACCTGTCGCGACGTCGGCAACTGTCCAGCTGATACCATCGTGCCACCCATCGCCGCGGTGGTGGGTGAAGCCGAACGGGCAATCCCTGTGGGCACCGCACCATCGACGAAACTGAGAGCATCGTTGTGCACGCCAAGGGCCGCCAGGTCTTTAATGACGTCGGCACAGTCTCCATAGCGATGTTTCGCTTCTTTGGCCATCATCTTGTCGATGATCAAGTCCAGACGTTCGGGAACCTCGGGACATACCTTCCGAGCGGTTTCATACTTGCCGGTTTCCTTCGAAATGATCAGCTCAAGAGCAGTATCACCTCCGTACGGCAACTTACCTGTGAGCATGTGATAGAGCATGACGCCCAGCGCGTAAATGTCACTGCGCTGGTCGACCGTTTTCGCACTGCGAGCCTGTTCCGGAGCCATGTACAACGGTGTTCCCAGTCCCGTGCCGCTTTGGGTCATCGACACATCATCATCCATCACTTTTGCCAGACCGAAGTCCGCCACCTTCACGATGCCCGTACGGGTCAGCAGAATGTTGTCGGGTTTAATGTCTCGATGCACCATGTTCTGGTCATGGGCGTGCTTCATACCCTGCGCAGAGACCATCGCAATGTGAACGGAATCACCGATGGAGAACTTTGTCAGCTTGTCCAGCCAGTCCTGAATGCTCCTGCCGTCCACATATTCGATGGCGACAAAATGCAGCCCCTTAAGCGAATCGACGGCGTAGACCTTCACGACATTGACGTGGTCCAGCTTTGCCATCGATCGAGCTTCTCGCAGGAACCTCGCGACAAAGTCCTCTTTCTTTGCCAGTTCCCTGGACAATGTCTTCAATGCGACGGTGCGATCAAGGCTGACCTGTTTGGCCAGATAAACTTCTCCCATGCCGCCCTTGCCCAGCTTCTTCTTCAGTTCGAAGTCGCCAACTCTTGTAACAGCCTTTTTCTTTTTCTTCACTGACTGTTGATCACCGTCTGAGGTGGGTTCTTTTTTTCTGGATTCCGACACGTTGCTACCTCGCCCAGGTTTGTTGATGAAACACGTCGTGTATGCGGACTAAAGACCTCGTCAACGCTCAGCTGACGTCCTGAACCGCGGACGTTACTGGTTCCTGAATCACTGTTGGTCTGAATATTACTGCAACAACTTTAATGTGCTGACACGGACAGCGGAATTGCTGTTTCACGGAAACGACAGTTCTGTGGCGACCGTAATCGTAAAACTCAGACGAACTGGATCAATCCCTGTTTTGCGCAGAACAGTCCCATAGTATTCCCTGGGTCTTGCTGCTCGCCACCGACCGCAGCGTGGAAAACGGCCGGAATTCGTTGTTCATTGCCGCAATTGTCCCCGGAAGACACTGAAGGAGGGATATTGGTCGCTGCCCCGCGTTGAAGACTCCGGTGAACGTTTCGCCTGCCCGTCAGGCCCCAGAGTCGACAACATCAGAAGTCACCTCGGGGGAAGCCAGTGACATCTGAGAAACGACTGTGGCGGTGCATGCGGCGCCGCGGCCTTAGACATCTCTGTATCAGTCGGTCTTGTGACTCAGATGGATCAGCGCCATTCCACTCGTGATTTGCCTGTGAAACCTGGGCGGACGGACGAGCCCGGCTCGTAAGCTGGCCGTGCTCTGCAGCCCGTTTTGCCTTGCTGGTAATCTGGTCAGTCGTGTGTTCTGGCTGGGCGCAGCCCCCACAGGAACATCGGCCCGACACGTGCTGCGGCTGAGACAAAGTGAATCTGAAATCAATTCATCATGTCCGTGACCACCTGGCCCAGATAGTCGAACAGAACTCGACCGAACATTGCTGTCAGCAGGAGCAGTATTCCTATTGCCAGCAGGCAGGCGATGGCAACTCCATTGCCCACCAGGCTGCGAGCCCTGTCGGTCACGGAACTCCAACCACCCTGTTGCTTCTGTTCCTGTCGAGCTTTCTTATAGACGCTCTTTAGATCATCGTGCCTGATGTCCGTAGGATCCCGTTCCAGTGTCTTTTGAATCGTCTCGCCGAATTCAGCGAACTCTCCCAGCGGCAGATAATATCCGGTCGCTGACACTTTGGCCCTCGCCTTGCTGGTCAACTTACCTGCCTTGAGCAATTTCAGAACACGTTGAGTGGGCATCTTCTTGACGACGGTCTGCCCCTCGGAATCCCGATATTGAACGTACCATGTCTGTGATGAATCGACGGTTTCTTCGGCGACCTCTTCAGCCGACGGCATCTGCCGCCCGCCTGGCGTCGGCGCCGCCGAATCCATCGTTATTCCCATCACCGGCGATGTTCTCCTCAGTTCGGACGACACTTCGCCGCCCACGGAGATAGGCTCTGCGTCATCCACGAAACTGATCGCCGCGTTGTGAACTCCAACTGATGCCAGATCACGAACAACTTCGCTGCAACTCTTGTAACGGTGTTTGGGATCTTTGGCCAGCATCTTGTCGATCATCAGGTCCAGACGTTCCGGGATCTCCGGGCGCATTCTTCGCGCCGCCTCGAAAACTCCACGTTCCTTTGCCAGTATGAGTTCGACAGCCGTTTTGCTGCTGTATGGCAGTGCACCAGTCAGCATGTGATAGAGTGTAGCGCCAAGTGAATAGATGTCACTTCGCTGATCGACAGTCCTGGCACTGACGGCCTGTTCCGGCGCCATGTATAACGGCGTTCCGAGTCCCGTGTCGTTCTGGGTCAGTGCCACGTCTTCATCGAGTGTTTTCACCAGCCCAAAGTCCGCAACCTTCACGACTCCCTTGGCGGTCAGCAGAATATTGTCGGGCTTGACATCGCGATGGACCATATTCTGATCATGTGCGTGCTTCAGTGCTGCCGCTGCGACCATGGCGATATGGACCGCATCACCAATCGAAAATTGCTTGAGTTTGTCCAGCCAGTCCTGGACGCTTTTGCCATTCACATATTCGATAGCGACGTAGTGAATGCCCTTGTATGAATCGGCCGCATAGAACTTCACGATATTGGCGTGGTCCAGCTTGTCCATTGACCGGGCTTCTCTAAGGAAGCGGGCGACGGCATCTTCCTTCTTCGCCAGTTCCTTGGACAACGTCTTTACGGCCACCAGACGATCGAGACTGATCTGCCTGGCAAGAAACACCTCGCCCGTCGCGCCTTTGCCTAACTTCTTCTTCAGCTCGAAGTCGCCAATCGTCGTGACTTGCTTCTTCTTGTTGGCGCCCGAATCGCCAGTGTCTGAAGCTGATTCCATTTCCTTTGTGTCCGACACGCTGTCACCTTGTCCGGGCTCGTTTATACAACCCCCTCGCCTGCGAGTGACCAGCACCACTGTTCGCAGTCAATGGTCATCCCCACATAATGGATGGCCTTGGCTGGTGTTGCCTGCCCCACACGCCGGATCTCACTGCTATATTGCACTTACAAGTGTATTTACATTGCCCGCAGAATGGCAGAAATGTTTCTGGAAAACAACGATACCGCGGGCCACGGCATCGGCAAACTCAGAGAAACTGAACCTTCTGCAGCCCGCCTATATCCCGACCCCAGTGAGCTTCCGGAACGCCTCACTATACTTTGCTGCCGTTTGTTCAACAACTTCAGACGGAAGCTCAGGTGGAGCACTGTTTCGATCCCAACCAGACGCCAACAGCCAGTTTCGCACGAACTGCTTGTCGTAAGATGGGGGACTACACCCAACTTTGTACGTTTCCTGCGGCCAGAATCTGGAACTGTCCGGAGTCAGGACTTCGTCGATCAAAATGACTTTGCCGTCCAGCAGGCCAAATTCAAATTTTGTGTCTGCGATGATTATCCCGCATCTAAGCGCATGTTCAGCTCCCGCAGCATAGATTCTGAGACTCAACGAACGTAGTTCTTCCGCGAGATCAGCTCCGATCCGGCTGTCTTTCTGCAGGTGTTCAAAGCTGACGTTTTCGTCATGCCCTTCTTCCGCCTTGGTTGCTGGCGTAAAAATGGGTTCTAACAGACGGCTGCTTTGCTGCAGCCCTGCGGGTAGTGGTATGCCGCAAACTGTGCCATTCTTCTGGTATTCCAGCCATCCCGACCCTGCCAGGTAGCCGCGCACCACACATTCGTACGGAATTACCTCGGTCTTACGCACCACCATACTGCGTCCGCGCAATGGCTCCGCAACATCGGCAGGCAGCGGCAGTCGACTCAGATCGGTCGTCAAAAAATGGTTTTCGACCGAGAGACGATCGAACCAAAATTGGCTGATTCGCGTCAGCAGCTGGCCTTTACCGGGGATTCCGGTCGGCAGAATATAGTCGAAGGCGCTGATGCGATCTGTGGCAACAAACAAGAGCTGTTCGCCGAAGTCGTAGACGTCGCGCACCTTTCCATGTTTTACGGGAACGTCAGGAATACTGCTGTGAAGAACGACCGATGTCATGAACGGTGTGGGCCGCAAAGGAGCGAGTTGAAATTAGGTGATCAGGTCATGGCACCTCGTTCGGGCACATCTGATCCGGTCTGTCGTCGCCAAAGTGTAACTTTGGCGACGTTGTTGAACAACGATGGTGAATCGCCTTACACTGGGTGCACACAGAATCGTTGATTTTTGGGATCTCACCGTTCTTTCGCTGCCGTGAGCAGGTTAGAATCAGTCAGATGACATCAACTGTCGGCCGGGGATCAGATGTTGACGAGGAAGGCCACAAGGCCAGATCATGGGACTAATTCAGTTTACCGTTAAAACAGATAATCTGGTGGCTGCAGAGGGCGTGTCGAAAACAGACTTCGTCACCTTCGATGGTCGTGTTATTCGGACGGATTCCACGTTCAATCAGGGCACCCTTCGGTGTGTTCGTGGGCAGTCCGACAGCAGCAAGCTGCGGGTACTATGCAATATCGATGGACAGCAGCGCGTCGTACACACCACGTCCCTGCGCGAAACTCAGACTAATTATGCGCTCGAGCTGGAACTTGCTCGCGGGGAGCTGGCGCGTCTCAGAAACTTCTACGCGTTGTGGACGGGGGCCGGCCTGAAGTCCAGTCCCGCGCTGGACAACGTGATTTCGAAGGCCCACAAGGAGTTTTCCAGCGGCATTTTTTCTGAGCATCAGGCGACAGCTGCACTGGAATCGATTCGTCATACCCACAAGGCGATCGGTCTTCTTATTGACGCGTACACACGCCAGCGCATTACGTTCCGCCAGCAGCGGACTCTGAATTTTCCGATGACCGTGGGTTGTCGGATCTCCAAGCCACCGAGTGAGGAAGGGTCTTTTTGCGATGCATTTAACGCAGCGTTCGTGAGAACAACATGGCGCGACCTGGAACCGAAAGACGGAGAATATCAGTGGGCCGAGCTTGATGCGATTGTGGACTGGGCTACTGCTCACAAGATGTTCATTGTCGGCGGACCGCTGCTGGACCTGTCTTCAGACTACTTTCCTGCGTGGATGGAACCCTGGAAGCGAGATCTGTTGAATCTGCAAAGTTTCACCTCCGATTTCGTGGAGACCGTTGTCAGTCGTTACGTTGGACGAATCAGACACTGGGAAGTCATTTGCGGTCCCAATCGTGGTGGTGCCAACGCTCTGTCCGAGGAACAGCGGCTTAATCTCATTGTTCGCGCAATTGAGGCGGCTCAGGAAGTTGATGAGCAGATTCAAATCAGCCTGAGAATAATCCAGCCCTGGGGCGAATATCTGAGCACCACGGAGAACCGTCTGCCGCCCATTCAGTTTGTGGATACGCTTCGTCGCAGTGGTGCAACGTTATCTGAGGTTAATCTGGATCTTCGATTTGGTGGTGGCGATCTTGAGAGTCTGCCGCGAGACATGCTGAACCTGTCACAGTTGCTGGATCATTGGTCATTGCTGCAACTGCCTTTGAACGTGATGGCCGCAGTACCGACCACCCCGCATTCCGCGGACTCCGACGCTGCCGATAGTGCTCATGAACTGACTCAGATGCAGCTGATGGAGGACCTGTTTGTCATGAGTTTGTCCAAGGAACGCGTTACGGGGTTCTATTGCCTGAACTGGGAAGACGACGACGCCCCTGGTGGGCGGCTCGTTCGCCCTGATGGCAGTATCCATTCCGTGTTGTACAAGTTCAGCGATCTTGCAGAGACTCACTGGCCGACTTAGTCGGCATTCTGTTCCTGCAGCACCCATGGATGCCTCATTCCCCCGGGCTTGCCTCTCGACTTTGCCAAATCCTTCGTTTTGCTGAGATTTCAGCGCTTCAACGCAAATAACGGTGCTGGACTTGACAGCAAAAACACGATAGTATCCCGGCCCGTTTGCTCGATTCACGCTGTGTTTTCCCGCCTTTTGTTGTGCGGGGGCGTTCGAGTGTTACCCTTTTTTCAGTACGCCCTTCGAACTGTCGGAGTGCGGATTAGTTTCAGGCTTTAACAATGGTAGATCGTAACCTTCTTCGCGAGTTCAATGTTGATGATGCTGAGCTGGAAGCCGTCATGCAGGCTTCTTTTGATGCCCTTGAAGACGTAATTAACGCACAGGCTCAGACATACGATATCAACGACATTCTGACTGGCACGGTCGTACGAGTTGACGACGAAGAAGTGATCGTCGATATCGGATACAAGAGCGAAGGTGTCATCCAGCGGGATGAATGGGAGGAAGGCGACACTCTGCCCAAAGTCGGTTCGCCGATTGAAGTGCTGCTGGAGGAATTCGAGGATTCCATCGGTCTGATCGTCCTGTCGAAGCGGAAAGCCGATCGTGTCCGCGACTGGGAAGAGATCATCAAGACCCACTCGGAGGGCGACATCGTCAAGGGACCTGTCGTTCGCAAAATCAAAGGTGGTCTGCTGGTCGCGATTGGTCGCGAAATGGAAGGCTAGTCCGTCGTCAAGAACGGTGTGAACGTCTTTCTGCCCGCCAGTCAGGTCGATGTGCGTCGTCCGTCGGATATTGCCGACTACATCGGGCAGGACATCGAATGCATGATTCTGAAAATCGATGAGGCTCGTCGAAACATCGTTGTTTCGCGTCGTCGGCTGATCGAAGAAGCACGCGAGAAGATGAAGAAGGAACTTCTCAGCAACCTGGAAATAGGTGACCTCCGCACAGGTCTGGTCAAGAATATCGCCGACTTCGGTGCCTTCGTCGACCTGGGCGGTATTGATGGCCTGCTGCATATCACCGATATGAGCTGGGGCCGCATCAATCACCCGACGGAGATGGTGAAGATCGATGAAGAAATCGAAGTCATGGTCCTGAACATTGACTATGACAAAGAGAAAATCGCTCTGGGTCTGAAGCAAAAATCGAAAAGCCCGTGGGAAAACATCGGCGAAAAGTATCCTGTCGATTCCGTTATCAAGGGCGAAGTCGTCAATGTGCTGTCATACGGTGCTTTTGTTAAGCTGGAAGACGGAATTGAAGGGCTTGTTCACATCAGCGAAATGTCATGGACACGCCGAGTCAATCACCCAAGTGAGCTGGTCGCTATCGGTGACGAAGTCGACGTGATGGTTCTGGGAATCAATGAAGAGAAACAGGAAATTTCTCTGGGTATGAAGCAGACTCAGGCTAACCCGTGGGACAACGTCAGTGACAAATACCCCGTTGGTGGCAAGGTTTCCGGGACAGTCCGCAACCTGACCAACTATGGTGCGTTCATCGAGCTGGAAGAAGGTGTCGACGGACTACTGCATATCAGCGACATGTCCTGGACCCGAAAAATTTCACACTCAAATGAGATGCTTAAGAAGGGTGAACCGCTGGAATGTGAGATTCTCTCCGTTGATCAGGAACGCCGACGCATCGCTTTGGGGCTGAAGCAGCTTGCGGACGACCCATGGGAAACCACTATTCCGGAGAAGTACAGTCCGGGCAGCAGCGTCAAAGGCAAGGTCACCAAGATCACAAACTTTGGTGTGTTTGTTGAACTGGAAGACGAACTCGAAGGCCTGTTGCACGTTTCCGAGCTGTCCGATCAGAAGATCGAACATCCGGAAAGCATGGTCAACGTGGGTGACGACATCGAAGTTCGAATTCTTCGAGTCGACACAGCCGATCGAAAGATCGGACTCAGCTGTCGTTCTGACGAAGAAATCCGCGAAGCTGCCGCCGCCGCTGCCGCTGCCGAGGTAGCCACTGACGGCGGTGGCGGAGCTGCCGCGGGCAGCGGTGATGCCGCTCGAAAGGCTGCTGAGGACCTAAAGGGGGGAATGGGCGGTGCAGCCGGGCCGTTGTTTACCCTGGGAGCGGATGCCGAAGACGAAGAAGAAGTTCCTGAATTGGAAGTCAGTGCGGAGGATGCATCGGCTGAGGATACGTCGGCGGAGGATACATCGGCTGAGGATACATCGGCTGAGGATACATCGGCTGAGGATACATCGGCTGAGGATACATCGGCTGAGGATGCATCGGCTGAGGATGCATCGGCTGAGGATGCATCGGCTGAGGATACATCGGCTGACTCGTCTGCTGAGGCCGTTGAAGAAGAATAGCAACAGCGGAGACGGGCTTTGCCCTGCTCCGTGTTTCTCCCAAAACCGAAACGCACCCCGTCCAGTCTGACTCGGCGGGGTGCTTTTTTCTAACGAATTGAGGTGGCACCTCGGCCTGATCCAACACAGGTCAGAGGTGTGATCGCCACCGGAGTCGTCCGGAGAGCAGACTTCGGGTCTTTTCAAAAGACCGGTGCTCTTCGTCGGAATCTCAGTGTCAGCATGGTAAATTGTTTGTTCAGGCTGTTTGTTCGTTGCTGCCGGTCAACTGACCCGCTGATTGGCTCCGCACTTTTCTTTAAGAATCTGTATTAATGTCATCTCACGAACTCTCCCCCGATGAATCTGTGGAAGAATCCGAATCGCCACTCGTCGATTCAGCAGCGGCCGATGCCAATCCCGTTGAGGACGAGAAAAAGATTGACAACCACAACGACATGGAGACCGTCACGGTCCCCCGCGACCGGGATCTGTATCGGCGAAGTCTGGACAACGCGGTCATTGCCGCTCGTTGTGCCGACGAAATGCGTGCACAGGATGTCGTCGTACTGGATATGACAGAAATCGCATCGATCGTGGACTTCTTCGTCATCGGCACGGGCACCAGCCGTCGCCAGATGCATGCGATCGCCGATGAAGTGAACCGCAAAATAAAGGGTGATGGCGGCAATGATCGCCTGGGCATCGAAGGATATCGGACAGAGGCGAACTGGATTCTGATGGACTTCGGTGATGTTGTGCTTCATGTTTTCACTGAAGAAGGTCGGGAACTGTATGACCTCGAGAACCTGAAAGCTGATGCAAAGCGAATTGACTGGCAATCTGTGACACAGGCTGATGGATAACGCTCGCTACCAAAAACAGATTCTCTTTCCCGAAATCGGTGAAGAAGGCCAGCAGGCACTACGAAGTTCCCGAGTGCTTCTGGTGGGCTGTGGCGCTTTGGGCTGCGTGCTGGCCGACGCGATGACTCGAGCCGGTGTGGGCCATTTAAGAGTCGTTGATCGGGACTTTGTGGAGCTCAGCAATCTGCAAAGGCAGATGCTGTTCACGGAAGATGACGTAACGGCTCATCTGCCCAAGGCCGTATGCGCAGCAGAACGCCTGCGGCGAGTGAATTCCAGCATCGACATCGAACCCATCGTCGCAGACGCAGACTTTACAAATGTCCGCGGCTTCGCGGAAGACGCAGATCTGATTCTGGACGGCACAGACAATTTTGAGGTTCGTTATCTCATCAACGATCTATCACTCGATACCGGAATCCCATGGATCTTTACCGGATGCACGGGCAGTCATGGGCAGATGATGCCCATTTTTCCTGGCCAATCGGCCTGCCTGCGTTGTCTGATGGCCAATCCGCCCCCCCCCGGAACAACCGAAACGTGCGATACCGCGGGTGTTCTGGGACCAGCAATCACCGTGATCGCATCGCTGCAGGCCGCCACAGCACTGAAGATTCTAGTACACCGCAAGTCGGATTCGGGCATGACAACCTGCGACGTACCGTTGAAGCTGACAATCGTGGATGTCTGGGACGGTACGTTTCGCCAGATGGATGTGTCGAAGCTTCGTGAATCTTCCGAGTGTCCTGCATGCACGGGAGGCGAACGCTTGTGGCTGGAAGGCTCTCAGACTTCCGGGTCGACAATTCTGTGCGGACGGAATGCGGTACAGGTGACGCCTGTGGAAAAACTTCAGCTTTCGCCTGATGAACTGGCGACACGGCTGGAAAGTGCCGGCTCGGTAACATCCAATCCCTTTCTGGTGCGGGTGGCGTTGAGTGATTCCGAGCTGGAAATGACTGTATTTCCCGATGGCCGCGCAATCGTCAAGGGCACGGAAGACCCCGCCGTTGCCAGGGCAGCGTATTCTCGTTACATCGGGACATGATCTGCGGTTGTAGGGCAGACAACTGACGTCCATCCTAATTTGAGCCGAATTCCGTGTTCAAAAACGTTCGAAATTTCCTGGAGCTGATCCGCTTCAGTCACACGGTCTTTGCGCTGCCGTTCGCACTGCTGGCTGCGGTACTGGCGTGGACTCAGCCGGACACAGATTTTCGTTATCGGGATCTAATCGGCATTCTGTTGTGTATGGTGTTCGCTCGCTCTGCGGCCATGGCATTCAATCGACTGTTGGATCGCGATGTGGATGCCCGGAATCCCCGAACGGCGAGCCGTCATCTTCCGGCGGGGCTACTGTCGATTAAAGCGGTGACCGTGTTTACGATTCTCTGTGGCGCTGCTTTTTTCGCGACAACGCTCTTGTTTTTACCCAAGCAGTTGCCCGTTCTGCTGGCTGTTCCCGTGCTGCTGTTTCTGCTGGGATACAGCTACGCGAAACGCTGGACGAGTTTTTGCCACTACTGGCTGTCGGCCGCGCTGATGATGTCTCCTGTCGCCGCGTGGATTGCAGTTCGCGACGAATTCGCGATCGCGCCGTCATTGCTGGCAGGCGTGATCTTTTTCTGGGTCGGTGGCTTTGACATTATCTATGCGTGCATGGACACCGACTTCGATAAAGAAGAAAAGCTCTACAGTATCCCCTCAAAATTCGGAATCGCGGCCGCTTTGCGGATTGCCTTCGTAAGTCATCTGCTGACAATTGTTACGCTGTTCCTGTTCTGGTCAGTCGCCGATCTGGGAACCGTATTTTTGGGCGGGATTGTTGTACTCAGCCTGCTGCTGTTGTATCAACACTGGGTGGTACGACCGAACGATCTAAAACGTGTCAACGTCGCATTCTTTAATGTTAACGCTGTCGTGAGTTTCGGAATCCTGATCGTTGGTTGTATCGATATTTGGGTACGACACAGTCCATGATCTCCGTCTGGCATTGAGTACGCCACTGCGGAATCAGCGTTGCCGGAATTCTCCGGCCTGCACGGTCGGCAACCGCCGTGGTGATTTTGAAGGCTCGTTTTGAATGTTCCAGACACTCGACCCTCCTCTGCAGAAGATCGCAGACCGAATCCTTGGCGAAGAACGACTTTCGTTCGAAGACGGAGTGTATCTGGACGAACAGGCTGACCTGCACACACTTGGTCATCTGGCCAACATTGTCCGGGAACGCAAAAGCGGCAACTTCGCCTACTACAACACAAACATTCACCTGAATCCAACGAATGTGTGTGTCTATCGCTGTCGGTTTTGTGCATTTCGAGCCGACTTGAAGGATAAAAAAGCGTATACGTTCGACGAACCGATGATACGCGAACGTGTACTTGAAGGACGTGCTGCCGGAGCGACGGAAATTCATGTTGTGGGTGGGCTGCACCACAAGAAAAAATTCGACTGGTACCTGGACGTTGTTCGAACGATTCACGAAACGTGTCCCGAAATTCATGTCAAAGCATGGACGCCGGTCGAAATCAGCTGGTTCAGCCTCATCACGAAGAAGCCGATTCGCTGGGTTATGGAACAGATGATCGACGCGGGGCTTGGCAGTATGCCGGGAGGTGGCGCAGAAATCTTCGATCCTGAAGTTCGTAAACAGCTGTGCGAACACAAGGCGGATTCTGCCGTCTGGTTTGATGTACACAGAACGGCCCACGAATTGGGGCTGAAATCCAACGCGACGATGTTATACGGTCACATCGAACAGGCCCGACACCGAATCGATCATTTGCTGCAACTGCGAGAACTGCAGGACGAAACGGGGGGATTTCAAACATTTATTCCGCTTGCGTTTCATCCGGAGAACACGGAACTGGATTCCATCCAAAAGTCTGACGGCTTTGTCGATCTGCGAACGATTGCTGTCGCCAGAATAATGCTGGACAATTTTGATCATATCAAGGCCTATTGGATCATGCTGGGACAGGAAACCGCCCAGCTGGCGCTAAGTTATGGTGCTGATGACATTGATGGCACTGTCGTCCATGAACTTATCTATCATGATGCAGGTGCAGAAACTCCGGAGGGAATGACCGTTGAGCAGCTGCACCAGCTGATTCGGGAAGCCGGGCGTGAACCGGTCGAACGCGATACGTTGTACCGCCGAGTCATTCGCGAAGGTGCCGACTGGAAGGTCGGCGAATCTGTGATGGCGTGACGATTGTGATGAGACGTTTCAGAATGTATTGCTCATTGCCTTGCCATCTAAGCGACGAAGCCGTGGCGGACCGACATGCAGCACCCGTTCCATGCCTTATGCAGCGGGATGCAGCAGACGGATTCGACGCAGCTCCCGCGATGAAAGCTGCGCCGATTCTCACCCGTCGGGGCCAGGCGTTCTGCAGCGTCGTCGTGTCCATGTTGTTGATTGGTTGCGGCACGTCGAAGAACGATTTTTCGACCGACGTCACGAAAACGGACACTCTTCACACGGAAGTCGAACGAGGCCCGATCCGGGTGACTGTAGATGTGTCGCCGAAAGAACCTCGCCTTTCTGACGAGCCTAAGCTGACTCTCACAATCACCGTCGCAGACGGAGTGAAGGTTGAGGCGCCGCCGTTTGGCGAGTCACTCGGTGAATTCGTCATCCGTGATTTTCATGAACCGATTCCCCGGCGTTCGGCCGGCTACCGGATCCTGCAGCAGATTTATACGCTGGAACCGACGCACGCCGGTCCGCTTTTGGTGGCTCCTGTTTCCGTTCGGTTTACCGATGATCGTGCCAATGGCGACGGTAAAGAACATAAGGTTGAAACTGAAGCGATGACGCTGAACGTCGCGACGATAATCCCCTCCGAGGCGCCATCGCTGAACGACCTCAGGCCGCCCGCACCTCCGGTGGAACTTCCCGAGGCGGGAATGAGTTCTGTCTGGCTCTGGACAGTCTGCGGAATCATTCTGTTTGTAGTCGGCTGCATCCTCGTTCGTCGTCGCAAGGTCGGGGCGAGCGCTGAGCCGCAGTTGTCGCCGCAGGATCTGGCTAACCGTGAACTCAGAGAACTGATTTCCCGAAAACTGTCGGAAACTGATGTCAAGGCATTCTTTGTGGAACTCACTGGTGTCGTGCGGCGATATATTGAACGCAGCACAGGTGTCCGCGCTCCCGAGCAGACGACCGAGGAGTTTCTTCGCGAAGTCAACGCCGACAGTCTCTTTCCGCAGGAAACGAACGCTCGACTTGGCGCGTTTCTGGAATCTGCTGACCTTGTGAAATTTGCCGGATACCACCCCGACGCGGAAGCGATCAAACAAAGCACGCATCGAGCAAAACAGTTCATCGAACTAAAGGCAAATGCTGAGACGCTGCCGGATGACATTGAGGCGCCGGCGTCAGATTCGTCCGGTTCACAGGAAGCAGCCGAGTCGCAGGAGAAGGCAGTATGAACGTGTTTCGTTTTGGGTCGCCATGGGTGTGGTTTTTGCTGATCCCCTTTGTTGTCGTCGTGCTTCTGACGCGTCGTCATGAACAGCCTGCGGCACTTTATTCCAGCGTTGAGCTGTTGAAGTCGCTGCCGATCACGTTTGGTCAGCGGATTCGACGCGTTCTTCCACTGCTAAAATGGATTGGCCTGCTTCTGGTGATCGCCGCACTGGCCAGACCTCAGCTGGGACGTGAAGAGTTCCGCATTCGGACCGAAGGCATTGCCGTACAGATGTGCATTGACCGGTCCGGGTCGATGCAGGCCCTCGATTTTCCGGTGGACGGGCAACAGGTGGATCGCCTGACGGCCGTCAAGAGTGTGTTTCACGACTTCGTTGCAGGTAACGACGACTTCGACGGCAGACCGGACGACCTGATAGGTTTGGTGGCTTTCGGTGGATTTGCAACGGCTCTGTGTCCGCCGACTCTCGATCATGGAGCATTGCTGGAAGTACTGCAGAGCGTCGAAATTTCCAAGCCGATTCGGGACGACAAGGGAAAAGTCATCAACGAACGCCTGCTGGTGGAAGAGCGAAAAACGGCCATCGGAGATGCTCTGGCGCTCGCCGTCGACCGTTTGAAGGATCTGGATTCCGAAAGCAAGGTCATCGTCCTGCTGTCTGACGGTGAAAACACGGCCGGAATCATCTCACCGGAAGACGCCGCAGATGCGGCCGCTCAGTTTGAAATCAAGATCTACGCGATTGGTGTCGGAACGACGGGTATGGCACCGTATCCCGCCATTGACGTTTTTGGCCGCAGCGTGCTGCAGCCGCAACCCGTACGTCTGGACGAAGCGACCCTGAAACTACTGGCGGAGAAAACCGGCGGCCAGTATTTCAATGCTCAGGACACCGAAGCTCTGCAACGTGTCTATGCGGAAATTGACCTGCTGGAAAAAACGGAAGTGGAAGGCCGACTGTACACGGAATATCGGGAAGTCTTTGGTTTTCCCATGGTCAGCGGAGTCCTTTGCGTTCTGGCCTGTATCATTCTTGATGCGACATGGCTGCGGTCCCTGCCTTAAGGCGGAACGCTTCGCGAGCCGCCGATCGGACATTGAGGCCAATTATCGTTGGTCGCTGTAATTGACTCATACACCCACCCACCAGGACAGCTGATGCCAACAACGATCACTGCATTCGAAACTCACGACATTCGATTCCCGACGTCGCAACAACTGGATGGCTCGGATGCCATGAATCCTGATCCTGATTACTCGGCAGCATACGTGGTACTCAGAACCGATTCCGATAGCCTCAATGGATTCGGAATGACGTTTACGATCGGGCGCGGCAATGAACTGTGTGTGGCCGGCATTCAGTGTCTGGCCCGAATGTTGGTGGGAGTCACAGTGGAATCGTTGATGGCTGAGCCTGTGACGCTGTATCGCAAGCTGACCGGAGACAGTCAGTTGCGCTGGGTGGGCCCGGAGAAAGGCGTCATCCATCTGGCCGCTGCGGCCGTGATTAACGCTGTGTGGGATTTGTGGGCCAGGATCCACCGGAAGCCGGTGTGGCAACTCGTTTGCGATATGTCGCCGGAAGAATTTGTCAGTTGCGTCGACTTCCGTTATCTGACCGATGCCATTACGCCGTCTCAGGCGATCGAAATCATGACGAGTATCGAGTCCGGCAAGGCAGACAGAATTGCCGCAGTTACGGAGCAGGGCTATCCCAGCTACACAACATCAGCAGGCTGGCTGGGCTACTCAGACGATGCATTGAAAAAAAAGTGCGAGGGGCTCCGCGAACGAGGTTGGTCACACTTCAAGATCAAGGTCGGGCGTGATCTTGACGATGACATTCGTCGCTGTCGAGTGATGCGTCAGGAAATGGGCGACGATGCATTCATGATGATCGACGCCAACCAGGTCTGGGACGTGCCTCAGGCAATCGAATGGATCGGTCAACTGTCCGAATTTCGTCCCTGGTTTGTGGAGGAGCCAACCAGTCCCGATGACATTCTCGGCCACGCGGCGATTGCGCGAGCGATCTCTCCGATTCGCGTTGCCACAGGAGAAATGTGTCATAACCGTGTCATGTTCAAGCAGTTCCTGCAATCCGGCGGGATGCAGGTCTGTCAGGTGGACAGTTGCCGGATCGGTGGTGTCAACGAAGTACTGGCTGTGCTGCTGCTGGCAGCGCGCTACAACGTGCCCGTCTGCCCGCACGCCGGAGGGGTTGGACTGTGCGAATACGTCCAGCATCTCAGCGTGATTGACTTTGTGTGCGTGTCTGCAGAGATGGAAGGGTGCATTACTGAGTATTCAGATCACCTGCACGAACATATGGTCACGCCCGTCAACATGCAGAATGGCCGCTATATGCCGCCGACCGATGCAGGCTATAGCGTTGAGTTCACCCAGGACGCACTTAACCAATTCACTTTCGATGAATCCGGCATCCAGGGCCGTGTCTAGCCTGTTCCCGCTCGAGAGTTTCGCGGCTGCGGCGTGGGTGCATCCGTTGGTTGGAGGGTGTGGAACGGGAAGCTGTTGGGCAAGTCTGTGGTGCCCGACGAGAGCTGTTCCCGGCATTTACTGCAGAGTTAAATGAAGCGATGCAGATGGAGACAGACCTGACGTTGGAATCCCCTGCTCAGACCGGTGGCAGTGTGCTGCGTCTGCTGAATTCTTAACAAACGGTTCTGAACGAGACGCTGGCCCGACACCACGGCATCAAAGACGTTGTCGGTGACAGCTTCCGGCGAGTGACTTTCACCAATTCTGTCCGTGCAGGACTGACCAAGATGGCCAGTATTCTGACGGCAACGTCAACACCCATGCGAACGAGCCCCGTATTGCGGGGCAAACGGATTCTGGAAACGTTGCTCGGGGAGACCCGCCGGCTGACACTGGTGAACTACCAAACGATCCCGGGACAATGGAAGGAATGACATCGCGGGAAGAGCTGGCTGCCCATCGCAGCAATCCATCATGCGCCTCCCATCACGACAAAATTGACCGGCTGGGATTCGGCCTCGGGAAATTCGACGCGGTGGGACGATTCCGAATCGCAGAGAATGGCGTCGCACTCAATGCGACGGGCACTCTTCCCGGTGGCACTACCGTGGCCGGTCCAGCTGCACTCAAGCGGTAGCGGGCCGAGTACCGGAAAGACCAGTTTTTGAAAACGTCACACGTCGACTGTTGTCTTTCGCTCTGGGCCGGCAACTGCAGTCTTACGACGAACCTGCGGTCCAGCGAATTGTGGTGCGGGTACAGGAAATGGAATTCAGTGCCGCTGTTCTCTTTCAGGAAGTCGATCGCAGCGATCCCTTCCTGCACCAGAGTCATCTGACCGACGAGGACATACTGGCGGCAGAATGGAATTAATCAGAGCTACGGCTGTCCCGGAATGCCCGACGATCCACAGTTCTTGATCGATTCCCTCAGGCAAGACACTGTGCGGAGAGGACTCAGCGCGATTTCTCAGAATGTGGCTCCGTCAATACAATCACTGCGGGGCGTGTCCATTTGTTTGCACATATCAAAACTCATCCAAATCAGACGACTTGAGCAGACCGGCGGACGACTCGAAGAATCGCCGCCGCCGTTGTGGAGATTCCGCCGGCTGAATGGCGTGTTCTTCGAGATCCTTCAGGTTCGCCTGGCAGACACGGCAACCCACCGTCATCAAATGAAATTCGACGTAGCATGAAGCACCTTTGGGCAAAGTGCCCAGCAAATACCCGCCCAGCTCACTGCGCGCCAGACAGCTCAACCGCTCTCGCTGCCAGATTTCGCCAACCGTGTGCCCGCCCTGGTCAAGGTGATGGATCAGCTGAGCAATTCGAGACTGCAACGATTCGTCAGCCCGCAACTGCTGTTCCAGTTCTGTCATGCGTTCTGCCGGCAGCATTTCGTCCAGCCAGGCACACAGTTCTCGATCAGTCCACGTCATAAGATTCAATCCGGATGGTTTATCGTGTGAATCCCAAAGGACAGTTGATCCGGGAAGGTCCGATCCCCAAAAAAATGAATTTTCGCTTGTCACTAACAGCCCAAGTGTATCAGCTTGTCACAAAAGAATGCGACCGTTAAAGTCTGGTAAAAGGGTGATCCGTGTTTCTGAGGACCGTATCGAGTGTCAGTCATGCGTCCGCTGTGGAGCAGGAAGTTGTTGCCGTCTGAGGTTGATCGATCGTTGGGCGGGAATGGAAAATTGTGTGGTTGAGTTTCGGACGTTTCACAATACTGATCCGCCAGAGATCCTGAAGCTTTGGCACGCCAGCAACCTCGGCCCGCGTGCAGCCGAAGGGTTCCCCTGCGACATTTTTGAGCTGTTCGTTTTTTCGCAGCCGTTCTTTGACCGCAAAGGTTTTTTTGTCGCTCATGAAGGCGATTGCATTGTCGGCTTTGCCCACGCCGGCTTCACTTGCACCAAAGATGGTGGGTCGCTGAGTAAAACGGACGGGGTGCTGTCGGCACTGGTCGTGCATCCGGAGTTTCGCCGACGTGGTATCGGCACGCAGCTTGTTGGACTTGCGGAAAGCTATCTTGCCGGGAAAGGTGCCACGTCAATTGTCGTGGGTGCCGGGCTTGATCGTAATGGTTTTTTCAACGGCATCTACGGTGGTCTCCAGGCATCCGGATTCGCCAACGAAGTCGCCCCGTGGGTGGAGTTTCTCAAACCTCTGAAATACCGTCCGGGCAGCGGCACCCGAATCCTTCATCGTGACCTGACCACTGGACGGGATCCCGTGAGTGCTCGACTGATACGCCATCGACGTCGCATGAACCTGGTCATTACTGACCGAGTTGCCGACATGTCCTGGTGGTGGCACGTGAGGTTCGGTCAACTGGATGCGTTGAAGTTCGAACTGCAGGAGCGTTCGGACGAAACAGTGGTCGCATCGGGACAGATTATCGGACTGGATGTCTATATACCCAAGTGGGGCGTTCGGGCTGTGGGCATGAAGGACGTTTGGGTGCCGGAAGAAGTGAGGCGACACGGTTACGGATTTTCTTTGGTGCTTGAAGTATGCAGGCGGCTCCGGGAACAGTCCATACAGGTCATCGAAGCGCAGGTCGATGCGGATAATGCGGCAGCATACGAATTGTTCACTGATGCCAGGTTTGAACAGGTACAGGAACTGGTGACATTTCGCCGTGAGCTTTGAATTCACGGTGAATGCAAGCGCACGCACAATGAAACCGGGATGAACATTTGGCCAGACGGCGGACGCGTTTGATTCATTTGGGGAACAGAGTATGGCTTCTATTTGCGTTTTTTGTGGTTCTCGAAGCGGCAACGACGCCGTTTACGCAGAAGCCGCTCGTCAACTGGGCGTTGTGCTCGCAACTTACGGACACAGTATTGTGTACGGAGGCGGAAGTGTCGGCCTGATGGGCGAATTGGCAGATGCTGCGCTGCAGAACAACGGGCATGTCATTGGTGTGATTCCCGAACCACTGGCTACCGTGGAGCTAATGCATGATGGCGTTGTCGATATGCGCATTGTGCCTGACATGCACGTAAGGAAGGCTACGATGCACAGACTCGCTGACGGCTATATCGCGCTGCCAGGAGGGTACGGTACGCTGGAAGAATTGTTTGAAGTACTGTGCTGGGCGCAACTGGACTTCCACGAATCACCGATCGCAATGTTGAACCTGAACGGATATTACGACGGACTGACAGGACTGCTCGCTAACATGGTGCACCAGGACTTCCTGCGTCCACCACACGATAGACTGCTTACGTCTGTCTCGTCGGTCGCAGACCTTGATGCCTGGCTGAATCTGAATTTCAGGAAGAGTGTAACGACAGGAGAAAAATGATGCCTCAGTTTCGGGCTCGACATTACCGTACGCTGCTGCCCGTAGACGTCACGATTGAAGGAGAACTCATCGCCGACATCAGTGAAGCAGACTGTTCCCCGGTGGAACTGGAACAGCTTCCGTACGTCAGTCCGGGGTTCTTTGATATTCAGATCAATGGCTATAACGGAATGTGGTTCAGCAGTCCGGCGCTGACAACGGATCAGGTTGTGTCTGTGACTGAGGCCCTCGTCAACAAGTCGATCGCGCGCTACTTTCCTACTCTGATTACGAACTCGTTTGAGGCTTTACATCACGGCTTCAGCACTCTCCGCCACGCGTGCGACCAGAATGCAATGGTGAATGACTGTGTTGCCGGCTATCACCTTGAGGGGCCCTATATTTCAGCAGAAGACGGTCCGCGTGGCGCACATCCGCTGCAGCACGTCAGAGCAGCCGACTATGATGAATTTGAGAAACTTCAGGCCGCCTCCGGCGGCAGAATTCGCCTGGTAACGCTGGCGGCGGAAGTTGACAACGCGGTCCCATTCATCCAGCAGTGCACGGCAAAGGGAGTTGTGGTGGCGCTGGGCCATTCGGCAGCAAACACAGATCAGATACATGAGGCGGTCGTGGCCGGCGCTCGACTGAGCACTCATCTGGGAAATGGTGCTCATGCCGTGCTGCCACGGCATCCGAACTATCTTTGGGATCAGTTGGCAGACGACAACCTGTGGGCCAGTATTATAGCGGACGGATGGCACTTGCCAAATTCGGTTCTGAAATGCGTTCTTCGATGCAAGTCAATTTCAAAAACGATTCTGACATGTGACGTTTCGGGGTTTGGTGGCTGCCCGCCTGGAAGGTATGCAGAAGGTGATGTGGACGTGGAAGTACTTGACAATGGTCGAATTGTCGTTGCGGGACAGCGACAGTTTCTGGCAGGATCGGGATCGATAACGGGCGACTGTGTTGTACATATGATCAATACATGTGGCCTGTCACTCCATGACGCGGTACGCATGGCAACCGTCAATCCGGCTGGTCTGTTCGATGAACCGCTGCCGGAAGTCGCGATTGGTGCCGTTGCCACGCTTTCGCTGTTCCGTCTATGCAAATTCCCCGAAAAATCAAGAGTCCAGCCGGACGGCGGCGGCTATCTCACGTTCCTACCAAGTGGCACGTTTGTACGGGGCGAATGCCTGATGGCACCTCGGGTGGTTGACTCATAAAGTCGGTCGCACCGGAATTTCCGGCAAAAAACAGCGAAATCTGCGATTCTTGTTTAGTCACACGTCATTGAATCGTGGCGCCCTGGTGATACTATTCAACTCCTGTCACGTCTACCAAGCCTGACTCATCAGAGTCACACTGAACTGGCCGCGATGGCCAGTCTTTTCCGGAGGGCCTTGGAATTCACATTCGACAAGAAACGCTTGGTTTTCGTTTCACGGCATACGTCCTGCGAATGGCACGGGTTTCGCATTTTCGCAGCTGACGCCTGCTTCTATTCCCATAGGACTCAACCGCTCAAGTCATGGTGGACCTGAATTCACAAGACGAACTGAAGTCGTTTCTCATCGCCAGTCGGCTTCTTCGCGCTGATCAATGGCGGCAGGTGGAAGCTGAGTTGGTCAATGGCGAGGACGTCTCTGCGATCCTGCAGTTGATGGAGGGGCGACACATACTGACGCCTCTCCAGACTCGGCGTATTCTCAAGGGAGATACGGAAGGGTTGGTGCTCGGCAACTGCAAGCTGCTGTATCGAAACGCCTCAGGTGGATTTGCCCGGGTGTACCGTGCTGAGACGGTGGATGGTCAGGAAACAGTGGCCGTGAAGTTGCTCCGCGATCGCTGGGCTGCGGATCCGGCATCGGTGGCCAGCTTTAAGCGGGAGGCTCGAATTTGTCAGCGATTCAAGCATCCCAACATCGTCCCGATTTACGATGTCGGCAGCGAAGATGATTTTCACTATTTTACGATGGAATTTGTTGAGGGCGGAAACCTTCGAGATTTTCTGCGCGTTCACGGGACGCTTTCCCCGAATGAGTGTCTTCGCTGTATTTACGAGATCTGTTTGGGACTGGAATACGCTCTCGAAAAAGGCGCCTCACACCGGGACTTGAAACTGACCAACGTGTTAATGAGTTCCCAGGGGGTGGCACGACTGGTGGACTTCGGTCTGGCCGGCGGCGAATTACCCACTCAGGGCGGCACCAGCGAGGATGTCCATCGTGCACTGGAGTATGCAGCGCTGGAACGAGGCACGAACGCACCCACAAACGACCTTCGGAGTGACATTTTTTTTCTCGGCTCGATCATGTACGAGCTTCTGTGCGGAAAACCTGCGTGGCCGCGGACGGGTGACCGCGAGGAACGCAAACTGCTGAGTCGGTACACAAGTACACCGCGCATCACCAACATCAATCCGAATCTTCCGGCCAGCGTCGTCAGTATCGTTGAAAGAATGATGAAAGTCAGCCCCAACGATCGATATCAGTCGATTGCAGAAGTGATTGCGGATCTGAAGAACGCGATGGTGGAATTGGGAGAATGGCAGCAAACGGACGAGCCGGATGCGCTGTCGCATTTTGCTCTGTCGCGGCCTTTCGAGTTGCTTGTGGTGGACTCACGAAAAAAACGTAAGGCAGCACTCAAAACGTATTTCACCAAACATGGATTCCGGACTTCGTTCGTTACTGAGCCCGGAATGGCTCTTGAGAAACTAAAGAGCTCAAGTCCGCCCGATGGTCTGCTTATTCTTGCGGACCGCTACACTGAGTCAGCGCTGGATTGCTTTCCCCAGATTCAGGCCTACGGACGATCAAAGAAAACGCCATGCCTGGCCGTTTTTCCTGCAGAAGAAAGAGAACGTGTTGACGAACGTATTCGCGGGACTCGGTACGGAGCAACGGCCTATCAACCGGCGACCCTTCGGGAAATTCGCGTTCACTTTGAACAGTTAAAAGAGACCTAAAACGTCCGAACAACCGGCAGTCGGTTTTTACAGGGCCTGTCGCCTGGCCCCGACTACACTCGGCTGATACGATAACCCGGCGCATCGGGAGCGAAACGTGAAGGTAGCCAGCGAGCGCCAATTCCTGGTCGTTCACTTAACCGAATTTGCCCGGTGTCGACGACGACGGTCGTATCAATCAACCGCGGGTAAACAGTCGCAATGTGGGCACGCACGCATTCCTGATACGTCACACAGGGCACGGCCGCAGCGATGTTCAATCCGGACATCAAAGTTAATGGCCCGGTGCAGTCGTGCATCAACACGGGAATGTTGTACAGCTGGGCCAACTCGGCAATGCGACGCGACTCGCTGATGCCGCCAACCCACGTTGGGTCAATCATGACGTAGTCCGCCGCGTCACCGTGCAGCGCCTGACGGTATTGTTCGCGCGTCACCAGCATTTCGCTGACAGCGATCGGAACGCCAGCACCACGACGAAATTCCGCCATCGCAGGAATGCTGTCGGGGCGGAGCACGTCCTCCAGCCACAGCGGGCGGAAGGGCTTTATCGCGTGAGCAATATCCAGAGCGGCTGACCGGCAGAAGAAACCGTGACCGTCCAGCATGACGTCCATACGGTCACCAACGCGGTCTCGAATCGCTTCAAACGGCGCAATCCCACGTGCCATGTTCACAGCGCTGACCCGGAGACCGCCGGCCTCTCGGTAAACAGCATCAAAAGCCCACAACTTCATGGCAGTGAAGCCTTCGTCCAGCAACTCTTCCGCCAGATCCCCCGGCGCATTAATGCACGCCCAGTTGTCCTCCAGCGGACCGGGCTGCCCCGGGTCCCCGTGTCCCGGCCAGCCCGCCGCCTGCCTGCCGCTGGCTACATTGCGGACACCATACATCGGCCCTCCGCAACTATTGTACACGGGCACCGCGTCGCGAACCGGACCGCCCAGTAGCCGCCACACCGGCTGCTTCGTCAATTGCCCCAAAATATCCCACAGTGCCAGGTCCACAGCTGACAGTGCTCGGAGTTCTGCGCCGATCCCGCCAAATGCCGTCATGCGTTCGTATAAGAACCGCCAGTGACTCTCGATGGCGGACGCATCGGCCCCCAGTAATCGCTGAGCCATCCAGTCGTGCAGCACAGTCGACGCGGCTTCTGGTATGTAATAGGTTTCGCCATGCCCGACCACGTCCTCGCCGTCGACCGTGCCGGCGTCCGTGTGAATTCGCAGCAGCAACAGCCCTGGCATGACGTCTGACGGTATGGCCGTTTCCACCGCCGTGATCCGGGGCCCGCGACAATAGGCGTGTTCCTGTGTCGGTCCGGATGGATGGCCCGATGGCGT
>JABABI010000007.1:0-1902 GCA_014238335.1 Fuerstiella sp.
TAAAGCCTCACTGCAGAAGAACACCGGCCCCATGAATCCCCCCGATTCTCTCACTCAGGCACTAAAATAGGGGTCCGGTCATTACATGTTCGTTTTCGTATCCCCCCCGGATCCGCCAGCGACTTTCTGCAGAGCCTCACTGATTTCCCGGTCGTGATCGTGATCCCGGCTGTAAATCCGAAAAATGATGAAGCTGGTCGGCAGACTGCGAAACAGTTCATCATCGTCGAGCTCATGAGACTCGCCAGCTGCAGGATCGAACCAGAAGTTCTGCTTGCCCGCGGGCTTCCGCGCACTGGGTCGGTGATAATGTCTGGCCACATCAACGCGCAACGGGATATCCTGCATGCCATCGGGCAGGAAGTCGCGTACGCGCCGTTCGACAAGGCCCGGTTCAGAAAAGATCGTTGTGCTTTCCGCCTGACCATCGTGAAAATGCATCGTCCGTTCGCAGGCCATTCGCCACATTTCGTCTCGGTTGATGATGGCACGCCAGTGACCACCAAGCTCCCTCAGTTCCGGGTCATCACTGTCAGCCCAGCGAGTCACATCGACCAGAAACGACGTTTCTGTCAGGCCCTGATACGCCTGCAGATGTTCCAGCGGATTGCCGGGAAACAGCCGTTTCATGGTCGCCGCAAAGTGGTCTTCCAGAGCAATATCAATGCCACGCACGGTGCGGTGAAAGTAAATTGTGCGAAACAGATTGGCTCGCGTTTCAATAAAATTGATCAGCGTCGGCAGACCACGTGCATGGATGGTCAAACCCTCATTCGTAAAAAAACTGTAGTGAATCAGCCGAGAAATGTCGAAGGCCTTCGTGTTGTATCCGGACATGTAGGCGTCGCGCAGAACGAAGTCCATGTTGTCCACGGTGTAGATACCGCTAAACAGCGAACGCAGTTTGCGCAGCCAGTCCGGATGACCTTCTTCGTCTTCGGGCCTGCCGCTCGGACGACGTATCAGCCATGCGACCTGCTTCGCGTCCAGCTCCTCCAGCGGCTGAAGCCGACCATTGGGATTCCGTCGGATTCGGCGAATAATGTCGCCCAGTTCATGTTCGATAATGTGCCCGCCGATATCTTCGTGCGTCAGATCAAACTGTTCCAAATAGTGATCATCGAAGAAATGCCCAAACGGTCCGTGCCCCGAATCGTGCAGCAAACCGGCGATTCGGACCAGACTTTCGACGTAGGCCTTCGACGGAACACTGCGACACGCATCGGCCAGTGATTCGTACCATGCTGTCACGGTCACGCTGCCAAGATGCATGACGCCCAGCACATGCTGAAAACGCATGTGCTCCGCGGACGGAAACACCCACCATGCCGTCTGCAACTGATGAATCTGTCGCATCCGCTGCACCCACGGATGATCAATCAGCTCCTGCTCCGTCGCTTCATCGTCCGGCAGGCCGGTCCGTGAAATGAACGGAATGTAACCGTGGATGGGATCGTGAGAAAGACTCTCAGTTGTAAAATCTCGGGCCATCGGGAACCTGTTTCGCTGTTGATTCGAACACGTCCGGTGCGTTCATAACGTATGATAGCGAAACTATAGTTAAGGCCCCAGACGTTCTCCGGCGGGTGGACAAATGAGGGGTCGGGAACCAATAGTGCGAAGCACCCGAAGGGCCGTTCCGGCTATTGATTCCCGACCCCTTTCCGCAGCTATAATCCGAACAGAAGATCGGCAATGGACTGCAGCGGTGAGTCCTGCTGAGCATTGCTGCTGGACAGCCCCTGCAGCGGTGCGGGAATGGTAGTCACTTCGCCATCATCGTCTAAATGCAAAGGCATCGGCTTAGGTTGGCGACCACCTTCGGCTTGTTCGACAGTGCGAAGTTCTCCGTGATCCAGCCAGACATACTGACACTCGGAACACGAGTCCATCACGATATTG
>JABABI010000007.1:1912-74604 GCA_014238335.1 Fuerstiella sp.
ACGATATTGCCGGGGCCATAGTAGGGATGTACTTCCATTCGGTCACCACAATTTGGGCAGCTAATACGTCGATCGTATTCCTGTGTATTGAGCGGTCGACAGGGCACAGCTTCGCCTCCGACCCTCCGAGCCCTGCGCAATCGAGTAATGACTCCGAAGTCTTCATTCTTCAGCAACAGACCGTAGCAACCGCCGCAATATAACACCGGCCGCTCTTCAATTTGTCCGATACCCAGCGTCTTTTGACACGCCGGGCATTCCGCATCCAGCTCACCGCCGCTGGACGTCACACGGTCAACGCTGAGCGGGTTATCTGCGGTGAAAACCAAAGCCCGGCAGTACTCGCACTGCAGATAGTCTCGGCCCTGGACGGTCACCGCCCTGCCGCCACACTGCAGGCAACAAAATATCTTCTTAGGAGCAATCATCGTCCACCCACTACAAACCGAGAAAAGCCTGACACTTTCTACGTTAGCTTGTGTGGTTCGGCCGTGCGGCCGATTCACAGCAGGTATACAGTCTCACAGGTCTGCCTGAACCATTTGGCCGGATTTTGTCGCTCGCTCAGATTGACGCGGCGCATGCCCCACCGGGGTAAAGCTATAGGGCATGTGCTTTCAACGTCGGCGGAATCAATTCTCGCTGTCACCCGTCTCAACGTCGCCGAGTAACCCTGACAGCAACCGATTCAGCTGCTGGCCCCGAGCCGACAGAGAAACAACCTTGCCTTCCTGATCAACCAGAATAGCGGTCGGAATACCGCTGACGCCGTAATGTACTGCCAACGGATTGTCCCACCCTCGTTCGTCGGCTTTGTCACTCATCAGGTTGGTCCACGTCAAACTCTCTGAATCGACATATCCCTGGTATTTGTCCTGCGATGTATCCAGATTAATACCAACGATAGCGAAGCCGTTGTCGCCGTATTTTTCCAGTTGAGCTTTCATGTTGGGAATCTCAGCGCGGCAGGGACCGCACCAACTGGCCCAGAAGTCCACCAGCACAACCTTGCCTCGATACGCCGACCAGTCAAAGTCCTCGCCGTCAGCCGTGGTGCCTGTGATCTCCATAAACTTTCCGGGGAGTCGCAGTCGACGAGCCGAACCGAGGGCTCTGCCTGCACGCGTACGCAACGTCTCGTCATCGCATTTTTCCATTGCCGCAGCCAAACGTTCATAAACTTCAGCACCAGCTTCTGACTTCTTCGTTTTGCCCAGCGTGCTGCCCACATTTGAAACAAGGGAATAAGTCGTTCGGTCCAGGCCGTTCTCATCGATCACGGTGAATAATTCGTTAACGAAGGTGTCTCGGTCTGCCTCCGACATAGTCGCCACCGACGCCACCTTCTGTGAGAGTTTCCGCGTGGTCAGCAGTGCCACGATCGCGGGTCTCTCGTCTGCTTCGAGTGCTTCCATTAGCGTTTTCATGCCTTCTGCCCCTGCGGCTCGATCCACTCGACTCAACGCGGACAGCGCTCCGAGTTTTTCGTTGATGACTTTTATTTCAACAGCTTCGTCAGGCTTACCAGCCATCACTTTGTCGCAAGCCGCCAGTACTGCTTCCACCTGCGACTTCAAATGAGCCTTTGAGGCGTCCGGCGTTCGCTCCTTTGGACGAGTCCGCTTCACTTTGTTCATGAACGCGAACAACTCGGTCGCACTTCCGTCCGGCACTTCGAACGTTTTGTCCTCTTCCACTGCCGCAACCGGCTTGTCCTGGACGGGCTCTTCTGATTTTTCATCCTGAGCCACGACCACGCCAATCAACATCAGGACGACGCAAGACATCACTACAGATTGATGGAGCCGTATATTTACCAGAGGTGTGCGAAAAACCATCGTAATTGCTCTCACATTGTGGGGTGAAAAAGGTGCCATCGATACACGTATCAATCTACTGTCACGGCAGGCAACGCGACAGCAGGACGCATGTCTGCCCACGAAAAAAAGATGGATTACAAATTCAGGGCTTCTCGGACCCTGAGAGACTTCTATCCACAGCTGCGGCACGTATTGCCCACATTATCGCAGCAACCGACGTCCTGCGAGCGGTCAATTTAATAGACCGTTGAGGGTGTTGCACAGGCCGCGAAGACGGATTGTGGACGTACCCCGGCAGGTCGCTCAAGACAGTCTACTGTGCCGGCGTGTCGTCGTCGGCCGATCCCAGTAACTCCGCCAGCAACCGATTCAGCTCTCCACCACGAGCCGTCATTGAAATGACTTTACCTTGCTTGTCGACGAGAATTGCTGTGGGAATTCCGCTGATGCCGTAGTGCACTGCGAGTGGACTGTTCCAGCCACGTTCGCTTTCATCCTGACTCATCAGATTTACCCATGTCAGTTCCTCACGGTCAACATAGTTTTGGTATTCATTGATCGTGTTGTCCAGGTTGATCCCGACAATCGCAAATCCCCTGTCCCCGTATTTTTCCAGCTGAGCCTTCATGTTGGGAATCTCAGCGCGACAGGGCCCGCACCAACTGGCCCAGAAATCCACCAGAACAACTTTGCCACGATACGACGCCCAGTCAAAGTCCTCACCCTCGGCCGTGGTCCCCAAAACTTCTATGAACTGCCCCGGCAGTGCCAGCCGTCGAGCAATCGCCTGCATTCGCTGAACCTGAGACTCCAGCGCAGGATTGTTCAGTTTCATGAGGGCCTTCGCCAGCCGTTCGTATACCACAGCACCAAGCTGGGGGGTTACTGAATTCTCAAGAGCTTCGCCCAGACTGGATGCAATGCTGACCGTTCGCTGGTCAAGGCCGTGCGTGTCGATGAACAGGAACAGATCGTCGATAAACTTCGCCTGAGCGGCATCCGGTGTCCTGAAGAACTCACTTGCCTTCATTTGCAGACGCATCCCGCCAATCAACTGTACAACGGCGGGCCGTTCGTCCTTCTCATATTGTTTGAACAGCCCGTTCAGTAGTTCTGCTGCAGACTCATCAGCCTGCGAAAGGACGGCGTAACCCGACAGACGTTCCATCAGGGCTTTGAGTTCCTGCTGTTCATCCGGATTCAGCTCCATGATTCGATCGCAGACGGCCACAACGGCTTTGACCTGTGCCTTCAGATGAGCAACGACAGCTTCCCGGTTTCGCTCTGCCGAAGGTGTCGTCTTCACTGTGTTGATGAACGCAAACAGCTCATCAATTGTGCCGTCCGGTATCGGAAACATATTCGCTTCCTCGGCAGGCTTTGGCTCGTCAGCGGCAGGTGTCAGTGCCAATGACGAACCGACGATCAGAAGTAGCCCGCATAAACAGAAGAAGTTTTTTATGGTCACACCGGATAGATAATTATCAGTTCGCATTGTCAGACGTTTTCTCGTTGGATAAGTGACACTGTTAAGTCGACTCCACGGCGTGCACAATAGTCAGGCATAAGGTTGTTTAGTTTTCTTCCGGCACATCACTGGAAGAAAGTGACTGTGCCTCTTCGTAGAGTTTTGCCAGAGGCCGTAAAATCAGCTCCAGCTGCTGCAGGTATTCCGTTTCAGCGAATTCTGATTTGCGTTCTCGCAGCGATTCCAGTTCGCTTTCCAGCCGGTCACGCTCCGTCCGCTGCTCGGGACTGAGACTGCGTTCCGCCGCACTTCGTATAAGATGCCAGCGTCGGGCCAGGCTGCCGTCGAGTGCATCTTTGTTCTTAACGTCATCCCTGATACGGACGCCTTCAAAAACTTCTGCCCTGGTTCCCTTGCTGTCGCCCGTGTCGTCAAGCAACGAATGTTCTGTGGCCAGTCGACCGTCGGAGGTGTAATACTCGTCCGTCCGGCGAGCCGCAAACAGCCATGCTTCCAGCAAAGACGTCTGCCCATCGCGATTGATGTCCGCTTCCAGATTACCAATTCCGTCGGCCATGTAACGCCCGAATCGAGTAAACTGAATCTCGCCTCCGTCTTTCGTTCCGGTAATGACGGTTCGATTAAGTCCGCTGAGTGCGTTGATAAATGGAGCGCTGCACGAGGAGCAATTGATAATCGCTGCGGGCCGCTGCGAGACGGCTAGTAGTTCTGCCGCAGCATCTGCGGAAAGATCGGTCCCGCGCAGATTGAAACGAGCAACTCGACCGTCAAATGTGCCGTGCCCAATCAGCACAAGCCAAAGCGGCTCAGCACTTTTCAACGCCACCGCCTCTGAAACTTTCTGCTGCAGTTGGTTAAGACTATCGTCTCCATTGATGATGTCGAATAAAGCATCTCCGGCGGTCGCTGCGGCTTTCCATTGATCCGCCCATTCGGAAAACATCTGGCCGTATTCGGCGGTTCCTTCTGCTCCTATCACCACGATGACGTGTTGACGATCCTGAGCAAGACCGGCAGCACCGGCACATAACATTGTAAGCACGAACGTGTGGACACCTGTCATGGCAACAGCTCTTCGGGGAGGCGACACCGTGAAAATCACGGGGGTGGGCAAAGAAACCTGGTGCATGAGCATTGCAGATCTCCGGCCTGGATTCCATCGAATTGTGTATACAGCAGTTCCAGAGGAACTCCGAGTACTTCGGCCCGGGGCTTTTCAACGGGAAAGCCCCGGACTTTTCTGTGATTCCAGGGATCCATCCGGAAAATCGCCGACCGCGCCCTGGCGACGTCGATCGTGAACTGCCTCACACATGGGGCCCCGCTACAGCGGATTACGCGAACTTGGGGCCGCGGTGAACGTTTTTCTATTTGCCTTTGTCATTGTCCCACGAGCCCCACAACCATATCTTTTCGAAATCGGCTCTAATTCTGATCACCGGATCGCAGAAACAGATCCCTCGCAAACAAAATTTTTCCCGTGTTTTTTGTGTCAGTACTCACCGAAATCATGAATTCATCCGGCAGTGTGGTGTAGACAAACAGCCGCAACCGATCAGACGGCAGTTCGTACCTGGACACCTTGTTCACGAGATCATCCAGCAGATTGCGTTGCACCAGAGTGGGCAGCGATTCATCGTAGAAACGTTCTGTGGGAGTGCGCAAATCCTCTTGCTGGTGCTGGCCCCAGGGACGCGTATACTGAATGTCGAAATTTGGCTGGCAGTATTCTGCAAGCCGTCGTTTCGCTCCAAACAACCTCAGCTGTTTCGTCTGGTCGTCGTACTTCATTTCGTAAATTCGGCGACCGGCCAGAACCAAATATTTGTTGCCCTCTGCGGCTGGGAAGTTGTCGCCCGTCTGAATACTTAATTTCACCAGTCCGGACAGTTGCAAATCGATATCGCTGATCTCCAGTCGCCAGTCGGCAGAAGCCAATCGACGTCGACTGACAAACGTCTGGCTGGAAAATGGCGGAATCTGCATCGTAATGCCACCGGCGTTGCCGGGCATAATCTGCACTTCCGCCTGGTCTACTGTCTCTCCTGTTGAATAGACAGATTGCTGATCCGGCGCCGTCACCTGGTAACTGTCACCCGAAATCACGAATAGCGCATTCCACTGCATGACGCTCCAGTGAGTATTGTCTTCGGCCCGCGCGACCGCCAGTGTCTGCAGGGTTGTGGATTCTCCATAACCACGCTGACCGATGGCCAGAAACAACAAACTGAAGATAAGCGACAGACCGACAAGGGCACTGTATGTTGCCAGAAAATGCAGCTGCTTGTTCTTTGACAGTGCGAAGCAACCTGGAAAAATCAACCCGATGTAACACAGGGCCAGCAAAAATATCAGCCACCACGCATGATCCGGCAACGTCAGTTCTCGCATATGACGGAAGAACTGTTCATCGATCGACGATGGTTCAATCTCGATTAGCTGCCCTATTCCTCTGTTGATCTGATTCTGCTGTCGGATGAACTGCTTAAATTCCTCATCTTCGTCCTTCAGCGCGTCAAGCACGACAGCATTACGCACCATCGTTTCCGTCAATCCTTCTCGCTGTACATCCAGGCGGTTGACAATTCCGCTGCCGATGAAATAGCGAGTCAGCGGCTGATTGAGGTCCGCCAGTTCTCCACTGAACCGAGGATATTCACCACGTCGATCTCTTAGCAGATGCAGACGACCGCCCAGTTTCAGCCACGACAGGAACGCCTGCTGCCGGGGCAGTTCCCAGTCCGGCACATGATCCATGAATACTGTGTGCAGACCAACGGTTACGGTGGCGTACGGCGGAAAAATATTTTCCGGCAGGTGTTTGACAGTCGACGGACGGCTGGAAACGGTCTCTGCCCTGTCGAGGATAACCACCTGAGGCTGTTGTTCCTGCTTTTCAGATTCCAGCTTGTAGGCGGGTCGCGGTTGCATAAACTCTCCGATTTTTTCTCCATCGAAGGACAGAACCCATGCCGTCTGGTAACTGTTGGCAACGTAGGGATAGAACTGAACCCACCGTCGTGCCGCCGGGGCGATGAACACCTGCTGCACGTACTGCCCGCCCGCGGGATTCAACAGCGCCTGAATTCGCTGCAGAGTCGCCGTAGCGTCAATCGCTTGATCGGTCTGATTGTCCAGCAGAATGGACAACGGATTAAACTGCCCCGGCTGAACGCGCCCGTCAAATCCCCATGTGTGCTCAACAACTTTTAACGTTGGCCCTGACTGTGCAATGGCCGCAGAATTGAAGACTGCGCTGACAATCACCACGAAGGCAAATACCATGCGCAGTGCATGCGAAACTGCTGCCTGAACCCCGGTTGGCAGCCCAGCGCGTTTCTCGTTCGCGTCGGCCGCGCTCATCACGGCGTCCCTTCGAGTGCGGCAACCTGTGCATGACGCGTCACCGAGGCGGGTGGCAACTCGGACGAATTTTCACGTCGGCTGAGTAAGAAGGGGCACGTCATCCGTACGACCTGGCGAATAATCAATGTAAGTGTTGCATAAACCACGATAGCGCAGCACGCCCACCACAGTCGAGAAATTTCTTCTACCTGTCCATACTGGTTGTAGTTGGTCCTCATAAAAGGTTCAATCAAATACTGCTCTGTCGCCGCAACAGCGCTGTATGGTGAAAACGTCGTTACCAGCTCCTGCACCGGTGTACGGAAACGGAAGAGGGGAATGATCACCAGTGGGATGACGGTCCATGCAGTAACTACCGCCACGGACGCCAGGACGGCTTTCGTCTGAGAGTGAATCTTCAAACCAATTCCCGCCGACAACCACGTCACCAGATGCAGCAGCACAAAGGTGGCGGAAATACTCAGTAGCAGGTAAACCACCGGTCGCAGCACCGAAACGGCTGAGATATTTCTGAAGTCAATATGCAATAGAAAATAGGTGAGGTTGACGGTAAGAACGGGCACGGAAAGCACAATTAGCAGCCGACGCATGCCGACGACTTTCTGACTAAGCAGTTCCACACCCGACAGGGGAGTCGCCAGCAGTGGTTCAATCGTCTGTTTGGCTCGTTCTGACGAAAACAACGTAGCGGCTTTCACGACCGCAACCAGAACGGCCAGTGTCCAGATCAGTCCCTGCAGCACAGAGAGGCCTTTAAAGTCGTTTCTGGCCGACGCCGTCGCTGCCAGGACGCAGATGAACAGCGTTGGGATTTCCAGCATGACCAACACTCGAAACAGATACCTGGCCTTCCCCAGCGATTTCTTGTTCCGCTCTCTCCATGCAACCGGATCGTCGGCCGGAAGCGGATTGCTGTCACGGACAAGTTCAATCCCGCCGGTCGTACGTTCGTTGAGTGCAGTAAAGAAGACGTCCACCACTCGCAGCACTTTCAGCAGTACGGACGCCTGTGATACGAACGCTCGGCGTACAAGTGTCAGACGGGCAAATAACAGAAACACGGCAGTGGCAAAGAGCGCAGGCACAGATTTCGAAATGGTGATCAGCCAACTGGACTGGGCGACGGTGGGCCCCATACCAACTGCGTTAATAACTGCCATTTGCGATCGAGAAATACCCCATTGGCTGGCCATAAAGGCAGTTCGCCAGATGGCTGAAGGCACGAACGTTGTGTACCCGAGACTCAACGTCAACACAGCCAGAAACCCGATCAATACGTACGACCATATAAACGCCACAACGGTAGTGGTAAACCAGGTCGAACACGCAATTGCGACGCTGGCGAACAGCAAACATTCACAAAACAGCAGCCACAATGTTCCGATCAGCAAATCCGTGTCAACTCCACCCAGCGTGTGCACGTGGGCCAGAACCGGAAACGTCAACAACAGCAACGTCAGCATTGGCACCAGTCGACTGCCGAATTTTTCCAGAATGATCGTGCCGGGATTCAGGCGAGTCAGCATCAGCGTGCCCAGCGTGTTGTTTTCTTTTTCGCTCGTGACGCAGGCGCAGCACAATGCCGGCATCAAAATCTGAATCGTGTAGAACAGCAAAGGTGTAATTCGTGAAAAAACGTCACCACCGACACCCATGTACTGCAGAGGGCCCGTTAAACCAGCGTTGCTCACGAATCGCTGACGCGCCCCTATTGACTCGCTATAGGCCAAAAACACAAAGAACAGCAGAATGACGGCCCCCACAACGCGCACGATGTACGTTCGACGACGGTTGGCAAGTTCCGTCAGCTCGCGGCGCAGCAAAGGTAATTCGGGAATCCAACTCACGCAGTTTTTCCCTCCGTCAGTTTCATAAAGGCCGTCTCCATGTCCATGGCTTCCGGCTGAAACATCGTGACGCGGGCTTTTTCATCGACCAAAGCCTGGTGAAAATCGGCCACAGAAAGTTCGTCCTCACGCAGTCGAATGGCCCAGCGGTCGACCTGGCTTTCGACCGAATCGACACCCGGTATCTTTCGTACTCGATTCTCCAGATCCGCTGCGGGTTCCTCCAGCCGGATGTGAATAATTCGCTTCAACTGCAGTTGCTGAAAAATGTCATTCAACGAACCCTGAGCCACCATTTCTCCCGTTTCGATAATACCAATCCGAGTGCACAGCTGGCTGAGTTCGTGCAGAATGTGACTACTGATCAGAATTGTCTTACCCATTTCCTTGAGCGCCTTCAGCAGTTCCCGCACCTCAATACGGGCACGAGGATCAAGACCACTGGCAGGCTCATCCAGCAGCAGCAGATCCGGATCGTGCAGCAGGACTCGCGCCAATGCCAGTCGCTGTTTCATGCCACGCGACAGACCGTCGACCGCTGAGTTTGCCTTGTGTCCCAGGTCCGTCAGAGACAGCACGTCGTCGATCACGCCTTTGCGACGATGACTGGGCAGTTTGTAAGCCGCCGCAAAAAAGTAGAGATATTCCAGCGCCGTAAGATCTTCATACACGCCAAAAAAATCCGGCATGTAACCGATTTTTTCCCGAACCTGCTGAGGTTGACTGATGACGTCCATGCCACCCACGAGAGCCATGCCGCGAAATTTGGGCTGGAGCGTTGCCAGGACGCGAATCGTTGTCGATTTTCCGGCGCCGTTGGGCCCGATGAAGCCGAAGACTTCGCCTTTCGGGATGTCCAGTGAGATACCCTTCACGGCTTCAAACTTACCGTAGCTGACGTGAAGGTCACGAATGCAGACTGCCAGTTGGCTCATACTTCTTGATTTCCCGGTAATTCGTTCACCCGATAAAGTCGTCGATAGACAACAGTGCGGTTTTCTTTTCCTTTGACAGCGATCATCAGGAGCCACTGACTGGCATCTGTCGGATCCAGAACAGGCAGATCTTCAAGCGACGCCGACCCCTGTGGTGACACCTGTGAAACCAGACTGAAATAGTCACGCGTGCCTGTACGGCAGGCAGATTGCAGCAGGCCGACGGCAGTGATCGCAACACCTGGAGTTTGGTTATGACGTCGGGACCAAACATCAGATGCCACCCATTCTTCGCCACGTTGGATCACACCATGCGAAAACAGGAATCCGCCATTTCCGACCGGGATTCGATCGTCCTGATGAAGGACAACAGCAGCGACCGACGTACCGGCGGGTGCAGCCTGCTGTAGATGCTGTTGCAGCTCCTGTCGCCCCGCATTGGTCGTGATAAGGCCGGTATCATTCCACGGAATGTTAAGTACGTCGACTGCCTCGGGCGCCAGAGTCATGCTGCGTACAATCTGCGGTTCCCACTGCCGCAGACTGTGTTCGATGCTGTAGGCCTGGGGAAACCTGCCGGAATAATGAACACCCGTGCTGATCGCACGCGGTCCCTGCGGCGTTCCGTACTGCATATTCGTGGCGATCAGCATCTGACCGGGCACAACAAACGACTGGCTTACTGCTTCAGACAAACTCGTTTGCGACGCGTAAAAGTGCATCTGCAGGTCGGTCCGACGAACCGGACGACCGTCGCGTGTGACGTCAACTATTGAGATTGCTCCACCAGTGTCCGTGCTGGCCATATACTGATGAGCAATGCTGACCGTGAGCGCAGTAAACGCGGCCGTGACGAGCGGAAACATCAGCCACGTATACTTTCTGACTTTAAAGTATCCCAGCACAACATAGTCGACCGGTCCAATGGTCACGACGTAGGCAATCAGCAGCATCGCTATGATATACGTTGGTACCATTTCAACACCATCAGGCAGCAGAGCCGTTTCGCTGGCAGACGCCAGTGGACTGCCTTTCGGCTGCAGCTCGTAAGTCGCACCGAAATGCATCGCCATTTGTTCCAGCGTTCGAAATCTCTGTCGAAATCCCTGATTGTTGACCGCGGAGAATCCCCTCTGATCCTTCGTTACCTCGATTCCGCGCTGCCGCAACAGTGACATGACGTCCTGTGGCTGCCACTGCTGGCCAGACAATACAGGTGAGTCACTTCGAAGTTTCCACAGATGGCCGACGACACCTCCGAGTTCTGCTCCCGTTAATCGTGCAGAAAGGTCGCTGACGTTCGGCAGCAGCGTGATTCGCCCAAGCCCCAGATGTTTGTTAATCACAGGGTCGTTTTCATCGCAGATCACCAGCAGCGTACTATCGTCGGCCAGGGCAAAGTGCAGATCCGCTGACTCATCCGTACGAAATATTTCCTGCAAAAACTGAACGTGCTGACCGGTCAATCGATTGTCGTCTGCCAAAATGCAAAGGCTGCCGCCAGCCTCGACCCATGTCGTAAGAGCCTTCAATTGCCGTTCTTCCAGCCGACTGAATGCCCCATCCGACAGCAACACAACGTCGAAACAGCACAGATGCAGTGGATCCTCCGGCAGATTGAACACATCCCAGCTGACGGTGTAATTCTGAACCCTCTGCGATTCCAGTGAACCGGGACCTGTCCGCAAACTTGTATTCCGTGGACCTGGATCCGGCGAGTAATTGCTCAGCGAAAGGGCGTTGTCCAAAAAAGCCCGGCTGGATGAAGATCTTTGGTAGTCGCTTTGGCCGGACACCGAACAAATCAGGGTAGCGCGTTCGTACGAGCCGATAGACAGCAATTCGTGAGGTTCCGGCGGATCGAGCAGTTTCGGATCGGCTGTTAATGGAATTCGCTGAGTGTCCGTCTCGTACCAGCCCACAACCAGATACTGCTTCTGGTACGAATGTTCGATCGGCGGCAATACTGTATTGAAAATGTAGTCCGTATCCTGCAAGACGATCCCTTCATAGCGAATCGTCGCCATTAGATCATCTTTGGAATAAAAGCTGTTGTAGACCTCAAGGACTAAGTCCCCCTGCAGCATCTGAGCCGAATTGTATTCCAGTTTGATGCGGACCGGAATCGCACTGCCGGACCGGCCGCGAATTGACAGCGGCTCCAGTCTCATGCGCACGGGAAGTCGTGGCTGGCCAAAAGCGATCGTGTCGTTCCACAGCAACAGGCACAACAGCGTTGCCTGCAGCAGCGTTTTGAAGAACGTCGGCCCACTTTTCGGCGGTCTCAAACTCCGGTTTGGGACCGCAGTTCCACGAAGCTCCACGTCGCCGAACCGCGTTGAACGCACGCCACCCCGGCCTGTATTTCGATCTTCCTGTTTGACATCTTCCGTCATGCCACGACTCCTGTCTTCATACGCTGGAAATACCACCATTCAACCAGCAGAAAAACAAAAGCCAGCAGAGCCAGCGGCCACCACAGGTGTCGGTCAGAATCGATGATCTGCGACTCGTTCGTGGTAACATTCAGTTCCGCAAACTGCAGTTCGTCGACGGCGTGCAGAGATGTTTCCAGAGGACTCAGCAGACCTGTCCCCACCGATGCAACCAATTCACCGGCATCAGTGATATCGTACTTTCCAACAATATCCGCCTGGACTCCGGTCAGCAGTCCGCTGGTCGTCGATCGAACGGTATCCGCTTCGCCAGTCGGTCCCTTAATCACATACTCTCGCCCCGCACTCACGCTTAACGCTGGCAGGACTCCGGTTGGAGCCGCAACGACTTCGGACAAGGATGCTCGCTGCATGGCCGATTCGATTACGTTCGTCACCAAAATCGGAAATGCCACGCGATAAGGCAGAGTCGAACGGTCTGTATGAAACAGAAAATAGTATTCTGTTTCCAAGCCACGGCGTCGCTGCAGCATCAACGGACCTTCTGCTCCGTGAACCAGGACTTCAAATCCACGTTCTTCCAGATCCTGAGCGTCGGCACCACCGGCAAACCGAGCTTTCTGGCCGATTTGAACGTCACGCAACTGCACGTGACGCAGCAGCGGTGCCGTTTTAACCCAGTCCACAATTCGCACGGAAGTGTCATCAACATCCACGTCGTTCACCGTAATCAGATCCTGCAGTTCCCCGGGCACAACGCCACTGTAGATCACTATCGGTGCGTCCGCACCATCCAGATCCGCCGAATCACTGATGATCAGATCGTACGAAGGCGCCGACGGCGATTCTCCGCTGTCGATGTCCAGATCCTTTTGCACGTTCAACGCATGCTGCCATGAAAACAGTTCTGCGGACGTACGGATCCTGAGTGGTCGCGTCTCGGGGAGATTCAGCCAGACCGTGTTGTCGACCTCAAGCGAATCAAAGTCGTCTAATACCAGCGTTGCCTGCAGCAATGATGATCCGTCGCTGTCAATGGAAAATACAACTCGCTCAGAATCTTCCTTCGATGCGACGACGGATTCCCGACCAACCGTCTTTCCGTCCTGAGTCAGCGTCAATTCCCCGTAAACGGGCTCTGCTGTGGAGCCGGCCACGCGGACAAAAACGTCCCAGGTGTCAGTGCCACTGCGACGAGCGTTCATCTCTGTGATACCAAGGTTGTCGCCGCCTTCGTCAACTCGTTGCACCTCAAGCTTGAATGGCAGTTCAAAATCGACCTGTTCCTTCAGATTCCCATCGGTCATCACCACGACACGCTGAATGGGTGACGTGCGGGCGAACGCATCGGCCATCCGCAATACTTCATCCAGCCTGCTGGCTCGATGCGTCAGTTCAACCTTCGCCAGCGCACGCAGCAGTATTTGTTTATCGTCTGTGAATTCCGTCAGACGTCGTCCACCAGTGGAAAATGAAAACAGTGCAATCTTCCCGTTGCCGCGCATATTTTCGATCATGGCACGAGCCTGTTCTTTCGCCAGGTCCAGACGGGTCTGGTCTGATCCCTCCACCGTCGACGACATACTGGCCGAACAATCGATCAACACCGGCAGGTATTCCGCAGTTTCCGGTCCGGCACTGATGAATGGCTGCATCAGAGACAGAATAATCAGGCACAGCAGAATCAACTGCAGCAGCAACAGCAGATTGCGGCGGAACTTCTGAAACGGCGAATTCACTCGCTGATCGTTCACCACCGACTGCCATAGCGCCAACGACGGTATCTCCAGTCGCGGTCGCTTGAGCTTCAGGAAGTACAAGACAACCAACGGGATGAGCGACAGGAAAAACCATCCTCCGAACGAAAAGCTGAAGCTGGGCCAGTTCATCGCAGCACCCATCCCTGTCGACAAAGCATGTCGAACAACACGGACTCCAGGGGCATGGATGAATCGACCGACGTAAACCGACCGTTGCGACTGCGACATTGCTGGTGCAGCGCTTCTTCCTGCCAGACCCGATGTTCGTGGTACAGGCTCAGCAATTCGCCGGCATTGGTGACATCCAGCGTTTCGCCGGTTTCACTGTCAACGAACCGCAGGTCGCCTTCCAGATTGGGGCTGATCTCCGATTCTCCCAGAATCTGCAGCCCCCAGACTTCAAGCCCACTGCTGAACAGCAGATTCATCGACCGAGACAGATTGGAAAACGTCAGAAAGTCCGACAGCAGGATCGCCACGCCGCGTCCACGATGAAATCGCAGCATCGTTTCGATCGCCTGCTCCACCGGCACATCACCACCGCCCTCAAGATTCTCCAAAAACTTCAGCAGAGCACGAATTCGCGTGCGTCCGGTTCCGGGAGGCAGCATCCAGGGCTTCCCTTCCTGCTGGTGAATACCGTACACACTGACTCGTTCTACGTTCAGCAGCCCCATAATTCCGAACGCCGCCGCCAGCTGTCGAGCCTTCAACAACTTGCCATCGAACAGCATCGACGACGAGGCATCCACCATGATGACGACGTGCAGCTCTTCTTCGTGCAGAAACTGTTTGATGTAAGGACGACGCAGTCGAGCAAATATGTTCCAGTCGACGTATCGCATGTCGTCGCCCGTGGCGTAGTCGCGATAGTCGGCGAAATCCGTACTGCTGCCGCCCTTGCCTGCCAGATGTTCACCACGACTGCGGTTTGTCAGACGGCGCAGTGGATTCAGCCGCATGCGTTCAATGCGGTTGAGCGTGCTGTTAGAGAACAGCGATGTCAGTTGTGAAGATGCTTCAGTGGTCACGCGAATCTCAGCCCTCCGTCGGCAGGCTGCTGACGCATTCGGCGATAATTTCCTGCACTGAGATATTTTCCGCCTGCCCGTCGTAATTCAGCAGTGCTCGATGCTGCAGAACATCTGCGGCGAAATGCCGGATATCTTCGAATGCAACATGAGGACGCCCCTGCCCGAGTGCTCGCACCCGGGCAGCACGAATCAACGCCTGGGCAGCTCGCGGACTTGCCCCCCACCGCAAAAACTGCTTCGCTTTTTCCGGTGCGTACTCGGTGTCCGAGTGAGTCGACAGGACCAGCCGACATGCATAATCCCGCATTGGATCACTGACGACAACACGATCCAGCACGGTTCGCAAATGCAGAATTCGCGGACCGTCGATGACCGTTTCGACGTCAACCTGCTGCCGCAGGATCGTGCGGCTGACGACTTCGTTTAGTCCATCGCGATCCAGAAACGGCACAACAACCTTGAACATAAATCTGTCCAGCTGTGCTTCGGGCAAAGGAAACGTGCCTTCCTGTTCAATCGGGTTCTGCGTTGCCAGCACGAAAAACGGTTGCTTCAGATGGCGTGTCTTGCCTCCCGTTGTCACTGTCCCTTCCTGCATCGTTTCCAGCAAAGCGGACTGCGTCTTGGGTGTAGCTCGATTGATTTCATCGGCCAGCAGCAGTTGAGTGAAAACAGGGCCTTCACGGAATTCAAAGTTGTAGTTGCCGCCTTCGTCAGCTGTCATGATGTTGGTCCCGATGACATCCGCGGGCATCAGATCGGGCGTGAACTGAATGCGACTGAAGTCGAGCTTCAGCACTCGCGAAAGTGCTTTCACAAGTTCAGTCTTACCGAGACCGGGAACGCCTTCCAGCAGCACGTTGCCACCACACAGGATGGCGGTCAGCGTGGCTTCGACAACATCGTCCTGACCGACGATCACCTGACCAACGGCATCGCGAATGGTCTGAAATTCTGTTTGAAACTGATCGGCCTCTGCCTGAAGCTCATCCGAACTGACGGTTTGTGACATAGTTGGGGCTCTACCTGCGTGTTCAATTCATTGTAATGTGGGACCAAACGGCGTTGGTCAAAACTGCAATTTCATCCGAAGAAAATGTTTGTTCGTTTAACGTGTCCTATTCTTCATCCGTTTCGTCGTTTCGTTTCCGTTTCATGGCCAGCAGGCGTGACGTCGTGCTGCCGTCCTCGATTGGTCGTTCGGACTCAGTCGGTGGCGGTGCTGCCTGCGTCTGAGTTCTGGTGGCTGTGTTTGCGTTCGAACGCGGCGGAATTGCTCTGGGCTGCACGGGCCGTTCGACAGGTTTCTTTCGTGGAATGGCGCTCGACTTCTGTCCTGTCATCGTCGACCGAACGGATTCCGCCTTCTGCAGCAGAGCGCCCATGGTTGCCGTCGATTCGTTTTTGCGTCTGGAGAACATTCGCTTGAGCCATGTAAAATCCAGTTGAACTCGTCGAACTGCGACATCAAGCGGAATCATGCAGGCGAGAGCCATCAGAAACCAGTCAAACACCGATCGCGTACTGCGTTTGCTTTCGCGACGCCCGTAAATCTGTTCAGCCAGTTTCTGTGGTTCGAGTTCCGGATCCAGTTCCTGGCCACCAGTTTGCTCCGCGATTTCGCGAAGGACAATCGGATTCGCCTGAAACCGCAGGTATTCCGGCGAGTATGAAACGATAAAACCACCGTACGCAATCTCCTGTCGGTCCGAACCATTGGCCGAGATTTGAACCTGATATCTGGCCTTGCCCTGCAGCGAAATCGTCGTCTGATAACGGCGTGGCGCAATTTGGCGGACGGCGCCGGAGTACCTGAAGTCGTCACCCGCACTGACCGTAACGTTTACATCCAATAGTGATTCTTCCGGATGAAAATCCTCGACGACCACTACACCTTCGTTGCCGTTAACGTACGTGTAGACTCGCAAGAACTGTTCACGGCGAACGCGGCTGACGCGCGTCATCATCTGAGTTACCAGCTGCTGAAACTGAGACCAGCGAATCCAGTCTTTGCCCCAGTCTTCGGTCAGATCCGACGTGAATGCAGCGGTGGCTCCCAAACCATATCGCCAGACGGCCAGTACCGGATCCACATCATTGTCCTCAGCGACCATGTCTGCTTCTTCAGGAGGAGCCGACAACAGAATCGTTGCTCGAGGATCATCCTTGGGTGACGTCAGTACATAACCATGCAACGGCGGCATTGATCGAATATCACGAAGGATTGGGTCGTCATTCATCAGCATCGGTGTGAATGTGCGCTTCTGAATCTGACTACGACGGAGCGTCTTTGCTTCTTTAATAAAGATCGAGGGCAGCTGTTGGGGATCTGACGGAAAGTAAAAGCGGCCACCGGTTGCACTGGAGATGGCATTCAACACCTGAGCGTCTCGCGGGTCGTGCGGAAACACAGCGATGGTGGAAACCGTCGTTTGAGAATCCTGGAACTCCTTCAGAATCTCCGGCGGCGGCATCGGTGGGTCGCCGTCCGAAATGATGATCATGTGACGACTGGCTGCATCACTCTTTAACAGCCCTGTCAGCCCGAGCTTCATGGTACTGGTGAATTCCGGCATATCGCCAATTTGCGCGCCGTTGACTTTGGTCACCAGCTTGTTGTACTCGCTGGCTGGCGTCAGCTCAAAAATCCACTCGTCGCCGTTCATGCTGTAGCCAATCGCGCCCACTTCATCTTCTGCACTCAACACGCGAATCGCTTCTTTCGTGATCCGTTTCGCCCAGGTATTACCCTGAGGAAATTCACACGTGTGCAGAATGATGACAAGGGCACCTTTGGGAAGAATTTTCTTCTTGCTGATCTCCATTGAAACCGGAAGACAGTCTTCGATCGGTGAGTTCTGGTAACCGCCCGGTCCAAAACTGTTGGGTCCACCCAGCATGGCAAACCCGATGCCAAGGTTGCGAACGGCATCGTGCACAGCCTGCACCTGAGTCGCGAGCAGCGTATCCGCCGGTACGTTGGCAAACACGATCGCGTCGTAGGGCATCAGCGACAGCGGGTCGTGAGGAAATTCGGTTGCAGTAACCGTCTCAACCTCGCGTTCCCCCTGCCTGAGTACCTGTTCGACATATTTCCATTCCTTCGGATTGCCCTGGGGGTCAGTGACAATCAGCACGCGGCCTGGACCATCAATATACAGGTAGTTCCGAACTTCATTGTTTTCGACACGATTGTCTTTGGACGCGGGCACTTCAATGCGAGCCGTGTACTCGTAGTAGCCCGGTGCAGTAACTTTGATAGGAACAGCAAAGCGGTTCTTACCCGCCTGAAAATCCACAGGCAGGCGCTGCAGTTCTTCACCGTTTTGAGTGAGCACCAGGGTACCGGAACCGTCCTTCAGCGACGTGAGAACAGTTGCCGCTTCATATGTTTCTCCGACACGCACAAACCGCGGCAGGTCGAGCCGTTCCAGCAGCACTTCCTGGTCGTACTGATAGTCGATCGGCAGAACGTCCACCTGAACGCCCCGCGCCTGCATTTCAGTGACCGCGTGCTTTAACTCACCAACCGTTGCCGTACCGTCGCTGATCAGCACAACACGGCCCTGATTCTCTTCCGGCAGCATGGCCAGACTCAGTGACAGTGATTGCTGCAGATTGGTTGCATCTTTGCCAACCTGTGAGTTCAGATACTTTTCAAACGGAAACGTCTCTCGCGGTGGGTACTCAACGGCCGGCGTCCGCCCGAACACGACCAGACCAGCCTGATCTGTTACGTTTTTTTCCGCGACAGTCGTGGCCACGATGGACAGCGCTGTGTCTTTTGCTTCGTTCACCGAATCAGAAATGTCAACGTTGTATATTACCGAGATAACATCGCTGGTTTTCACGGCCCGAGGCAACGCCAGAACCGTCACCAGCAGACCCGCGATCACCAGACGAATCAACAGGGCCGTGTTGCCACGACTCGCCGTGAGTCCGGAGTAACCCGCTGCCTGCATCCACCAGATCCACGGCGTCACAACCAGCAGGCAGAATGCCCACGGATAAAGAAACTCGATGCGATTCGTGAACAGCAGAAACAGCATGGTCGACGCAAACACTGCCAGAAACCCGACCAGTGGAATCGTGGCCGTCCACCGCACAGCCCTGCGTGGTGACGGAAAAATTCTCAACAGAATTGTCATGAGCCATTTCATGCGATCACTTTTCGACGACCAGTTCCACAATCCGATGGTTGCCGGTATCCGCCACCAAAACGCGACCATCCGACAACACCGTCAGGCTCCACGGATTGAAGAACCCATCCATGCCGCGACTGGGGTGTCCGTAACGCCCAATAACTGTTCCGTCTTCCTTCAGAACTGTCAGCCGAGCCGCCTTGTTTTCGATCACGTACAAGCGACCGTCTGCCGTGCCACGAACATCGTAAGGAAACTCAAACGGTGCGAAATTGTCTGACAATTCAACGATCCGCAGAAACTCGCCCGAATCGCTGAAGACCTGAATTCGGTTATTGAATGCGTCCACGGCGTAGATACTTCCCTTGCTCCACACAATTCCGCTGGGCCGCTGAAACTGTCCGGGGCCTGTTCCGTGTTCTCCGAACTGAGTGACAAAGGTGCCGTCAGACTCGAACTTCTGAATCCGCTGTCGGTCGCCGTACTCGCCAACGTAGATAAATCCGCCGGGGTCCTGCACGATTGACACGGGATACACAAACTGACCCGCATCGACACCTTTTTCGCCCAGCATCGATTCCACAGTGCCGTCCGGGTGAAAGAACACAACGCGGTGGTAGTGTGTATCTGCGACAGCAATGCGGCCGTCCATCAACTTGACAACGCCTTCCGGACGACCCATTTCATAATCGGGCATGTGCCACGTGTTCAGCACTTCCCCCTGTGATGAATAGATCAGTACCCGGCCAGCATCATCCAGAGCGTACACAATGTCATTCTCATCTGCATACAGAGCACGCGGCGCCGGAATGCGCCGCCCATCGGCTGGGATTTTCCAGGCACCGAATTCAGAAACGGGGAAGGTATCTGTTGTCAACTCCGCACAGCCAGACATCAACAATGCAAGACCAGGGACGATCTGCAAAAAAAGCTGAAAAGAGCCGATTCGAGCGTATGACGGTAAATAATTCACGACAGGTTTCCAAGACTCACACGTTGCCCGGCATGATGAACTTTGCCGGCTGGCCGGTGGACAATCTTTATTTCCTTCGACGAAGACAGATGTTTCAAACCTGTTTCAGCGTAACTGCCGCTGAAACGAAAAGACAGGATCTCGATGACTCCATTTTCGTCTGCTCTCACTTCCAGCGACTCAGGTCGCAGACACACGGCGTTCTCCTGAATCGGATACCTGGGCAACCATGTTGGCAACTCATCCGCAGCAAACCAGTTGGCCGGACCCAGAAATCCGGCCGTCTGCAGATCTGGTGGATCATCATACAAATCAGTGACCAGGCCCGTGTACAAAACTTGCCCTTCATTCAGACAAACTGCCGATCCCGCTTCACTGATCACAACCTCGGGTTCGTGAGTCGAAAACACCAGTGATGCACCAGTCAAACCTAAGTGTTCCCGAATAACATTCCAATACTTTGGCCGCCTGACGGAATCCACGTGGGCCAGCGGTTCATCCATCAACAGCACTGTTGGATTTGCCGCCAGTGCCCGGGCGACGGAAAGTCGCGACTGCTCACCCTTTGACAACCTTGCCGGAACTGCTTGCTGACGATGAGTCAGATCGAACTGAGCCAGCAGTTTGTCTGCCATTTCCTGACTTTCTTCGTTCAAAACAGCGGGATCACGCAGCTTTGCGGCGGAAACGACTTCCAGGTGACGGCGTACGGTCAGCTGTGGCCACAGACCGCCATCCTGAGGAACCCAATACAACGGCAACGAAAACGATTTTCCTGGTCCAGTTTCGTCGCCTTCGAGGGGCGTTGAAATCACGCCTGATGACGGTGTTTCCATCCCGGCCAGCAGATTCAGCAACGATGTCTTGCCGGCTCCCGAATAGCCCATGACCGCAGTGACGCCGCCAGCGATCGTCAACGACACACCGTCGATTCGATTGTCGGAATCTCCGACCAGCACCACCTGATTCAGTTCCCACAACATATCAGTCACGGATGGTTTATCTCCGGCAGACGTTTCCAGACGACGGCGGCAATACATATCAATCCCAGCGGAATGACCAATGCCAGCAACGTGATGGCGACAAGTGTTTCTGTGCGTCCGTAGTGCATTTCATTGTACAACCGAACAACGATGGGTTCGAACCGGACAGGCCGCAGCGTCGAGGCCACAGCCACGTCCCAGAGACACCAATGTGCCAGCACGGCCGACGCTATCAGCCAGCGGATACGATCAAGCTGCCAGATCAGATTCCTGCCATGAACGGCAGCGGCCCCGCCGGCAGCTCGTAACAGACCTGCCGAATGGATCGACGTACGCGGACTCAGAACTTCCAGCAGCACGACCAGCAGCAGTGCTCGGGGCAACATTAACAGAATTGACGCGACGACCATCGGTAACCAGGAATCATAGACCGCGTTCAGCAAAGGCACCTGAAACACTGCCAGTAACGTGAGACTGATGACCAGCGATCCACACAATCCGGGGACGACAGCCAGCATGGTCAGCCATGGACGCCCAAGTGCTCTCACGCCGATCGCCAGCTGCAATGCTGCCACAGAAGCAACGGTCGCTGCAAGAATCGAATACGTAATCTGCTGAAATCGTGAAGTCAGGTTTCCCTGGTCTGCCAGGGCGCGGAGGCCGCTCAGGGCTTCGAGGCCGTTTGCCCACAGAGGCCAGATGATGAACACGCCAAGGACAGCGAACAAGCTGCAAACGGCAACCGCCAGCACAGCTGGACTAAGTCGCGACGCCGAATCCAGCCTGGTGCCTGTTGAAGTCTGCGGACCACGACGCGGCAGCAGCAGAATGATCGGCAGCAACAGCACGACTTGAAATACCATCGCCTCAGACGTGAACAGCAGCGAATGTGCAAGTGGCTCACCGGCCGCATGAGCATCAAACAACCACACAGACCATGTAATCGGATGTCGATCGATCTGCAGCAGGGCTGCCGTTTCAAATTCCTGAAAACAAAACAGTGCCCCACCGATCCATGCCACCAGCGGTGTTCTCAGTGGCCCCAGCACGTGCAATCGGAGCCATGACAACCACCATCCTGTGCTGTCATCCTTCACCAGCTTCCATGAGTACAGAGCTTCAGCGCTGACAGACGAAGACGGCAGAATTATGCGCACGGCGACCTGCAGCGCGAAAATTCGAAATAGCAGCAGCGCGGCATACAAGACCTCCGTGGCAACTTCGCTGTGAATCAACCGAGCTGATGTCATCCGATAAGTGAAACCGGTCACCAGGTCCGGCACGAATAACGGCATCAGCGCCGCTAGGGTGACCAGCCGATGGATTCGTCGAAACTGCTTACTGGCTGAGATCAAACGCCACACCAATATAGACAACGGCAGCGCCGCTGTCGTCACCAGCATCGAACGACCAATCGACCAGCCCAGAGCGGTTTCCAGCGTCATCGCCCTGTGTACTCCGTAGTCAGCCAGTCAAGAACCTGCCGATTGACGCTGGCAGCACCCTCCAGCGACACACCATCAGCGGCCCACTTCTGCAGTTGCAGTAGTGCGGGTGACAGCTGCAACTCGTCAACCGGACCGAGTGGTATCTGACGCGAGGGCGAATTCGCCATCTGCAGTTCGGATTCGGCCGACAACAGAAAGTCGATGAACTTCTTCGCTGCGGCTGGATGGGGGCAATTCTTAATTAGTGCCACCGAGTTGGGCAGACAGATTGTTCGCCCGCTCTCCAGCCGGACAGGCAACATATCAACCGGCTTATCAGCATCGATGGCGGCAAAAGCATCGTCTGTATCCGTGAAGCCGATATCACAGACGCCTTCAGCAACCAGATCCTTTGTCATCGAATTACCACGTACTTCGCGGATACCACGTTCGTGAATGGAGCTCTGCCACTGTTTCAGACGTTCCATTCCCCACTGATCCATCAGCACCGAGTAGTGTGACAGCGTTGTGCCGAACAGCGGCTGAGCAATCGCGACTCGACGCAGAGAACCGTCATCCAGCACGGCAGCGACATCGTTCACGGTGGCGGACATATTATCGGTGTTGACGATGTACACGCGCAACCGCGCTGCAAATCCCGTCCAGTAGCCGGCCTCGTTCCGGAAGTTGTCGGGGATGCGATCAGCGTTGATGCTGATGTACGGCTGCAACACATCCTCGGCCATCAATCGGATCGTGCCCAGGGTCTGGTTATTCCAGAACACATCGCACCGTGGTTTCTCTTTTTCCGCGATCAGGAGATTGGTCAACCCCAGCGACTTATTGGCTTCTTCGTCAAATCGCACATCGACCAAAATACCTGTCTGTGTCTCAAAACGCCGGATAACGGATTCGGCGTGAGTCGCATCGTGAGCGCAGTAGACGACAAGCTGCTGCTTGCCATTATCCAGGTCGCTGGACGATGGAGGAACAACCGACAACGCCGCCACGAGCAGAACAAGAACGCCCGAGACAACAACTGAAGACCCGGGCTTTGGCATGGCAGCGGCCGCTCCTGGCCTCAACGGGCCGCGCTGTGATGAACTCTAACAGCTGTAATTAGATCCCGACGAGCGACAGCGTAACACACTGATTCCTGGCCGCGAAAAACGTGTTCCGGCCTGGTGCGCATGCTTCCCACGAGCCCAGTCAAGCCATGTGTTTTCACAAACGGTTTTAGTGAAGTTACTCCGCCTTCAGCTTCGGGTCCACGTTTTCGATCTTGTCAAAGTAGCCCTTGATGCCGTCAACATAACCGGGCGGGATCTCTTCCGAATCAATGGCAGACTGAACACTCGACTTCAGAGAACTAATACTCTTCTGGTACTGACGCATTTTCTCCGGGTCGAAGTCCAACTCTTCGGCATATTCTTTTGTCTTGATCGACAGCAGAATCTTGCCGGCCTGAACCTGAAGTTTTTCTTTTTCCTTCTTGTAACCTTCCGGGTCGCTGTCGTCTTCGGCGGACTCGCCCCCGCGACCGACGCCACGACCACCGTCGTTGACGTCCTTGTCACCCTCACCCGCGCCTTCACCCATCATTGCGGCGTACATATCGGCGTAATCTGCAAGAGATTCACATCCTTCGCACTTAGCACCGTCAAGCTGGCCCTTTTGATTCAACTGCTGAGCCTGTTGCAGCGTCTTCATTGCATCTTCCAGTTTCTTCAGATCTTTCGCCGCCTGAGCCACCTGTTCCATTTCCTTTTCGGAAAGCTCAAGCGACTGTTTCAGTGCCTCCATGGCATCTTTGCTTAGTTCAAGCTGCTGAGGATTCTCCCCGGGATTCTTGGCCGCCTGTAATGACTTCATCGCCTTACTAAGCGCCGCAGCCAGCTCCTTTGAACCCGCCTTATCTTTTGCGAACTTCTGTAAATCCTGAAGCTCACGCTGCAGCTGACTGGCCAGCTTTTTTCGCTCTTCAGGATCTTTCGCTTCCATCATTGCCTGCATTGTCTGCTGAGCTTTTTTCAATTCCTGCTGCAGACTTTCCGTTTTGCCTTCCTGCAGGTCCTTCAGCCACTCATTCATTTTCTGGCTGCGTGTACCGCCAAGCTGCTGTTTGGAAATCGGCTGATTCATCATGCGACGCAACTGGTCATTGCTGACAGACTTCCACATATCACCAAGGTCCATGCGGTGTGAATCCAGTACTTTCGTATTGGAATCCACTTTCTTGGGCTGCATCTTGCGGAAGTCAGACTTCATCTCATTGACCCGAGCTTCGATCTCGCCGGATTCCTCGTCCGCACGTTTTGCTTCCTTCTTCAGACGATCCGCTCTGGAAAGAGCGTCCTTGTGAATCGCCTCAATTTCCTTCTTCTGATTTTCAGTTTTAGTCGCCGCTTCGACCTTGCCAAAGGGATCCAACTGCGGCGTCAACAACACTGCCAGTGCAAAGGCCGCTGCGACGGCGACGACTCTGGCAACCCGTTCACCAAATCGAAACGGCACAACGTCATCCGGGATGATCTGCTCGGCGCGTTGTTCGGCAGATGAAGTTACCAACGGCTGATATTCGCCCGCCGATGACGACAACGAAGACAGAGTCAGAAACAGGTCTTTAGTTTTGGCATGGTCGTCAACGACACGAGCAGCCGTCTGCTGCTCAACTCGACGGTGAAAAATTCCGGCCAGCAACACGGCAATCGCCGGAATGCTTAGTAACCACAGCGGTTGCTCCTGCGACTGCGGTATCAGTCCCAGCAGACGAATCAGCAACACAACTGCGACCGCGACTGCCAATACCGCAACGCTGGCGGCATACAGCGCCTTCGCGACGGATACGATCTGTAACCGCGTCTTCACTCGTCCCAGCAATGTCGTTGATTTTGGTGCATCCGTCATGAGTAACTCCGAACGTCCAGTGATTCCTGGTGCCCCTGGTGTTTCTGTTCACGTCATTCTGACCGGCATGATGCAGACCACTGCTCCGCCTCTGACTCCACAACAGTGTGTTCAGTCTACGATCGATATCGGAACTGATCAATGAGATCTGAAATAACGTCCCGATTGTCTGCTGATTTCACATATTTCGCCCGTTCTTTGTAACCTGCGGCGAAACATGGCAAATCCACCAGGATATTGTCCGTTGTCAGCCCGTTTTCACGCGAAACCGTTCCATTGTTCTCATCAACAGATCAGCTCATCGACTGTATTTCATCTTTCTGAACAAAGTAAAAAATCTACAGCGTCCTGGCCAGTGACGTACCCATCTCACTGAGCCCGGTCACTGAATAGCGCCTGTGGTCAACCCGATTCGGTTCATTTCACGTCGTGATGACACGCTACGCTGCCGATTGTCGAGCGCGTGGCTGACCGCTCTTCAACCACCTCGGCGTTGCCACAAACAATTTCTGCACATCGTGCCACGCCATCATCCGCCGGGATGTCCCGGCCAGGTCAGGAGGCTTTTTTCAGTGGCGGCACTTCGCCCTTATTCTTCAGTTCTTCAAAGACTCGAAGAACCGCTTTTGCAGGAATGGCGTAACTGGTGATGCGGGCGGCTCGAGCAATGTTCAGCCCGATAGCTTTGCCCGAGATGTCGAATACCGGCCCACCACACTGATGCGGAAACAAATCCGTGTCGTGCTGCAGCGCCTCTGGAAAGCCGGAATTGTGGACACTGGCAAACTTGCCGAGATTCTCCCTGTTCTTGTATCGATCCAGCATCACGTCACCGTCAGGCGACACGAACATCGGTGTCAGTACGATATCGACAGTTCGCACCTTATCACCACGTTGGTATTTCAATGAGATCTTCTGATTCGGTGCCACAGCCCCAACGATACGACTCATCTCCACGGTATTGCGAATCTGCGTTCCGTTGATGGTCAGAATGACGTCGTCTTTCTTCAGACCGTTTCGTTCGGCAGCGCCCCCCTGCAGTACTTCGTCAAGCGAAACGTACTGTGATCCCGGCTCCATTTTCATTCGCACACCGAGAAATCCTTTCGATGACGTTGTCAACGTTCGGGCAGCGACACTGACAACACCGGGAAGCAATGGCATTCCTCGTGAGTCAGTCGTAATCAGAATGCGGCCGGCTTCCGGAGCGTCTGTCGCCGCCCACTGCACGGGTTGCAGATCGCGTGCATCAACTTTCACCAGCATCAGATCGAATGCCCGGTCTACGGCCACTTCCTGCATCTTAAGACGCCGACCGTCGGACAAAATACATTCAGGATCAATGACGTTTTCAAGTTCGCTGGCCTTGGTCAGGATGTAACCGTCGTCGCTCATCACGGCACCCAGTGCGAGTGTCTCGCCGAGTTCACGGAATTCGACGACACTGCCGGTTGCGTGACCAACAGCCGGCAAAAATCGATCCAGTTCTTCGGTGCTGCGTTTTTCATAGGGCCCAACTCGGCGAAGAGATGTCAGTTGGTTCCTCAATTCATTGACACGCTCCACTTCGTGACGCGTAGGGCGACGGCCATCGTCTTCCCGCTGAGCAAGCTCTGCATCCGTCGGTTTATGACCGGTTGTCATCGTCAGGTCTTTTTCCTGCCCCACGCGGTCGATGCGGACTTCCACACGCTGATCTTCCGCTACGTCGGCCAGCAGCGTGCTGAGTGCCAACGGATCGGCAAATGCCTGGCCGGCGATCGTCAGCAACAAGTCGCCCGGACGAACACCCGCATCATCAGCCGGACTGTTCCGCACCACACGCGCAACTTCCGGGGTAAAGTTGCGCCAACGCAGTACCATGCCGACAAAGGACGTCTCAACCAGATCGTTATTATGTGCGCTGAGTTTGCCCCAACTCTCACGTTTTTCCATCCGGTCGCCATCACGTCGGAACGCATCGACGGCGACATGACGGTTTTCCACGATGACCTCGGTGATCATACTGTGTATGCCGATCAGGTCGCCGGAAAGGTCGAACAACGGACCGCCCGAATCACCCAGCACGATTGCACAGTCAGATACGACGGTACGATAACCGGCCGAAAGAACCCGACCAAGCCGCACGGGGGCCGGACGATTCGACTGGAATCCGCCTGGATGTCCAAGGGCAAAGCACCAGTCGCCCCGTTGCAGTTCGCTGGATTTGCCAAGGTCCACGTGAGGAAACGATTTCCCATTGCGAGATTGTTCTGTGATTTTCAACATCGCGGCATCAACCGAACGGTTCATCCCCAGCAGTTCGGCGCTGTAGACATCACCATCCGGAAACCTAACCTTTAATCGACTCGATGTGCGCCCCCGGCGCCCCCGGCGACTGTCGACCACATGTGAAGCTGTCAGCACAACGCCGTCTGCTGAAACGACCACTCCACTGCCGGCACCATAACCGTCCTGCACGGCAACCAACGCGGGCGAAACTTTGCTGAGTGCTTTGTCAAGCTTTGCCTGCCGAGAATTCAACGTGACCAGAGCGGGGTCCACTTCGGCCTGTAAGGTTCCACACAAACAAAATGTCAGCAGCAGCATTCGATTCATTTTTGAGCCCGTTCGTCCAGCATTTTCAGAACCTTGTTCTGATTCTACGAAGGTTGATCCCCAAAATTCCAGTCGTCAATATTCGCAATGAGCCAACCGCGACAATCCCCTCGGAATGATCGATAATTCCCTCGCATCTTCTTCCATTGACGTCTAATTCAGTGAATTCAAACACGATCCGCCCCGTTCGTGACTGCCGACATCGGCGTGATTGTGCCACACTACGACGTCGCTGTTATTGTACTAACGTATTTGCCCTACTGTGGTTTCGGGAGAAAAGGTTGTTTTCTTCACTTCACCTGCAAACGTCGACGCGCGGCTGGTATAACACCCCGGCCCGCTTTTGTTTTTCCCTTTGCATGCTGTTCACGTGCTGTGCGCGGTTTGCCGCTGCTGTTGACAGCAAGTCAGAGCGGTCACTTCCGGATCTCGCAAAGGAAGTGAAACAGTCGTTGGTCGTTGTTCACGCAACAGGGCGGGATCCCCGGAGTTCCGGACAGGGTACCGGTTTCGTCATATCGTCAGACGGCCTGATTGTCACCGCACGACACGTGATCGGTGACCGACGACCGGTTCGTGTCGAACTGACGGACGGAACTTCGCTGCCGGTGACTCATGTTCATACAGCGACCGGAGTGCTTGACCTTGTCGTGCTGCGAGTGGATGCCACTGACTTGATTCCGCTGCCGCTTGGCGATTCAGAAAATGTTGTGGTCGGTCAGTCGGTTGTTGTGGCCGGACATCCTCGTGGATTCAAGGACAGTGTGCATGCTGGCATTCTCTCCGGTCGGGACGACATCAACGGGATCTCAATGCTGCAACTTTCTGTCGCCATCGAACCGGGCAGCAGCGGCGAGCCGGTGGTCGACCGCAGCGGCAGAGTCATAGGCGTCGTCACTCTGAAGTCAACGACGACCGGCCATCTGGGATTTGCCATTCCTGTCCGTCATCTGAAGGCAATGCTTGATGCCCCTGTTCCGATTCCGATCAAACGATGGATGACGATCGGAGCGCTTGATCCAAAACGCTGGAGCACGCTGTGGGACGCCAACTGGCGGCAGCGCGCTGGTCGAATTCTGGTTGACGGTTATGGCACGGCGTTCGGAGGACGGTCGCTTTGTCTTCAGACAGCAACCGCACCCGAACTCCCCTTCGAAATTCAGGCCGACGTAAAACTGGACGAAGAAAGCGGCGCTGCAGGTCTGGCGTTCCACGCCGATGGTGACCATCGGCACTACGGCTTCTATCCCAGCGCGGAAAAAATTCGCCTGACACGTTTCAACGGTCCCGATCTGAACTCATGGACAATTCTCCACAACGAAGCTCATTCCGCCTATCGGCCGAACGACTGGAATACGTTCAAGGTGCGAATTGAAGACGACCAGTTTCGCTGTTACGTAAATGATGAACTGGTGGTGGAGTCCACCGATACTGAGATTGCTCCGGGACGAATCGGACTGGTGACGTTTCGCGGCACTTCCGCAGGTTTCCGCCGCTTCATTGTCGCTCCGTCCATTCCATCGAATCGACCAACCGACGATCAGAAAATCACAATCGCTGGAATTCTTGACGACGTCCAGTCTGTTCGACCGGCTTCGCAACAAACGATCGAACAGCTAATGCCGCTGGAGCGGCAGTCGGCACTGCTGATTGCACAGGAAGCCAAAGCACTTGAACTGAAAGCGGTTCATCTGCGCCAACTGGCCATCGACGTGCACGCTGCAAGAGTGCGAAAACAAATTCTGGAGGCGCTCGGCCGGAAGCCGGCTGCCGAAGGCACGAAACAGAAGAACGACGCTGCCCTCAATGACGCGTCCGACCAGAAAACGACAACGCCATCACCCGATCTGCTGAAGGCGGCTCTGCTGATCGCGGTCATGGATAATGCTGAAGTTGATCCGGCAGCCTATGTTGCCCGAGTTGACCAGGTGGCCGACGAAATCCGCGAAGAAGCTGGAAAGAATGCAACGGAAGTCGAACGCCTCAGCACTCTGGATCGAATCCTGTTCGAGGAATACGGGTTTCACGGCAGTCAGTGGGAATACTACACGCAGTCCAACAGTTACCTGAACGAAGTCATCGATGATCGGGAAGGCCTGCCCATCACGCTTTCCGTCCTCTACATAGAACTCGCCCGTCGCCTGGAACTGAAGGTGGTCGGGCTGGGACTGCCCGGTCATTACGTCGTTCGTTTCGAACCGAAAGACCCCGATACGGAACAGCAGATCATTGATGTCTTCAACCGTGGCAAACGACTCAGCAGAGCGGATGCAGAACAGTTGATCAAAGCCGCGAATTATCCCCCGCTTCCGGAATTCTTTGAGGGACAGGAAACATCGCAAATCGTAAAACGAATGTTGAACAATCTGCTTGGCCTTGCAGAAAGTGAACGCAACGACGAGCGAGCACTGCGATACCTCGAGACCCTGGTCTTCCTCGACACCAGTGACCCCCAGGCCAGAGCCCGGCGACTGGAACTTCGAGCCCGCACGGGTCGCCTGGCCGAAGCGCTGGACGACGCCAACTGGTTCATCAAAGAACAGCCGGAAGGCACGAACACAGACCGGCTATTTGAACTTCGTGCAGAACTGCAGCGGCAGTTGAACGTACAGGCTGGCAAGTAAGCACCTGGTCGATCACGAAGAGAGAAAAGGGCCGTCCCTGGCCATACCCTCTCAGGTATCTGACAAGCTCAATTCCATCCGAACTTTCAGTGTCAGAAGGCGAGACGATAGAAAGTCTCGCAAACCCTGTCAAAGGAGATAGTTGCGCAGAACGACAATACCGGGAAACTCCCCATTCGCAGACGTTCTGTTTTCCGAATTTGCCCAGACGTATAAGAGGTATTGCTGCAGAGGATCGTTTGCCCATAGATTTCACCGCGATGAAAATTTTCCGACCCTCTGAAGGTTGACGTCCACGCTGTGTCAGCTCTCACTTTTCCGCAACACAACATGTTGAAACCAAACGGCAACTCGAACTACCACGCCGCGAAGCTGTCACGAACAGTTTCCCTGTGTGTTACGTGCATGCTTACGAGCGGCTGCATTTCTGCGATGAACACGCGATTGCCAGTGACCTGGGCTGGCCACCCACGATCAGAATCGCTGGCCTACCAGCAGCAGGATCCGTTTCTTAGTCCGGACATTGGCCCGGTGGACTCAACCCGACCGCGTGACTACGCTCGGCCGCGTACCGAAGCTCGCCAGGCTGCCGAGCAGCGATTATTCAATGGTCTTCCCACTCAGCCTGAATCGATCGCCCCCAGCTATCCGCAGGGCGGTTTGCGCCGCCCGGCCGCTGTCTATTAACGGAGCTGGTCAGAACACTTCGCCTTCGCCCAGCTCTCACTGCCGGGAAGAAAATCCAGAATGGCAGTCGCGGTGTCCGGACATGTAGTTCTCGCCCCAGAAGAATCTTTGTCAGATTTTCTGGCTCGATGTATGTAGGATGCTGTGCATAGCCTACTGAGCCAGTTTATGAATTCTCCTGAGACACGTCACAGCCTGCTCATTCGTGTTCGTGACCCGTCTGATCACGATGCGTGGACAGAATTTGCGGCTACCTACCGGCCGGTCATCTGTCGCTTCGCGATGTTCAGAGGATTGCAGGAAGCGGATGCAGAAGATCTGGCTCAACAGGTGCTGCTGGCCGTTTCCGACGCCATCAACCGCTGGGCACCGGATCCGCGGCGGGCAAAGTTTCGCACGTAGCTGCGACGTATTTCAGAAAACGCCATTCTTAACGCTCTGACACAAGGTATTCCGGACAATAATTCCGGAGATGAGCAAATATCAACGCTTTTCTCAATCTGCGACCTGCACGCAGCGGTCCGGATTCGAACTTTCTGAAAATGAAATACCCTCGCCTGGGTTTTACATGGGCGGCCACGCAGATTAGAGAAGAATTCTCTGACGACACATGGAAGGCGTTCTGGTTAACAGCAGTCGAAGAGATCGAGGTCGACGCCGCTGCACTGGCACTCGGCCACACACGGGGCAGCGTGTACGCCTTACGCAGTCGAGTCATGAAACGATTGAAACAGAAAGTCGAATAGTTCGATGAGTAATCGAACCCACACCGTCCAGCAGAAACTGCCAGCCATGGCCAATCCAACAACATGCAATCCGGGTCTCATCGACGGCTTTCTGTCAGATTGTCTCGACGGCGTTCAAGAGTCAGCGTTCGAACAGCATCTGGACCAGTGCGACGGATCCTGCCGGGAACTGCAGCAACGTACGGCCCATCATTCGCTGTGGAATGACGCTCGCACGTTCCTGAGCTCCACTGACAGTGTGCACAGCGACGGCACCGACCAGACCACACCCATCGCAACGGCCGCTCGGCAACGGTTTGAACGGGAAGCGCAGGCGGCCGCCACCGTCGCTCAAGACAACGTGATCGCCATTCACGGCGTCGCGGAATTTAACGGTGCGCCGTATCTGGTGATGCCGTACGTCAAAGGCCAGTCTCTGCAGAAACGCATTGATCGCCAGGGCTCGTGATCCGTGGCGGAAATTCTTCGTATTGCCATACAGTCGGCCCGCGGGCTGGCAGCCGCTCACGAACAGCACCTGGTTCATCGCGACATCAAACTCGCCAACATCCTGCTGCCGGAAAACTTGGAACGAGTGATGATCACCGACTTCGGTCTGGCCCGAGCAGCGGACGAGGCCAGTCTGACCCGCAGCGGAGTCATCGCCGGTACACCACAATTTATGTCGCCCGAACAGGCACGTGGCGAAGGTGTCGGCGCTCGCAGTGACCTGTTCAGTCTGGGCAGCGTGATATACGCCATGTGCACTGGACATCCTGCGTTTCACGCAGAAACACCGTACGGGATCCTGCACCGCATTACCGACAATGATCCTCGGCCAATTCGCAAACGAAATGCGGAAATTTCCGGATGGCTGTGCAACATTATAAATCAGCTGCATGCGAAGGATGCTGAAAAAAACGATTCCCGTCCGCCGAGGACGTGGCTGACCTGCTGGCAGAATGTCTGGCTCACGTGCAGCAACCTTGCGTCGTTCGCCTGCCGACCCGGATACGTCGGGAACCGTCACCCGTGAACCGCAATTGGCAGATCGCAATCTGTGCGGGTGGATTCGCTGCAGTGGCAGCACTAATGATGTATAGCCCGCTTTTCAACACCACTTCCTCAGTGCTGAGTGTGGGCAGCACGTCTCCAGCCGACGCTGATAGCACGCCTGAACATCAGACGTCTGCAGAACAACCTGACGTCATCCGCAGTGCGAAGTCCGAGAATTTGAACACGACACCACATGCCCAGGACCCGGTGCATCAGGAGACCGCACTCGAAGCAGACCTGATGTGGTTACCAGACAAGCAACTGGAGAAGCTGAAACGACTGAAAGTCCGTTTCAGTTTGAGCAGCCACCTGGTGACACGCCCCGTCCAACCACTGATACCATCAGTCAGAAATGGAAAAATATCGCTGTCGCATTCGACTTAGAACAGCTCGTGGATTTCCCGATGCCCGAAGTCCACCAGCGGATAGGGCCGCCCGGCCGGACCTGGCAGATGGGATTCCAGTTTCATGCCGAGACTGTGGAAGACCGTAGCGACCACATCGGCAGGCTGCACGGGCCGGTCTGCAGGAACTCCACCGATTGGATCGCTGGCTCCGACAACCTGTCCGCCCCTGACGCCGCCGCCGGCAAAATACGTCGTGAAACACTGCGGCCAGTGATCGCGGCCGCCAGCCGGATTCACTTTGGGCGTGCGACCGAATTCTGCAATATTGCAGACCAGCGTATTGTCCAGCATGCCTCGCTGTTGTAAATCGCCGACCAGAGCAGAATAGCCCTGATCATACATTGGCGCGACAATGTCCCGCATGCCCGCGATGGAAGTGAACGGCTTCGAACCGTGGATGTCCCAGGTAATTTCATCGAAGACAGTCAGAAACGTATTCACGGTGACGAAACGCACACCCGCCTCAACTAACCGACGAGCCAGCAGGCAACACTGACCGAAACGATTCATGCCGTAGCGGTTGCGGGTGTCCTCGGACTCCTTTGACAGATCAAACGCATCACGGGCCTGTGAACTGGTCATCATGCGGTACGCCGCCTGGAAGTTTTCATCCAGCAGCGCCGCATTTTCAGTGGACTCAAAATCTTTAACCGTTTCATCAACCAGGTCACGCAGTTTTTGTCGACGACTCAGACGTGCTTCTCCGATCGTTTCCGGAGGCAGCAGGTCTGGCACCTGAAAGTTGGGCTGCGAAGGATCCGCCATCAATGCAAAGGGATCATGCGTCTTGCCGAGAAATCCGCCCGCCTGACCGTTCGGCAGATTACCGCCACCTCGCCCCATCGTTTCGGGCAGTACTACAAACGGCGGCAAATCTGTACGCCGCCCCTTCAGAAAACTCAACACCGCACCAGCGTGAGGCGTGTCGACACCGCCCGTGAACTGTCGGCCGGTCTGCATCATCTGCCAGCCAGCATCGTGTACAGCGGCTCCCGTATGATGACAGGACCGCACCAGCGAAAAGTGCTCGGCGATCTCTGCATGCTTAGGCAGGATCTCTGAGATTTGGAAGTCACCCTTTGTGGCAATCGGCTGAAACGGACCTCGGACTTCCGCAGGGGCTTCCGGCTTCATGTCGAACGTGTCGAGCTGACTTGGTGCACCAAGATTGAAAATCATAATGCAGGAACGCTCGTCATGCCCCGCTGCCACAGCCCCCGCTGCTTTGGCTTGCGCATACTGCGCCATGGACAAGCCGGCAGCCCCCAGGGATCCCACCTGCAGAAAGTCACGACGAGAAGTACCGCTGCAGGTATGAGCAGTTCCGCGACTGGTGAGATTTAGCATGTGCGACTCCACGGGACCAGGACAAGGTGCTTGCAAACACTGCTGAGTTTACTCAGACAATCCGCCAACAACAATGCCCCAGACAGTATTCGCGCAGAGTGCAACCGCTGGAGTCCACCCAAAAGGGCGACTGCAACATCAACATCACAAGTGGGAGCGGCGACGGCCGGGTTTCGCTGAGATCCGGCAGCAACTGCAAGTCATGTCGCGTCCCGGCTATTCGACGAACGGGTCGAAACCGTCGCGAATCGCCTTATGCGGGTCTGAAAGTTGTGCCCTGGTGCCGCTGCCGTATTCCCTTTTCGGAGAGTCGACTGAAAACATCGACGACGCAGGGGCCGAGGACGGATCTTTCGCCGAATCACGAACGTAGCGATTCGCCGATTCAGCCGACCGCCGAGACGATTGATTCGACGGCTGCTGAAAGCCAGCACGCGCTCGCTTCAGAGCCTGTGCAGCCCTGTTCTCCAGAGTGTTCGTAATGTCTTCGAAGCCACTCTCACTCTCACCCACTCTTTCCGGTCGGGAAGTTCGCGAAGAAGTGTCCTCATCTTCAAACAGCATATTTTCAAGCAGATTCGTTTCCTGCTGAACAGACAACCCTGCTGCACTGCTTTCTGTTTCGACCGCAGCGTTCTCTGTGCCAAAAGTCGATTGACGTGAATATGTGTTTCGCCCTGCCTGAAACACGTCGTCAACCGATGGAATGTCGCGCTGCCCCGTCGCGACGGGGCTCGTGACGACTCCGTCATCGGTCGACCCATATTTCTGTTTCCAGGCAGGTTCGCGAGAGCTGGAAGGAATGTCTCTGGATGCGAGCGATGGCCGATTCGCGCTGTTGACGGTGGTCGCTGCGTCAGTCCCACGCTTTCTGCGAGCGTCTTCAAACGGGATCGTCATCAAGTCCTGATCGTTAGAGTCGGATGGCCCGTTGATCGGTTCGAAATCTGAGTCGTTAAAAAGTGAGCCGGCGTCGCCGGCGGTGTCAGAAGATTCGTTCACGAATCCCCGAAGTTCATCGAGAATCGCACTCTCAGACGAAATCGATTCCACCAGACCTTCGGTGACCGAGGAAGCTACCAGATCAGTCGAGCCATGGGCCACAAGAGCCCGGGCAAGCTCCGGACGATCCGACCACTGTTCCGTACCCCAGTTGCGGATGTCAACATAAGCCAGCCCGATGGCGTGCTGGGGCGTGCGCGGAACCACACGAACACCTTCATGAGACTGAACGATGTGATACTGCAGCCCGATAAACACGGTACCGGCACCAAACAGCGCGCCGAAGAGAAATGGTTTTAACTTACCCATGGCAGGAGCCCCCGGTAGGTGGGACGAATTCAGGGATGGTGGGAACGTCTTTTAGTTGACATTTCAAACCTATCACGTGTCAGGTCCGGGCTCCTGGCTGTTCTTGGCAGGGTGGCCAGAATCAACGGCGTTCAGTGACGGCAGTCGGATTGCCTTTCGCTGTCGACAATCTTTGCCCAACCCTTCATTTCGTCGTACGACGGACCACCCACAAAACTTCAGCCGTACCCTTCCTGACTGAAGTACGAATTCGGCAAAATTGGAAAAACCGGAGCACCTACAGTTGTCGAGGTGGCCAACAGCACGTAACCTCCAAATGTGGGTTATATACCCAAAAAGATCTTTGAAAACTGATTGAAAGTGGATCCTTTGCCCATTACGGTGGGAAGCCAACGTTTCCCGATTAGCTCGTGGCATCCTCTTTTCTGCATCAACGCTGCATTTTGTTGACAGCTTCGGCCGTTAACAACAGGGCCGCCACGTGATGCCTGAGTGGACGCTCGAGTCGGCTTGCGGACCCTTCCGCGTGAGGCAGACAGATGTTTATTACGGGCGAAGTCAGACGCATTGTGGACGAACGATTTCGTCTCACGCTGCCTCCCGATTTTGTGGAAGGTGTCGCCGACGACGAAGGCACGGTCATCATTGCCAAAGAGCAAACCGGGTGCATAAGTCTGTGGCGCTCTGACGAATGGCAAAACCGTCTGGACAGTGGAGTCTCTTTGCTTCGTCAGAAAATCGATTCCGGACGCATGGAAGGTCGATGGAGTGACGTTCAGCGATTAGGCAGATTGCTGTCAACACGGCACCAGCGGGTGACTCTGGCGAAACGATCACGGTTTCTGATTCCGGAGGGTTTTCGACAGTTCCTTGGCGTGGAATCAGGACAGGAAGTCGTCATCGTGGGTGCTGCAGTCTGCGTGGAGATCTGGCATCCGGACCGCTGGCTTGATGTTCTGAAGTCCGAGATGCCCGAGTTCGGCGATCTGTTCAAAACGCTGACAGAGTAGCACTGGACTGCCCGCCGGCACTTCAGCAATGGTTCAACTCAAACAGAATCAAATAAGAATAAGAACAACGGATGCAGACGGATCGAATGAGAGAGGGACGACTTACTCACTCAACACGAACCCTCCAGACGGTGGAATTCGAGGACGCTATATTCGAGCTTCCATGGATGGCCATTCGGCAGGGATGCCGTCCTTCTCTCTTCGATCCAACTTTCAATCAACATGAGATCAGTGTGCGAAGACATATGGCTCGCGGAAAGCACGCATCGCCGGACGGAAAACGTTTTGCGTGGCCATGAATCAACGAAATACGCTGCAGATTCAAGGCCACGATTCTGGCGACATTTTCGCTGTCACCAGAGTGCGTTCTGCCACGGATGTGCAGTTACTTCCGGCTGCAGAGAGACGTCACCTTTGACGTGGATTAACGCAGTGTCAGCGTCTCGACGGTGAATGATGTCCAGGGCCGCCAGACGGTAACCTTCCGCCATCGTCGGGAAGTTGAAAATCGTTGTGGCAAACGTGTCAACGAACATGTCGTTAAGAATCGCCATTTCCCCACGCTGTACCAGCTCCGTGGCACCATTACCGGCAATCTGTATGCCCAGTAGTTTGTGCCCGGTCGGATCGGCAACCAGTTTCAATACACCGGAAGATGCGGCCATGATATAAGCTCGGGCAAGACGGCCGAAATTGACATTGCCGACCATCGCCGCACCATGCTTCTCGGTGAACTGCTGCTCCATCAAACCAACCGTGGCCATTTCCGGTATGGTGAAGATGTCAACAGGAATCAGGGTGGAGCGAAAATGCAGTTCACCGGAAAAGGCGTGACGCGTAGCTCGGCGGCCCTGCTCCATTGAAGCCGGTACCGTCCCAGTCGGCGAAGTCTCGCGATTTCCTGAGAGGACGCCGCTGTCGTCAGCGACTTTTCGAACGACTGCCGTACGTGTTCTTCAAAACACTCGACCTTAAAGACTTTTGCCCAGCATGAGATCAATACCACGGTTTCACGAATTCGCAGCAGACCAAGTCGGGCAACAGCCTGATGGATTGAAGTCACTATGTGGCCGGAATTGTAACGAACAAAATTCGCGGTCTCCAGCAGGTGTCCGGTCAGCGACTGGTCGCGTTTGAACAGGTCAACAATGTCTTGGGGGCACAGTTAACGTCAGCCGTCAGCTTCAGCAGCTGCACAGACACTTCCGGAAGAATGGGCAGGTCCGGTCCATTCGATTGAAGTATTGAACATGCTGAATCGACAATGTCTGTACGGGGCAACGGCCTCACATCAGGGGATTCTGTCGTCATTCCAGAACGTCTTTCTGATCAATCTGCTGGCAGGCGCAGGAACAAGAAGACTCGTTGGGGCATCGAGGGCACAGACGCCGACGTGCGTGTCACATGAGACTCACTGCAGAGGCGAACCGACTGATGATCCAGTTGTCGCGAAAAGCCCGATTTTGACAGACGTTTTCAGGAATCGGTGCTGGTAGTGACCAAAGACGGGACGCAACCTCAGTCAGCTGAGACCAGGAGTCTGGCAGGGGTGCACCCGATCGTTGGAGGGGCCACGGCGACCTGAGTTTGCTCCCCGCCCCCACGTTGTTCGTTGTCCTGCGATGCGGGGGAGAGGCTGGGTAAGGGGGTTAGAGCAATGCCCCTCGGCTTCCCGTTCAACACCCTCCGACCAACGGATGCACGCGTCTGGCAGTCGCCCGGACTTTGGCGTGGAACACCTTTGGCGTAGACTTTCGATTGAGTTGCTGCATGCTGGACTGGCAATCCAGGGGAATGGGATGCATATACCCAGCGAATTCAATTCAATAATGGCCGCAGCACTAACACTTTCTCACGAGGCATTTCCATGCAGTGGATCGACCGAAATAAACTTCACACGCAACGACTGGCCGGGACATTCCTGAATCTTGGCTCGCCCACAGCTGTCGAGATCGCCGCTGATACAGGTTTTGACTGGCTGCTGATTGACCTTGAACACGGTTCGGGCACCGAGGCTGATCTGCGCAACATGCTGCTGGCATGTCGAGGCTCCAGCGCTGCTGCGATCGTTCGCCTTCGATCGGTCGACGCAGACAACGTGAAGTTCGTAATGGACAGCGGTGCGGCAGGAATCATGTTTCCCTATGTCAGCACTGTGGAAGAAGCGAAACGCGCTGTCGACTGCATTAAGTATCCGCCAATAGGGTCTCGCGGCGTTGCCGGCGCCATTCGCGCAACTGATTTCGGCCGCGACTGGAAGCAGTATTTCAACGAAGCCAACGACAACAGCCTTGTTGTCGTGCAGATCGAAACACCGGAAGCCGTCGAATCCGCTGCGGACATCGCAGCGATTGATGGAGTTGATGTCCTGTTCGTCGGCCCGCTGGACCTGTCAGTCAATCTCAGTTGCCCCGGTGACTTCAGCCAGCCGCATTTCGTTGACGCGCTGAAGAAGGTCGTCAAGTCGTGCGACGAAAACGGCAAGACGCCCGGCATTCTGACGAAGACAGGCTTCGAACAGCAGCACAAAGACATCGGCTTCAGGTTTACAGCGGTTGGGTCCGACTCGCTGGCCGTTGTGCAGGCCATGAAAGCGAACCTGGCAACGCTGCGAGAATGATTCGTGCAGCGTGTTACGCTTACTTGTGGACGCCACGTAAATGAGGTCACCAGTTTAGTGCAGATGGGCAGGCTCGAGCAGCGTCACGGCCCACGCGATGGCAATTCCAAGCGTCAATGCGATCGTCAGCTGGACTCTGTTGTGAGAATGGAACTCCATTTCCGGCAACAGATCACTCAGTGCGATGCAGACAAAGACGCCTGCCGCAAACGCCAGTGAAGTGCCAAGGATTTCCTGCTGATAACCTGGAAACCGGCTCACGCCCAGCAGAAACAGGACGGCGCCCAGTGGACACATCATCGCGAAGCCTGCGTTGACCAGACTCATTGACCTCTTGTTCCAGCCACCGGCCACCATCAGCGAGGTAATTGACACAGCATCCAGCGGCTTGTGCAGCAACACGGCAAGAAAGGTCCCAATACCAAACAGCCCTGTGCCAGCAGCAGACCTGGCATCCTGCTGCACACTGGCCCCCAGCGCCACGCCATCAATGAGTGTGTGCAGGCTCAGGCCAATCGCAATCCCAATCCAGCTCAAACCATGGGAATGGCCGTGCGAATGACACTCACCGTGACCGTGCCCTTCTCCGGTCGCCGACTGTTCCGCTTCGTGATCCGACGCATGATCGTGATCACAGTACGCCGCACCTTTACTGGCAACGGGCTCATGGTTGTGAAAATGGAACAGACGGATCAGCACAAACATCATGACGATTCCCAGCATCATCCAGCGAGCCGTTGCGTCAGGGTCACGGAGTTCCCGAAACGCATGTGGCAGCAGATGAAAGACGCCGATCCCCAGCATCAGACCGCCTACGAAGCTAATGACCGTCTGCATTCGAGTGTGCGTCACTTCAATCCATGACGGCAACCATCCACCCGCCAGTGATGCAGCGACGATCAACAGGCAGTAAATGCCCAGTACGATCATTGTTTGCGTATCGGCTACCCCGGCAGTTGCTCCAGGAACAAGGTCTTCAAGATCAGATATCAGAGACGATGCAGCCGTGCCAGCCTGACCTTTCCCGACCTGCACTTCGTCGACTGCAATGGCCGAATCTGCTGCGAAGCCAGCTGTCAGGAAGACAACAATCAGAAACACGTAAACACGGTGGAGACAAAACATTAACGCGTGGAATTCGCTTTCGGAGGCAACACGGCGACCGGCTGAAACATGGGACCAGTAAAGTAGAGCGGCAAAAGTCGCATTTCGAGTCGCGACGTGTTCTTATTTGCAACTTAGTTGCAAATGTAGACAGGTCCTGAAATACTCCGACGATCACAACAGGCTGGCTGGAGTTCACGCGATGATCAAGGGCGGGAAGCCGGGACGACTGACACTGGAAGCTGCAAAATCCGTTTTGCGAGGCGTGGGTATGCGCTGTACTGCGGCGCGGATTGCCGTAATTCAAGCCCTGGAGGCTGCCGAGTCACCGATGACCCCTGGCAGTGTTGTCGATTTCCTTTGTGAATACGGCTTCGACAAATCCACAATTTATCGTTCGCTGACCGAGCTCAACGAAGCTGGCCTTGTCGTTCGTTTAGACCTGGGTGATGCCGTCCGCAGATTTGAACTGCTGCCGCTGGAAAATGACGGAGCGCCGGAGCATCCGCACTTTATGTGCGTTGATTGCGGCAAGGTGGTGTGTATGTCCGGATTTGACGTGGAGCTGAAAGGCCGTTCAAGGAAGGCTCGTTCACCCGGAATCATGTCGGAGATTCTTGTTCGCGGCCATTGCCACGATTGTGCCACGTAATCTGCAGAGTTCACTATTTCCAGATATACTGTGCAGCTGAAGCACTATCTGTCCGTTCTGTGACGTCCGTGCTGCGCCTTCCACCGGCTGCCGTCCGTTGCAGTCAGTGCCAAAACGTGGGATGATTTTCAGCTTTACGTTTTGCTGGAAGGAGAGAATTGATGAAGGTACGGATCACGTATTGTGTTATGTGAAATTACACTCCTCAGGCCACCAGTTTGGCGGCTGCAATCAAGCAGGAAACACGACTCGACGTCTGTCTTGTGGAAAGCAAGGGCGGAATTTTTGACGTTGAGCTGGACGGCGAACTAATTTACAGCAAACACGAATCACTCAGGTTTCCCACACATGAAGAGATTCTGGAGCAGCTGAAAACTTAAGGACAGCTACCGCGTGGGTTGACGGTACCGCCTGTGAGCCGGCTTTCTCCTGCCTATGCAGCAGGAATCCCGCTCGCTGCTGAAATTTGGCAAATGCTGCGTGACAAATGAGCGTAGAAAGGTCCACAGGGGTGGAAGTGCGCGCTTTAACGACTACCTGACATATACCTAAGTTATTTCAAATTATAGGTTTGCGGCGTTTTACGATCGCAAAGAGTCCGTGCCGATGAGTCAAAATCCACGTGCATCGAGAGTTAAGGGGGGGCCACCGCTGTGGTTGTGGGGCATGCTGATTTTTGCCACTGTTCTAATGGTCATCAGGCTGATCGTCAGTGCAGTCCCGGAGGATCCTGCGCAGTTGTACCAAGGGGCCTTGCAGGAGCTGAATGGCGGAAGCAAAGACGAGTTTCTGCGTACACTCAATCGATTGAAACAGTATCCCGAGTACTCGGACCACATAACGCTGCTTAAGGGCATCCGGGCCGCTCACGAATCACGCGACCCGAAGGCCATAGATTTTTTCAAACAGGTTCAGACGAACGTGGAACTCAAGTCGATGGCGTTACAGAAGATGGGCGAATCGTTAACTCGAATGGGCGACTTCCCCGAAGCCATTGAAAAATATGAGGAAGCCATCAGAAGCGCCCCCAAGACCGCAGACCAGTCACGGCTGATGCTGGCCCGACTCTACCAGGTGGTTGGTGCGTTGACACTGGCGGAATCGACGCTGACTGAAATCATCGCGGGCAACAATGCCCATATCACAGCCCGTCGCATGAGAGCACAGGTCCGGACAAGTCTTTTTCGGTATACGGAGGCCGCTGAGGACTACTCGGGAACTCTTACCACTCCAGGAGACATCGCGGCAGCCAGCCCGGAAGCGATCTCCCAGTACACGATCTGTCTGGTGAAAACCGGCGACACTGAGAAAATGGCTGAGTTCGCAAAGCAGAACCTGAACCTGGTCAGTGAGAATTCGCTCAAAGCGCGACTGCTCTTCGAAGGCGGAGATCTGGAGGGTGCCCGGGGCATTCTTTCCGGAGCGCCACCTGAAGAATTCAACAGCCAGCCGGAACTTGCAAAACTTCGACTGGAGATCGCAGTGAACGATGGAGAGATATTAATTGCTAAGAAACATCTTCCCGAAGGCCTGGCACAAATGCCTCGGGACGATGAGTTTTTCAAGATCGCGACGGCCGTATATAAGGCAACGGGCGACTTAGAGAATGCTGAGATAGCTGAGCAAAACGTGCAGCAGCTCGACGATCTTCAGAAACAACTATTAGAGGCTCTGGTCAGCGCCGGCAACAACATTGACGACGTGGATGCACGATTTCAAGTCGCGACGTTGTATGCAAAGACCGGTCGTTACTCGGATGCGCGACAGTGGTTTCTGACTGGGGGGAACATCGACTCGGAGCGGGCCAGTGAAGCACAACAGCTGATGCTCGAACAGCTGCAGCTCGCGGCGACCCCTCTTGTCGAATTTGAGCACAAAGCTTCGCCGCAGACAGCATCTGAAGAAAAGGACAGCAGTGCAAAGGCAGACGAATCAAGCAGCGATGATAAGCCACAGGACGCGGCGCCTGAGTCGACGGAAGGCAACGAAAACAAATAGGGGGCCCTGATTCAGAACAGGGCCGCCACGCCATCTTTGGCGGACAAGTGACGGACAGCAAATCGCTGCAGGACCAGCGATTTGCAGCAAGCCCACACACGTACGAAAAAACGCCTGCGACTCTATGGCGACGGAAGTGCAGTCGGTTGTACGTAAAGTCCGGCGGATGTTGACACAAGTGCCTGAACCGATGCACTCCGCCTGACGACGTGCCTGTGAGACCTGTGCACAACCAACGGAAGCTGGCCGACACTTTTCGAACGTCAGTCCGCACCGGCCGGAGGGGCGTCCCCCATCAGGATCTGGTGCAGTGGATTCAGCCCGGTCACTTTTTTCCAGTAAGCCAGTAGATCAGACATCACGGTTCGGCGGCCTGCGGTGCCGATGACGCGTCGGTCAATCGAGCGTACGCGAAGAAGACCGGACGATGTTGAGGACAGGAATGCTTCCTCCATCACAGTTACTTCGTCAGCATAGATGCCGCGTTGTTCGAATTTCAATCCACAGTCTGCCGCAGCTTCCTGAACCATCCGACGACTCATGCTGTCCAGCACCTGACTGCTCGGCGTCACGACCGTTCCTTCTATGACGGCAAAGAAACACGCGGTGCTTGTTTCCGTGATCAAACCTGACGAGTCAAGCAGTAATGCTCGACTGCCGGATTCTTCAGCGTCGGCTTCTCTGTCGGCCAGCCACCAGTGCAACCGGTTTCTTGTCTTGTGGTTGACGGGCAGACTGCATTCCGAAATCTGTCGCCGTTCAGGTATCGTCAGGCGAACACCGTCTTCAGCGGTGGAACGCCAGAGCTCCAGGGGAAGACGAAATGTATGCACAGCAGTCGTCCCTCCGGGCAGATTCTCCGCGCCCAGATAGGTGCGATTGGCTCCGGCCGTGACAAACATGACAATCCCAAGGTCGTCGTTTTCGTCAATCGATGCGATGTTTTTCAAGACAAGGCGTTCGGCCGCAATCGCAAGATCACGAACACAAAAAGGCATCTCGAACCCCAGCCTCGCGCACGATGCCTCCAGACGCTGCAGGTGCTGCGACAACTGAAACGGCTGATGACGAAACGTCCGTGCCATCTCCGTGATGCTGGCACCAGCAACGACTCCCAGATCCCAGACCGGCAGCGCGAGCTGCGAAAACGGCACCTCCTGACCGTTTATCCATGCTTGTGGCTCATCCATTCTGAGTGTTTCCTGCCGGATGACATTCAACCGGTGACTCGCCGCCCGATTCTGGAAGAAGATGGTTCTTCAGCCCTCGACTGCGACGACTGTCATGCGATATCGTATCATGTGTACGCGTCAGCATTACTTCCGGAGTTCGTTATGAGATTGACTTCATTGATTCTTGTGTGCTGCCTGGCTGCCACCGGTCTGGTTACTGCGACACCCGCCGTCGCCGAGGACGAACGTGGCAAAGAGCGCGAACGTTACGAACTCATGGAGTTGTTCGCGGAAACGTTTCAGCAGATCGACTCAAATTATGTACGGGACGTGGATCGACGAGAACTGATGGAAGCCGCCATTCAGGGAATGCTACGTCATCTGGATCAGTACTCAAGCTTCATTCCACCACCGGACGTGCGTCGTTTCACCCAGATCGTGGAACAGGAGTTTGGTGGAATCGGGATTACCGTCAACTCTACAGGCCCTGGACGACTGATTGTTGCCAGTCCGCTTCCCGGCACTCCAGCGTACCGAGCCGGCATACGAGCAGGCGATCTTATTGTGGAAGTGGAAGGCAAGTCGACCGAAAACCTGTCACTGGCAGACGCGATCAAAAAACTACAGGGGCCGGTAGGTCGCCCGGTCGTCATCAAGGTTGTGCACCCTGGCGAAGATTCGGCCCCGAAGGAAATACGACTCGTTCGGCAGCTGATCAAAGCACCAACCGTCCTTGGAGACCGTTACAGTGACAAGGACGAGTGGGATTTCATGTACGACGACGAGAAAAAAATCGGTTACATTCGCCTTTCCCACTTCAGCCGGTTTACAGCCCAGGAAGTCAAGGCGGCCCTTGACAACGTCTTCGAACGCGATGTCCGCGGTCTGGTAATCGACCTGCGGTACAATCCGGGAGGGTTGCTGGAAGCCGCTATTGAAATCGCCGACATGTTCCTTGATGACGGTAACATCGTCAGTGTTCGTGGTCGCAGCGTGCCAGAGCGATCATGGAACGCAAGAAAACGTGACACGTATGAAAAAATTCCGATGGCTGTACTCGTCAACGGATTCAGCGCATCAGCCAGCGAGGTACTAAGTGCCTGTTTACAGGACAACAAACGGGCCGTGATCATCGGTGAGCGAACGTGGGGCAAAGGCAGCGTGCAGAATATCATCCGCATGGAGGAAGGCGAGAGCGCCCTGAAGCTGACCACGGCGAATTATCACAGACCCAGTGGCGTGAATATCCATCGCTTCCCCAACATGAAGGCTGACGACGAATGGGGAGTGACTCCTGACGAGGGCTACCTGATCAAATACAACCGCAAACAACAGTCCGAGTGGCAGCGTTATCGCAGAGAAAGAGACGTGCTTCGCCCCGCAGAGGATAACAATCCAGTAGAGGACGCGTTCAACGACACTCAATTGATGGCCGCAGTCGATTATCTTGCCAGCCAGCTGAAGAAGCCGGAAAAAACGGAGTAGATGCTAACGGGACGATGCACCGAGCTCACGTTCCATTAATCGGATTAACTCCGCGAAACTGTTCACGGCCATTTTTTTCATGGCCTTGCCGCGATGTTTTTCAACCGTTTTGATGCTGATCCCCAGTTGAATTCCGATCGACTTGTTGGTTTCCCCTTTGTACACAAGATCGGCGACCTGACGTTCGCGACGTGAAAGCAGATCTAGATACAGCGTTCCGTCCGGCAGAATGGCAGGCAATCCCTCATCGTCGAGTACCGCCCGAGCAAGCGCGTCGAAGGCGTCGTCCAACGACGCCAACAGCTGTTCATGATTGTATGGTTTGTCCAGAACGGTCACAGCGCCCCGCCGCATGGCTTCGACAGCAACTTTGGTTTCCGGATACCCTGACAACAGAATCAGCTGGAACTTGCTGGAGAACTTTAGCAGTCGTTCCTGGACCTTCAGACCAGTGGCACCAGGCATGCACTGATCGGAGACGACGACCCCCGGAAGCAGGTCGTCTATCTTCTCAAGAAACTCTGAGGAGTTGGTGTAGGTGACCACCGAATAACCAGCTGCATTCAACTGCAATTCGATGACTTCGAGTACCTTGATCTCATCGTCGAGTACGTAAACCAATCGTTCGGCATGAGGAGCTTCCGATTCCGCCACAACAACCATCCCATCATGTTTGTTCGTCTTTTCGGTAACTGTCGATATCATTCCTACCCTCGTCAGACAGTTGGCACACACGCTAGCAATAGGTTCGGAAACCCGCCACCTGAACGATATCAAATTCCCTCTACAAAGGAATAGTATTTACCCGCATCTCAACGAAGACGACGTGTGCTTCGGCATTCACCGAAACACCACGTTTCCCCTGTCGCAACATTGGCCAGAGTGAACAGATAACTACACCTAATAAAATACTGCCTGAGGAACGGTATCCGACACGTCACATCTGAGCCCAGCATCGGCCGCTCAGGCAACATCTGGGAAAGTGGAAAAACGAATCAGCCCCGCTGCGAGCTGTTGACTGACGCCAGGATGAAGATGCCAGGCGTCGGTGAGGGCACTTCTGTTGGCACCTTAGCTTTTACCGGAAAGCGATTCGCGATAGCTTATGCAGATTGCTGATACGGAACGGTACGGCCTTGTGGTTCCACAGTACACGTCATCTTTCCGTTGACTACCGCAATAATCTGCAATGCAGAGAGTGGATTTTCCTTAACGCTTCAAGGCGTGTTGGCTGTCCTCAGTCCCGAACGTTCGTAATGCCCAAACAGTACAACGACGATGACCAGCGCATGATTCGCCTGCAGGAAGGCGGCCCATGTGCGTTTGAAGAAATCGTTGACGCGTGGGAAGGGCCGCTCTACCGATTCTTTTTTCGCAATACGCGCGATGCACAAAGATCTGAAGACCTGGTCCAGGAAACACTGCTTCGACTGTATCGCAAGGCATGGAATTACGTCCCGACCGGGCGATTCAAGGGGTGGCTGTTTCGTGTGGCCAGAAATCTTTTGATCGACAGTGTTCGACGCGCGTCCCATGACGCTCTGATTCGACGAGTAACAGTGACTGTGTCTGCTGACGGAGAAGCGGTTGACCTGCTGAACCTGATGTCCGGAGACGATGTATCGGCTGAGACAAAAGTTTCACAGCAGGAAGCTGTCGCGGTCGTACGTGAATTACTTAACGAACTGCCGGAAGAACAACGGCAGACATTTCTGCTGCACCATTTTGATTCGCTCACTCTTTCGGAAGTTGCCGATGCGATGAACACGACATTACCGACAGCAAAAAGCAGACTGCGGCTGGCCAGGGAAAAGCTTCGTTATCATTTGACCTGTCGGGGGTTCGCTGGGGAAACTGTTTCTGAAATGAATTGATCCGGAAGTCCGGGTCCTCCGTTCCACCCCAATCAGGAAATTGGGGCACATCAAGCACATCAATGTTTCGCACAACAACGCTCTGAAATTTTTTCTGAAACGGGATAGTCCATCCTGTTCAATTCTGCGTAAGAGAAACTGAACATGCCTCACTTCAGCCGCCTGACCGATATCGTGACCTGCAGTCTGACTGAGATCCTGGAAGCTTCTGACGATCCGGCCACAACATTGCGGGAAGTAGTGGAGGAAATGGAGGAAGGTCTCACCAGTGCTCGACGGGTTGCGCGAACATCGGGTTCGAACCGGGACCGCCTGCAGAAAGAGATCACGACTCATTCGGTGCAATTGAACGAGTGGCTGACAAAGGCGAAAGCGGCATTGTCCAAAGGCAACGAGTCGGCCGCTCGCGAAGCTCTGACGCGGAAAGTCGAAATTGAAGATCTGATTGACGGTTTGACTCCGGAACTCGAAGCCGCCGACGCAACATGGCAGAACATGCTGCGGATTCAGAAGGCGCTGGAGGCTCGACATGCGGAAGCGATACGTCGAATGACGGAATTAACGGGAGAGGCTCCGATGGTTCGACTGGAATCAGAAACAGCTGTTCACGCGATCACGCAGTCGCAGCAGGAAAAAAGTACTGAAGTGGAAGCCGAGCTTCAAGCACTGCGAAAGCAGCTTGGCAGCTGATGCCCCGGACTCAGGTGAACAACGGGCTGGATTCTCACTGGCTCAGTGTTTTTCGTGCGTCCTGAGCAGGAACAGTGGCGGATTACGTGAACGGTCCTGGTATGTCCGTTGCCTTCAAGTCCATCACCTTCATTTACCAGGGCAATCCGTTACAGAACATTCACAGAAACCGACGATGTCGACGACTGCTACACTCGGATCGTGTCACCACCGTCTGGTAAAGACACGAATTATTGCCACGATGGGACCGTCCTGTGAAGATGCAGAGACGATCCGACAACTGATCCTTGAAGGCGTGGACATTTTTCGCCTGAACTTTGCCCACGGCAGTCACAAGTGGCTGCAGGAAGTCGTTCATCGAATTCGCGCCGTATCAGAGGAATTGAAGATTCCGGTCGGCATACTTGGTGATCTTTCCGGCCCTAAGATTCGACTTGGCCGAATTGCCGGGGACGAGCTAATGTGCAGCGAAGGCCGGACGATTCGCTTCGTTCGCAGCCGTGAGTCCGATGAGCCGCATGACCTGACGTGCACGTATGAAAAACTGATCGATGACGTTAAGCCTGGTGACCGCATCCTGCTGGCTGATGGCACCGTGGGACTGTTGGTGACGGACAAGGCTGATGATGGTCTTTCTGTGACGTGTGTCGTGGCAGAACCAGGCGTTATTCGCAGCAAGCAGGGCGTCAACCTGCCCGGCGTTATTCTTAGTACACCCAGTGTCACACCGAAGGACGAAGTGGACCTTGTGTGGGCACTTGAACACCGGCTCGATTTCATTGGCCTGAGCTTTGTTCGCAGTGCGGACGACATCAAACGGCTGAAAAGCCTGATCGGTCGACACCGTTCGGACACACATCCGATTGTCGTGGCGAAGATAGAAAAGACGGAGGCCATCGCTGACCTTGAGCGCATTCTTGCAGTGACTGACGCCGTCATGGTCGCTCGTGGAGATCTTGGCGTCGAGGCCGAAATAAGTCGCGTTCCCATTCTGCAAAAGGAAATCATTCGTCGCTGCAATCAGGAACGGATCCCGGTGATCACGGCCACTCAGATGCTCGACAGCATGACCACCAACGACCTGCCAACTCGTGCCGAAGTCAGCGATGTAGCGAACGCCGTGATCGACGGAACCGATGCTGTCATGCTTTCCGGAGAAACCGCTATCGGCAAGCATCCGGTCGCCTGTGTTCAAATGATGCAGAAAATCGTTCACGAATCTGATCCCCTCGTGATCGGTCGCGGTACCGAAGATCCGCACACTCACGAATCACGCCGTGCCAATCCGATCACGGAAGCTGTTTCACTGGGGGCGACGGTAGTCGCAGACAATCTGCATGCGGACCTGATTGTGGTGGCGACGGATTCCGGACGCACCGCTCTGGCATTGTCCGGACAAAGAGGTCGAGTCCCTATTCTCGCAGTCGCACATCGCCAGGACATCGTACGCCGACTTTGCCTGTATTGGGGAGTGACATCCATTCAAAGCACACTGGTGCGTCAGTCGGCGGACGCGCTGCTGCAGTTTGTTGTTCAGTGGGGACTGGACAATGACGTCCTGAAGACAGGGCAGAAAATCGTGGTGGTCGGTCACACGAACTGGCTGGGGGACGGCCACGATCTATTAATGGTTCACATCGTTCCTTAATAATGAAATTGTCGTAAACAATGCCGAGTTACGCGGAATCACTGTTAATGCGCGGGCCGCCAGGGAAGGCCGTTACCTTGTCAGCAGCACCACCTTTCCACCTCGCGACGCTGCCTGTCGATTCGACGCGAATGCCCATGCCAAACAGCTTGTCGTGAAAGCCGGTATCGTTGAAGAGCCCCAGCGCTACGGAATTGATGAATGGGGCTGCTCTGACCTGCGTGGCAGAGGTCATCACCGCACTACTGACACTGTTGTACTTTGTGGCGGACCTCGGTCTGCTCGGCGGTCGGAATATCTGTCCGAAGGTGACATGCATCAATCTCTTTAAGGAAACGCAACAGGGGTCCGGTCTCGATGCCCTGCCGCAACGGAATATTTCTGCGACGATGGGCTTCTCGATTCCATGGCATGATCTGTACACCTAACGATGGGAACCTGTGGAACGCTGTCACGGGGGACTCCCGCCATTGTGTACTGACGTGAGTCTGCAACATGCGGGATCTTCGAATGATGATTCGCAATTTCAATTTTTCGGTTGCCGAACGGAGCCACGCGGCATGGAAGCTCAAACACTTTCGATCGGCAATACTTCAGCGAACTCGGAAACACCTTCCAGGTGTATGAAGATCCTGAAGAGTCTCTGCTTTGCCAGTGCGGTCATCGGGGTGTCAGACCCACGATATCGACCATGGTGAATATGGCGTTCAACTGACCTGCAGCCAGGGTCATTCGAGAATGGAGACGACGATATACGAACGTTTTACCGATCGATCTCGTAACGATATGCAACTGGGAATCCAGGAAACTCAACGGTTCAATCACGAGTACGTCGGGACTGAACACATTCTTCCTGGACCGATCAAAGAGGGATCCGGCGGCGCAGCCGAGGTTCTGAACAACCTGGACATAGATCTCCGCAAGATTCGCATCGAGGTTGAAAAGATTTTTCAAACGGGCCCGGAAATGATCACAATGGGTAAACTCTCCCAGACGCCTCGGGCCAGACAGGTCATCGAGTATGCAATGGAGGAAGCTCGAAGTCTGAACCAGAATTTCTTCGGCACGGAACATCTGCTGCTTGGTCTGTGGCGCGAACAGGAACGTGTTGCCGCTCAAGTTTTGAAAAATCCGGGTGTTCACAGCCGGAAGTTATTCACAGGGTACTGGCATCCACTCAGACGACAACATCAGAGACTCCGGGAATGCGTCCATCGGTTGACACTCTGATGTACACACCCGAAGAAAGCAGATGCCATGATGCGCTGCTGCAATGCCTTGTGACAATCCACAAATTGAGTACCGTCCCGTTGTCCACAATGGAAATTGTGGAAGCCTTCGCGATAGCGAATCAAGAATTCGAAGAATACGTCGATTGACGCAGATCCCGGGCCCGCCAGCAGAACGACAGGGAATACGAGTGACTATCTGAAACTTGCAGACCGAAGTTGTCGCTCAGCTAAATGTGTTTGGGTGCAGGCAGGAAGTTTCAGGAACCTCGAAGCAGTCAGTAAAATGAGTCGTGCGGACTCATAATGACGAATTTCGCCGGAATGCAACATCGGCAGTAAATGGCCAGGGCTGCATCATCACACGTTGCTCCGGGCACTGCCTCCACGCAACGACAACCAGATGACAGTTTGCATTTATTCGTTGCACCGGCACAGAAAACGGAGGTGAGTCACCACATGAATTCGAATTGCGTGTGGCGACCAATGCCGACTGGCGATAAACTGCCAGACTTCCGCTGCATCGTCCGCTTCAGATCCTGCCATCACCATGCATCGTTTACTCCTCCTGTTCCTGCCCCTGTGCTGTCTGTGCGCCGCTGACGATCTGCCTGCAGCAAAGCCCGCCAGCAGCACAGACACTGAATTTTTTGAGGCAAAGATCCGTCCGGTTTTGATCAGGCATTGCTACAAGTGCCATTCCGCCGATGCAGACAAAGTCCAGGGCGGACTGCGACTTGATTTCGCCGACAGCACACGAGCAGGCGGAGAAACCGGAGCCGCTGTCGTACCCGAAAATCTGGAGGACAGTCTGTTACTGTCCGCGTTAAAGCACGAGTCCTTCGAAATGCCGCCGGACCGGCGTTTGCCGGACAACATCATCGCAGATTTTGAGCAGTGGATTAAGAACGGAGCCGTTGATCCTCGAGGAAATGCGGGCGCAAAGGCGCACTCGGCGGACGACGGCATGGATATCGAAGTCGGGCGGCGTTTCTGGGCGTTTCAACCCCCGCAGCCAGCGGAACTTCCTGATGCGCTCAAAGAGTATTCCCGCCGCATCGACGCGCTGGTCGAACAGCAGCTTACCAACGCGGGCATTCGCCCGAATCACCGAGCCGAACGTACAACACTGCTGCGTCGGCTTTCCTTCGATCTAATCGGGCTGCCACCGACGGAAAAAGAGGTCGAGGTATTTATCGCCGACGACGGGCCAAATGCATTTGAGACACAGGTCGTCCGTCTGCTCGCTTCGCCGCGATACGGAGAACGCTGGACGAGATTATGGCTGGACGTTGTTCGGTACGCAGAGGACCAGGCCCATATTGTTGGCGGTAACAAGTCCCTGTTCTATCCGAACGCATATCGTTACCGCGACTGGGTGATCAATGCGTTCAACGCCGACCTTCCTTACGACCGGTTTCTCAATCTGCAGATCGCTGCGGATGTCATTGACGGCGGCTCAACAGAGGACCTCGTTGCACTCGGGTTTATCGGACTGGGACCAAAATACTACCGGCGCAACGACCCGGAAGTCATGGCCGATGAATGGGAAGATCGCGTTGACGTCGTCAGCCGTGGCCTGCAGGGACTGACGGTTGCGTGCGCTCGCTGCCACGACCATAAATACGATCCCATTACGACTGAAGATTATTATGCTCTGGCCGGGATCTTTGCCGGAACAGAGATGCACAATAAGCCGTTGTCCGACGACATTGAAAAGGACAAATCCGGCAACTCGAAGAACCCGAACAAGTCGCTGCATATTGTGCGAGACGCGAAGCCTCAGGATCTGGCCGTGATGATTCGCGGCGACGTGGACAACAGGGGTAACGTTGTCCCTCGCGGCTTTCTGCAGGTCATGTATCCCGGACCACGCCGATCATTTTCGAACGGCAGCGGTCGCCTGGAACTGGCACAGGCGATTACAGATCCCGCCAATCCATTGACCGCTCGAGTGATGGTGAACCGTATCTGGCAGCAGTACTTCGGCCGAGGCCTCGTGGCAACTCCCAGTAATTTTGGGCGACTGGGAGAACGCCCATCGCACCCGGAGTTGCTTGACGATCTGGCTGTTGGCTTCATGAACAACGAATGGAGCATCAAATGGCTGCAGCGTCAGATCGTTCTTTCATCCACATACCAAAGATCCTCGGAACGGACGGCAGCATCCGCCCGGATCGATCCAGTCAACATATGGCTGTGGCGAATGCCGCGTCGACGTCTTTCCATTGAAGGCTGGCGCGACGCAGTGCTGTCAGTGTCCGGTCAGCTGGCAGAGCAGACTGGTGGTCCGTCAATGAAGCCCGACGACCCCGCCGAATTACGACGAACGATTTACGCAGAAGTCAGTCGGTTTGAATTGAGTCCGATTCTGTCGTTGTTCGACTTCCCCGATCCCAACGCCCACTCGGCCGGACGTCTGGAAACAAATACGCCGTTGCAGAAACTGTTTCTGATGAACAGCGAGTTTATTTCCGCACACTCCAGAGTGCTGGCCGCGAATATCAAATCGCCGGAGCCCCCGAACGTCGAGCAGTCTGTGTCGAGAACGTTCCACCGTGTTTTTCAACGTGCGCCGGATGAAGAGGAACTGGTGGCGGCGAAGACGTTTCTTTCTGCGAACCTCGATGACGGGCTTGAACGCTTTGCACAGGCAATGCTGGTTTCGAACGAATTCTGGTTCGTGGACTGAAGTCCCGTGACTACACCGTCGCCGCCAGCATTTTCTTCAATACGACAACCACGAAGACCAGATACAGGACGCAAGCAGCAACAAGCGGATATGTTAATTCGGGAATAGCCGTCAGCAGCTCACCTGCCAGCCACGCCTGAGCGAAGCACAGTGGCGCCATTCCGAGGGCTGTGGCCACCATCACTTTCCAGATGGGAATGCGCGTAAATCCGGCCGCATACGAAATCATGTCACTGGACGTCAGAGGGTTGATACGCAGCAGAAAGATTAACCACATTCCCTGCAACTGGACCCTTACCTGCAGGCGTTCAAGTCTCTGTTCCTCGAAAAAACAACTGAGCCAGGTGCGGCCCAGCCTTCGAGTAACAGAACAAGCGATGCCCGCACCAATAACATTGCCCAGCAGCGATAATGCACCACCGGAAAATGGTCCAAAGATAATGCCGCCTGGGGCATACAGCATCAGACCGGGAATCGGAGCAACAACGACTTCAACGGTAACGAATGCCACATAGACAACCGGTGCGAACTTTCCGTAGCTCAGAAAATACTGTCGCAGTCGTTCCAGTTTCTCCGCGGAATCAAGATCCGGTCGAATCAGATCGTGGACAATCCCGCCGCCATGCCACGACGCTGCCACAGCAGCGACAACGGCGCACGCTGCCACAGTCATCAGCAGATTTGCTGTGTGAGGTTTTAGTTTTCGGGCATTCAGCGTCACGACTGGTGCCACAGCATTTCGGCGGCAACCGGTTTCTGATCAATCAGCAATTGCAGTTCCTGTCCACCGTTTCCTTCGAAGTACTCAATTTTCAGAGCATGGTTGCCTTTCTGCAGGTACAACAGCTTTCCCGCTGGCGAAGGCGGATGATTGCCGTCGTGATTAATGACTAATTCACCATTCAGAAATACCTTACTGCCGTCATCGGAAATTACGACCAGCCGATAGACATTGTCAGATGGAACGCGCAGATAGCCGTTGATTTCCACAGCAAAATGATCATCGCGATCCTGTCGTATGGCGGTCAGGTCGACAGTCTCGACATTGTCGATCCGGACCGGAGTCAAATTCTCGAACTTTGGCACGAGCGAATACTCACCATAAAAAAAACGGTACCGCAATCCAGGCTGCAACCTGTCGAAAGCAACCTTCGATGCAGGCATGGGGGACATGTTTTTCGGTTTGATTGTTGCCTCAATCATTTCTTCATCGCGACGCACGGTGACTGTAAATTCTCCGGTTTTTTGCAGCAGTGACGTCAACACCACAAACCAGTCGATTCTATGCCGCAGCGGTCGGCCATTGACTGCGGTCAATTCGTCGTCCGCTCTGAGTCCTGCTGCGGCTGCCGCCGACCCTTGTTTAACACCACCAATCACGACGCTTGCGGCGGCTTCTGTCAAAACAAGCCCCACCTCTTTGCGACTTCGTATTTCGGGGTTCAGAATCTGTTCGATCGTGTTGTAAACGACATCCACTGGAATCGCGAACCCGATGTTCTGTTCCTGAAGAACCTTCGCCGACACCACGCCGATCAGATCACCTTGCAGATTGATCAGCGGACCGCCAGAGTTTCCCCCGTTGCTGGCAGCATCAAACTGAATCACCGTATCGCGACGAATATTTGCGTAATTGGTCATGACAAGTGCGTTGGGAGTACCGGTTAACACCCTGCGGGAACTTACAATTCCCGAGGTAAAGACAAGGCCGCGCCCACCGGGATTGCCGGCAACAACAACCGATTCGCCATTCAGCAGATCGTCACTTCGCCCCAAAGGCACGGTCGGAAACGGACCAGCAGCCATAAGCTTGACAATGGCGAGATCTTTTTCCGGCAGGCGACCAACGACTCCAAACTGCACTGGCTTTTGTTCGCCCGGCAGACCTGACCCAATCAATGCCAGTCCTTCGGCATTCTGCACAACGTGGTTGTTTGTGAGAACGTATCCGTCCGGATGAATGATGGTGCCACTGCCCGATATCAGCTGTCCGGGTGCCACCGGGACAAATAATGAAACGATCGCTGGCTCCGCCCTGTGGATCAACCTGACGACGGGCGTAACTCGCGGAGAATCCGGTAGACTGTCGGACTCCTGTGCAGGAATTGAATTCATGCTTAACACGGACGCACATACGAATATCAACGTCAAATTCATGCCCTGTGCTCGCGACAGGCAGATCAAAAATGGTGTGGTCATTTGTGTGCAATTCATTTTCGTCTTGATGGGCCACTGCTGAATCGGGGCATCGGACATGTCAGTCTACTAATTGGCAAATCCTTAATTCACTGCGCGGGGCACTGCAATCACGGGGGAAAGGCCCCGGTCGCAGCACAGCGACAGCAGCGGACGGAGAATTTGCAGATAATTGCAACCAACGTGGTCACCGGCGGACACCGGTCCCTCTCAATCGAGGAGAAATTCTCCTAGACTGTCCGTGCAAATTCCAGCCACATTGTTGCCAGATGCCGGACCCGTGCATGCAGCCCGCCCGAATTGAAGTCCCCACACTTCGTCGTTACCTGGTACCGTTTGACCCCAAGCGGGTACCACATTTGTTTGCGGACGTGCTAGTCATCGGAGGTGGCATCGCCGGTACGAGAGCTGCTCTGGAGATCGATCCGTCACTGCGGACAATTGTGGTAACGAAGGATCAAATTTCTCATTCCAACAGCGCCTGGGCACAGGGCGGAATTGCGGGAGTTCTGGATCCGCTGGACGATTTTTCCAGTCACGCAGCTGATACTGTCGCTGCGGGCAAGGGCATGTGTGACCAGAATGTCGTGGAACTTGTTATTCGCGAAGCCCCTGACCGCATCCGGGAACTCATCCGCTACGGTACGGCATTCGACAAAGTTGAAGGTGAAATTGCTCTGACCCTGGAAGGTGGTCATAGCCACCCGCGCGTTGCCCACGCTCTGGGAGATGCGACGGGGAAGGAAGTGATGCGGGCCATGCATCAGCAAACTTTTGATTCTGAAAACATCGATATCTGGCAACAGACGTTTACGATCGATCTGCTGACTCGCGATGGCGTCTGCCGCGGCGCCCTTGTATGGAACCCGAATCACGGTCGCACATTCGTATGGGCCAAACAGACAATTCTGTGCACTGGCGGTGCCGGCGCTATGTATCGTGAGACAACAAATCCATCGATCGCCACCGCCGACGGTCACGCTTTGGCGTTCCGAGCAGGCTGCGAGGTGCGGGACATGGAATTCATGCAATTCCATCCGACCGTCCTGTATATCGCGGGCAGTTCGCGGCATCTGATTTCGGAAGCCGTCCGCGGCGAAGGTGCTCACCTGGTCGATGCCACCGGCTATCGATTCATGACGGACTACAACGATGCGATGGAACTGGCTCCGCGCGACATCGTGAGCCAGGCTATTACGCAGCAAATGACAAAGACCGCACACCCCTGCGTCTATCTTGACCTTGCCCCGATCGGCGAAGAAAAAATTCGCAGACGCTTTCCGCATATCGGAAAAATGTGCAGCGACTTTGGTGTGGACATCACGACAGACAGAGTTCCCGTGCGGCCTGGTGCTCACTACATGATTGGCGGAATCACGACCGACACCGAGGGCCGCACTTCGCTGCCTGGCTTGTGGGCGGCGGGCGAAGTGACGTCCACCGGGCTGCATGGCGCCAACCGACTGGCCAGCAACAGCCTGCTGGAAGGCGTCGTTTACGGTCTGCGCTGCGGTCAGAACGCGTCCAACCTGGCACTTGATCAAGTCGACAGTTTCAGCGCCCCGTCACTGATTTCTATGCCAGGCATCGCCCACGACAGTGACGAAGCCCTCGACCTGACCGATATTCGCAACTCACTGCGGAGTCTGATGTGGCGCAGTGTGGGAATCAGTCGCAACGATCCGGATTTGCAGACAGCGCGACAGCAACTGGATTTCTGGGCCAATTATGTCTGCCGTCGCGACTTGCCCGACCCGGTTGGCTGGGAGTTGCAGAACATGATGCTGGTTGGTCGTGTCATGGCCGCTGCGGCCCTCGCCCGCCAGGAGAGTCGGGGCGTGCACCTTCGCAGTGACTTTCCGAAAACGAAAAGTGATGCGGCACAGCATATCACGGTAAAGGCGGCGGAATCGGTTGCACAAGATTAAGCAGCAAGAATACGCGACGCTCATCCGGTAAACGCCATACGCGTCACGGGGTCCATTGCAAGGTCCACCAACACACCACAAATAATTCCCGGTGGACAGGACAACAAATCTACTTCTGATAAATCGGCAGGTAGTGATACTTTACAGACAGGCTCAGTACCGACATCGAAGTCGCATATACCGCACCGTGACCTCGTTCTGAACCATTCTGAGCAGTCCACGATCCGTCAGCGGCCTGATTTGCAAGTAGCATTTCCTGGACAAGCTGCTGAGCCGTTTTGGCATGCTCACCACCACGCTGGTACATGCCCTGAGCATAATAATAGGTGCCATACGAACAAAAACGTTCCTTCCATTGCGGCGGCCGCGCCAACAACCAGTCAGCGGCGCCGGCCACCAGAGGCGATTCGTATTCGCCGCACACCTGCATCGCCAGCAATCCGGCTGCAGTCATCGTAAACGTGGGATTATTCTGACCAGGTTCATAGCAGAAGCCGCTGGCCTTCTTGTCCGGCAGACCGTTTCGATCGAGTGGCGAGGCGTAGGAGCGTTTAAGATATTCAACAGCATCGCGAATGGCACTGGCGGGAACCTGCAGCCCGTCATTCTTTGCCGATCGAAGCGCCATGACCTGCCAGACAGAGACCGATAAATCGGCATCGCGAGCATTCGGGTTATAACGCCAGCCACCGCGTGCATCAGTCGCCTTCTGTTCCTTCTGCGAACTGAGAATCACATCGATCGCTTTCTGGCAGCGATCGTGAATGAGCTGATCCTGTTCTTGACTGCCACCCATACCCAGCATTTCGGTCAGCATCAGAGTGATAATACCGTGGCCATACATGCGAGAACCATCCTTGCTGCCGAAGTACCCCTTGTCGTCAACTCGATCATCGCGCAACACGTACGAGAATGCCTTCTGCATCGTCTGTCCTTCCGGCGTGGGATCACCGGGCTGAATGCCGACACTGGCCATCGCCATGATAGACAACGCAGTCATGGTCGTTTCGATCCCTTTATCCAGCACGGCTCCGTCGTCTCGCTGTTTACTGACCAGATAAGCAATGGCCTTGTCTACGGCAATGTCGGTTGCATCTTTCTGAAAAACGGTGGGGACGGACTCCGGCGCGGCAGCAGGCAGTTCCTGTGCTGACAGATCGGTGCTACTGATGAAAATGATGACCAGCACGGTAACGCAGCGCATGACGGAGAGGATCAGGTCTTGCCACTGCGGTCCTCGGTTCCAAACTCCGGTTTGGAACCGCATATCCTGGAAGCTCTGCTTCGCCGCAGAACATCGGATCGCCAACCGTATGCAACGCAGCCCGCTGGGCACGCGGTTAAGAAAATTGACCACCGCTACCTCTTCTTTCGAGCTCGTTCGGCCAGAACACGGAAATAGGTCTCCACACTTTTGCGGTATTCTTCAGACACCGCTTCGGACCGGCCCGTGGTCAAATCCTCGGCGGACTTGCCCCGCAACTTTCCCCATTCCGTGTTCTCGTCACGGCTAACGGAAATGACTTCAAAGTCTGTCATGGCTCCAGTGGGCGACGGATTTTCTGCGGACTCCGTTCCTCCTTCGCCGAGTGCCAGAACTGCCTCCTGCTGAGCCTGAGTCCGTTGGTTCGACATCGTCGCCTGCTGCGCCTGGGCAGCCTGAGCGAGCGTATCGAGGTTTAGCTGGCTGGGCTGATTCTGTTGGGAGGGTGTAGCAGCCGGCGGAACGCCATCTGCCGAAGCAGCAGCGGCCTGCTGTCGATCCAGTTCATCCAGCGTGCGAGCCAACTGCTGTGCCTGAGCCATCTCTTCCGGCGTAAATGACGGAGTTGTCGGCTGGCCACCCGCGGGCTGTCCGGTCCCAGGCGTCTGCTGTCCCTGGGCTGGAGCGTTGGCTTCCGCCTGTCCTTCGGTCTGTCCTTCGGTCTGTCCTTCGGTCTGTTCGCCACTGGCGGGCGTCGGAGGTTCCTGCACGTTGGCGGCAGGTTCATTACTCTGCGCGGCCTGAGCATTGGCTGCGGCTTCTGCAGCTGCGAGCAACGGTTCAACGACACCCGAGAGCTGCTCAGCCTGTTCTGCAATCGCGGTCTCAGCAGTCGCGATGGCCTGTTGTGCCTGCAGTGCTTCGGCATTTTTTCGGGGCTGGTTGCCCTGCCCCTCAGCGTCCCCCTGTTCGGCCTCGGCCGTTGCACTGTCCAGTTCCTTTTCCGCGTCCGCGGATTCGTTGTTGGCCACCTGCTGAATGTTCTGAGCGGCCGCCTGCAGTGGCTCGACCGCAGCCGTGTTCCTGAGTCGGCGTTCGTGGCGAGCCGCTCTAGCAACGTCGTCAGCAGCCTTCTGAACATCCTGAGTCACTTCCCCCTGTTGCTGTTCGGCAGCTGCCAGCTGATTCTTCGACGGCGTCAGCTCCTGGCCGAATTCTGTTCGCGCCGCAAGTTCTGCGGCCGTGCGATTGAGTTCTTCGGCGACCTTGACAGCATCGTCGGCATACTGCTCAGCGAGCTCAGTTGCCGGGTTGGGTGCATTCAGCGCCGGCAGCGGCTTCCCGTTGACTTTGTCGGATTTTTGGCGAGCCTGCTTCGCATTCTGCTCTGCATCGTTCTGAACGTCTTTCGCCGCCGCGACCTTTTCCTGTTCCGCAGCCTTTACTGCTTCTTCGCGTTCGAGGTTCCGCTGCAGACCAGCGTCATCAGGTTTGCGTTTCAGGTTGTTCTGTGCCTGCCGTACCCGATTATCGGCACTCTTGACCTGATTCTCGGCGTTTCGAACGCTCTGGTCGGCCTTGCGTTTAGCGTCGTCAGCTTGCTTAGCCACATCGCGAGCCGTCTTCTTCTGCTGCTCGTGAAACTGCTGGCGACGTTTTTCTAAATCCTTCTTTGCCGCATTCCGCGCTTTGTCGTCGGCATGAATTTTCTCGTCTTTTCCCGTGGCAGCCTGCTGTTTTGCCTGCTTCAGAGCTTCAGTTGCTTCAGTCAGGGCAGATCTGGCTTCCTGTGCAGTCTCAGCAAGTTCGGCCAGCATCTGATCGTCACGGGCAGTATTCGCTTTCGCCGCGGCGGCGTTGAGCTTCTGCTGAGTTTCCGCGAATTTTTTCTGAGCTTCCGGCGTCTTGCCTGCTGCGGCCGACTGGTTGGCCTGAGCCACCAGTGCTCCTGAGAGTTTCGACGTCTCAGCTGCCATCTTCCGCAGATCGTCCACCAGTTCTTTCTTCTTCTGTTGAAACTGCTCGTCTGACCGCTCGTTGGCTTTCTGCAGGTTCTGATCATCCTGCGCGGCGTATTCCAGCGCGTTCTGAGCTTCCTGCAGCGTGTTTTCCGAGATCTCGGACAACGCCTGTTGCATGGCTGGGTTGCGGGCCAATTCGGCTTCCAGTTCCGCCATCAACTGCTCCGCCTCCTGGCTGGCCGTTTGAGCAAGCTGCTCCGCATTTTCGAACCGCTCATCCATCTGACGAGCGATCCCCAGTTCTTGTTCGGCCTGTCGAAGTTCAGCTCGTGATTCGGCAACATCCATACCTTCGTCCAGACGTTCAAAGTGCTCAGCAACCATTTCCAGTGCCTGAGCGGTCTGCTCCTGGTGCTCTGCGGCCTGTGCCAGATCCTGCGCCTGCTGTTCGCCGACATCACTTTCCTGGGCCTGTTCCAGGGCTTGATTCATTCGCTCCGCCGGTTCCTGAATCATGGCGATGCTGTCATCGGCATCGCGAGCTCGTTCGCGCTGTTCGTCGTCCAGAAGATCCTGTGAATTGGCATCTTCCACAAGTGCTTCAAACAGGTCTTCGATTTGGTGATTGATGGCTTCCTGCTGTGGCTGAAGTTCGGACAACGGACTTTCCGGAACAGTGGCGTCCGGCTGCTCCACAGCATCGGCCACCTCTGTCGTCGCTTGCTCCATTTGGCGCAGCTGTTCGGCAGCCTGCTGAGCCATTTGTGGAATCGTGGGCGCGTACTTCGCGATGATCGCGCGAGCCTCAGCCATAGTGGGTTGAAGTTCCTCAACCACTATCGCAAGATCATCTCGAATTTCGACAAGTTCATGGCCGGCTGCAATCATCGCATCTCGATTCGAGCGCCGCTGAGTAATCTTGCGTTGTGCGTCTCGTACAGCGACGGACGCCAGCAGCTGATCCAGTTTCACGACCAGTTCGTTGTCGACGCCGGCTTCGCGGAGTCGTTGCACAGCCAGCTCAAAACCGCGTTGTACGACATCCCACTGCCGCGGATGATCGATATGAGAATGAACCTGCTGAGACCCCCAGCGTTCCATGCTCAGCAACGTCTTCAACACATCGCGGGCGAGGATCAGCTCGTGACCAGCTTCCAGCGTGCGATAGGCCGGAGCGATTTCCAGCAGGTTGTCGGGGATTTCGGAATCCTGCGGTGCAATCGTGCGATGCTGATTCAGTAAGGACGTTACCGCTCGATGAGTCAAACCCGCATCGGCGGCGTACTGCGAATCTGAATCGCGGCGTGTCTGAGTCAATTCGCGCCGAACCCGCAGCTGACCGACGCTGCGGCGGTGCTTCAGGTCTATTTCCGCCACGAATCGTTCGGCCTGATCCAGCAGCTTTTGACTTTCACCTGAATCCTGGGAGTTACTGGCCTGCGCCGCAATCTGATTTTCCTGCTGCATCGCGTGAGCCATTTCGTAAACAGGAAGATACAGACTCCCGCTGCGGGAAACGAAGTCCCGCCGCGCGACAATCAGCCGATTGGGCAGGGCTCCATCAACCACGTCGTACCGCTGCTTCTGTTCAAGCTGACGCAGAAAATCCTGAGACACTCGCTGCAGGTCTTTCAGCTTTTCTTCCGATTCCATCGATTCCTGAATTTGCTTCCGATACGTTTCCGACCAGTCGAGCAGGCTTCGCATCTGCGCATCGATGCTGCTGGACATTCGTCGCCGATGATCGTGAATAAGGCGTTCCAGCACTGTCAACTGATTAGTGACGATCGTTTCCTGCCGAACCAGCCGGGCCCATGTTTGAGTCGGACTGTCAACGACCAGTCGTTGCTGCCTTAAGAGCGCATCCATATCAAAAGCGATGGACGACAGAAAATTATGTGCCATCAGGTGCTGGTAATGGGCGGCGACATTCTTTGCGTCATCTGCCGTGCGTTCGAAGTTTTTCTTCAGCTGATCGAGGTCAGTCTTAATCAGTTTCAAGTCATCTGTGTGCTGCAGCGCTTTCAACAGCCAGGCCGGAACGCTGGCATGTTCGTGCTGCAGTCGAGCGACGACCTGACCCGTCAATTCCAGATCCGAGGCATCCGCGCCAGCCGGCATCTGACGCTCCACCTTCCTGATTTCGTCCAGCAACAATCCGGCCTGCTCACGTTGCTTCGACGCCAGATCGGCGAGTGTTGTTCGGTCAAGTGCCATTTCATCTTCGCTGCGTTCGGACTGGCGCAGGCGTTCAATCACTTCCAGAGCTGATATCCTGTGCTCATCAAGCAGTTCGGAAAAATCGGATAGCTGATCGAAAAGTCCGACCTTGTGCTCCATAATGGCATGTCGATCTGAATCAAAGTCCGGCGCTGAAACGATGATCCTTAGCGGAACAGATTCGCCCACATTGCCTTTGCGGTCCGTCGCCACCAGCTTCGTGGTTACCTGGTCTCCGGTTCTCAGTTCATGAGACAGCAGATCCCACTGCCACGCCGCCGTCATATGCCGGCCATCGTCTTCCGCGGACGGTTCCGGCTGCAGCGGTAAAGCTTCCCATTCACGACCGTTGACGGAAACGTATTGCTCAAGGCTGACCAGCGGCAGGTCGTCTTCTGCCATGGCCTGCAATGCCAGAATGTCATTCGGTGGCAGCAACAGAGTTGATTCCTGCTGGTCCACGAATCCTGCTCGGGGAATCAGGTCCGGCTGCGGACGAATTTCATACCTGGGACTGAAGAAGTTCTCGAAGCCGGTCTCCTTCGAAACCAGATGAACCTTGTAGATGGCAGCTTCGTCAACGGGCACCATTGCCTTCCAGAACAACTTTGCTTCCTCAGCCTGGTCACCCCTGACTCCGGCGTCGGGCGGCACCGCCTGTCCAGCGGGAGTGAGCGGAATAATCAGCATCTTATCGGAACTGGATGCATCGATTCTCAGTTCCGCTGTGGAAACCTCCTGATCCAGTTTCAGCATCAATTCCGTTGTTGTGCCTTCCAGCACAAGCAGATCACCGTGAGTCTCCGTGATGGTTTCTTCCGGCAGCTGGGAGTACTTCGGGTACCGGTACGTCTTGTGGAATGCCGTCACGCGTGGACGTGGTCGCGATTCGATTCGAAATCGCCTCGTGATCGCATCACCTGCCAGAATCCGATACTCCACCGATTCATCAGCCACATGAATATTGCAGGCGAACTCTACGTCAGTACGACCTCGCATCGTTTGACGCACCGCACCCTGCTTCGGCGTAAATGTTTCCAAAGTCACCTCGTCCACACTTCCACCGGTCACTTCCACAACGACAGCTACGGTTTCGTCTTCCGCCAGTGTCAGCGAATGTGGTGTCGGTTGCAGCACCTCAACCTGAATGCGAGACACACGGGCGATGTTTGCGCCGGGCAACATAGCGCGAGCCGCCAATTGACGAAATCGCGAATTGCTCGAGGACAACAGTAACGCAGACACGGCAATCAAAACGAAGGCAGCGATAACCCATCCGGCGACCAGCCTGAACGGCAACAGCTGGGGGACTCGAATCTGCCCCATTTGTCCGGCAACCCTGCCCTGCAGAAGACCGCGGAAAACGGGCGAGTCATGCAGACTGGACGGATCGTCAGTGGCCAGTTCGACCGCCGACAGCAGATTTTCACGCAGCTCCGGTTCGGCCTGCTCGACCTGGGTGGCAATTTCTTCGTCCGCCGGTACGTGCATCATGCGACGCAGACACGTCACCCAGACCGTAGCGATGACCGTCAGATAGGCCACGCCGCTCAGACACCAGCGCGCATTATCGCTCAACAGCCAGTACCAGTCGATCAGTGCCACCAGTGCCACGCACAGCAGCAGGCTGACAATGCCGGCGCAAATTCCTCTGGCAATGATCAATCGTAATCGACGTCGACCAAAGTGTCGCAGCTTACCGGCGATAATCGGATCAAGACTGACGCTCATCGGAATATTCTTCATTACAACAACCCCGCACGCTTACGAAGCAACCATTCCACCGTTAACAGGATAACGACCACAGCGAACCACCAATAGCTCTGCCAGATTAAAGTGTCAGATTCAACCACTCGACCACGGCTGAGGGGGCTGAGCAGTTCGGGCAGACCGTTCAATTGTTCTTCGCGAAGATAACCACCGCCGGACGCCACAGCCATTTGCTGCAACAGAGTTTCGTTGGCAACCGTCTGCTCCATTTCTCCGGATTCCGGAGGCAACACCACAAATCGACTGCGTGCCTTCAGCACGGATTCACTGTAACCAGCGGCCCGTACGGAAACCTCGTATTCACCACCCGGGAGTGCGCCAGTGCGGCTGCGATAGATCCCGGGAACGTCGGGGTCCGCAGTCAGGCTGACCGTTGAAACAACCCTACCATCCTGCCACACCAGAGCGTCCGCCGTCGCGCCCACCGCCGGTTTGCCGTCGAGTCCCATCAACCGGACGCGAATGTCGACGGATTCACCAAAGTCATAACTGACTGATCCGCTGTCGACCGAAACATACTCATCACTAACGGCAAACGGCCGCGGCATCACAAACTTTGCCAGTTGATTCCAGATTCGCTGGTGATAAATGTCAGCGGCCTTGTAACGCCAGCGCCATGTTTCGTCGAAAGCCTGATACAGGACTCGTCCGGCACCGTAGGACCGAGTCACTATGGCGGGCCGTTGACGTCCCTCGACGCTGACTTCCACCAGTACTTCCGCACCCGGCAGTGCAGCCACGGCGACGATCCTGTGAGGTGGCGGCAGTTCTGTCCAGAAGCGACGATTCTGCTGATCATCGACTGCCAGCTGCAAGGCACCTTCGACAGCGCCCTTGTTCGTCAGCTGCAGCGATGTTGGTTTGGAGGCAACCGCATCGGGCAGCCATTCCACAGGCAGCAGAGTGGCAAGATTCTGTTCCGTTAGTTGCCGCAGTCGGCCGCGCTGCCCATCAATAAACACCATCCCTCCGCCGCGAATCGCCACGAATTCGCGGAGCCACTGATACTCATGACCAGCCAGCAGGTCCGCAGAAATTTCGCCGAAGATGACCAGATCGTATTCAAACAGCTGATCGCGACTCGCAGGAAACTGATTGCCGTCGTCACCTCGCGGCAAAGCAGCGGCATCTGTGCCCGGACCGGCTATCACAGTGTCGACATGCCACTGCTGATCTCGTTCGAAGACGTTACGCAGATACCGAGTTTCCCAGCGTGACCGACCGTCAATGATCAACATTCTGTAGCTCTGTGTGATCGCGGCAAGCCGCAGTGTACGCTGGTTATTGGAGGTCTCGGACTCTCCGGGAAGCGGAGCAATCGAAGCCTCAAATGTCAGCGGCAGAGTGTGCTGCTTCACGTCCGAGACGAACTGACTTCCCATTTTTTCGATAAGTTCGTCAATTGAAAACTCGAATTCGATGCGGAGTTCACCGACCGTCTGGGTCACCAGTTGCTGCTGCCACAGCACTTCGTCTTCGTAGCTGATGCGGGCCACATACGGTTCACCGGCGGGCATCCGATCACGGACGATCATGACACCTCGAACGCCGTCCTTTTGGAACACCATTTCCGGATGTTCCAGTCCCACGACTGCCATGTCCGCCGCCTGCCGCACAGCGCCCAGGGAAACCGTGTAGAAGGCGACACCCTGTCGACCAAGAATTCTGGCCGATTGCAGCGGAGACGGACCGGAGTTGTGCTGACCGTCAGTGAGCAGCACAATTGCCGTTTGCGGCTGCACAACTTCGCTGTCCATGTTGTCGGCCGACACGATGGCTTTCTGAGTCGATGTAATGCCGGTGCTCAGATCCGTAAGTGTCGCGAACGATGAGGGCCTTCCATCCGGGGCATCGCGATCCCAGGTCAGAGTTTCATTCTGTGCAGGCTGGCTGGAAACACTTCCTGAAGTTTGATTGGAAACGGCCTCACCGCCGGACAGCGTAAATACTTCGACATCGTGCTTTTCCCGAAGTGCCGCCAGTACATCCGCTGCAGAATTTGCAAGGCCAAGTTCCGCACGACGCCAGCGCGGCGTTTCGTCAAACATCGTCAATGCTGACCGGATGGACTCATCCCCGGAATTCACCATTTGGGCCACAGTGTCGTCAAATGCATGACGTACATCTGCCTCGATGGACTCGCAGTTGCCTGCCAAAGTCGTTAATTGCGCGATGGCCGTTTCCACATTGGACTCATCAATAGCCTCCAGCGGCTGGATCACGTCCGTCGCAAGTCGTTGTGCGACGGTTTCCGGCAAGCCTGTCTGCACATCCCTGAGTCTGGCCAGAAACGTTGCCTTCGCCGTCTGTAGCGCGTCCGCGCCGACAGCGTTAGACTCAGGTTGAACCGGTTGATCCGTGGTTTCATTGACCGGACGCGGATGTCGACCCGCCGCCGTCGTCAACTGTTCCGCGAGTTCGCGTCGTGCTTTTGAAAGCTCATCGGAGGCCTGCAATAACGTGTCATCCACCTTACCGGCACTCAGCCAGCCGAACTGCTCCGCAGCCAGCAACTTACGTCCGGTCGACATGTGAGCGTCAAGCATGGTCATGCTGTTTGAGGCGTCCATGTAAATCTTCACACGGCCGAGTTCACCGATAATGGTGCGATGATGCAGGACGGGACCGGTCAGAATGATCACACCCAGAAAGAATGCCAGGGATCGCAGCAACGGCAGCAACCATCTCAACCGAGCCGGCAGGTCAAAGCTTTCCCGATGGTAAAAACGCCATGACATCACTGCGACCAGCAGTGCCAGCAGCAGCCCCAGCCAAAGTGAAAGGTCACCGACGAAACGCAGGCTGGTCATGCGCGGACCCTCGCGAAGCGTTGTTGCAACACAAGTTCAAGGAACATGAATGCCAGCAATGCTGCCAGCACGTACCGCCAAATCTCCTGACCGTGTCGTCGCAGACGATCCTGATCCAGATACTGAGCCGGCGACCTGACGACTTCGGCCCCCATGTCTTCGCCCAATGCCGCCAGCTGTGGCTCGCCCAGAACATCAAGGTCGGATTCGCTGCGGGATGTTTCGGCCACGAAATGAATCGTATCGGCCGATGGAATGTTCATGGTGTAAATGCCCGGCCGCTGAGTGCCGTCAAAACGTGCGAAATGCATTCTGCCCTGCGGCACGGACGAAAGCGTTCGTCGAGAACCGTCGGGCGTGACAACTGAAAAGGTGGCAGCATTGCCAATGTCCTCTGCCGCTTCTGATGGATCAGAGGAAGAAGCCCCATTACCGGGCGCGGAATGGACGTTGGTTTGTGCAAACAATGCCACTGCCGGTTCACCAGTGGCGATGTTTCGTGGTGGCGAAATCTGCGACGCCATCGTTGTCACCAGTTGCTGGACCAGCGGCACAAAGAATGGTCTCATCGGCAGGTCGGACCAGTCCGCATCACAGGCAGTCGCCAGCTGCACCACGACGCCATCGCCAAAACGACGCTCCACCAGCAGAGGGTCGCCCGTATCCAGCCGAGCCATCACAATGGCGTCCCTGTCGTGGCCAGGACTGCCCGTCGCCTCTTCATCATAGGATGATTCATCCTCAATCTCATACCACTGGCGAATTTCTGCTTTCGACAAGTCACCATTCGACGCTTCGTTAAAAAATTCCAACGACGGATGATCAAAGTGCTGCGCGACGACATGGGCACTCTTTCCCTTGTCGTCTATCTGTCCGCGAGGTGCACCGAAGGCCAGCGGAAGTAATCCGGTTCCGCCGGCAAACATGCTTTCGCGATACCAGTTCAGATCAATGCGATTGCCGGCGCAGATCAGCAGCGATCCCCCCTCCTGAACGAAACCAGATAACGCCCCCAACTGATCATCGTCGATTTTTGAGACATTTGCCAGAACCACGACCCGTGCTTTCTGCAGTGGTTCTGCCCCGAATTCTTTAACGGAAACAGTCTGCGTTTCCACTAGATCAGACAGGCGGACACGACCAAAGGTATACGGCGTCAGAGCCACAGAAAGAAAATCTGTCTCACCCTGCAACGGCTGAGAACTGGGATCACCATCGACCAGCAGCACATTGATCCTGTCCCAGACCGTGACGGCGGCGGCAAAACGATTGTCTGTCGCCAGGGGATCATCGGTCACGACTTCGACTTCGATCACATGAGACCCAGGTGATTCGAATGTGCAGGGAAATAATGTCTGGGTACTGCCGTTCGGTGCCAGTGAAACCTGTGACACAAGATGCTCGGCACCGTCAATTCGCATGATCACGCGGGCGGTGTCCTGTGCGGAGGCGCTGTAGTTCCGCAGGTTAGCTCTTACAGCCAGACGGTGACCAACTCCCAGGGCCCTTGCCGGAAAGTCGAGTGAATCCACTGAGATGTTGCCGCTGGCCGATTCTCCGACGGGCAGCAGTGTTAAAGCGGGCTTGATGTTCATGGCATCCGCCTGCCGGCGAATCGAATCCGCAACATCTGTACCAATAGCCTTCCAGTCAGCCGATTGAAAATCGCTGATAATGATCAGCTCCCTTCGGGAATTGGACATGCCGGACAGCGTTGCTAATGCTTCGTCCAGTGCCGACTGCATATCGCTGGCTCCATAACCGGCCTGCAGCTGCTTCAGCCTTCTGACCACTGCTTCCGGATCAAACACCGGTTGATCGAACAACGGAGTGGGACGGCCTCCGGTTTGAATCACGGCGACTTCGGAGCCTCGACTGGTTGCGCCGATGATCCCGCACGCGGCGTCGACCGCACTCTCAAATCGGGATCCTGCCCGGCCAACCGCATCCATCGAGTAACTGTTGTCCAGCAAGACGACAACCGACACGGGAGCATCGCCTTCCAGCAACCGTGATCCGGTCAGAACCGGACGAGCCAGACACAACGCCAGCAGCACCGGAATAGCACACCGTATCAGAAGAAGAATCAGTTGTTCCAGGTGAAACCGTTTGTGGTTAACCCTGATGACCGATTCCAGCAGGTGCATCGCGCCCCATTCGACTGTGCGAAATCTGCTGCGATTCAGAATGTGAATGATCAGCGGAATCAGAAATGCCGCAGTACCAAAGGCCAGAGCCTGGTTGAGAAACGTCAAGTCGGCTTCCTTCACATTATGTGGTGTCAGAGATCGGCCTCGTCAAAACCTGTTGCCGAATCGGCCTCAGGACAGTCGAACGCCGGGACCTGTTTTTTCCACGGGAGCCCGTCTGCCGCACTCACGTCCGAACGAATTCCGCAGCGGATAGTCTGTGACATTCGACGGTAATGTCACAGCAGCCAGATGGCCACTTCATAGAAAATGATAACTCCCATGACGTCGACAATCGCTGCAATCAGTGGATTTGACATGATTGCCGGGTCCATTCCCAGTCGACGAAACAAAATCGGCAGCATAGTGCCGGCCGTTGTTCCCAAAACGACAATCAGAAACACCGTCAATCCGACAACCAAAGAGCGATCGATGCCCTTTTCGAACCAGAGCCAGACAAACAGAAAGTCCATCAGCGCAAGCACGGCGCCAAGTGCGGCGGCAATGTAGAATTCTCGCAGAATCAACAGGCGGTTGACTCGAAATCCGGTTCCGGACACCGCAGCATCGGCTGGCTGCAGGGCAAACATGCGAATAAACAATGTGGCCGATTGAGATCCCGCATTTCCTCCGCTGGCCATAACCAGTGGAATAAACAGAAAGATCAACGCTGGAGTCAAACCGGACGGAACATCAGCAGCGCGGGTTCCACCGTCTGCAGTCGTTTGCTCGTAATGACCTGCGACCGCTGCGGTCATCAGGGCAACGATCGACAGCACCAGCAGCCAGATGCCGCGTTTCCACAGAATCGTCAGCAGCGGCGTATCCTCGTAGTCATCCCGCAGAGGCTCAACGGCCCCCTGACGATAGGCGTCTTCCGTTGCTTCTTCCTGGACAACATCAATCGCGTCGTCGTGAGTGACAATACCAACCAGACGGTCGTCGTCGTCGACAATCGGCATGGCGATGAAGTTGTATCGCGCGAGTTCCTGGGCCACGTCTTCGCGGTCCTCATTCACACGCATACGAATCACGTCTCGCTCCATGATCTCCGACAGAACGGAATCCGTTCTGGCAAGAATCAGCTCCCTCAGCGAGATCAGTCCCTCAAGCCGCCGAGAGCTGTTCAGGATATAGATGTAGTAAATCGTTTCACTGTCGGGCGCCTGCTGACGAAGTTGCTGCAAAGCATCACTCACGGTGATATTCGCGGGAAGTGACGCATATTCGGTCGTCATGATCGACCCGGCGCTGTCTTCGTCGTAGGACAGCAGTCGACGGATATCGTTCCGTTCCGCCTGAGCAATCAGCGGCAGCAGATCTTCGACACGATTGTGCGGCATCCGTGACAGCAGATCGACACGGTCATCCGGCGACATTTCTTCGAGCAGTTCCGACAGCCGCCGCTTGTCCAGCCGAGCGACCATCTCGATCTGTCGCGGCAAATCAATGTATTCAAAGATCTCAACACGAAGACGCAGATCGGCGTTATCAAGTACAACCCAGACGTCTCGGGGATCAAGCTCTTCAAGAATGTCGACGACGACGACCGGGTGCAGAACTTTACAGAATTCCGTCAGACCATGACGATCCTCTTCGCGGACCATTTGTCGCACATCGGGAAGAATCAGCGAACTGTATGCGTCCGGCATGGCTTTCTTCTCCAGAGGGCAGGCGACTATATGCCCGGACTGCACGTTGCAGCACCGACAGCACAACGGTCCGGGTTAAAAAAAAATCCCTGCCATAGAAATTCTGGCAGGGATCAAATTCGGATCCGATTTGAAATTCGAAGTCTGATTCCGACTTATCGCTTTGAGAACTGGAAGCTTCGGCGAGCTTTGCGAAGACCGTACTTCTTACGTTCGACCATTCGACTGTCACGTGTCAGGAACCCGGAGGCCGACAGCTCATGGTGTGATTCCGGAACGAGACCCTGCAGAGCTCGACCGATGCCCAGAACAATTGCTCCGGTCTGACCTGTGGTGCCGCCACCGTTGACTCGCACAATAACGTCAACGCTTTCCGCTTTCCCAACCAATTCCAGCGGAGCCAGAATCATGCCTCGATCGCGTTCCACGCAAAAGTACTGATCCAGCGGTTTGCCGTTGATCGTAATCTTACCGGAACCTTCTTTGATGCGGACTCGGGCAACCGATGTCTTCCGACGTCCGGTACCCATTGCCACGCCAAATCGATCCACTTTGCCTCGCATAGCGGGCACGTAATCCGGATCAACATAGTGTTCCGCGCTGTCTGCGGCCCCCAGAGTCAGCTCCGGCAGCTCCGACGATGGAACGTCGGTTGCGGGGATTTCCGGTTCCGGAGCAGCGACTTCCGGTATTTCAGGGGCAGCGACCTCAGGAGCAGCGACCTCAGGAGCAGCGGCTTCAGGAACTTCTTCGC
>JABABI010000007.1:74704-141641 GCA_014238335.1 Fuerstiella sp.
GCAGCGACCTCAGGAGCAGCAACTTCAGGAGCAGCGGCTTCAGGAACTTCTTCGCTTGGCGTTTCGTCTGTACTCATGGTGACCGTTTGCTGTCAACGATAGTGATGGTCGTGAATTTAATATGGTGCCGCTGTCACGGCAGACTTAGTCAGGCGTCACAGCAGTGCTGCTGCTCAGTCGACCTTTCGGTTCTTTTTTGGAAGAAGGTGCTCCGGAAACGGCAGGCACTGCTGAGCCTGATGAGTGTGCTCCGGACCAACAAACAATTTCAGCTTCTTCAGCATCTGTCGGCCCAGCTTATTCTTGGGCAACATCCGCCGAACCGCCTCACGAAGAATTCGGTCCGGAGCCGTCTGCCAGACATTCACGGCCGAACGTACACGACGACCACTGGGGTAGCCACTGTAGCTGTCGTATGTCTTGGCTGCCATTTTCGTCGAGAAATACGGCACGTCCGGATGCTGCATGTCGTTGCCGCTAAAGGCGACCTTTTCGACGTTTGTCACGACGACAGCGCCACCACAGTCAACGTGAGGCGTGTAAGTCGCTTTGTGCTTGCCCATCAGGACAGTCGCGATCTGGCTGGCAATTCGACCCACGATCTGGGCTTCACCGTCCAGAACATACCAATCGCGCAGATCTTCCTTCTGCTCCGACTTTGCCATCCATGTTTTTGCGAGCATTGGCATCGCTGAGTCACCTTGCTGACCGTCTGAAGAGACGAGGTCTGTACAAATGTTAATTTTCAGGGCTGGTTGCGCAGAAACACCTTGGATTCCATCGTTGGAAATGACGGCGGGGCGTGCGCCGAAACACCAGCAAAACGCTGAGAAATGCTCTGTTTCATCGGCACAAGGAGCAACCAAGTCGAGCAATTTAACGACTTTAAACCAGACAATCAACGCCGTAACCCGCAATTCGCCGCGCATTAAGGTCAGTCATCTGTCGTCGAGCAAATGAAGTAAGGCCGAGCAGCGAAAATGGAGATCCCGCAGTCAGACACCCCTCAGGGACCGTTACGGAATGTCACCATGCATTCGCGCCATTTCAATGTCACCATCAATGTCAAATCATCCCACTAATAAGCCTCAAAAGCTATAATTGACGGGTCCAGCGTCGATTGCGTTATCGCCCTGGCCTGCCCCGGCAACGGCAACAGCTAACGCGCGGAACAGCCGAACCTGCACGTGCAGTCGCCCGCCGCAGGTGGCCTGCCACATTCCGGACATGTTCTCCGAAACACGGGAAAATCGAGACGATTCAGCCAGATTCGATGCGGGTGCTCCTTTCGTGAGCGATCGACAAAGCTTCAGACCGCTCTTGTTTCCAAACGCCCTTGACCTGTATTCCAGAATCGATGTTCTCAGCAATACCGCTCGTCCACATGTATATGGACACGACATCAGTCTTCCATCACCCCGCTCGGGCTCCAGCGGCTGGGCGCAATGCGTCGTCACAAAACAACCATGACGGGTGGCGGCCACAGTCGTCAAAGACACCTGGCGCCTGCAGTGCAGACAATGCCACGTTCAGTGTGAGGAAGTTGGCGAGAAGCCGCAGAGTCGGAAGACTTGGGAACAGTTTTCAGCCTGAGAGGCGGATTCCCGTCCCTGAGTACCGCATTTCCGCCTGCCTCAGGCGACAAATATGGCCGATCGAGTTTGTAAACGTACAAATCACAAGACACACAATCTGTACAATCGAACTACGCGGCGACGATCACTGCCCAACGACTGCGGTGGGTGACATGCGCAGCAAATTCCGTAATCAAACTTCGATATCGCGAAGCAGCCTTCAACTCTCGACTCTCGACTCTCGAGTGGATCCATGAAAAAAACCATTGAACGACTTCAGGAATTCAGCATCCCTCTAATCTTAGGGGTGATTTGTGCAATGTTTTGGGCCAACATTGCACCTGACAGCTACCACGCTCTGGTCCATACACCCGTTCATCAACTGGGAACAATCTTCGGCCAGCACGCCATGGGCGGTGAAAACCACGCCGGCTGGGACCACTATCTCACGCTGCACTTTCTGATCAATGACATTTTCATGGCGTTGTTTTTTGGCATTGCCGCCAAAGAAATCACGGAAGCCTGTTTGCCTAACGGAGCACTGAATCCGGTTTCCAAGGCCATCAACCCACTGTTTGGAACGATCGGCGGAGTCGTCGGACCGATTGGAGTGTTTCTGGGACTGAACGCGGTATTCGGAAATGTATCGTGGAGAAACGGTTGGGGGGTTCCCACGGCCACAGATATTGCGCTGGCCTGGCTGGTGATCAAGTTTCTATTCGGTGCACGCCACCCGGCTGTCAGTTTTTTGCTGCTGCTGGCTGTGGCGGACGACGCGATCGGCCTGGGAATTATCGCCATCGGATACCCCGATCCGGTTCACCCGCCTGTATGGTCAAATCTGATCTGGTGCATTCCGGGGATGGTTCTGGCGTTTGGTCTTCGACGCGCCAAAGTCATGAACTGGGTGCCCTATATTTTCGGTGGAGGAGCGCTCTGCTGGTGGGGCTTGTACAGTACCCATCTGCACCCCGCATTAGCCTTAGTGTTTGTGGTTCCGTTCCTTCCCGGACCGAAACAGGACCTTGGACTGTATGTCGATGACGACGATCATTCCCAAGGACATGTACACAGTCCGCTGGAGAATTTTGAACATAGTTTGAAACTGTTCGTGGACTTCGGGCTGTTCTTCTTTGCCCTTGTCAACGCCGGCGTTTCCTTCGGAGAAATTAACGGGCTGAGCTGGATTATTGTCGCGGCTTTACTCGTGGGTAAAATCATTGGCATCACAGGCTTCTCAGTATTCGCAGAGAAGATTGGATTCCCACTGCCAGCGGGAATGAACAGAGGCCACCTGATCGTGACCAGTGCCGTGGCCGGACTTGGTCTGACCGTCGCACTGTTTGTGTGCGGAGAGGCGTTCGTCGACCCGTCCTTGCAGGCTGCCGCCAAGATGGGAGCCGTCTTCAGTGTAGCTGCAGCCATTGTCGCCTTCGCATTGAAGAAGATTCTTCGCGTCGGCACGGAAGCTGTTGAGCCTTCTCCTGAAGGGGCCACGCTGACTGTCGACACAGCCGAACAGGATATGCTGACCTCGCTGGAATCCACTCAGGAAGCAATGCAGGAAGCCCTGGACTCGGGCACGCCGGAAGTGGACTCACCCCGAAGCGAACGCAGCTGAGTCGGACAGGCACTCTCGCCGTGAGTACGCATGATGTCCTGCTGGAGAATGTCAGCGCAGTTTTCAGACTGGCTCTCGGAACGTGCGGGGTTCGACGCTATATTGGGTCAATGTGTCCCCAAACAAAGCGCGGTGTATGAGTCTTCCGAGTAATATTTCAATTGTCCTGGCGATCACCATCGCGGTCAGCTTCCCGTTCGCAGCTGCACGTGCCGACTTCGATCGCGATGTCAAACCCCTGCTCGGGAAGTACTGCGTCAAATGTCACAGTGGTGATGATGCAAACGGCGAAGTCGATTTTTCGGCGATCAACACAACTGATGATGTGGACGCCGCTTTCGAAACATGGGAATCCGTTGTGGAACATCTCCACGCCGGGACCATGCCGCCGAAAGATGAAATGCAGCCGGCGGACGACGAGCGAAACAGAGTCTTCGCATGGCATGAAGACTTCGTCCACAATATCGAGGCTCGCCCTGCCGTCTTCAAACCACGTCGATTGTCAGCCACGGAATACCGCAATACGCTGCAATCGATTTTTGGCTTCGATCTGCAGGTCGCGATTATTGAAGCCGAGCAGACGGTGGCCGAGCGGTCAATGGTGATCAAATTGCTGCCGACCGACCCGCCTGGCAGAAGCGGCTTCCAGAACGACACTCATCGGAATCCGTTGACAACCGTTGTCTGGGATCAGTATTCTTTTCTGATCGACGCCGCGCTGGAGCAGTTGTTCTCGCCGGAACGCAGCACGGAACTCAAGGTGTTCACAGGTTCCGGCAGAGTTGAAGATATGACTACCGAACAGGCAGAGCATCTGTTCCGCCTGTTCCTGCTGCGCGCGTGGCGGCGCACCGTCCCGGAGGTCGTCGTCGAACAGATCGTTTCACGGCTGCAGGACAAGAGCGGTGACGATCGGCTGGCGGCAGTGAAGTTTGAAATGAAGACCGTGCTGATGTCGCCGGCCTTTATTTATCGCGGACTGCTCATTACCGGACTGCGAGGACAACGACGTTCCGTCGATACCTTCGAGCTGGCGGAACGGCTGTCCTACTTCCTGTGGGCCGATATGCCCGACGATCAACTGCTGGCATTAGCGGCAGATGAAACGCTGGCGGAACCGGCTGTTTACGCGGCACAGATCGACCAAATGCTGGCGTCGCCAAAAGCGCGAAACCTGGCAAATGATTTTTCAGTTCAGTGGCTGGCTCTGAACGAAATCGAGCACGTATCTGACAATGTGCCGCAGATGGTCGCACTCAGATCGCAGCCAATCGACTTTATGCATTATCTGTTCACTGAAAACCGACCGTTGCTGGAACTCATTGATTCCCAAACGGCCTTCATCAGTCCGCACACGTCCAGACTGTATGGTGCGGACGCCAGACAGATGACGAAATACGTCAAGCAGAAAGGCATCGAAGTTGAGATCGTGCCGAACCAGAAAATCAAACTCGAACACGCCGTCGAACGCGGCGGAATTCTGACCATGCCCGGCGTGCTGGCAATGAACAAAGGCCCCATTCAACGGGGCACCTGGATACTGGAACGGATTCTTGGTCAGGAACTTCCTGAACCACCGGCGGACGTTGGCCAGGTTCCACCAAATAACGGCGATGAACACCTGACCTTTCGCCAGCGATTCGAGCAGCACCGCAGCAATCCCAGCTGCGCCGTTTGCCACGACAGAATCGACCCGCTGGGCTTCGCACTGCAGGACTTCGATAACGGAGGTCAGTACCTGCGCAGCGAAAACTACCGGGCACCAAAGCGGCGTAAACGCGGTGATCAGTCTTCGGACACAAAGTCACAGATCGATACCAGCGGACACCTGCCGTCAGGCGAAACGTTTGAAAACATCATCGAATTGAAACAGATCCTGATGACCAGCCAGCGCGAATCCGTACTCCGCAACATTGTGGAAAGAACGATGTCGTACGCACTGTGTCGCCAGCTTATCATACACGACCGTCCGACAGTCAATTCGATCGTCGAGCAGATGAACGAAACCAACGGTACGTGGCGAGACCTGTTCCACGCCGTCGCCAACAGTGTTGCGTTTCAAGAAACGATATTATCCGCAGACAAGTAATTTGCAAAAACATGTGGCCGTGAGGCTCGTGGGAAAACGACCTCCGCAGGCGGAAGGACGTTCGTCCGGCCACAAGTCAGCGTAATATGCAGCAACGAACCACTCGGGAAACAACTATGTCCACCAGCATCCCACGGCGAACACTGCTTCGCGGAGCAGGAGTCGTGCTGCCGTTGCCCTTTCTGAACCTGATGCAGGCCGCAGCGAAGGCAACTGACATCGCGCCACCACCGAAGCGGTTCCTGACGCTGTTCAAACCAAATGGCGTTCATCCACCTTCGTGGAATATCAGTGGCGGCATGGAACACGAATTTCGGATGTCGCCCCTGATGCAGCCGTTTCAGAAGCACCGGGACGACGTGCTGATTCTGGACAACATGGGCGACTTCGGATTTTCGTCGCACGCGAATTCTACACGGCGATTTCTATCGGGGCATCACACCAACACTAAAGCGGCCTCAATGGACCAGTTGATCGCTGATCGCATCAAGGGTGATACACCGCATCGATCGCTGGAACTGACGACCGAAGGACTATTCCCAAATCAAATCGGCTGCAGTTACATTTCATACGATAAAAACGGTGCGCCGATTCCCCGTGAAAGCGACCCGCAGCTGATTTTTGACAGGCTCTTCCGCAATCCGCTGGCCAGCCCGACTCATCGTCGACGCATGTCCAGCATCCTGGACCGCGTGCTCGAAGACGCACGTTCTCTGTCTCGCACAGCCGGGAACGAGGATCGGCGGACGCTGGATGAATATCTCAACGTTGTGCGCGAGTCAGAGAAACGTCTGCGGAACATGCAGCAGGCGGAACCCAAAGTTGACGTCAGCAGCTTTACCCGCCCCGCTAACGCCGCGAATCTCGACCAACAGGTCGAATCCATGCTCGACATGATCGAACTTGCGTTGTGGACCGACTCCACTCGCTGCGTGACTTACATGCTGGGCAACAGCAACAGCCGGATGATATTTGACTTCCTGGGAATTACCGAACAGCATCATTATCTGTCGCACTTCTTCCGCAACTTCAGCCGCACCAACCTGGAATCACTGCTAAGAATCAGCCTGTGGCACATGGAAAAATTCGACTCACTGCTGGCTCGGTTGAAATCTCGCCGTGAAGGCGAAGGCACGTTGCTCGACAACACTGTCGTGCTGTACGGGTCCGGTATGGGGCACAGCGACAACCACACGGTCACTAGAATCCCGATCATTCTTGCCGGCGGCAAAGGAATACTGAAGACCGGCCGCTACGTTCGCTACTCAGAAAACCAGCAACTCGGGCGGCTGCATATTTCGCTGCTTGAAAAATTCGGTGTCGACGTCGACAACTTTGCCAATTCGGCAGAACCGTTGCCTGGTCTGAACGGATCGGACTTTAAGCCATACCAGGAACGAGCGTTCGCAAGCTGGGTTAAAGTCGCAGGAAACCAAATCACCGTTCAGGGAAGAATACGCATGTCTGACAATCTGGACGAAGCGAAAGTCTTTTTCGTCGACGTAAAAGGACAACCGCCAGTGCGGGTGGAAGTCGAGTTCCGCGACTTCCACAATTTCAACCTGGCCTACCACTGCGGCACCGGGATCACGCTGACGGGAACAGGCGTCACAGAAGGTGACCAGCACGTCATCAGCAAGGTGACCGAGTTGAAATCAATCTACGGACAAAAACCAGGCACGCAGAACGGATAATGGCTGATCAAATAAAGCCGTTGACCTGCCATCCAACTCACTGGCCGCTTGCTGCCGAACGATCAGAAACGACTGCACAGTCCGGCATTGCTTCGCGAAGTCGGGTCAAGCCGTTAACGGAGATCTCTGTGCCGATCAGCGTCAGATGCCTGAGCTTTCGCAGCCGTATCAGATCGTCGACGCCGTCATCCGTGACTTTCGCACCAACCAGGTTCAGATGGCTGAGTTGATGCAACTCTGCTATTGGATTCAACCCCGCATTCGTGATCTTTGGACCGGCAAAACCCTCTGAATACAGCAACCGCAGATGCGTCAAGTTTTCAAGAGACGTCAGTTGCTGCAGGCCTGCGTCACTTACCGGCGTCAGACTCAAATCAAGATCAGTCAGGCTCTTAAATGCCTGCAGCTGTTTTGTCGTCTCGTCGGTGATCGCATTACCATAAAGATCCATCAGTTCAATGTGCCGCAGACCAGCAAGCTGGCGCAGACCTTCCGCTGAGATTCGCTCCGGTTCGAACGCCGTCTTCTTAAGAACAAGCGCCCGCAGCTGCTTCATTCGGGCCAGCACGTCGCAGGACGTGTCTGACACATTGTCACAAACTTCCAGATCAATCGCGACAAGATCAGGCAACTCTGCCACGTGAATCAGGCCCGCCGGCCCAATGTCGGTTCCAGCCGCGATCAGAACGCGCAGACTTCGTGCTTGTGTGAGTGGCTTGATAGCCGCGTCGTTGACTCGGGAACACACCTCCAGACTGATGCCGATGAGTTGCTTCAAAGTGGCTGCCTGGCGGATCCCGGCAATCGTGATGCGCGTGCCCGCGGCATTCAATACAAACGCAAATTTCAATTTCCCCAACGCTTTATCGACCACTTCGTTCAGTGCGCCGTCAACTTCGACATGTCGGTTCGTCAGTGTGATAACGGGGAGAGGTACTCCATTTTCTTCCAGCGCAAACTGATACATGCGCAACCGTTTCCCGACGGTCTTCCGGCTGATAAACTCGACAGTCGCTCCGAGTCGAATCAGCTCGGCAAATTCCGGCGGGGTGGTCATCAACGCAGGATGCGGAACAGCGTCAGCGCTGCGCAAATCGTAGGCTGACAGCTCCTGCTGCTCGCGAAGAAAAAGTTTGCCCTCAGCGATCACCGGATGCGACCAGCTGTCGCCACCGGCGTTGGGTAACTTGAATGTCCCCTTCAGACGATACTCGTCGGCATTCGCTTCGATCAGTGCGACGACACCGTCCTGGTAGTGAAAGTACAGGTGGCCGTCAGCCGCAACGACAGAAGCCGAACCGGTCCCCGGACCTCGCTGTTTCCATACAATCTTTCCGGTCTGGAATTCGATGCAGGTTGGCAGGCCGTTGTTACTGCCGTGACCTCCGAAAACATGGTCACCGATCAATACGAACCCACCGTGGTGGTTCTGAAACTTGTTGCCTTTCAACCGATAGACTTGGCGGGCGGTGACTCCGCTGTCGGATTCATCACGTTCAATCTTCAACAACACACCGCCCGAGTGATAACCATTGGCAGAAAACACATGGTCGCCGCGGACAATCGGAGTGGGAATATTGGCCGTCCCGTTGGAGATATCGTTGTAGCCCCACAGGAAGCGACCGGACGTCGCCTCAACACCAATCAACCCACGTCCGACAAGCTGCACGTACTGTCGAACGCCTGCAGCCTGTAAAATCACGATGGAAGAGAACGCAGCGCCGTCGCTTCCCTTCTCGCCGATTTCAGGCATCGCCGACGTCCAGATAACGCCGCCAGACCGTCGATCAAGGGCGACGATCATGGCATCGGCACCGCCGGGAGTGCAGATCAACCGGTCACCGTCGATTAACGGAGACTCGCCATAGCCCCGGCCCGACATCAGCCTGCCACCAAAGTCGTCAACGAAACTGTGCTGCCAGACAATCTCACCATTCGACACGTTCAGGCAGACAAGTGCTCCGTCCGGATCAACGGCGTAGACGAAATCATCACCAACCGTCGGCGTCGCCATAACGTTGCGCGTCGTTGTCCCGATTCTGCTGGCCCATTTTCTTTCTCCCGTTTTCAAATTGACGGCGAAACAATAAACGTCGCCGTCAATCCGGCCGGTGGTGAAGACAAGCCCCTGGGCAACAACCACGCTGGAATATCCCTCGCCGATTCCGGCAGCACGCCAGTCAACAACAGGAGGTCCGTCGGACCATGAACTGATCAGACCTGTTTCGGGGGACACAGCATTCCGATTCGAACCGCGCCACTGAGGCCAGTCATCGGCATGGGCCCAGTTGCAGACGCCCAGCACGATCAGCCACTGGAAGCACCGCACAGAATGGCTTGAAAAGACCACGCGACAAATCCTTGCGAGTATAAACCGGTCGACGATGCCGTCGCTCATAAGACGTTATCCTTCGCCACTTACAGCAGTCCGGAAACAACTTCGCCGCGCGAGACCGGCAGCGGTTGTCCCTGTCGATTGTTGATGTGAGAGTGTGGATCGATGCCTTTGAGATGAAACATCGTGGCGGCAATATCCCATGGCGCAACGTGATTCGCGATGGGATATTCGGCCGTTCGATTCGATGCCCCGTACGTTCGCCCGGCTGCAATTCCTCCGCCCGCCATCAGCAGCGAATAACAATCAGGCCAGTGATCCCGACCGGCACCCTTGTTGACCACCGGCGTGCGACCGAATTCTCCAAGACACAGCACCAGAGTGGAATCCAGTCGCCCGCGCGAGTCAAGGTCCTCCAGAAATGTCGCCAGCGCCTGATCAAAGGGCGGCAGCATTTTACGCAACCGCGGGTAGTTGTTCGCATGGGTGTCCCACTGATCGGCGTTCAGTTTTGACCAGTTGACTGTGATCAGCGGAATATCGGCCTCAACCAGCCGCCGCGCCATCAACAGCGTCTGACCGAAACGCGTGCGCGTATATAAGTCTCGCAGTGAGGCCGATTCACCAGTCAGGTCGAAGGCACGGCGAGTTTCCGACGAACCCAACAATCCGAATGCGCGAGCGTACAGATCGTCCAGCCCCGCGTGGTGACGGTTGCGAGACGTCCGCTCTGTTGGGTCGATCGATGACAGCAGACTCTGTCGACCGGCCAGACGGCTTTGCGCGACACCTTCCGGAAGAGCCACGCTGTCCACGCGAAATGACTTCCCACCCGGATCGTCCGGAACTCGCAATGCATCAAACCCGGGACCAAGGAACCCGGCATTCTGTCCGGCCAGTGGCGGTCGAGCCCCCTGATGCATTACGGGGCCCAGCACTACGAAATCCGGAACAGGACGAGTTGTGGGCGTCAGCCGACTTATGAGAGAACCGTACGTCGGAAAGTCATCCGGCCGCGCCGTAGTATTCGTACCGGGCAACGGGTGCGGGTAACCGGTCAACGCCGTGTAGGCCGCGGAACCATGTTCGAAGTCGCGATGAGTCATCGATCGGACAATCGTGTAGCGTTCAGCCTGTTGCGCCAGCTTCGGCAGCTGATCACTTATCTGAGTTCCAGGCACGCTGGTTGATATCGGCTGAAACTCACTGCGAATGGCCGACGGTGCATCGGGCTTGGGATCCCACAAATCCTGCTGACCAGGACCGCCCCATAAAAAAATCACAACGACGGACCTGGCCTGACCGAATCGAGTGCCCTGCGATTGACTTGATGAGCACGCCGATGCAGCCAGCAAATCCGTCAGCGTCACCCCGAATGCTGTGGACGAACCGACCTCCAGCACACGTCGCCTTGAAACGCGACGCTGCAGATGCTGGCCCGCCTGCTGAATGGGTCTGTTGCTCATGCTGCCACAGCGACAAAAATCGTAATTCCGAATGCTGAATCAGTATATGTACAGCGACGGGTCTGCACACTCAATTCACCTCAATTTCGCTGGGAAAGGGTAGGTCGCAGGGGCTGGACTGAGTGCCCCGGGGTTTCAATCGTACCCCGCTCCAACCCTTGTTCTTACCGACAAGTACATCGACCAAGGCAGATAACCGTGGGTATGAGCCCACGGATAGTGGCTATCACGAAGCGTCGTAACCGCGAAGCGGTGGCGGCAACGCGAAATTCTCTGTCGCCGCTTCGTGGCCCAATTCACGTAAACGTTCCGTAACCCACAGCTTACACCGTGGGCTACATGCTGCCGCCGCTTCGCGGCTAACCAGATTCGTGGGTAAGAATAAGCGATCCAACCCCGGCCACGCTCTCGGACGTCAGTATTCTCAGTTCACTCAGACCTGAACTTGTCTTCGAAAAGTTTCACCGGATCGTATTCCGGCTTCCTGTACAACTTTTGCTGACGATCGATGCGGCAGTTGGGATAAAAGTCAAAGATATGTCCATTGCCAAGAATGCGAGGATCACCCTGAGCAGTCAGTTCCTCAGTCAGCTGCGTCCAGAGACGCGCCTTTGTCTCGTTGTACTTCGGATCCGCCGCGAGGTTATTTACGCAGTCCGGATCGGACGTCATGTCGTACAGTTCCTCGGCCGACCGTTTGCCAAACGCAAGTTCAAAGAAACGGTAGTTCGGATTACTTTGGGACAGTTCCGTCAGAAACGTTTTCGTCGGTGACCCGTCGCAATTCATGTAGCCGTATTCCGGATTTCCGATCGGCCACCGCTGTGGTTCAAAATTTCGCACGTACAGGAACTTGTCATTGCGAATCGCTCTAGCGGGATAGGCGACCGACACAAGGTCGCCATCGGTTCGCCCGATATCATGTCGTTCCTTGCCCAGCAGCGTGTGATTTCGTGCAGGATCGATGCGCCCGGATTCCGTGGTCAGCAGTTGTTTCAAAAAACTGCTGCCGGTCATCTGATCATGAAGCGGCAACCCCGCCAGTTCCATCACCGTCGGAGCGAGATCAGGAAAAGTCACGAAATCCGTCACCACGCGACCCGGCTTAATGCGGTTGCCCCAGCGAGCCACCAGCGGCACATGAAATCCGTCGTCGTAAATCTGCCCCTTGACCCGAGGGAACGGCATGCCATGATCCGACGTAGCAATGATCAGAGTGTCGTCCAGCCGACCATGGTCTTGCAGATGCTGCAACGCGCGTCCAATGTGCGTGTCATACCATTCGACTTCTATCGCGTAATCAGCCAGGTCGCCTCGAATGACCTCATTATCCGGGTAGTACTTCGGCACGGTTACGTCGCTCAGATTACGGCCATCCAGTTTCCAGTTGTCCTTGCCGTAGCCGCGATGTGGTTCCTTCGTGCCAAACCAGAAACAGAACGGTTTATCTTCCGGCGACACATCCAGAAACACTTCGAAGTTAGCCGCATAATCTACGTTACTGATTCCCTTGAACGGCGGCTTTGCCGTTTTGTTGTTGTACGCATGCCCGGCCGGGTTGTCCTTTTTGAATCCGGATTTTCCGGCGTCGGTTCCTTTGTGAATGCCCGGCCCCCAGCCTTTGCCGGTAAAGCCCATGAAGTAACCGCTGTCTTCCAGCAGATACGGATAGAAAACCCACTTATCGGACAGAAACGGATTGTGGTTGCAGGCTTCTTCCAGCTGCCACGAGTAGCGCCCGGTCAAAAGACAGGCCCGCGCGGGTGCACACTTGGGATTGCAGTTGTACGCCTGAGTAAACATGACCCCTTCGTTGGCAATACGATCAAAGTTTGGCGTCTTCACATAGGTGCTGCCGTACACCCCCATACTGTCGCGTGATGCGTCGTCCGCAATAATGAACAGGATGTTGGGCCGTTCTGCCGCGAGTGCAGTGCCGCCCAGGGCGATTAAGACCGACAGCGAGACGACGCGGCACAGCCCGCAACGGACACCAGAGACCACGCGCCCCCCAATGCGTACGCAACAGAAAACAAATTGGCGAAGTCGTTGAACGATGTAAGAAATCGACTGCATTCGCATAGGCCTTTCGAACGATACGGCTTGGAATCAGCGTCGGTCCTGAAAACGACATCCGCAGAAAGCGACATGCTAACGGGGATGGGGCATCAGACCATGCGAGCTGACGTATGAAAATGAAAAGTCGTTCTCGTTGCTCGCTGAATCGGTCTGCACACATGCCGGAATTGCCAGATTTGCCGCCTGGTAAAATGACTTCTTTCCGCGTGGTATTTTGGTATTGATGAACAAAGTCACACAGATTTTGTCAGAGATCGAGCAAGGCGATAATTCGGCCTCCTGCGATCGGGCGGGGGTGATTCGGATGTAAAAGCATGGTAAGCCCAATGCCGCTATCGGTAAAAAAGAGTTCGAGAATCTACCAACCGCATTTCGTGCGCATTCCAGCCGTGCGTTTGCGATTTATTTTTCGCCAAACGGCGACCGACTCCTCTCAGCGGGCATAGATGGCACGATTCGCGCATGGACCGCGGGAGCCAGCCCTGTGGAAGACCTGAAGATGTCGACCCCATGTGTGGTGACGTTCTCAGTGGCAGGCGATGGTGTCATCGTTACCGGCAGCCAGGGGATTTCCGTATGGAACCGAAGAAATTATGAAACCAGGTCGTTCGGGCAGAAACATCAGGATTGGGGCTCGTGCCTGGCGCTGTCAGCCGATGGCAGAACGTTAGCGACAGAACATACAGATGGTACCGTTCGATTGTGTAATATAAAGACCGGCGATGTCAAGGGGCTGAGTCAGACGCACGAAGACACACTCGAGGGACTCGACTTCTCTCCGGACGGTTCGCTGCTGATTACAGCCGGATGGGATGAGACATGCAAACTCCGGGATCATGCGACGGGACAGCTGACACGGGTGATTCATACACCTCCACATTGTGAAGACGCGACGTTCGCGCCGGACGTACGTTCGCGATTTCCGCGGAGAACGATGCTATGATTTATGACACTGACACTGAGTCCGGACAGCGCCTACGCTTACTGCAAGGTCATCAGAATACCGCTGAATGTGTCGTATTCCGCCCGAACGGTCGCTGGCTTGGCACGGGAAGTCACGACCGTACGGTTCGGATATGGGATGCCGCGACAGGCGAACTGAAGCACGTCATTCCAGCTCATCGACACAAAATTCATTCGCTGGCATTTTCACCAGACGGACCAAGCACCGCGAATGCTGGCAAAGAAGGCCGGATCGCCTTTTCGCCCGTCAATACGGGCCGATTTTTGTTTGCAAAGGGAGCCATCGATTCGCTGGCGTTATTCACCGAAGGGGGACGCTTTAGTTCTTGTCGATGGCGATTCCCTGGCATTGCTTCTGAAGACAAATCACGAGTTCCCACTGAACGAGAGCCCGAAAAGATCAGGCGGTTGGCAGTAAGCAAAACAAGAGGCATGTGTTTGAGTTCTGCCGCGCCTGGGGAAAAGGCAGTCGGCAGTAACAATCGTCCAGCAACACAGATACAAGTGAGTGAGTCACCAAACGCGTAACGACACTTGAACCCCAACAACCTCCTGTGCCTGCGGCACCCCGCGAGCCAACGGAGCCACCCCGCTGCAGTTACGTAGACCGAGCGAAACGCCGTTCCGGCACGGACCGTTTCATCGAAGTTGTCCCGCATCTTGTATCACCTGAAGGGTAGTCGTGGCAACGATGTGGTGATGGCGACAAGTTAAAAAGCAGACCGTCGCAGTGCCGTAATCATTGGGGGGGGGGCGGCAGGTCATGCGTATGGGCTGGGCCACAGCAGAATCGCGGCGCAACGGTCAGACGTTTCCGTTCGTGCAAACGAGCGGACAGTCTTTCCCTTTCGGCGTGGTTTGCGTTTCCTGCTGCATCTTTGGACGATATTGAAGCATCGCTGACGGCATCTGTTGTTGTGCACGTCACGTCCGTGGCCCACCCTGCTCTTTTCGCCCACCGACTTCTGACCGGACCATCCCATGATCAAATCGATTTCACTGATCACCAACACCTGCATTCCGGTCGTCGTTTTCATTATGCTCAGTGCAACGGCACAGGCTGCCGACATGGGAGCGATCATCGACGGCAACGCTCCGGGTTGGGTGGCTCTGGGCCAGAACGACTTTGCGAAGGTCAACAGCGCCGATGACACATGGTCGTTTAAGGACAACGAAATCCACTGCACGGGCCGACCCGTCAGCGTGATGCGTTCGAAAAAACAATTCACCAATTTTGAACTGGTGTGCGAGTGGCGGCATCTGAAGTCCGCGGGAAATTCGGGCATCTTTGTCTGGACTATTCCGGAATCGCTGGAACGCCTGACCGGTCCCGGTCTGCCGCATGGCATCGAAGTGCAGGTACTGGATCTGGGCTACAAGGAACGTTACGAAGCCGGAGGCAAACGCAAAGCCGACTGGTTCACGTGTCACGGAGATGTCTTTCCTGTCGGTGCATCAAAGATGACTCCGTTTCCACCGGTTGCTCCCAACGGCAGGCGCAGCTTTCCCTCACAGGAACTGAGCAAGGGCATTGGCCAGTGGAATCACTACTATGTTCGCGCGATCAATGGCGAAGTCCGGCTGTGGGTCAACGGCACTGAAGTGTCGGGAGGAACCGGCTGTAGTCCCGCTACCGGCTACCTGTGCATGGAATCTGAAGGCTCACCTATTGAGTTTAAAGGCCTGAAGCTTCGCGAACTGCCGTAGAGCGTATCACGCTGATTCATGGCCGCGAAAAACGTTTTCTGGCCTACTATGTGTGCTTCCCACGAACCCGAACAAGCCACGTATTTTTGTAAGCTGCTCTCTACCCGCGAAAGCACAATCACCCGGAGTCTGCCAACTTCTGCAAGCGGCTTGATAAGGCGTTGCCAATCAGGCACGATGGAATAACAAGTTCTGGCTTTTCGCCAGTATTGATGCTCAACGGGCGAAGAGTAACTGGGACACCCTGGTCTGAGAATGAGTAAAGTTTGCGACTGTCGCGAACTGCTGCCTGTTCAGAGTGACAATTCGGACATTCGTAGAATGTGATTTCAAGACCACAAAACACCAGCAAGCACAGCAAGCAGCGACAACGGCCACGTTAGACAACAACGCCGTTCGCCTATCACGGAGATTTACCATGCGAAGAACTTTGCTTCTGTATTGTCTGTGCCTGGCTGCCGTGGCCGGTGCTGCAGACGCCGCTGATCGCACAGCGGCTTCGTTGTTTCCCGAAACGACAGTTCTCTACGCCGAAATCGCGAATCCGTCAGATCTGATTTCCACTATCTTTGATCATCCTTTACGGGAAAAGATTGAAGCCATTGAGCCATACAGGATGGCAACGAAGACAGAAGCTTATCGAGCGTTCCTGACGGGTCGCAAGTTTGTTGAAATCCAGCTGGGAATGGAGTGGCGTAAAGCCATCGAATCACTGACTTCCCGAGGTGTTTATCTGGGTGTTGATGCAGCGACGCAGGGAGTGGCTCTGTTGATCAATGGCAAAGATGCCGAGTCGCTGGAATTGTTCCGCGGCAAGTTGCTGGAGCTATCGAAGCTGGGCAAGAATCCGGAGCAGATCAAAGCAGGCGACTACCGCGGCATCACCGCCTATGAAGTCAACAAATCAAAATTCGCAGTCGTCGACGACTGGCTGCTGGTCACAAACAAGGGCGAGTTGGCCAGAGTGCTGCTGGACAGATTTCTGGACGGCGCCGGAACATCTCTGGCCGACAACGCAAACTTCCAGACGGCTCGAAAGTCGCGCAGTCGCGATGCCACGGCGTGGGCCTTCATCAACCTTACAACTCTGAAAGACGCCGGTGTCGCACCACAGTTGTTCGCTGGTCAGTCGGTCAATCCGGGGGTTGAATTACTGGTCGGTGGCATCCTCAGCACACTGCAGAAAGCACCGTTTGCGTCCGCCCAACTGCACGCTTCGCACCAGGGTGTTGGTCTGGACTTTTCCATGCCGCATGAACCGGAATGGGTGCCGGAAGAACGGACCTTTTACTTCGGCCCAAACGGAGCCGGCCGCGGTCCCGCATTGCCTGTTACAGAAAACACGTTGTTTACTTTGAGTACCTATCGAGACATTTCAGAAATGTGGTTGCGGGCAGGTGATCTGTTTAACGAAAACATCAACGATGGCCTTGCTCAGGCCGATGCCAATCTCACAACATTCTTTTCCGGAAAAGATTTTGGCGAAGACATTCTGGGATCTCTGACGCCGGAAATCGGTTTCGTTGCTGCCAGACAGGATTTCACGGACACCCTGCCGGTTCCGGCAATCAAACTGCCTCAGTTTGCCCTTGTTTTTCAGCTGAAGGACCCCGAGAAAATGACTCGTGAACTGCGGCGGACGTTCCAGAGCATGATCGGCTTCTTCAACGTCGTGGGTGCCATGGAAGGGCGGTCACAACTTGAGATGGACATCGACAAACTCGACAACGGTGCGGAGTTGATCACAACGGTCTACATTCCGGACGAGGATGACGCAAATTCAACTCGGGCGGAAATCCTGTATAACTTTTCGCCGTCTGTTGGCTTCTTCCGGGAACGTTTTGTGGTCGCCAGTACAGATCGACTGGCACGCGAACTGGTACAGGCGGATGTACCTGTAGATGACTCAAAATCCAAGAACACGCGTGTGAAGCTGGAAGGCGGCGTGCTGAAGCAGATACTCAACGATAACCGTGGTCAGTTGGTTTCACAAAACATGCTGGAAGACGGTAACAGCCGCGAAGAAGCCGAAGCCACCATCGATCTGCTGCTGGAAGTCGTCGGCTATTTTGAGAAGGCATCTGCGAGTATCAACGTGCAGCCGGACCAACTGGGAATCGAATTTGGTCTTCAAGTAAAACCAGATTGATCATTGTTGTTTCAGCAAGAGGGTCGGGGCACAGCTATGAACCAAACCATTGATCCGGAATGGGCGTGGTCGGAATACCAGCCTACCGCGGAAACACCGTGGAACCTCCGCGCGGCGGCGCATCTGTATCGGCGAGCGGGTTTCGGGGCGAATCGCGAGGAACTGACCGCTGCTGTGGAGGCAGGGGCCATTGCCGCAGCGGAAAATCTGCTGAACGCCACCGCTGAGCCTGAAGACTATCAGAACGAAGTGGCGGATCTGGCACACGCCAGCATGGCCTCGGGCAACGTGCAGCAACTGTCCGCGTGGTGGGCGTATCGCATGCTGTCAACGCCCGCTCAACTGTTGGAAAAGGCAACCCTGCTGTGGCACGGGCACTTCGCCACCAGCGCGCAGAAGGTCGAAGATGCGGAACTGATGTTCGACCAGAATAACCTGTTGCGAAAATACGCACTGGGAGATTTTGCTCAGCTGTTACTGGAAATCTCGCGTGACCCGGCGATGTTGATTTACCTGGATTCCGTCACGAATCGCAAAGCGCATCCCAACGAAAACTATGCCCGCGAGATCATGGAATTATTCTGCCTGGGTGAAGGCAATTACACAGAGAACGACATTCGTGAGTTGGCTCGCTGTTTTACGGGTTGGGAAGTCAAGAACAGGAAGTTCCGTTTCAACCGCTATCAACACGACACAAAATCAAAGTCGTTTCTCGGTCGCACGGGGAATTTTGGTGGCGAAGAAGGCGTGCAAATTGTTGTCGACCAGGACGCCGCACCGCAGTTTATCGCGATGAAGCTGGTGCTGTTTCTGGTAATGGATGAACCATCGCCGTCGGCAGAACTGCTCGCACCGCTGGCCAGCGAACTGCGCGAAAACCAGATGCTGATCGCTCCCACCGTGCGGCGTATTTTGACCAGCAACGTGTTTTATTCGTCGCGCGCGAAAGGACGCAAAGTCCGTTCACCGGTGGAACTGGCCATCGGCTTTCTGCGCTCGCTGGAAGGATCCACAAATTCGTACGAGCTTGCTGAGAAGCTGCAGACATTGGGTCAGGGGCTGTTGTATCCACCCAGCGTCAAAGGCTGGGACGGCGGACGCACGTGGGTGAATTCGTCCACGTTGCTGGGTCGGTCAAACTTGATTCGCGGCCTGCTGGATCACGAAAAGACCCGATTCGGCAGATTGACGCTGGGCGATTATCTGGCCAAACAGGGTGCCGAGTCAGCCGACGAGATCATCGAGTGGTTTCAGACATCGTTGTTCGCAGTCGAGATTCCTGCTGCCGCACGCGACCGAATTCGAATGTTGTTCGGCAACGGAGATAACCGCACCGAGAAACTCAAAGATGCCGTCCATGCACTGTGTACGCTGCCGGAATTTCAATTGTGTTGAGTCCGCGAAACTCGTTTTCCCGCTCCACAGCTCCAACATTGTGACAGCGACCGAACCTGTCATTCGCTGACACTCTTGGGGCCCGCCATCGCAGTGTCAACTTCAACATCGTCGCCCATCTCACGATGAAACTTGCCCTTCGCTCCGCGCAGGACGACTCGGTTTTCAATCCAATTGTCGCGGTACCAGGTGCAGGGTTTGAATTCGTCGTGGACAGCCAGCCGTTTCTCGATTAGCCGCTGCCGCAGACGTGTCAGGTCCTCAGCAAAATCGGCGTTGCCAACGAGATTCGTGGATTGTTCCGGATCGTTTCTGTTATCGAACAACAGCTCTTCTCCGTCCACAAGGTATTGAGCATACGTGAATCGCTGATCGCGGACGGCACGCCACTCGAAGCCGTCTTTCCATTGAAACGTGTGTCCCATGCCCTGCAGCAACGCGAAGTCCGGTTCGCAGTTGCAGTCCACTCGCGTTGAGTCCGACAGATCGATGCCGTCCGTCGAATCCGGAAAGCCGACGCCCAGCATGCCACAGATTGTCGGCATGACATCGACAGATGAAATGCATGCGTTGGACCGTCGTTTCGCCGGAATTTTACCCGGCCAACGGATCAGCAGCGGAACGCGCGCCGATTTGTCGAAGAATGTCATTTTGAACACACGTGCATTCGCACCGAATTGTTCGCCGTGATCTGACGTGAAAATTACGATGGTGTTTCGTTCAAGTTGCTGATCGTCGATCGCTTTCAGCAACCGACCAATCTGTTCGTCCATCGCTGCGGTCATGGCGTAGTAAACCCGCATGTATTCAGGCAGATTTGCCTTCCATTTATTCAGCCACTGTTTCGGATTGGTGTTCCGATCCATGTGTTTGTCGGGCACATCGCTCCAGGTTGAAGGAAGTGCGAATTCCACGTCCTTGAAGCGGTCGTACCACCACGGCGGTACGTTGTCTTTTGCCCAGGGATCGTGTGGAGGACTATACGACACGACCATGGCAAAGGGCAGCTTCGTTTGGGCATGATGTGCGAGTTGATCTATCGCCAGATCTGTGAAATGTGCCGGCCCCCAGCCTTCGATTTCATGCCGCTCAGCGGTGTCCTTAAAGTAGAACGCGTTGTAGTTGCCGTGGTTAAAATTGTACGCCGCCCAGAACCCATCGAACCCCAGTCGGTACGGGCCAGGCGGACAGAATGCGTTTCCCACGAATTTGTGTCGCCCTGCCTGGTTGGCCCACAGATGCCACTTGCCGATGTAGTCACACGTGTACCCCTTGGCCGACAGCAGATGTCCCAGCGTGTCATGATTCGGGTTAAGACGCAGTTCATTGACGGCCATGCCGTGGGTGCTGGCATACTTACCGGTCCACAGAGTTGCTCGCGTGGCGGCACACACCGGCGTATTGACAACATAGTTATCGAAACTGATGCCCGTGGCCGCAAGGCGATCAATGTTCGGTGTGATGGCTTTTGCGTCGCCCGCATAGCCACACGATTCATAGCGCAACTGATCGGCGATAATCAGCACCACGTTGGGCCGCTGAATCTGAGCGATCGTCTGTGCCGGCGAACAGATCAGCGGCAGAAAAAGAAGAAGTAATCGAAGGGTCACTGTCGCACCTTGTCAGGACGAAGCTCACGATGGGCACGAATGCGATGCACCGAAGTGTAGCAGTAGCAACTTCCGCCACTCTGCAGCTGCAACATTGCAAGCCGAAACCGCTGCACGTCCGTGCGACACGCACTAAGTTGTCGCACAATCTTCTTCGATGCTCCAGAATTCCGCCAGTTGGTCTGCTGCACTTTTTATGGTAAAATTGGTCTCCATGTGCTGCCGTGCCGACGCGGCCAGTGAACGGCAAAGCTCGGTGTTCGACAGCGCTTTGTCAATGCAGGTTTGAAGTGAAGCAACATCTCCGGGTGAAACCAGAATCACATCCGTGTCCGGGCGCAGCATCTCTGCCGTGCCACCAACGTCAGTGGCGATCACAGGTAAGCCACTGGACGCAGCTTCCAGCAAAGTTCGTCCGAATGGTTCCTGGCGAGCGGCATGCACCAGAAGGTCAGCGGCGTTCATCAAATCCGGGATGTTGTCCCGGTAACCGAGCATGTGCAGGTGCGAGCCACAACCTGCGCCTGTGAACGCGTGTTGAATCGCGGCCTCGTAGTCGACGCTTTCCTGCTTTGTTGAATGTCTCTGACCAACGATAGCAAGGTGGACGTCGCGGCGATCCCGCAGAAGGCCGACAACAGATTTTGCCAGATCCAGTTGTCCCTTCCGCAGACAGATTTGCCCCACGTTCAGCAAAATCCTGTGGCCTGCCGGGACTGATGGGAACAGTTTCGAGCGAGGTGTCCTGTTGTCGCGAGGCTGAAAGCGTTCCGTATCGACACCGTTGTAAACGACGCAGCAGCGCGACGGGTCAAGCCCCTGTTCGACATGAAAGTCGTAAGTAGCCTTCGAAACGGCGATCAGTCCGTCATTTCGATTCAGATCTGACACCGTTTTTTTTTTCAGTCTAATGATGTCGCGAAGGTGACCGGTTCGTTTCAACCGTGGCAGAGCAGCGGTCGCAAGCTGTCCGGTAAGCCGGGACATGGACAGGCTGTTGGCATGCAGAATACCCGGCCGCAATTCCTTCAGCAGGCCTGACAGCCGCTGCTCGATCACGTCGAAGGGTAACTTTTCGCCGGCTTCGCTTCGGACGCTGAAATGCCGCTGAGAGATCTGTCGTCGAGACAGTTCGTCTGCCAGCAGGCCGGTCGCTGGTGCCAGCGCTGTGAACTGAAAAACACAGTTCTTCTGCAGCGTGTCCAGCACGGACAACATCGAATGTTCTCCCCCGTTTAATGTGGGGAATTCGAACAGCACGGCGACGTGCTGCACGCTGGTCGGTTTTGACATTTTTTTCGGAGCCGGAATCGTTTCGATCACGTCGGTCCAAAGCTACCCAACGCTCAGTTGCTCACAATACGGCAGCGTGAGTCCGAAATCAACGGCGTTCGTTCAACAGCCAGTCGACGACTCGCCAGTCCATCCAGCGCTGATCCGCATCAACGCCCTTCCGCCCCATGAAACCCAGGTGCCCACCGTGCTTTGTCAGACACAGCTCCACGTTTGATGGAAGCTGCAGTCGCTTCAGTGGTGCGGAACTCACCATAGGGTCGTCTTCGGCTGCGAGAATTGCCGTGGAGACGGAGATGTTGCCGATGAAGGGCCTGGCAGATGCTTCCGTATAATAGTGTTCGGCCGAATCGAAACCCGAAGCAGGTGCCGTGTACAGTTCATCAAACTCAATGATGCTCCGCGGCAGACGCTTTGCCCATGCCAGCGGCACATCGTCTCGCCATTGCGGTTTACCCGCCAATTGATTCACCAGTTGACGGGCAAAGTACCAGTCGTAGCGCTGCCCCATTCGAGTCGTCCCCAGCTGCTCAACGCAGTGCTGCAGATCCACAGGTGGGCAGATGGCAACAGCGCGAAACAAACTCGGCGGCAGCCCGGCCGGATCGTCGCCCAGGTACCTGAGCAGCAGGTTGCCACTGAGTGAGAAACCAGCCACGGAAATGGGCGAACCAGGGCACAGACGTTCGAGCATCCGGATCGCTGATTCCAAATCTCGAGTGCGTCCGGCGTGATAAGGGTTCTCTGCCAGATGTTCGCCAGCACCACACCCGCGATGATCCATTCGAAACACGCGGGCATTGCGACGCTTAAGTTTGGACGCGGTTCGGGCCATGTATCCGCTTTGATGGCAACCGGCCATGCCATGCATCAGGAGAACCACATGATCGCCACGAGACCATTCCTCCGGTCTGTCATCATGCAGAACAGCAAAGTCTCCGTCCGGAAAACAAATTTTTCTTTGTACCGTGCCTGTGATCGTCGGCCGCGCCGGGCGAAACGCTCCGAACAACGTCTGCAGGTGTCCGTTGCTGAGTCCGGCAGCAGGTTCGAATGGTGCAATAGCGGAGAACGACTCGCGAGGCATGAGGTTTGGTGTGGAAGGCGCACGGAATTTCGACAGGAAGTCACTGGCACGATCGCCGGTGATTTTGGTTTTGCCTCGCTGTTCAGGCATTCGTTGCCACTCGCGTATCATTCAATGTTGTGAAGGCAGGCTGACAGTTCGAAGTATTGTCGGACTAGGTATTGATCTGTCCAGCCGGATTCGGTCAATCACCTGTCAATATCTTGATTAGACTCCGGACATCTCACGGTCGATTAATCGTTTATTCGACATCGCTTCCCGGTGCGAAATCACGCAGTCACATCGGAGGCCGGAGGTTTTGGCACCCCGGGATAAACAGGATAGACCCCAGGCCGATCACTGGTGTACCAGTGCTTAATAACACTGTTCCATGTGCGGGCATCTCCCACCCGAATGAAATCCGCTTTGACATCGTCAGCGTCGGGATGCCAGTCGGCATAGCGCATGCCGAACTTGCGCATCTGCTTGACAGCTCGTTTCGAAGAGTACGCGATTTCGGCAAAGCGGAAATGTTCGAGCAACGCTTCTTTCTGCTCCGTGACAGACGGAGGCGATGGTAACGGGTGTCCTGCCAGCAGCGCTCTGGCCTGCTCAAAGATCCACGGATTGCCAATGGAACCTCGTGCTGCAGTAACACCCTTCACTCCCGTTTCGCGAATCATGCGCACGCAGTCTTCCGCACAAAAAAGATCGCCGCTGCCCAGAATTGTGTTGTCCGGGAAATCGGCGCACAGGTCGGCCAGAAAACTCCAGTTGCTAGGCCCGTTGTATCGCTGTTGCACAGTTCGACCATGGACAGTAATTGCAGAGACGCCTTCTTTGAAAGCGCCTGAAAAAATCTGCAGAAACTGATCGCGACTTTGCTCTGTGTCGTCCACGCCGCGCCGCATCTTGACAGTGACCGGGACTCGATCCGGAACGGCGCCCCTGACTCTTCGAACGATCTCCAGCGCGATGTCAGGCTGCCCCAGATGAAATCCGCCACGGCAACGACCGAGCGCCTTTTTTACCGGACACCCAAAGTTGATGTCGATCACATCAAAACCGGCCTCCACCAAACGCACTGCTGCAGACGGGAACTCTGATGGATCGGCTCCCATCAGCTGAGCACCGGCCGGATGATCATCCTCGGTCACCATCAGAAACCGTTTCGTCCTTGCGCGATCCTTCAGAGAATTGACGAAGGAATCGATCATGACTTCGCAGATGGTGTAGGGAGCTCCCATCTGGCGGGCCATAGCGCGCATGGGCCAGTCGCTGTAGCCACTCAATGCGGCCTGAACGACGGGAAGGTCGAATTCGAATTGACCAATGCGAAGCATGTGATGACGGTCGAATACTGAGTTTGCTGCATTCATGCATGAACGAATGTTGTCGCTGAGTCGAATGCAGCGACCAACGGGAGCGGACCACGACATTCCGAGCGGTAGCTCGCATCGGCTGGCGGGCAGCCCCGCATTAGGGATAGGCAGCAGACAGTTGCCCATCCTATCATGACGTGGACGGAATACACCGTGATTCGTGTTGAGTCCTCGTAGCGGTGGCAGCAAACGATGGACAGGAAGGTCGCGATTCCTGGTCGAACCCGGGAATCGCGGGCGTGTCCTTCTGTTATCCTTATCTGCACATCGCCACAATCAATCGTTCCCGGGAAGTGCCGCTTTCACAATTACGATGTAAGAGAGCTCCGAAATGGATCAACTTGTCTCTGCGGTCAACGATCTGATTGCCGATCACTGGGTCAAATTCGCTACGGCCGCCGGCTTCACGGCCATTGGCTGGATGTTCGCCCGGTGGCGAAACGCCCATGAATGGAAGCAGCGTGAATTCTTTCATCGCATCAACTTTTCACTCAACTCCATTCACGAACAGACGTTGCGAATCCGCACGCTGTGCGAAAAGTCCAGCAGCGACGTATTTCTTAACGAAACGGCTGTGCGGCAGCTGACGGCGGCAGCCCAGCAAACGACACCTGGAAGTCCGCAGATTCCACTTCCCAAAGATGATTATTGGTATTTCCTGAATGCGGTCCTGAATGAATTGTCTGAACAGTTTGCGGACGGGTTGCTGGCACGGGAAGCGGGTAAGCCCGTAACGTCCGTTCAATACATGATTTGTCTCACAAATGAATGTGATGGCGACACCCGAACTCGCAAGATTCGCGCCCTCGTCACGAGACGGGATTTGTTGACGAACCTGCCTGAAGAGAAGCCGAAGTTTGAGAGCCCACACCACCATATTCGTTGGGAAACAATGCTGCATCTGGCCGAACTGTACAAAAAGAAGCCGTGGCAGTTTCTGGAGGTGGAGCTGGTCACTTGAAGCTGCTGGGCCGCCTTAACGCAGCATTTGCCCTCAACCCGGCCAAACATTGGAGATGCTGGGTTGATTCCGGCGCAGAAAGTCGTCATTCTTCCCCGCTTCGCTTCGCAATGGGTTGTGGCGTTTCCCTTCCCGAATCGGTCGAAACGCTGAATTGAGTCCCCATATTCGGTCGATGATGTTTCGACCGAGCTGCTGCTCAGCCCGTCAACGCATTCGTTGATGGTCCTAAACTTCGTTGGTGAAAAAGGTTACGGCAATGAAAATCCGCAAAGGTGATACAGTTGAAGTGATCACTGGTGATGACAAGGGCACTCGCGGAACCGTCCTTTCCGTTGATGTCAAAAACGGCAAGGTTGTCGTCGAAGGCGTCCACAAAGTGTACAAGCACGTTCGTCGTGGCCACCCCAAGAGTCCTCAGGGCGGGCGATTGCATATGGAACTGGCCATTGACGCGACGAACTGCCAGTTGATTTGCCCGGAAACCAACAAGCCGACTCGCGTGGGCGTCAGAATCGCGGCAGATGGCAGCAAAGAACTGTTTGCCAAACGCAGTGGTGCTCGACTGCGACAGCTGGCGCCCGCCAAGAAGTAGGCAGGGCAACCAGCTGACGGTGGAATCTGAATCAATCAAAGACGCCCGGTGAACGAATCACCGGGCGTCTTTTTTGTTGGTTCCCTTCCGGTTATCATCGAAGCGGGCGGTATCGACCGCCAGCGGATTCGAGCGCCGCTCGGAGCTGAATAATTATCTTAAACGAGTAGCCAACGACTTCGGTTGACCTCCGTCGTCATTGCCACCAAACATCGAGGCCCACAACATGCTTCGGACGTTCTATTTTTTTCTGCTGACAATTCTGTCCGTCGAAATCCCGGCGGCCGATTCCTTCCGTCTGCTGCCTGCGGAATTGAAACTGGATGGTCGCGAAGCCACACACCGTATTCTGGTCGAGCGATTCGATGGTGACAGAGCTATCGGGGTGGCCGATGATTCGATCGAATTGAAGAGCGATAACACGAAGATCGCAACCATTGAAAACCGCACGGTCCATCCTGTTGCCGACGGGACAACAGCGGTCCGAGCATTTCTGGGGCTGAAGGAGATTGCGACTGCACAGGTAACCGTAACGAACACCAGCAACCGCTTTCGCTGGACGTTTCGCAATCATGTGCAATCTGTACTGGCCAAACAGGGCTGTAACAGTGGCGCCTGTCACGGTGCACTGGCCGGCAAAGGCGGGTTTCGACTCTCGCTTCGCGGCTATGACACCGACAAAGATCACTTCAACGCCACGACACAGCAGTTAGGCCGCCGTACTGATCTGACCGAGCCGGGGTTAAGTCTGTTGCTGACCAAACCAACGACTGCCGTGCCTCATCGGGGCGGCCTGCGACTAGTACCAGACACGCTGAACTATCGCGTGATTGCCGAATGGATCGCCGATGGAGCACCCAAACCTGCCGACGAAGACGCCAGACTGGTACGGCTGAAAGTCCTTCCGGAGGCGGCGACTCTGAAGAAAGGCCAGCAGCAACCGTTCATCATTCAGGCACACTACACCGACGGCCGCGTGGAGGACGTGACTCAATGGGCGAAGTTCACATCCGCCAACGAAGCGGTCGCCACCGTTGAACAGGAAGGGACAGCGACCATAATCGGCCCCGGGGAAGGAGCCGTCAGCGCATGGTTTGGCAGCCGAATCGTAATTGCGAGGATGACGTCACCATTTGAACAGACCGTGACACCTGATTCCTATGTGCTTGCCGGACGCCGCAATTTCATCGACGATCTGGGGTTAAAACAACTGCGACGACTGCATCTGAAGCCTTCGCCAAAATGCTCGGACGAAGTGTTTGTCCGTCGATCCTTTGTAGACACCATCGGAACGCTGCCCACCGGCCTTGAGGTACGGGAGTTCCTGGCGAACGGTTCTCCCGGCAAACGCGACACACTCATTGAGTCGTTGCTGGCCCGCCCGGAGTTCGTTGATTTCTGGTCCTATCACTGGTCAGATCTGTTAATGATCAATGGCAACCTGCTGCGGCCCGATGCCGTCAAGGCATACTACGCGTGGATCCACGATCACGTCGAAGCCAATACACCATGGGACGATTTTGTTCGTGAAGTCATCACGGCAAAGGGATCCAGCATCGAAAACGGGGCCACCAACTTTTATGCACTGCATCAGGCTCCTGAGGACATGGCAGAGAATGCGAGCCAGGCGTTTCTGGGCCTGTCGATTGGTTGCGCGAAATGCCACAATCATCCGCTGGAGAAATGGACGAACGATCAGTATTACGGCTTCGCGAATCTGTTTTCCCGAGTGCGGGCCAAAGGCTGGGGTGGCGATCCTCGCAGCGGAGACGGAAAGCGTACGCTGGTGACAGTCGATTCCGGAGAATTGATTCAGCCACGAACCGGCAAGCCTCAGCCGCCCACTCCGCTGGATGCAGAGCCGCTGCCCTATGACGCTCCGGCTGATCGTCGCGAGTATCTGGCGGACTGGCTGGTCTCCCGTGACAATCCTCTGTTTGCCCGGGCGATCACCAACCGAGTGTGGCGTAATTTTATGGGAGTCGGTCTGGTGGAACAGGTTGACGACATGCGAACATCGAATCCCGCCAGCAACGAAGAACTGCTGCAGACATGTGCGGATTTCCTGGTGGACAGCGATTTTGACCTGAAGGCGCTGATGCGACAGATCCTGCAGTCGGAAACCTACCAGCGCAGCAGCAAACCGCTGGATCAGAACAATGGTGACGCGCGTAATTATTCACGGTACTACCCGAAACGGCTGATGGCCGAAGTGCTGCTGGATGCAGTGTCTCAGGTGACGGCAGTGCCCAGTGAATTCAACAAGATCGTGTTTTCCGGGGCTGACGTCCGCGACACGGATTTTTACCCCAAAGGGACTCGTGCCATTGAACTATACGATGCCGCCGTGCAGTCCTACTTTCTGCAGACGTTCGGCAGGCATCAAAGACGCATTACGTGCGAATGTGAACGCAGCGACGAACCGAGCATGGTGCAGGTGCTGCACATTTCCAACGGCACAACGATCAACGGAAAACTGCAGACACAGGACAATCAGCTTGACCGTTGGTTGAAAGAATTCAAAGACAACCGGCCTGCTTTGCTGGATGAGCTGTTTGTGTCCTCGTTGTCCCGCTATCCGTCCCCCCGGGAACGCACGGAGATGCTGCAGCTGTTTGCAGATACGAAACCGGAAGAACACCGCGCGTTGCTGGAAGACATGGTCTGGGGCATCTTCAGCAGCCGCGAGTTCCTGTTTAATCACTGAGATAACGGCGCCAGTGTCTTGCGAACATCAGCACAGTTGCCCGCGAACGAACGCCGCGTTTCCAGCCCGCAACAGGTTTTTCCGGCATCCCCACGTGCCGAACCTTTGTAGCGCACAGCGGAGTCAATTAACCACGTACCCATCGAACCACGCTTTGCCTTGCAAAACCACGCGGTTAAACAACTAGCCCAGCCTGAAGCTCTGACGTTCAGAGGCCGGAGGTTTCAGACTGGGCTCAAAAGCTACTTTGCCGTCTGTTCAAGGCGCGAATCAAAGAAGCTGAAAACGGCTGAGGCAACTTTCTCACAGCCGGAAATATTGAAATGACAATCGTCGTAGAAGGCGGTCGTGTCCTTTGGAATAACGGAAGCAAGGTCGATCATATCAACGTTTTTTCCTTCGCAGACTTCGCGCATCGTTTGGTTATATTTCTCCATCAGCTCGGACAGTATTCCGGGTGTGTAAGCTCGGTCCTGACTGTGTGCACAGAGCAACCTGTCCAGTTCCGGAGAAAGGTTGTGTTTGTACAGCGTGGGTTGTGTCATCAACACCAGTTTAACTCCCCGTTCGCGGCACGCGGCAATGATGTCGACAAGGTCAACCCTGTATCGATCAAGAGCCTCTTCACATCCCTCAGGAATTTCCGTGATTGTATTCCTTGCAAGCTTTGCCTGCCTGACTTTGCGTTCTTCTGAATACCACAATCCGGCAGGGTCCTGCACGACAACTTGTTCACTGAATTGCGTTTGGTGCCATCGCTGAATAAACCGAACTGCGGACAGTCGCCGGTAGTACGGCACCCCATCAAAACTCCCGGTCAACGCCTGTTGTGGCACAGCCAGGCTTCTTTCAGCGTAGGCATTCCAGAGAAAAGCACCCGCATCGTTGATGCCGCAAAGAACCACAACCCAGTCAAACTCATTTGCCAAAGGATAATTACGAATCTGGTATGAATGGTGACGAGTGAATTGCCCGCTTTTTCCCGCATTTCCAACAAATACATTTTCGCCGAGACTGGCTGCGAGCCTGTCTTGCAGCAGCCAAGGCCAGCTTTTCTCATCTGTCACATACAGGCATTCGGTTGTGCTTCCGCCCACGCATAAAATGCGCCAGGTTGCATCAGCCAGCGTCGTTTGCGGCCCTCTAAGCCCAATCTCGTTCACCGAATAGACGATCGGGCCGGATATTCCCGGCATCGTATCGGCAGCGACACTCTTTCTCACACGGGGCGAAATTGGCACGTTCCCAGGAGGCGGCGGAAAGACAAACCACAATGCTGTCTCTGCAAGCCCTGCCGTGCAAAGTGAAGCATACGTTAGCAAGAGAAAACGTCCGACGGTTCCTGGGGTGCCGCGGCATACGACTACGCACGCGCACAAGTACCCGACCAATAGAACAACGAACGCGGCATCTATTCTTCCAATTTCCAACCCGTTCATGGCGACGGATGCAAAGGCGACTGTGTGGATCACAGCCGGTGCTGTCAGCAGAAAAACAAACACGATTTCTTTGGTGTTGTTTCTTTTTTCTGGCGTAGACATGTTGTCAGCAAAGCCCTTGAGATGGTAGCCCTTTGAGGGACAGGTCATTCTCTTTTTCTGAAGCTGGACAATCATGGAGCCGTTCGGCTAATTTCGGATTCAGCCCCATTCTGGTCGAGTTGCGGTTATCCTGTCAACGACCGATTCATTTGGGCAAACTTCCAGTGGCACACGTAAATCAAAGAGACGTTCTGGCAGAAGATGAAGCTCAGGTTGTGCATGATATCAATTGTTGTGTTTGGCAACTATCCGGCAGTTTCGGGGATGTGGTTCTGTTGTCTCAGAATCGCATCCATCACGTACCTTGTGGGGTCGTGACCGGGTAGGCGAACTGTTGAAACACTCACCCATCTGCAAGCCGGTTCGGCTAATCCTGGCGGCCCAGACGGTCGCTGCCCCTATCGTTCTTTGCCCTGCCGCAACCGAAGCTTTCAAGGTGCCGAAACGGCCCGGGAGGCAACATCTCGATCGGTGTCCCGTGTTGCGGCCTCCAGTGATTGTGTTGCCGTTTCTACCGGCAATTCCAGATTTGCCAACGCCCATGCAGCGGCTTGCCGAACGGTTACCGCTCGATCAGAAAGCAATGCCAGCAACAAAGCCGTTTTCACGGCAATCTCTAATGCACAATGACACAGCCGGGCGACAGTCGGCTTTTCGGAGTTGGCGTTTCCATAAGAATCTGCATTCGCCTTGATGGTCAAGACGATCCCGTCTTCCAAAATTCCGTAACTCAGTGATGACTCCGCCAGAATCAACCGGAGCGCAGAGCGACGGCAAACACCTGCTCCATAAAACTGATAGAATGGGATTCGGTCTGGATCGATTCCTACACGCCCAAACGCGTTCGTATCAACCGTCGTGGGCATCTCCCACGACTTTTTGAACTCAGCCATTGCCGGATCGGGCGTTTTGACCAACAAAAAAACGTCACCCAGGTTCACGGGGTGACCATTGGTTCGCAGATCGCTCTCGACTTGCAGTTTCGCAACAACCGGATTGATGGCTGGGCCGTGTTCATCACATGTGCACGCCTGAACGCGGGTATGAACAAATTGTGGCGTTCACCAGAACGCCAGACCAATCGTTGATCTAAGAACAATTGTCGCCACTACGCCGTGGTGAACAAAACGACCTCATGATTGGTCCTCTCAAAAAAATCACAGACCGGTTCAATCACTGATTCCCGTCACCGAACGATTCGGCTTTCCCCATCTGATCTTCGCGATCCAGATCGTGTTGTCGCTGCCGTGCTTTTCGACACCGACCGGTTGCATCCATTCGGTCACGGTCACCCAGGTCTCGTTGGCTGACACATCGGTGATGCCGAAATTGCCCAGCCGGGCTCCTCGTTCAGTAACAAGAATTCGTTCTGTGCTGCGAATCACGTGCAGTTTGTCCGGATCGACCTGAGCGATAAAGAGCGGTGCCCGGTGACGGAATACGTGATCGTTGTCTGCACCTTTTCGTGTGTAGACAAGAAACAGCCCGTCACTGTGAGTCACCCAGTGCTGCTGAGTGTTGTAGTTACCCAAATCTGTTCCGTCGTCAAACGTCCAGCGTGTAGCCTCAGAATAGTGCAAACCATCCTCGCTGGCCGCGACGTACCCGTGGTCATCGTTGCGCAATGTCAGAAAGAAACGACCACCAAACCCAGTGACCGACGGTTCGTACAAACCACGTTTGACGGGGACAGACAGTTCGCTGCCGTGTTCAATGTACTTCAGGGTAGTGCCATCAAAACTGCAGCGGCAGACGGTGCTGGCATACTGCTTGGCCAGCGGTTCTTTGTGATAGACGGGAACCAGGATATCACCATTCAGCAGGTCAACGCGTTGCTGACTGCCGGAACCAGCGCATTGAAATCTCAGCCCCCTGGGCAGCTTCACGCACTCCCACTTGCCCCACTTACCGGTTTCGGAATCGTAAACGGCATAGGCAATACCTCGGGGGCGGACATGCATCACTTTATTGTTGCGGTACCAGACGGTGTGTCCGATGCCCAGTAATCGTTTGGATTGAGCATGCCATTTCGGAACGAAGTCGCAGACGGTGGTCTGATCGCCGGGCTGCAACAGGTGCGGAGCGATATCGGCCCCTGTCGGCAGCGGTTTGTCCGTCTCGGAAAACGTCTGGCGTGCGAAGGAATCGATTTGCCGGGGGACAGTCCAGGTCGCGCCGCCATCGCTGGAGCGGAGTTCATTCAACGCATAGAAAATGTCCGAACCGCTGAGCAGCAGTTTTTGCGTGGTCATGATCGCCGTGGCATGACCGCTGGCTGACTTCGATGAGTCTCGCAGCATACCTGCTCGTGCGTGAACCCAGCAGGAACTGCCATCGAAGCCGGAGGATGCTTTCGACAGGTCAATGCTGTAGCCGACAGGGTCAGTGGCCTGCGAAGTTGTGGCTGACAGGATCAACAACGCAATGACACGAGTGGACATGACGGTCTCTCTTCGAAGACGGGATTACCTGGAACGACTAATGTAGATCAAAATTCTTCCGTCTCTGCTGACGGCCGGACTTCGGTTCGCGTGGTTCTGTAGTTGTCCGGCGAGTGGCAGCGGAGCATTTCCAACCGCTGGCTGTTGCACACCCGTGCGGACTGTCATCAGCTGATTCCGTTTGTCTTCGCCCGTAGTCCGGGTAAATGCCACGATGTTGTTGTCAACCCAGGCGAGGTCGGCCCGAATAGTGTCATCTCCGCGATAATGCACCTGCACGTCTGGTCCATTGTGGACGGCAACCGATGCCACGTGAATTTCGCTGTCTGGTCCATTCCCTTTAAAGCACAAACGTTTGCTGTCCGGCGACCATACGAAGTTCCAGTAGAACGAGCTGTAACCGCTGCGGCCGTCGCCAAACACGGGGAAGAATTCATCTTCCACAAGATTGAAAATTACAAAATCGGCAGCCTCGTTAACTCGCCGCGTGTAGGCAATCATGTTGCCATCCGGCGACCATCGTGCACACCAGCCCGCTTCGTCGATCAATTGCTGATGGCTGCCATCGGCCTGCATCACCCAGACTCCATGTTCCGGCGAACGTTTGCAGAAGGCGATCCTTTTTCCTCGAGGCGACCATGTGGGCATCGCTCCGGGACCGAGATCCCGCATTTCTGATCCGTTGGTGTTACACACCCAGACGTGCGAATCGGAGGCTGCCTGTGTTCCATGCAACGTGGCTTCAAACGCGATTCGTTCGCCATCGCCGGACAGACGGGGGGAGCCGACCGATTCCAGGTGCGTGAATTCAAACAGCTTCGTGGAAATTCCGGTCTGCAGATCCAGACTGCACATCCAGAGCTGTGAAGGCGGGGTCGGCTGTGTTTCCTGTGCGTCGCCTGAAACTGGCAGAAACAGCAATGAAAGAAAGCCTATCCACACGCGATGGCTGGTGCTGGTGTCGGTCATGCCGTGCACGTTGTTCATTTTCTCACCGGTCGGCTCATGTACACCAGCGTCTTACCGTCCGGCAGCCACGACGCGCTGGTGTTACGCCGATCCGCTTCCTGCCCTTGAATGTAGACAGGTTCGGCAAGGCGATGCGTTTCCAGATAATGCAGTCGTTCAGTTCCATACAACGGCAGGTCGGGTGAGCACACAATTCTTCGGCCGGACGGCGTCCACTCAACAGCTGCAGTAAAGTAGCCTTGTTGCTGATACGCTACGGACGGTCGCGCCGTCCCAAAGATAAATGCTGTGGCGATCTGAGATTCGGCGTTATTCGTTCCGGCGGGTGAAGTTGTCGCCTTGAACGCGACCTGAGTGCTGTCGGGAGACCAGCTGAAGTTCCCGGATATCTGCTGGAATGGATTTCTCTCACCATCAAACACGCTGAAGAATTCGTCTTCCACGATGTCGTAAACGACAGGATCGGATCGCCCGTGCTGCTGCCTGGTGTACACGATCAGGCGACCATCAGGCGACCAACGCGCGGACCAGCCGGATTCGTCCAGCAATTGAGCGTCTGCGCCTGCGGCGCGCATAATCCAAACACCTTTGGAGGGCGAATAGCGACTGCAGACAAGTCGTTTTCCCTCCGGAGACCATGATGGCATGGTTCCTCGACCCATGCTGCGGATCGCAGTGCCGTCCAGTGCCGCGATAAAAATCTGCGAGTCAGATGTCATCGCTTCACCGGGGAATGTCGCATCAAAGGCGATTTCAGAACCATCCGGAGAAACGGCCAGCGATGCGGCATTCTGAAAATCCGGCAGGGTGAAATGCAGCTTTGATATGTGCGTTTCGGTATCCAGAGAGCAAAACCAAATTTGGTTGGCAACGGCCGGCCGGCTTTCGATGTCGTCGGCCGCCCAGAGCGTTGCGGGCCTCGTCGCTGAAGGTGCGACGGTGCCTGGTATGGATGGGCTGGTGCTCTGACCCAGCAGCCCCTGAGCACGATAGCGGCGTTCAAAGGCGTCTGCGTTGACTTGACCCAGCACTTCTCTGGCTGCGCCCACCATACCTCGTCGGTACAGCTCGCGACCGACCGTTTCCAGTTTCTGACTGTCCAGCCCAGGCGACGAGGTTGAGTATTTCCCCTCAACTTTTACAGTCAGATACTGTTTTAGCAGTTCAACGGCTGCCGCTCTCTGACCAAGTGCGAATCGACTGCGAGCGGCGGACAGCAGGACAGCTCGGGCGGGAGAATCTTCTTCCGGTTCCAGCAGATCCAGACCTGCGATCGTCAGCCCTGCGTGATGAAGCAGCTCAGCGGCCACGTTCGGGAAATGGCCTGCCCTCTGAAAGTTCATGCCGACAAACGCCACCATTTCGGCAGTGCGCCGGTTTGTGCCGCCCTCCAGCAGCTGCAGCAGCCGAGCACTTTGTTCGTCGATGGCGGCCTGATCTCGAACTTCCAGGGCAATCAACAGTACCAGCAGGATGCCTTCCGGAGAATCTTTCAAATTGCGTTCCTCCAGGTGCCGGTGCAGATCGTTAACCTGATCGGCCTGTTTTGCCCAGACGACGAGGGCCTGAGCAACACTTTCGGTCGGAGGCATACGGTTGGGCTGCAACCGACTGACCTTCATCGGCAGGCTGTACAGAAACGCTTCCGTGCGGCGTCCCGGTGGCAGGACAACGTCGCGCAGCGCGAGGTACACGTCTTCTGCCTGGGCCGACTGCTTCCAGAACGCTGACAGCCCGAAAATCGTGTCTGGAATTCGGTCACGAATCGCTTCCAGTGGCGGTTTGGGCACAGGAATCGACGTATTCACTCGTGCACCCTGATAGACAATCTTTGTGTCCGGCGGAACGGTGGAAACAGTCGGTGGCCCGTTGCCCAGGGATTTTTGGAGGGCTTCCAGAGAAAGGCGGGGCAAGCCGTTTTTTGCCGCCATCACGGCCACATCCAGCGCAGAGTTGACCTGTTCCACCGTGGGCGGTGCAGCAACGGACTGCTCAGGAAGACAGCAACACAGGCCTGCCAGGATCAAAGGAAACGAACGCATGCGTTGAAATGTACCCAGCGAGCGACGCCGTTTGAAGTAAGTGTTGTCGACGACAGTTGTGCGGGTGGAAAGACGATCCACACAACAGCCTGGTTCAGATCTCCTGCAGAAACGGCAACTCCGGATACCCTTCGGCGGTCCGCTAAATGGTGCCCGGCCACTTTTTGCCGACATCGTGACATGGGAACGGTTGAAACTGCCGAACTCATAACATTCCGAAAGAAAGCGCAATTTTGTGGCTTCCATCCCTCTTGCGAGCTGTTTTTTCCTGCACTATCACCCACCCCGCACGAAGTCAAACACGGTCGCAGCGACAATCTTTGCAGAACGTCGACAGCAACAAGTTTGGCCAAATGTGCTTCGGAACCTGGCCATCGGCATGATTGCCAGGAAAGGTTTTGAAGCAGTCCGCTGAAGGCAAGGATGCTTTCAGTTTCGCGTGGTGAACAACGGTTGCGGGAATTGTCCGGCCGAATCGGTCATTGTAATTCCGGTTGTTCGTCACCACTTAAGAAATCATGACCGTTGAGGGAGCATTCGAGCAGTCAATCTTTGGGATCCGGTTCAAACAACCCTGCGAATACCAGAATTTAGTCTTCTTTGCGGGAAGAAGACTCTATCCGGATTTCGTGTATATTGGGGCGTTTGCGGAGATTTTTCTGGATCCGATGGGGATCTGAGACCGATGGCATGCGATACAGCACGCTGCCGGTATCAGACGCAAGCTGCTCGTCATGGAGGAATAAATGGTTACCAAGATCAGCGAAGATATCCTGGGCGTTTGGGTCGAGTTCAAGCAGGACCAGACCAATCAAATGCTGCGAAATCGTCTGATGGAACGATATCTGCCGTTGGTAAGATACAACGCGGAACGAGTGTGGGCCAAACTGCCCGAAGGTGTGGACCTGAACGACTTGATGTCAGCCGGCGTATTCGGCCTGATGGATGCCATCGAAGCGTTCGATCTGGAACGTGGCGTGAAGTTCGAAACGTACTGCGTACCGCGTATCCGCGGTGCCATGCTGGACGAACTGCGAACCATGGACTGGGTGCCTCGTCTTGTTCGCAGCAAAGCGAGCAAGTTGGAAGCCGCTCGAAAGGCAGTCGTCGCAAAGACCGGCCAGACGCCCAAAGATGGCGAACTGGCCAGCGAAATGGGCTTGTCGGTGCCCGAGTTCGAAAAGCACAAAACCGAAGCATCTGCCATCGGACTGGTCAGTCTGAATAAGAAGTGGTACGAAACAGACAGTTACAAAGACGTTCGCGAAGTCGACGTCCTGCAGGACGCCAAAGGTGAAGACCCAACCGGCGGTATCCAGAAGCTCGATCTGATGAAGATCGTGACGAAAGGACTTAACCGTAACGAACGCCTCATCATCATCCTCTATTACTACGAGGAATTGACGATGAAGGAAATCGGCACAACGCTGGGTCTGTCGGAATCCCGAGTCAGCCAGATGCATTCCAGCATCGTGGGTCGCCTGAAGGAACAGCTGAATGGACGTCGTCCGGAATTCAGCGAATAAGCGAATCATTGCGATTCGAATCCAACGCCAAAAAACGCAGTACGAAAGTACTGCGTTTTTTCGTTGACGGCGGCCGAACGTGAATGCCCGTGATGTCGTCAGGATTGAGTGTGGAATCGATTTACGGGGACTGTGCGTGCATTCGCAGGCAGGCTGCCTGCACTACAGAAGGCCGAGTAGGGTGCGTGCTTGCACGCACCACATCGCGAGACCAATTTTCTTTCGTCATTCCAACGCGGCTCAAATCGCTGTGTTTTCCGTATGTGATCCTGATCAAATCTGTGGTGCGGTTTTGGGGGTAGGTGCGTGAGAACGCAGATTTGTGAATGCAACAGAGAAGATTCACGCCCAGACTGGTGCGTGCGAGCACACACCCTACTGTTCTGATTTCTCTGCATCTGCGCACGTCCGGACAACGTCGCTCAGGGTTTTCCGGGGCAAACACGTGCTTTTCTAAGGACGCTGCGATACTATTGGCCGCTCCTCGGTGTTGTTCTCAAAAGGTCCGGAAAACAACACACTGCACTTCCCACCATTAAAACATTAAGAGGTCCTCGACATGACAAAGCACGCCAACTCAAACGGAACACTCAGTCGCCGCGCCTTTGTCCAGACAGTGGGTGGAACAGCAGCACTCACCGCTTTGGGAGGCAGCAGCCTGAACGCTGCTCTGTTCGCCGGACCAACGCCAAACAGCGCAGCCGAAACGGCGGTCACCGAGTTTTACAAGACATTGTCCGACAAGCAGCGGTCTCAGATTGTGTTCCCGTTTAATCACAAGCTGCAAAGTCGCATCAATGCGAACTGGCACGTGACGGAGCCGGAAATCGGTCAGGATTTTTACACCGATAAACAGCGTACTCTGATTGAACAGGTTGTGCGCGGCATGACCAGCGAAGACGGTTACGAACGACTCAAGCATCAGATGGACGACGACGCAGGCGGAATCGAACAATTCAGCGTGGCCGTCTTCGGCGAACCCGGTGAAGGGGATTTTGAATTCGAACTGACCGGTCGACATCTCACCATGCGAGCTGACGGGAACAGCGTCGATAAGGCGGCGTTCGGCGGCCCGATCGTCTACGGTCACGGTGAAGAAGAAGTCGCCAACAACATGTATTACAGTCAGACGCAGCAAACGAACGAGGTCTTCAAGGCCCTGGACGCTGACCAGGCCAGGAAAGCCCTGGTCACCAAAGCTCCGCCGAAAGAAACCGCCGTGCAGATTCAGGGCGACGGAGGAAAGTTCGCAGGCATCGCAGTCAGCGAATTGAAAGACGACCAGAAACAGCTGGTGGAAAAGACGCTGAGCGTGCTGCTGGCTCCGTACCGTCAGGAAGATCGTGACGAAGTCATGGAAATTGTCAAAGAAAGCGGTGGAGTCGACAAGCTGCACATGGCCTTCTATCAGAAGGGTGACCTGGGGTCCGACAAGGTCTGGGACATGTGGCGAGTCGAAGGGCCGGCCTTCGTGTGGCATTTCCGAGGTGCACCGCATGTGCATGCCTACATCAACATCGGACATCGAAAAACAAGCTGACGGATCAACGCGAGTCATTGATTCCGTTTGGTTTGGAAAATTTTTAGAAGCCCGGCATTTGTTAAATGTCGGGCTTCTTTGCAAAAGACACAACACTTCAGAGTTTTATGGACGGGACGACCAGCCCCTGTTGAACGTTGCATTCGGGCAACGTGAAAAACGCGGGCATCCGTTCATCCGCAGATTTCGGGCCATTTGCAGAAATCCGGACGCTGCCCTGCGGTTTTGCCATAACCCGATGGCGAATATCCGTAGGCAAGGGAGTATAGACGGCAGGACCTGACGTGAAGATTCGGGTCACGTGTAACGCCGTGAGCTGACCAAAAAAACGGTCCTTTGTGAAGAGATATGTGTGAGTCTGCAGCTGCTGAAAAAAATCGGGCACCACTGGGGAATCGACACGGCCGTTGGCTATGCGGTGTCAGCTCGCGTTTGGCAACTGCTGACCGGACAGCTCACGATGCTGTTGATCGTCTTCTGTCTGACGGACGTGGAACAGGGCTACTACTACGCTTTCTTCTATCTGCTGGCGATGCAGATTTTCGTCGAACTGGGCCTGCACGTTGTCATCATCAATGTTGCCAGTCACGAATGGTCGCAGCTGCAGATTGTTGACAATCGAGTCACCGGAGATCCTGACGCTCTGTCGCGGCTCGCATCGTTAAGCAGGAAAGCTGCGCAATGGTATCTACTGGCGGCCTGTGTGTTTGTTGTCACGATCACCGTTGCCGGTTACGCGTACTTCAACTGGCCTGCGGAAGAATCTCCGGCAGGGTTGAACCGGCTCGAATGGGCCGCTCCCTGGACATCGCTGGTTGTTCTGACGGGATTGCAGCTGCTGCTGCTGCCCATGAGTTCAATTCTGGAAGGATGCGGTCAGCTGCCGACAGTTAACAAAGTCCGCTTCTGGCAGGGCGTCGCCGGCTCAGCCGTCGTCTGGACCACGATGTACGCCGGATTCGGACTGTGGGCACTGTCTGGTTCTGCGGCCGTTCGATTGTGTGGCGAAACGTATCTTGTCCGCAGTCGGTTTGGACAATTCTTTGCGTCACTGCAGGAAGGGAATACGGGGCAGCAGATCGACTGGAAAACGGAGGTCGTTCCGCTGCAGTGGCGTATCGCGATTCAGGGCACGCTGCACTGGTTTGCCACGCACCTGGCCGGTCTGGTAATTTTCAAGTGTCACGGCGAAGCCATGGGAGGTCGGTTCGGGCTGATGTGGACTGTGCTGACAGCCATGCAGTCCGCATCGATGGCGTGGGTGGAAACACGTCGACCGCTGTTCGGCCAATTGATTGCCGAACATAATTATGCAGAACTGGATCGGCTGTTTTTTCGACTCAGTCGTTTATCGATGATTCTAATCGCTATCGGCGGAGCAACGTTCACGACAGGTGTCTACGTGGTCAATGAATTTCCGAATGCGATCTTCACTCAGATCGCCTCTCGTGTACCCGACGTCTGGTCAACTGCCGTTTTCTCAATGGCCTTTTTCGCTTTTCAGCCAGCACTGTGCACTAATATTTATGTGCGAGCCCACAAACGCGATCCATTCCTGATTCCGGCTGTCATTTCCAGCCTGACTGTCGCCGTGCTGGTGTTCTGGCTGGGAAGAGCCTACGGAATCGTGGGCAGTGGATATGCTTATCTGTTTGCTATTTCTGTCGTTCAGACTCCCCTGTGGGTTTTCGTGTGGCACCGTTGCAGAAGTTCATGGCATACTGATCCGCCGCTCCCGTGACGGCACTCACTGCCTTGCCAGGCCTGCCCGACATTTTGTACCGACTACGGAGTCGTCCTTGAAGACATTCAGACAGTTCATTCGACGGATGCTGCACAGGCTGACACTGTTCTGCGGATTTCGGCTGGCTCGCGCCGAACCATTTGAACGCGCCATTCGTCAATTCGAACTGCAGCACGACGATTTTTACTTCGTGCAGATCGGAGCTTACAACGGTGTCACATCAGACCCGTTTCTGCGTTTCATTATCGAGGGCTTGTGGACATGTGTCCTTGTGGAACCTCAGCGGCGGCACTGGTCCATTTTGCAGGCAATCTACAGCGATCGTGAGAATATTACATGCAGTAACACGGCTGTCAGCACCGAAAATAAGGTCGCTCAGCTTCACATGGTGCGGGAAGACGCCGAGGGGCTTCCGCACTGGGCGTCGCAGCTGGCTTCTTTTCGCCACGACGTGATTGCAGGTCACGAAGACAGAATTCCTGGCATTTGTGAGCTGATCGTCACTCAGGACGTGGAGTGCCGAACGCTGGCTGCACTAATCCAGGAGCACCAACTGCCACGTGTGGATCTGCTGGCCATCGATGTTGAAGGTTACGACTTCGAGGTTGTCAAGCAGATTGACAGCCTGTATCACAAACCGAGATTCATCTATTACGAACACCTGCACCTGCCGGCCGAACAGTATCGTGAAAGTCTCGCCTTCCTTGCTGAACGCGGCTACCAAACTCACTCTGTAAACGAAGGTGACACGTTTGCGGAACTAAAGGACTGATGATGCGAGTTTTGTTTCTGACATCCGGAGACCGCACACCGTCCACGCGTTTTCGAATTCTCCCGTACATTCCGTATCTGCAGGAACACGGAATTCGCTGTCGAGTCGCGTCCAGTTTTCCACAGAAATATGACTACTTTCCATGGCTTGGGTTTCGGCCGAGTCAGCGGCTTAAACGGCTGACCCGGTGGCTGCACCTGTGGGAATCAAAGATGAGGTCGTTCGATGTCGTCTATCTCGAACGCGAACTGTTCGACAACGACACCACGGACATGGAACAGCGGTTTCGGCGCGTCGCGCGCAAATTGATTTATGACCTGGATGACGCGGTGTTTCTCAAACGCCCCGACAAGGTGGAGCGCTTAACTCGCATGAGTAACCTTGTCGTCGTCGGCAATCCGCAGATCCAGAAAGCACTTTCAGGATGGCACGATCGATTTGAAGTCATCCCGACAGCCCCATCTGTTTCCGTATTCCAGCCCGCGACAAAGAAAAGTTCTCGGGCTTCGGCAGTCGTCGGCTGGATGGGAACATCCGGCAACCTTGCTTATTTCGCAGTCGTCGCAGCAGCTCTCAGACGAGTTGCCAGGTCACATGACTTCGAACTGCGTCTGATTGTGCCCGGCCTGGAACACCTTCATGACATAGACCTGACCGGAGTGAACGTCAAGCACGTTCCGTGGGATGGTGCCAGTGAAGCTCAACAGGTCGCGGACATTGATATCGGTATCATGCCATTGTTCTCTGACCAGGAATGGGATCGATACAAATGTCCGACAAAAATTACACAGTACATGGCATGCGGAATTCCGTCAGTCGCGTCGCCGATTGGATTTACGGCCGACGTGATTGACCACGAAGTGGACGGCTTTCACGCAGATTCTTCCGACGCATGGGTTTCGGCCTTGTGCCGTCTGCTCGAATCTCAGACGTTGCGTGAGCAAATGGGCCGGGCAGCTCGAAATAAGGCAGAAAACCGCTATTCTGTTGAAGCAAATGCACCCAAAATGCTGGAGGCGATTCGCGCTTGCGGTGGCGACACGTGATCGGGGTAACTGCCCCTCAGCACTGCTGTTGCCGGAATTGTGGCCAATTCAAGCCGGATCTCCCGTCAACAAGGCCGTTTCCTGAGAAATGGCCCTGCTCTCAGTCGTGTTCCGCGACAAAATTCTGATGACGCAGTACCGGGAACAGTAAATCGTAAACCAACGGTAAAATGAAGAGAATCAATCGCCGGGTCCGTCAAGACGATGGCGTTTTGACTTTGACCGCCTCCCGCGCCGAGGATACTATCAACCACCGTGGAGAACCCACGCATGTTTAACCGTCCCCGTCTGAAAGCCGCGTTCATGCGTTTTGCCTGTTCAATCAGCATCATTTGCTTCGCTGTGTTTGCCGCGGCGCCGGGTGCCGACGGAAAACTCAAATCGACGAAAGTGCCTCGCTATGACGCTGCCGTCGCCAAAGCCGTTGCCTTCATCCAGGGCAACGTTGCCAAGATCGACGAACGGTCGAAAACACTGGCGGCCTATGCCTTGCTAAAGGCTGGTGTCGAGGTGAACGATCCCGTCGTCGCTGAAGGAATCAAAGTCGCCCATGAACGTGCTGAGGCCGGCGCCTACAGCGGATATGACCATATCTATCTCGCCGGAATCGACGCCATGCTGCTGGCGGACTCCGGCGACCCTGAAGCCTACCTTCCGGGTCTGCAGAATATCGCCAGATATGTTGAGTCTGTACAACGCGCGGATGGTGCCTGGAGTGATGGGGCTCAGCAGCCTCCCGATGTGAGCATGAGCCAGTACGGAGTTCTTGCACTATGGGCGGCAAAGCGTGTTGGGTGCGATGTTTCAGCCCAGGCATTCGACCGCGCTGCAACTTTTTTCCTTGGCAGCCGTAACGGCGATCGTGGCTGGGGATACCGGCCGGGAACGACCAGGGGGCTTGGCGGTGGAAAAACCACTCACAACATGGCGCTGGCAGGTGCCGGATCGGTCGCTGTATGCCGTACGATGCTGCATGGGCCCAAGGGTTATAAAGCCAAGGCGACGGCGGATCCCAAGAAATTCGGCGTCCTGGCAAAAGCAGAGACTGAGGATCCGAAAGTCGGTAAGACCGGATCTGTGTATCCGGAATACAACGCTGCCAATTCTGCCGGCAATCTGGATAACGCCGTCGATGGGGGGATTTCCTGGAATAACACCAGACCATATGTTGCGTCCGTACACAAACTGTATTTCTACTATTGTCTGGAAAGAGCCTCCGCACTGGCTGACATGAGGGAAGGCTGGTACACAACCTACGGAGACGTCTTGCTGAAACTGCAAACGGCTGAGGGGAGCTTCAGTACGAATACCGGTCCAATCGTCGGCACATCGTTCGCTATCCTGTATTTCGTCAGATCCACAAAACAGATTCTGGACAAACAATACTCCGGCGGAGTGATGATGGGTGGCCGTGATGCGTCCGAATTATTTGGCGACAAGAAAAAGAAGAAGGATATTGGACCGTTGGATGAGCTGCTGGCCGCGATGGAAAATGCTGACCTGGACAGCCTGGATGTCAACACTGACGACCTCGCCGAAAAAATTCAGTTCGGCTCCAAAGAAGATCTGATCGGACAGATTGGCCTGCTGAAAAAACTGCTGAAACACCCGGACGCCACCAACCGTCAGGCCGCGTTTTTTGCACTGGGTCGTACGGGCGACTTTTCGCTCATTCCTCAGATGCTGCAGGGCCTGCGAGACCCCAACGTTGGCGTGAACAGTGAAGCCCTGCAGGCGCTGAGGTACATCTCCAGAAAACCGACGGGGTTCGGCCTGAAGGTGGATCCGCTCGACGGCCCGAAAACGTCATCCGAAGCACAAAAAGTGGTACGCGCCAATGCATGGCGGACCAGGGCCTACAGGACCTGGCACACCTGGTATGCCAGTGTGCGTCCGTATCAGGAGCTTGATGGATTGGATGCGCTGGAACTGCTGGCGCCCAGCGGCGGCCAGCGTTAGCTTCGGTGAAGCCATAACGCCAGCCGATCGGAGCACCCGTTCGCCCGACATGACGAAACCGCGGCACTTAGCCTTGTCGATCTTAAAACAGCGTGTAGATAAACGGCGCGGCGCCCGTTGATGTGAGGGCGACCAGTGCACCGGTGCCCAGCAGCACCAGAATGATCGGGGTCAGCCACCACTTCTTTTCTTCTTTGATGAACAGCCAGAACTCAGCCATCAGACTCATCTGGTGGACGTCGCCGAGTTGCTCGAACTCACTGGTCGCCGCCGAAGCTTCGTGAGTGTCCGGTACTTCATCAGAAGGTTTGGTGTCGGTCATTGTGATTTCCGGTCGAGAATCATTTGAACGTCAATGGCTGTGATTACTGCAGGTCCGCTGATTGTAATTACCGTACGGTGAAAATAAATTCCAATTCTCTCCGTTTACTTCAACCATCACGTAGTGAAGAGAATTTTCTTCCAGATCGCCTGACGGGAACCGATCAGAATCCCTACCACGAATCCGACAAGATGTGCTGCATTGGCAACTGGTCCGAGAGCGCCGGTCATGCACAGCAGCAGCCACAAAAAGCAATAGACAACGGTCTGCTGCGGTAACCCGATGCCAAGATTCGGCTGCGTTTTCCCTTTCATCCAGACGTATCCGATCAGTCCGAAAACGACTCCGGACATACCCCCGAAGTACGGTCCGCTCCAAAACAGCTGGGCAATGTTTGAGGTCGCTGCAAGAATCAGGCACAGCCCAACAAATCGAGATGTGCCGCGCACAAACTCAATTCCCATGCCCATACCACGCAGCCACATCATGTTAAACAGGATATGAAGAAGACCGTAGTGGATGAAAATTGGCGTAATGGGACGCCAGACCTCGCCACTTCTCATCGTAATCCCCAAGGCGCCAGCTGTGGCAATCGCCTTGGCGGCAAGCGAACTTACGACGACACGAACGTTCAAATTCTGTTGCGGAAATTCGGGAATTCGAGGATAGCCCAGAACGTCAACACCGTCTAGCTGGAATTTCACGGGTGTCTGAACACCAAGATTCGCCAGCAGCTTTGAATCCTCGTCGTTACATAGCTGTGGACCAAATGCCCCCATCTTCACGTTTTTCCAGTCCGTGCAAACCAGTGACACCAGAACGCACAGGCCGATCATGATGTAGGTAGCGGGGTAGCAGTGCCACCATGATCCACCCCACCGCTTCCTGAGACGGCCCTGCTGTTTATTGACCTGCTTTTGCAGACGCTCAGCTTCTCGAAAGACGTGTTTTACTTTTCGCTCAGCAGCTTCGTACCGCTCGTGATCCGGATCGCTCTGGAATTCGCCAAGAATCTGCTCAGCCTTTACGCGATCGTCTTCGTTATGAACCCAGATGATCCACACACCGTTTTCCTCGTCAAACCCGGCTTCGATCGCCTCAGTCGCAAGGAACGCAGATAGTCGGCGTGCATGAGTTTCGTTGGAAAGAGTCGTAAGTTCCCGCATGAATGTGTGTTTCAGTTGCCTGCTTCCGGGTGCTGTTCATATGTGCGTCAACAGTGTAACTCAACAACGTCTCCATCGCGAAGCCGATAATCTCGCCCGACGACCTGCCCATCGTGATCACCATGCCCCCACAAGCGAGCGTGTTTCAGAGTTCGAGCAAGGTCTTCGTGAATCTGAACAGCAAGATCTTCAACCGTACCATTGTCCGCGATTGTCAGTGGAGCCCCCATGTCTGCGGGTTTTCCCGGGGACTTCGTGAACACGCGGATGATATTCAGTAATTCAAAACACCACTGTTTCAGGGCGTTGACGAAATCTTGTTCGTCCAACTCCACACCAAGGGTCGACAAATCCCCTCCCCATAACTCATGAAGCAGCTGTGAACGCTCCTGACAGTCCACGTTTGAAGCATGCGTCACGATAAGTCTTGCTGCAACATTGACGATCGAGAAGCTATCTGCGTCAAAGCCGCCAACTTCGGTAAACCGCGTTTTTCGACTCTCGAACTCCTGAATCACCGCCAGAGTTTCTTCCGGGGCAACGTCCGATGAACCATCAAGTACCAGCAACACGCCGTCCGCCGTGCGCACCAGATTCAGCAGCCACGGCGGCACCTGTCCGACGGTAATCGGCGGCGTGTCGACCAGCTGGATTTGTACTCCTTCGTATTCCATCATGGCGGGCAGCGGTTCACGCGTGGTAAACGGAAACGGAGCCACGTCGGGTTCCGCACGCGTCAATTCCTTCAGAATGCGACTCTTGCCGCAGTTCGGTCCGCCAATAATTACAATTCGACCAGCCCCCTGCCGCGGGATCCGGCAGGTCTGACCGCTCTTCGGTGCATTGAGCTGGTGCTTAAGATTCTGACGGGCTTCGCTGAGCCGGGATTTGATATCTGCCTGAAGTTTGTCCGTTCCCTTGTGTTTAGGCATCAGCTGCAGCATCAGCTGCAGGCACTCCACCTGCTCTGCCGCCGTCTGCGCACGACGATAGTCGCGTTCGGCCTTGTAATACATGGGAGTCAGATTGGCTGGCATTTGTGGTGAGCGTTTCGGCCCTGCCGCAGAGTCAGAAAAGCGGCCGATTGATGGACAGGCAGAGATTCTCAATTCTAACGGCAAGAGCTCGGCAGGTCACACTGTGTCTGCGACAGCCGCTCACGTCAGTCCATCGCCGACTGTCCGACAAAGAAGACAAGCCTGGTTTTACTGAATCACAATGACCCGGAACACAAAATTCTGTATATAATCGACGATTACAACATCCATCATCAAAACTTCGGCAATCGTCTCTGATGTCTACTTCCAGCAAAAACCCGCACCGTGGCGGAATTATTCATACCTACCAAAAGTACGATCCCGGCAAGTTTCCGTCACCGAGCGAACCACCGCCGGATCTGGTATCGCCAGTGTTCGAACACATGCTGCAGTTCGGTTCCATGCGTGAATTCTCTGAAGAAGAAATCGCCAATGCCATTCGGCTGGATCCCGGACAATTTGCCGGACTCGGCCCGTCACTTGACCAGCTGATCCGGATGCTGGAGGAACGCAAACAGCGGATTCTGGGGAAGTACGAAACGGAAACGGTTCAGAACAGGATCGCCAAAAAATATCGCAAAGACGTGCAGGCGGCTCGACCGTCCGGTAAGCCTTCGAAACTATTCAACCGAGCCGTTCGTGACGAACAGATTTATCAGCTGGAACATTTGTGGTATCAGACCGAACGATCTGATCCGCGGTTCGCGTCACAGATTCTAAGGCTTATGGAAACCCTGGGGCAGAAGTACCAGGTCGATCAACTGGCATCGGAATATGAATTCACTGGCCGCGAATCGATGACGATGCCACAGGCGATTGAGATTCTGGAGGAGCTGAAAAAAATCGATGAGTTGTTGAAGCAACTCGAAGACGCCAAAGAGAATGCTCAGCTGGCCATCATTGACCTGGATGAACTTTCCGAGTTTGCCGATGCCGACGCGATTGAAAACATCAGCCGATTCCAGGAACAGGTGCAGCAGTATTTGAAGGACATGATGGAAAGCCAGGGAGTGGCAGGTCAGGATGGCAAAGTTCATCTGTCTCCGAAAGCGTACAGACTGTTTCAGGGCAAGCTGCTGGAACGCATCTTCAGCGACCTGGAAGCTTCGAAATCCGGTCGGCATCAGGGGCCGGTGGATGGAGAAGGAGCTGTGGAGACTCAGCGGACACGACCTTACGAGTTCGGCGATTCGGTCGCTCAAATGGATATTCCACAGACCATGATCAACGCCATGCTAAGGCAGGGGCGGGAACGTCCGATCCGTCTGCGGCAGGACGACATCGAAATCCACAGGACAAAAAACAACCCCAAGTGCGCTACCGTCGTCTTAATGGACATGAGCGGTTCCATGCGCTACGACGGACAATATGTGAACGTCAAACGCATGGCGCTGGCGTTGAACGGCTTAATCACCGGTGAGTATCCCGGTGACTTCCTGCGATTCGTTGAAGTTGCAACTTTTGCGAAAGTCGTGCCGCCGGGCGATCTAATTTCGCTGCTGCCGAAAATCCCGACTATCACCAATCCCGTGGTTCGTCTGCGTGCTGATATGAGTCGTGACGACATCAGCGAAATTCACATCCCACCGCACTTTACGAACATCCAGCACGGGATGCAGATGGCTCGTCAGTTTCTGGCCCTGCAGGACACGCCAAATCGTCAGCTCATACTGATTACGGATGGTCTGCCAACGGCTCACTTTGAAGGCAGTGACCTGTACATGCTGTACCCACCCGATCCGGAAACAGAAAACGCAACGATGCGAGAAGGCATGCTGTGCAACCGTGAAGACATCACGATCAATATCTTCCTGCTGCCGAGTTGGTCACAATCTCACGAAGATGTGCAATTTGCTCACCGCCTGGCGGAAAGCACGGGCGGTCGCGTATTCTTCACCGCAGGCAGCGATCTGGATCGCTTCGTGGTCTGGGACTACGTCAGTCAGCGCCGCGAAATCATCGGATAATAAGCCGTACTGGATTCAGAGGGTCTGTCGCTTCCATTGAAGTGACGAGGAGTTTCAGTAGCATCACCCATTATGAAGAAAGAACAGTTTAACAACTGGCTGTCCCGCAAAGTGGAACTGCAGGCAAAGATCACGGTCGGTGCCTGTGTGGCGATGGTGGCCCTCGGCCTGCTGGCGTTCCTGTTGCAGGGAGGGTTTCTGTATCTGGCGCTGTCCTGGGGATGTGGCAGCCTGCTGGCCGCCGTAATCGTGTTGGCTATTTTCAGCGGGATGGGGCTTTACATTTTTCGAACCGCACCGCAGACGCTGTATGACGGACGACATGAAGTTCAGATTAACGACCGTACCGTCACCATTCGGGTGGCTCCGACAATGTCACACGCATGGGCGTATGCGTTCGGCAGCCTTGAATCAGATCAGTCCATACCCGAACGAATCTTTGGCTTCATGTTGGTAGTGCCAAGAATGCTCTGGACCGCGTCATATGTCTTCAATCGTATCGATGAAGTCCGACAGATCGACGTGACCGAATGTGGCAAAGTACTGCGGTTGTTGCTGAAAAAGTCGGAACGTGTGGATGCCAAAGATATCGCATCGAAGTGGCATCGAATCGACCTGCCGAAAACACTGCGTCAGGTGTCGCTGGTTGACGGTGTTGTGTTCCTTACCAAAGAAGGCGTCGGCCTGAGTCTGGCAAAGCGATTTACCGAAACGCTTGAAAAGGACCTCTACGGCGACTCACGGCAGGTGACGCCGGCGTCACCGTTTGACAGTGAATAAACTCACCGCGACGCGTCGATCAACTCCTGAACCGTCTGTTTTAGAAGTGGCTCTCCGCCAAACTGCATTCCCAGCCCCTTGATTTTGTCGCTGACAATCTGGTGACTGGGAACCGCTGGCGTACCGGAAATCCCGACGTCCGACCCGGACAGATCTCGCGCGATCACAGCGACCTCAAACTGTGATACGAAGCGGTCATAGCAACTGTAGACTTCACCTGCGTTGTCGTTTGAATGCAGCAGAATATCGACGGCCTCAGCAACGTCTGCCGCATGAACTTCTTTGCCTCCGCCACTGCATTCAAATGACTCACCATTCGCGACTCGCTTCACCAGTCCAAACCATTTGCTGCGATGCGGTTCATGGTGTCGTCCATAAACACCAGTCGGCCGCAGCGCACAGATCGGGAAGCCCACACCAAAGCCATAGCTGTGCACGAACTGCTCAACAGCCGCCTTGTGCGCCCCATAGTGTGTAGTCATCCATAACGGATGAGATTCGTCCAGCGGTCGGTCATCCAGTATTTTTTCGTGGACAGCACATGTTGAGATGAAGACAAATTTGCGGACGCCGGCACGTCGCGCCGCTTCGATAAGCTGAATTGTGCCAACCACATTCTTCTGAACAAACGCAGCAGTATCACCTTCACCGCCTCGAAATGATTCTCCCGTACGGTGCAAACCTGAATGAACAACCGCGTCACACCCCTTCAACAGATCGTTGCATGCTGCCTGGCTTCCAAGTTCCCCATGCGTCCACTCCAGCATGTCGGCGGACGTGGGTGACTCATAACAATTGTTTTCTGAGCGAAACCAGCAGCGGCACGAGTTTCCAACGGCGTGCATCTTTCTGACGATGTAACGGCCAACGAATCCCGTTGCTCCTGTGATGGCAACCTTCATGTGGTTCTATCCTGAAGTTCAAATCAAACGGTTATTCGGCCAGTGAAAGCAGTCTTCCACACGGACACCGCATATTGTAATTCGCCGCTCGGTTCAGGGCAGTCACCACGATCGCCCTGCAGTGGATGTCTATTCTGCAACCGGCGATTCAGACACGACGGAGTGATTAATCGGTGCAACTCCGCCGGACCGGCCTTGTCGTCGGCCGGACACGAGTCCGCGGTAAAAATGCATCGGCTGCCAGCTGTTGACAACGCCGTCGGTACTGGAGCGTGGCGACGCCCGTCCCACTCCGAATCGAGGAAACCCAGACACGTTGTAGGCCGGTAGAAACGACGTATGCCCCCCATTCTGAGACTTCTTTGAGTTCGCAGAAACCGAAGACTGAGGGGGGACTCGCCGCAGTGTCGTTGACACGTCCGGCGACACAGGGGGTTGCGATCCGTTGAATGGCAGTGGCGGAACAGGCCTGGATGTCCGTGGCACCGAATCCCGAGGGATTAATCGGTCCTGATCTTCCTGTGGAGGTTGCTCAAGAATCGAATTTTCGGCTGGTGACAACGACTGCGGTGACGGACTCAGTGGTTGTGACTTCGGTGGCAGTGAGAATAGAATGGGCGGCGGTGACGCATGCTCTTGTGGCTGGACTGGGCCCGAGGAACGACCGGGCACAGGAGCCGGCGGAAGGACATTTTCATCGACTGCCGGCGGTACGAGTCCAGGTTCATGAACACCCTGTTCCTGACCGACTGGACCATAAACCTCTGGTTGATAGATGTGGTCAGTGCCGAGGTGGCCGTGTGCAGCACATTCGCCGTTGGTACCGCAGTGCTCGCAACCCGTCGCAGCGAACCCCTGGAAGTTGTTGTCAAGAAACTCCCACGCTGTATGTGGCATATGGATTCTTGAGATTTCCTGCTGTTTCAGGATGTTTGAATGATCGTCGTGTTCAACGACGGTCGGCGTCAGAAAAACCAGAAGTTCCTTGCGTGTATTGTCGACCAAATCGTAGCGAAAGGCGCGGCCCAGCAACGGAATATCGCCCAGCCACGGCACCTTCCGACTCACGTTGATCGTATCCTCGGTGATCATTCCGCCCAACACGATCGTCTGACCGGACTGGATGCTGACTGTCGTCTCGGCGGTTGTAATGTCCTTGATCGGGGCTTCGATAACGTTTCCGTTCGAAGCATCGGTGAAGATCGGAACACCAGTGCCAGGAGTCAGGTTGTACGCACTCTTCTCTGCATTGACGTCCAGCAGAACGCGCCCATCAGGACTGATTCGAGGTGTTACCTTCAGAATTATCCCGGCCTGGTCCTGTCTGATCACCGGGTTCGCACTGCCGACAGCCGTCACGGACACTCCGTCGACAACAGGAACCTGCTGGCCGACCTGTATCAACGCCTCGTGATTTTCCAACGTTCGAATCTGTGGACGACTCAATACGTCGATGTTGTAATTCGCGTCCAGGGCTCGCAGCAACACGTTGACATTTTCGGAACCAGCGGAAAGTACCAAACCACCAAAGCCCAGGTCTCCGTTGACTCGACCGACACCAAAGCTGGAAAGTGCCTGACCGCCAAGAACGTCCGGGCTGATCGCGACGTTGTTACCGAGCTGTCGATTGTTGAAATTGAAACCAGGCGCAGCAGTCTGAGAAATGATGTTTTGATTCGTTACACTACCGCCAACTGTGGTCGTGGTCTGATCGACCGTAAGAATGTTGTCAATCACGCTGCGGCTAAACAGGACCGAATCCTGAAGACCAATTTCGACCCCGAATTCGTGTGTGTTTCCCAACTGGACTTCGACCAGCAGCGCCTGCACCTGCACTTCACGCGGAGCCCTGTCCAGCTGCTGAATAATCTGACAGATGCTGGAGATTTCCGCTTCGCTACCTCGAACGAGAAGACTGTTGGTCGTCTTTTCGGCCACGACACGATTCGGAATCTGCACCTGTCGCCCGGTCGCTGCCCCCTGCGGCTGATCTCCGGTATTGCCGGAAAGAAAGTTATTGATTGCGTCGGCTACGTCGTCGGCCAGCGAATGTCGCAACTGGACAACAACCGTATCAACGTTACCGGCGGCGATACCGGAACCCAGCATCAGGTCGCGAATTCGTCTCAGATAGGTTCCCGTATCCGTGACAATCACACGTCCGGAATTTGAAAGAGTTCGTACCCGCCCCACCAGACTGAGCAACTGCTGAATCTCTTCTGCTGCGCCGTCAGTATTCTGCAGAGGCAACGCAATACTGGCCAGTTCGTTTCGCCCCAGTATTTTCAGTTGATGAATCGAAACGTAGGGTACAAGGTTGTCCGGAATCTGTTTCGCCGTGGAGGCCACAGTCAGTTTCGTGTCGTCTCTGATCAGAATAAAGCTGCGCTGCAACAGATAGTCATTGAATATGTCAATGGCCTCACGAACAGAGTAACGTTTCTCGTCATAGTAGGAAAACGTACCGGTCGGCTCGCTTACAAACTGAATAGAAAACCCGGCCGACATAGCGAAGTTCTTCAGCACAACCTGCCAGGGTGCGTCCTGGAAATTGAAAGACCAGGCGTGCTTTTGGAATGACGTCGCCCGGTCAGCGGTCTTCGGTTTCATTCCATGCGATGCGATCCGCCCATCGGGTACAGCAGGAGCCTGCGTTGAACCGAGCAGCGAGTTGCCGTCACTTTGCGCTGGAAGGCCGACGCCGACGCGTGGTATGGCCATGTCGGCCGCAGGGACCGTCAAAATGCGGTCTGCTGAGTCGTCGATGTACGGAGTCTGGCGAGACACCTGCTGGATCGGTGAGTAGGAACGCCGCGCCGGTGTCCGTGTGAATGAGCGGAAACTGTGCCCGCCGCCTTGTCGCGACGGCTTTTCCAACGCGACCGTCGGGACGAATTGTCCAAAGACCACCAGCACGGCCAGAAGCCAGCGAAACGTTCGGTGGTGCATATCTATGGTGCCGAAATACCAATCGGCGCAATGGCCTGGCGCAGCCAGGCCATTAAGCACGCGTAACGTGCGCATAATGTTGTGCAGTTGGCTGCGCACGACAAGCACCACCGAAGTGTGAACGGAATGATGTCTGTGCAACCGACACAGACTGCCTAATCAGAACAATCGGCATACCAGCTACACAGCGCCACACTAATGCTGTGTCAACGTGTAAATGCGGCAACAGACATGTGGCACCGCACGCTCCTCTGCCGGCAGATCTTGCCGATGTTGATTTTCCGTGATCCCAATGACCAATGGAGAGCGCGCACTTATGCGACTTCCGGAGACAACGGAGCGGTCACAAGCCTGACAGGCAGTATGCAATCTGCACAAGCAATGCATCAAGACATTTCAGCAAGGGGATGTTCCAACCCCACTTAGCGTGTCATGTCATATCGCTAACCACCGGCACGCCGGCACGTTTGCGAAAAGTCAACGTTTGAACCAATTCGGCAATGACCTCTTAGTCCCTATATAAGCAGATTTGTTGGCTAAATGTACGTGGGGAAACGGGGGCATGTAATTGGTACAGAGATTGCATGATGCTTAAAGAGGTTTACAGATCGACACAGTGTCGCCGGTATCGATAAGTATTCTTTTTGTCGCTTCCAACAGAATTTTCACCTTCACAAAAGATCAATGGAGAATTAAAGAATGTTTACTAACAAGGCCATCGCATCGGCGCGAAGTGCTTTGCTTCTGACCGCACTAGGCATTTCGCTTTCGTTCGGCAGCAGCCGAAGTTACTCACAGATGGATCCGGAACCCAAGGACCACAAGGCGCACAAGGGTCACAAGGGTCACAAGGGTCACAAGGGTCACAAGGGTCACAAAGAAGTTCCAGAAGTTCCAGAAGTGGAGGTTCATCATCCGCCAGATGCACTTGATTCCATTCCCGTCCCCGAACCGCCCAATCTCAGTGATTTTATTAAGAACAAGGAGAAGGCGATCCTGCTGGGTAAGTCTCTGTTCTGGGACATCCAAGCCGGCAGCGACGGCAACACGGCCTGTGCAACGTGCCACTATCACGCCGGAGCAGATGCCCGGAACCGAAACACGGTAAATCCTGGTGTCGAATCAGATGACGCGAAGGCATTTGCGGCACACGGCACCTTCTTTGCACCGAACGACAAACTGGAAGCCGACGACTTTCCATTCCACCGTCTGCAGAATCCCAACGAAAAACGCAGCAGCAACAACCCGGTCGTTCACGACACCAGTGAGATCGTTGGCTCTCAGGGTGTGGTCAAGCAGGACTTCGTGAGGATCCGCGAAGGCATCCGAAAAGACAAAGGTGTCATTGTACCTGACGGCGTCTTCAATATTGACGGCGTAAACTCGCGGCAGGTCACCGGACGCAATACTCCGACGACAATCAACGCCGTGTTCTTTGACCGCCTGTTCTGGGACGGTCGTGCGAACCGGTTCTTTAACGGTGTTAACCCGTTCGGTGACACAGACCCGAATGCAATGGTCTGGAAAAATTCGATTAAGCACGATACTCACCACTCGCACCACCCTGGACATAAACACCCAAAGACGGGGCATCATTTTAATCACGGCCACAGCTCTCACCATCCCCTGCCGTGTTCGATGTCTCAGGTCCGCATCCTGATAGATAACGGTGCTCTGGCGTCGCAGGCCGTTGGTCCACCTTTGAGCGGAGTGGAAATGAGCTGGAATGGCCGCACGTTGCCTGAACTTGGTCAGAAAATGTTCACACTGCGACCACTGCGAAAACAGAAAATCCATTGTGAGGACAGCGTGCTGGGCAAATATCGCGATCCCTCTGGCCGCGGATTGAAGACCACGTACTCCAAGTTGGTTCGTGACGCCTTCAACGACGAATGGTGGAATTCCACCGAATTAACACCGGAAGGCTTCACTCAGATGGAAGCCAACTTCTCGTTGTTCTGGGGTCTCGCAATCCAGATGTATGAATCCACGCTGGTTAGTGATGACGCACCGTACGATCAGTGGAGACACGGTGATGATTCTGCACTGAGCGAAGACGCACAGCAGGGTCTTGAGATCTTTCTGAATGAAGGCAAATGCATCAACTGTCACGGTGGACCGGAATTCGCCGCGGCAACAATCAGCGAAATTCGCGGTGCCTTGTCTCCTGACGAAGACCCGATTGAATTCATGATGATGCAGGTAGGCGAAGCGTTCTACGATAATGGTTTCTACAACATCGGCGTCCGTCCGACAGCAGAGGACCCTGGTGTTGGTGGTTTTGGCCCGTTTGGTCCATTTGCACTGGCCCGACGCGTTAAACAGGGACAGCAACCACACGAGCTCGACCAGGATATCTCGATCGGCCCGAATGAACGGATCGCTGTGGATGGTGCTTTCAAAACACCGTCTCTGCGAAATGTCGAGCTGACCGGTCCATACTTCCACAATGGGGGGCAAAGAACTCTGACAGAAGTTGTGCAGTTCTACGCACGTCGAGCTGACTTCTTTAAGGAAAACAAGGACGATCTCGATCCGGACGTCGAAGGCATCGAAGAGATTCGAGGCGACGACGAAAAGATAGCTCAGGTCGTAGCCTTCCTGAAGTCACTCACAGACGAACGCGTTCGTTACGAACGTGCTCCGTTTGACCACCCCGAGCTGGTCATCATGAACGGTCATAAAAGCGGCATAAGTCGCGGAGTGGCGCGGGACAAACGCGTGAAACTTAGAGCCGTTGGTCGTAACGGTGGCAAGGAAGTCAAACCGTTTGATGAAATTGTTGACTGATTCATCCTGCAGGGTGAATTAAGAACGTCATAAGAAAGACGCGTGAAGGGTACAGGTGTTAACTGTGCCCTTCACGCACTAATCGATTATTAGTGGGAAGGGAAACCTATGTATCACGACATTCAGATTTCACAGTCTGACACCACTGCGGAAACAATCGCAGAGCAGACTCCACTACAGAAACTGGCCAGCGTGGAAAAGCTGGCACGTCGGTTCTATCTTGACTATGTGGATCTGGAAGGATTCGAGGTCGACGCTGAACTGGTCAACGCATTTCCGGCAGCGGTCCTGTTCGAACATGAGTACCTGCCGCTTAGTCGCAGTGGCAATCAGGTGACCATTGCTGTCGGAGACCCGTTATCGGTGGAACCGCTTGATGAGTTGACAGCGGCCACTGGTTTTTTTCTACGCACGGTCGTGTCGCCGGCAGATCAGATTACTCGTCATCTCAGAGAAGTACTGGGCGTTGGTGGTGGCACGGTCTCTGATCTTGTCGCACAGGCCAGCGGCGATGATTCGCTCGAAGACCTTTCGAATTCGGAATCGGACGTTGAGAACCATGCGGGTGCGTCGGCCGTTATCCGTTTTGTAAATGACCTGCTGGGCGACGCCGTTCAACAAAGAGCCAGCGACATTCACCTGGAGCCTGTCGAAGACCAGCTGTCTGTTCGATTTCGAGTGGATGGATTGCTGCAGGTGCAGACAGTTCCACCCGACATTCATCCCTTTCGAACGGCCATCATCAGTCGCCTGAAGATCATGGCCCGCCTGAACATCGCAGAAAAACGACTGCCCCAGGACGGCCGCATCAAGCTGAACGTGAAGGCACGAGAAATCGATGTGCGTGTCTCCATGATCCCGATGATTGATGGAGAAGGCGTCGTCATGCGACTTCTGGACAAATCAGGTGCGGCCACAAGCCTGAGTGCTGTAGAGTTTCCGCCGGCCGTGGAACAACGATGGAAGAAATTGATCAGGCGTCCTCACGGCCTGATACTGGTCACCGGGCCAACCGGAAGTGGCAAGACGACCACGCTCTACGGGTCTTTGTCCGAGATCAGCAGCCCGTATACGAAGGTCATCACCGTCGAGGATCCGGTTGAGTACAACCTGCGTGGAATCAATCAGATTCAGGTTCAGGAGAAAATCGGACTCGACTTCGCCACCGGACTTCGCAGCATTCTCCGTCACGATCCCGACGTTGTTCTGATCGGTGAAATCCGCGACAGCGAAACGGCCAACAGCGCGATACAGGCATCCATGACCGGCCACCTGGTACTCAGCACGCTGCATACAAACGATGCCCCCAGCGCAATGACGCGGCTGATTGACCTTGGCGTTGAACCCTATCTGGTCGCCAGCACGGTTGAAGCGGTGCTGGCACAGCGATTAATCAGGCGACTCTGCTTACATTGCAGACAACAATACCTACCCGATTTAGTGGCCACAGAACACGGCCTGCAGGCAGATCAGCCCGTCTACCGCGCTGTCGGCTGTCGTGACTGCAACGGGACCGGCTATAGCGGCCGTATCGGCGTGTTTGAGCTAATGACAGTCGACCGAAATGTTCGGGATCTGTGCAGCCGGAAGGCCAGTGCGGACGAGCTGCGGGCAGCTGCTGTTGCTGCTGGTATGTCACCACTGCTGGAATCCGGACTCGAACGCGTCCGACAGGGACATTCCAGTCTTGATGAAGTGCTCAGGGTTTGCAGTTCCGACGAGGACTTGTCGTTGCAATCGCTACAACAGGAGTAAAAGTCTTCACGCCAGTCGGATCGCCGGTCGGACATTCCAGTGGACGGCGACTTTCTGAACTAGTGTCTATTTGGCAGTTTGCGCCTTGATCATGACATCCTACAGGTCCGATATCCGCCTCATTTCCTGCAGTACAGCATGTTGCACGGCGGTGGTAGGGTCTGGTTTTTTCGACTCCCACGATGGCGAGATTTCGCTACACCGCAACTCAATTCAGTGGGGAGCAGTCGACAGGTTTGTTGACGGCTGACACTCGTCTGCATGCGCTGCAGCAACTTGCTGCTGATAATCTGTTGCCGTTGGGGGTTCATGAAGAGAGCGGAGACGGTGATGCCCGGTCAAAGCGAGTGGGAGCGGCCGCACGATCGACGCTGTTCTGCCTGCTGGCGGACTTGCTGGAATCAGGTGTTCCGCTGCTGAAATCACTCGACATTCTTGTCGAACAGACGTCAGATCTCAGCCTGAATAAGGCACTCGAAAATGTGCGTGGACGTGTCGCCAGCGGCCAACCGCTGGCCTCCGCCATGAGCGAGCACCCAGTTGTGTTTCATGAACTGGAAGTCAGTCTTGTGCACGCAGGTGAAGAAGGTGGCTTTCTGGAAGAATCTCTCGCGCAAGCCGCTCGTCTGACGGAGCGCCAGGACGAACTGCGTGGTCGTGTCATTGGAGCTTTGGCCTATCCGGCATTTCTGGTCGTCGTCGGCGGTCTTGTGGTTGCAGGCATGATTACCTTTTTCGTGCCTAAATTTGCGCCCATGTTTGACCGCATGAGGTCTCGCGGTGAATTGCCGGTCCCCACCGAAGCGCTGCTGGCAACAAGTGATTTTCTTCGGGAAAACTGGAGCTGGCTGGCCATCGGACTGCTGTTCATATGTGTACTCCTTACTAAACAGACACGCACGAAACGGTTCCGAATCTGGTGGGATTCGATCCGACTAAGACTTCCGGGGATTGGCTCAATCGAACGATCGATGGCCATCGCGAGGTTCTGTCGTGTCCTGGGGACATTGCTCTCCAACGGTGTGCCTGTCGTTCGTTCTCTGGATATTGCGAAGGGGGCCGCCGGAAACACAGTCATCGGAAATGCTGTTGCTTCAGCGTCTGAGAGTATTTCATCCGGAAAAACTTTGGCAGCCCCGTTGGCCGCCAGCGGTCAGTTTCCGAAAGACCTGACGGAAATGATTAGCGTTGGAGAGCATGCGAATCGGCTGGAAACCGTGTTGCTGTCGATTGCCAACAAACTGGAGTCACGTACCGAGCGTCGGCTGGACGTCCTGGTAAAGCTTCTGGAGCCGGTGGTGATGCTGGTGATGGCGATCATTATCGGATTTCTGGTCGTAGCGCTGCTGCTTCCGGTCATGTCCGGCAGCGGTGCAATTTGAACGTTACAGAATACTGCAAACCAAAATCAGGAACTTAACAAAATGCGAAAATTGCAAAATCAGACTCACCACAGAACGGCCTTCACCCTGATGGAAGTCCTTCTGGTCCTTGCCATCATGGGCGTCATCATGACTCTGGTGATGCCAAAGCTCATGGGCCGACAGACGCACGCCAATATTGATGCGACGCGGATCAGCATCGCCGGGGTACAACAGGCGCTCAAACTCTATTCGCTGGACCACCTGGGAAATCTGCCCTCGACGGCTGAGGGTGTGGGCTGCCTGGTTCTCGACCCCGGCCAGAAAGACCCGCACTGGCGCGGACCATACCTTGAACAGACGCCTCGCGACGCGTGGGGAACAGAGCTTCAATATCAGTATCCCGGTAAGACCAATCCGTCCTCTGCCGATGTTCTGTCCGCCGGTCCGGACCTGCAGTTCGGTACTGATGACGACGTTACCCGTGAACGCGACTGATTCAGTCGTGCCCAACGCTTTTCTGTCCCGGTCCCTCAGCATGAGACACCTTTCCACAATTCGACGCTGCCAGCAACGGACACACTGCATCAGACTTTCCTCTGACGCACGCTGTGGAATTACGCTGCTGGAAGTCCTGCTGGCGACCGCGATTCTGGCGATGTCTATGGCGGCACTCGGCCAGTTGACATTCAGTGGTGTTGACGCGGCACTCCGAACAAGAATCGAAAGCGAAGCGGCCATTCGTTGCCGTTCCGTGATCAACGAAATACTGGCTGGCAGCCTGACTCCCACCCACGAGTCAGAGCGAGACTTTCCGGACACATCGGACTGGACATGGTCGGTCTCTGTCCGCCCCGACGCGATCAGAACGATGACTCTGCTGACCGTCACCGTTCGCCACACCTCAAATCGCGATGGAACGTTTACGCTTCATCGACTTGTCAGACCCGATGTACGGCCTGCCCTGCAGACACCGGGAACTCGAACATGAGACCCCAACGTCACAAACAACATCACGCTCGATGCACAGTCTCACGTAGGCGAGCGGCATGCGGTCGCACCGTTGAAACGACCGGTATGTTGGTGCCAACCGATTCCGAACAGGACTTCAAATCTCAGTGCAAATCACATCGCTGTGGTGACGGCTTCACGCTGCTTGAGATGCTGCTTGCTCTGGCGTTGTGCGGTATCGTCATGAGCGGTGTTTATGGCGCGATTCACCTGCATGTGCAATTGCGCACCAGCAGTCGTAACAGGATCAACGTCGCCCAGGTTTCGTCCACAATCGTGGAAAACTTTTCCACGGATGTGCAGTCCATCGCCAGGACGTTTGAAATTGTCAGACAACCAGACAACCAGTCGGAACAGAGCACTCGATTCCGGACAACGGAAATTGAGGTGTCAGACATCGAAGAATCCGACCTATCCGCACGACACCTGAACCTGGAAGGTGTCGTCAGCGTTGAGCCCGTGCACTTTCAGGGGACTGCGAACTCGATCGTCGTACTTAGTGGATCGCCCAACCCGCGATTCCCGATGCACACCACGATGTCTTCCGCGAACATTCGCGATAAATCCGGGCTCGCGCGACAGATCGCCTGGTGGTTCAGCAACGGCGAAACGATCCGGCTTCCAGCGAGTATTGAAAACGAAAAAATCAAATATCACGTTGTCCATGCTGGTCACCGCCGTCACAGAATTGTTCGTGCGGAGCGTCCGGTCCAGTATCGTTCGGTACGACCGCAGACCGCTGACGATGAAGTGCTGTTTTCGCACGTCGCTGATGTCGCCGAAGAAGTAGCAGGAATGCATTTTCGATATTTCGACGGACGTGTGTGGACGAACGCATGGGACAGCCACGAGCTGAAAACATTTCCTACTGCGGTCGAACTGACGGTGCAATTCACAGCGGACAGTCGACCACCTTTGAGGTGTATTGTCAGCATTCCCAATGCCGACATCATCCGAACACAGGATGGCCATCTATGAAGACTCTGACTCCACAGCTGCGACCTGAACGTCAGTCGCCGTCAATAACCGGCCGAACGACTGCGTCCGAATTCGACTTTCTGACCGTCCATGTCGGTAAGTGTTCGGCTATGGCTGGACCACGACACGGATCCGTCCTGCTGCTGGTTCTGGTGGTGGTCATGATGCTGTCGTTTTCGGCGTACACGTTTTCAGAACTGGCGATCTTCGACTACCAGGCATCAGTTCACATCAACCGCCAAATTCAGACCCACGAGCTCGCCGTGTCCGGAATCGATGCGGCTGCTGAACTTCTTGAAAATTCCAGCCACGATCAGTCAATGGCTGACCTTGCTGGAGTTGTTATTGCAACGACCGGGTCACGCGTGTCTCGATATACGATTCTGCCCGAGTTTCCAGACAACGGGACTGACGTGACGTTCGGACTCCGAGATGAGTCATCGTTCCTCAACATCAATAGTTTGCCATTGGGGCCTTCCAAACGGATGGAATCCCGTCAGCGACTGACCGAGATCCCCGGAGTTACGAACGAGATTGCAGACGCAATTCTCGACTGGATGGACGCCGACGACGAGCCGTCCCAGTTTGGTGCAGAATCCTCATGGTATCTGACTCGCGAGCAACCATACTTCCCGCGCCAGGCTCGATTCCTGCACCTGGAAGAGCTTCTGGCGGTACGTGGTGTCACTGAACAGTTATTTTGGGGTGAAGATCGGAATGGCAACGGACTACGGGACCCGCAGGAAGTCGACGCAAATAGCGATGGTCAGTTGCAGCGGGGACTTCAGAATTTTCTCACTGTCGTCGCGGGTGAGCGGACGGTCGCCAGGAACGGTCGCCCCAAAGTTAACGTCAACACCAACAACCTTGTCGAGCTGTACGACTTTCTCGCTTCTGAATTCAACCAGGAAATCGCCCGGTTTGTTGCCGCCTGGAGAATGGAGGGGCCGGTGGCAACAGATGGTGACCCTGATCAACCTCTGTTCGATCCAGCCGCCCGGCGTCTGGAACGAATAGAATCAGCTCAGCGCAGACTGCGTCAACAACTGAATGGTTCAGGTTCTGAAATTGCGCGCGACGTAGGAGAGCGTGGGGGATTCAGTCTGTCTTCGGCGCCACCTTATCAGGTCCGAGCGCTGGCTGAACTAATTGGAGTCACGGTGCGGATCACCGTGAACGAAAAAGACACTTTGCTGCAGAGCCCGTGGACCTCCGACGCCAACGGATTCGACATCGGTCTGAAACAACTCGAAACACGACTGACAACTTCAGATACTCAGTCTGTAGTCGGACGGATCAATATTATTCAGGCACCGGCTGAAGTTCTTCGAACGGTACCTGGCATAGCACCCACACTTGCACAGGCCATCGTGTCTGCACGCAGTCGCTTCGACGCCGGAAGATCAGGACGGCGTCACTATCCGACAATCGCATGGCTGCTCGAAGATGGGCTGGTCACCGACACGCAGCTTCGACGACTTGCCCCCTACATAACAACGGAAGGTGACGTTCATCGCGGCGTTTCGATAGGACATGTCGACGGATTGGACTACGCGAGTGCCGTCAGGTTTCAGCTTGATGGTACAAGATCTCCGATCCAGCTGACGGCGATACAACACTTGCCACCACTTCCTGTTCATCATTTCCCCAATCTATTCCACAACAACCACAAAACCAGACGCTAGCCCCGAACTTCGTGTAGACAGCGGGCGGCAGCTGGCTGTTTGTTTCGGCAGAATTAGATCTCAGGATAAACACAATGGTGACCTTAACTTCTGTTCGTGCAATGACAGGACACCGCCGTGCCAAACCACCGCGGCTCAAAAACACAATGCTGGCGATCGACTGGATGGGCGAATCTGTCGCTGTTGCTGAGCTCATTCTACGGAGCGACCAGACAGAAGTCGTTCGCCGTTTCCACGAGCCGTGGCCGGAAAACTGTCGATCGGACTCAGCCGCAGCCGGCACATGGCTGGCGTCACGTCTGCAGGCAATGGGCATGGAAGCAAAAGACGCAATCGTCTCAGCGCCCAGACAGGACATTGTTGTCAGGCTGCTGGAAGCACCAGGAACCGTTGCAGATATTATTGCCCTTGCGCACGCGCAGGCAGAAATTCGCAGTGGGCAGCCACTTGAAAATCTGTCTGTGGACTGTATGCCGCAACTGGTTGATGCGGACTCGGCCCATGCTCATGTGCTGATGGCGACGACGAACCGCAACGTCACGGCACAAATCGAATCAGTACTGACATCAGCCGGGATCCGGATGACTGCCATCAGCTCCGGCGAGCTCTGTCTGCCTGCATTGTCACAGTCTCAGAATAACGGTCTGCGACTTGATATTCTGTGCAACACCACCCACACAGAACTGGTGTTCAGCAGAAATCAGTGTGCCGTATCTGCTTACTCGCTCAGAACAGCGCCGACTGAGGCGGCCAGCAGCGCTCAGCAGATTGTTGCCACCGCAAATCGCGTGCTGGAAAGTCTGCCGAAAGATGTCGTTGGCGACGGACTTGCCGAAGCTGCCATTTTTGGCGCTCGGTCCGGCCAGGTGTCTGATGAGGTTTCTCGACTGATGCCCTGCGGTGTTGCGCGACTGCCTTCTCACCAGCACGACGACACACGGCTGTTGGCGCTGGTACATGCATTCCGAGGTGAAGCTGACAGAATCGACTTTACGCATCCCCGCCGACCGATCGATCACAGAGGCATTCGTCGAGCCCGCCACCTCCGCATTGCCGGACTGGCGGCCATTTTCATTGCACTCTGCTCAGCAGGTATTTACCAGGAACAAAACCAGCTGGACCTCCGTCTTGAGGCTCTGGAAGCCAGGCACAGGAACCTGGAACAGCTCATTGAGCGAGGCCAACCGATACGCGATGCCCAGCGGTTCCTCGGTACCTGGCATCGTGGGCAGCCGGATTGGCTGGCAGAGGTCCATGATTTCCTGGAACTGATGCCCAACAGGAAGCTGGCCTTTTTGACGAAACTGGAACTTGAACACAGAGCTGACAGCCCGGTGGCATTCATTCGCGCGAACGGACTGGCCCGATCCGCAGAAGACATCCTGGAGTTGAATTCGCGTATCATGAAACATGACAGACGTTACGTACTGCAGCCCCGTAGCATCGAAAATAATCGTTTGGACACAAAGTTCCCCGCGCGATTCTCGACAGAAGTGGAACTCAGAGTCGAAAAATTGCCACAGCCCCAGGGGGACAGGACGACTGCGGACTCAAACGTCGACCAGCCGTCCCACGATGTTGACCGCAGGCATGACATCGGATTACGGCACGACAGTTCGAGGCCAAAGCAGGCAGATGCAAACACGGAATCCATCTCCGTATTCTCACTCAATCAAACCGCCTCAAAAGAGCATGGGGACGTCCAGTGCTGAAAACAAAAATAGAAAAACGAGCCGCCCTTGTGCTGACCGTGGTTCTCGTGCTGACACTTGGGCACGATATTGTCACGGGATTTCTGCTGGAACCATTCGACCGTCGTGGTCGTGATGTCGTGGCTATCCGGCAGAAAATCGCTGATGCCGAATTCGAAATGAAGTTAACCGAACGTGCTCAGCATGAACTTCGTGAGACGGTTGAGAAAAGCCTGCCGGCAGATCCAATCATCGCGACTCTTCAGTTTCAGGACTGGCTGGTCAAGACAACAGAAGAAGTCGGGCTGACTGATGTCAACGTTGGACCGGGAAGAGCCATTGAAGAAGAAAGTGTTGGTTATCGTATTCCGTTTTCCGTGGACTGTTTGGGGGAACCTGAACAGCTGGCTGATCTATTGGCGTGCCTGAAGAATTCGAATGTGCTGCACCGAATAAATCACATGACGATGACACCGGGACGCGACGAGGACGAGCTGAGCATCTCAATGAGCGTGGAGGTCGCAGCGCTTCGCAATGGAAAGGCGCGCACAATTCGGTCGACGACCGATGATTTACGCAAGGCACGGAGTTCCAGTGACCTGAAGGAATTGCTGGCGGATCGCCGCCCCTTTCAACGCTACAGGGAACCTAAGAAAACTCGAAAACCCGAGCGCAATCGCACAACGCCGGCGGTTGCAGCGCCGCCCGTTAAAAAAATTGTTCCGCCGAAGGAGTACCTGCTGGTGGCGTGCGTGGTGCATGAAACGGGCCGCGAAGCATGGTTATGCGAACGATCTACAGAAGACAGAATCATTCTGAGAGAGTCGGACAGCATTTCATGCAAGGACGGCGATTTGCAGATCGACAACATCGGACCGGACTTCGTGTCGTTCCGCTGCAACGGAATCCCAGGCCGGCTGTCATTGGGGGAATGCTTCACCCAAATTGAGAATCTCACCAACTAGCAGGACACTGCAAACGTGTCCTGCTGGTCGCCTGAACGATTTCCGTCGCAACGATTCACAGTGACTTGGGGCCGCGATGAACGTCCCTTCCCCTGCGAGACAAATTGTACGACAAGCCCCCTTGGCACTCTGTCAGCACAACCCCACTCTCTACCAACACACACACGCCAGCTAAGGCAACCTCCTGCCTGACTTTGGCACACCGTAGACTGGAGCGGCAGCACTGATTGCTCATGTTGCTCAATCGGTCACGCGTCAGCCGCCGTGCCGTTTATTTTTCTGTCGTCACAGACGCACACTTGCTGCGACCTGTGTTCTGAGTGCTGCGATCGTTCACCCGATTTGTCTTTTATCTTCCTGATAATCTGACACCTGGAGAAGACCGCAGATGCCCGCGATTTCAGACTCATCATCAGATGGAATTTCTCGTCGTAAGGTGTTCGCGACTGGGCCTCAGCTGTTACGACTGGCGGCCTGGCGGGACGTGGAAAAACTGCTGTGTCGAAGGGCAGTGGCAGCGGTCTGTCTTTGTTCAATGGGCCCCGTGCTGACCGCTGCAGCAGCAAACTGACGCCCGGAAAGTACTGATTCGCTTCCGTTGATCGCTACCAGCATCTGTGCCGACAGGATACTCTTCTGCCGGATGACACTAAAACGAGTGTCCCTTGTTTTCCAGACCATCAAGAGGCAGCGATAATGGAAGTCGATTGTAAGACAGTCAAAGCAAAACTCGATGCCGGCGAGGACTTCGTCTTTATCGACTGTCGAGAACAGAATGAGTATGACCTTGTCAGAATTGAAGGCACGATTCTGATTCCCATGGGTGAAATCCCCGAGCGAATATCCGAGTTGCAGCAGCACAAAGACAGCGAAGTCATAGTTCACTGTCACCATGGTGGTCGCAGCCTGAGCGTCGTTAATTGGCTGAAATCACAGGGATTTCAAAGTGCTCTCAGCATGGCAGGCGGAATTGACGTGTGGGCTCAGCAAATCGCCCCGACGCTGCCACGGTACTGACGACCCGACAACGTTTCACGCTGAGACATTATCGCACCCGTTTAACGAGACATTGTATCAATCGATGTTTTTCGGCAGCGTGGCTGGTTCGCAGCCGGGCAGCGAGTCGAATCGCTCCTACAATCTCTGCACACGCGAAACGATTCATTTCCAGAACAAAAGGAAGCACTAATGAAGGGCAATGATAAAGTCATCGAAGCATTGAACGCCGGGCTGACCATCGAACTGACCGCGATTAACCAGTATTTTATTCAGTCGAAAATGTGCAAGGACTGGGGATTCAACAAGCTGGCCG
>JABABI010000080.1 GCA_014238335.1 Fuerstiella sp.
CTGACCCCGTGTACCCGGTGTATGTCGACACGAATGTGATGGCCGGGCACACGGGCGACGCTGATGAAAACGGGCAATATGCAGGTCTGGTCTACCTTCCTGTGACTGCCGAAAACGGTTTTGTTGCGGAACTTCCTGACGAACCGGTCGATATCATCTACTTATGCTACCCCAATAATCCTACAGGCACGGTTGCGACAAAAAAGACGCTGCAGAAGTGGGTCGACTATGCCCGCGCGAACGGCAGTCTCATCATGTTTGATGCGGCTTATGAGGCGTTTATTTCTGACGATTCGATCCCACATTCCATCTACGAGATTGAAGGAGCGCGGGAGGTTGCGATTGAATTTCGGAGCTTCAGTAAGAATGTTGGATTCACCGGTGTTCGATGTGCCTTCACGGTCGTTCCGAAAGACCTGACATTCACGGCTTCGTGTGGCACCAAAGTGACGCTGCACCAAATGTGGAATCGTCGCCAGTCCACCAAGTTTAACGGTGCTTCGTTCATCGTGCAGAAAGGTGCTGCCGCTGCGTACAGCCCCGACGGTCGGCAGCAAATGAAGGGACTGATCGATTTCTACATGACGAACGCACGTCTACTGAAGGAAGGTCTCGAAGCTGTCGGCATCGCGGTATACGGCGGCGAAAATGCCCCATACGTTTGGCTCAAAACACCGAACAATCTGAGCAGCTGGGACTTTTTTGACCTATTACTGAACAAAGGTCACCTGGTCGGCACGCCGGGCAGTGGCTTCGGCGCCTCGGGCGAGGGCTACTTCCGCCTTAGTGCATTCAATAGCCGAGAAAACGTTGAGACTGCGATCGAGCGTTTCAGATCAACCATCGACTGATCTTGCGGAATCCACACGAAGAATCGTCGTTTGCGCCCCGCACACCCCGGGTCCTGTGGCGTTTTGCGTTGACGAACCCTACGCCGGCCCGGTCTAATAGGTGTTCGCATCCTTTTGTTGTGGTGGACAGCGATGGTGGATTCTGGGGAAATTGAAAATCTTCCGTTAGGGGATCGTCTCAAGAAGGCAGATCACCTCGCCCGGGAATTGAGTGAACATCTGCGACAGGCCTACCTGCCGAAACTGTTGGATCTGCGCGGAGCCGCCAAGGTCTACGACGCCGATGAAGTCAGCGATCAACAGATCCTGGACCACACGCTCGCGGTTCTGCAGGCGGAAGAATTCACGGCTGAACTATACGCCAGACTCCGGCTTTACCTGGACAGCATCAGAACAGAAATGAGTCCTCTGCTGTTTACTGATGAGCCCTCAGCGGCCGCTGCACGTCCGGCACCGGAAGTAGACGTCGAAGATGTGATCGACGGTTCCGGAAAGCCGGGCCATGAATAAGATTCAGCGAGCACCTGCACGTCGCCCCGTCTGAACGATACACTGCAGAATCTTCGCCGACCACGAACCCGGCAGAGCAATCGATCAGCTCTGCAGTCATTTGAATCACGCGACGACGGTCGCCATGCTACAGCGACGACCAAAAATTACGCCTGTCGATATAACCATCATTTTTTTCAAAAGGACACATTCAATATGCTTCGTGACGCCTTCCAATCATTCATTGTCACGTGTGGCCTGATAGCCGTTGTCGTTCCGGGGCTGGCCACGGCGGAAGACGGTTGGAAGAGCCTGTTTGACGGCAGCACGCTGAACGGGTGGACGCGCGCAGCCAGAGGAGTTGCCGAGTATGACGTCCGCGATCGAGCCATTCATGGCGTGACTGTCGAAGGCAGCGAGAATACGTTCCTTGCATCCGAACAAGAATTCGGTGATTTTGAATTGGAGTTTGAGGTCAAGGTTCACAACCAGCTTAATTCTGGAGTCCAGATTCGATCGCGCGAACAGACGAAGGACGACGGCAAGGAGGGGCGTTTCTTCGGACCTCAGGTTGAAATCGAGGCGAGTCCGGGACAGGCCGGTTATGTGTACGGCGAAGCCACAGGACTCGGCTGGCTGTCGGCAGCGCCAAAAGACAAGAAACACTCACACAACCACATCAGGAACGACGAGTGGAACAAATACCGCGTGGTTGCAATGGGTCCGCGTATTCAAACCTGGATCAATGGGCAGAAGGTCGCAGATCTGACACACGCCGGCATCTACAAGACTCACCCGAAAGGGAAAATCGGCCTGCAGGTTCACGGGATCAAACGCGGAACCGGCCCGTTTGACGTTTCCTGGCGGAACATCCGTATCAAAGAACTTTGAGCCGGATCTTCGACGATGGCGCCATTGCCTGGCAGGCTGTCTTGGTCCCTGCAACAGAGAGCCGCAAGGCGCTAACCGCGGTTAAAAACACGCCAATAAACGGCGGCTGGCGCCGTGCCGTTCACAAGAACAAACGTATCCGGACAGCCTGCTAGCGAAATAACTTTTTTCGAAGGCCCGGTAGAGCCTCTTGGAACGCCTTGCCTGGATCATTCAGGCCGTCCAGCACCGTGTTGGTCTTCTGCATGACTTTGTCGGACTGCTGCTGATCTTTTGTGGACAGAATACCGGACTCAGAAACAGTTCGAAAAACAACATTGGGATCGGCCTTGCCTGATTTCAATGCGACCGCCACCTGACGAATTTGCTCCAATCCTTCCAGCACACGGGTGTTATCCGCCAGCAGTTGCTCGTGGCGTCCGCCAAACGTCGTTGCCAGCTTTTGGCGCTGTTCGTTCACGTACCCACTGACTTTGTCGGCCAGTAAGCTCTGCAACTGAGGCAGGTAATGCGCAAACGCTGTGTCAAAGCCGCTGGCAACCTGTTCACCCAGATCGGATGTAACACTGACGTTTGGCTTCCGCAGCGGCCCGTCCAGCTGAATCGTTGCGTTCACCTGTCGAATGCCAGCCAGCGTCTGTTGTGCAGCACCGGCCAGGCCGGCAGCCAATTCATTCTTCACACGAAACTCAGGACTGCCGAAATCGGACGAAACCGTGATTTGTCCCTGCACCTGATTCTCAACCAGCGTCATTCGGGCCATCCAGTGCAGGTTGCTGAGCCTGGCTGTCAGATGGTCACCGTCCGGCTTACCTGCCGAAAGCTGTTGCTCTGTGCTGTCGGTATATTCGGCCGCCAGGTCTGTCCGGCTGACTTCTTTCGTCGCATCGTGCTGCACGATCAATTCGAAGGGGCTTTCGCCTGACGTGTTCGCCCGCAGCAGAGTTGGTTTGTCCAGAATCCGTGGATCACTTGTAACGTCGCTTAACACAGCCTCAAACGGAGTTAGTACGCTGCCGATCATCAGCTCACCGCTGATCAGCATTTTTCGGCACAGCATTTTGGGTGTGGGATCGAAGATTGCAAATTCAAAGTCTCGCCCACGGTGCCGCTCCGGCGGTGCCGGCTTCCTGAGATTTTCCTGATAGCTGCGGGCAGTTTTCAGCCAGGCAAGAACCTGGTGGAGCTGAAGATACATCTGGTCACCGATCAGAGACTCGGAAATCCGACGAGGGTCAGGCTTCAGCAATTGAATCCTGTGCACTACCTGCTGCTGATCGTTTTTTCCGGCCTGATCGAGTCGAGCAAAATCCCTTCTCACTTCCGGCACGATCGCCCGCATCTGATTCCGCATCAGACGAGTTTCACGCATCAGCAAATCCGCGTGCTGAGCCAGTTGAAGATAGAGTTCAATCCGCTGCAGAGTGTCCGCCTTCTTTGCTCGATCCATCTGCTCGCGAATTGATTTTGCCTGCTGTCTCTTTTCGTCAAGTGATCCATTCATTTGCGTGAAGCGTTGATCCCATTTCACGTACAACTGATTGCCCAGCCGGTATGACTCCAGCACGTTCGGATCAAGCTGGCCCTTCGCCTGTTCAGTGAAGTTCTTCAGCCATTCGTCACCAGCGCTCTTCAGCTTCTCTGTGAGCCATGAGGGTGCTTCCGGTTCGTTACTCAGCGGTACGACTTCCAGCTGACCGTTGTCATTTCGAGATGTTCCAAAACGCACACCAGTCACCGACGCTTCCTCGACGACGTACGACTTGCGCAGCAGCGGCGCGCCAGCGAGATTGAATTTCATGCTGTCAAACTGCAGCATGTTCAAGCCGCGATTGCGATAGCTTGCCAGCGCGGCGGCATCGATGGAGAAACGCGGCGGAAAAAATTCCGTGCGAACGGAACGGATGTCCACCTTCGCTCCTGTGACCGCCTGCAGGGAATGAATGGCAGAATAGCGCAGCAGCGGATCGAATCCGAATGCCATGAATGCCCAGATCAAGGCGACGATAATCAAACGCGGTATTACATAAGTCCAACGCATGTGCACCTCCGTGTGCAACTTCTGAACAGCTCCGACATCGTATTCCGTTGACTCTTACTCAGTTTCATTCAGTCTTGCTCAGTCCGTTAGCCCATTCCACTCCCATTAGAAGACGAGTCAGCCAGAATCGTTTCGCCCAGACGGTCAGTTTTTCCGAGTACTTTTCAAAGACAGGTCGGGAGAGTCGGTACGCCGGGTACAGGGCGGCGACGCCGACAATAAAACTGCCCAGCACAATGGAATTATTGAACGCTGTCCATGGCATGACGGGTGTGTTGTAGAGTTCCGTCCAGACACTGGTCAGTGACGGGTGAGCCAGTAGCCAGGTGCCAATCTGATGTGACAGCGGGTCGAAGAACGGAGAGATGAAGCTCACCACAAGAATTGTGGCCGCGGCGATCCCCAGATTCGCTCGTGACGCCGCAAGAATCATTCCCAGCACCAGGGCCAGCAGGTTTCCTTTCGGCACAAAACCGATCAACACACCCAGCGCAAAGCCCAGGGCGAGTTGTCCGGGGGTCGATTCGGCGACAAGTGCCTTGCAGAATAGCCGAATTGGTCTCACGATCAGAAACACTGTGGTGTTCTCCCGCTGCTGTTAACCTGCTGCGTAGCTCAACCCCTCGTCGAGGTGTTTGCGAGCGTCCGGCAACCGAAAGATTGGTGCATGCAGGCACGCGGTCAGTGACTTTCGCGGTGCAGCAGGGCCTCGTCAATATCCGAAGCCCCTCCACAGCTCACGATGATAAACGCGGAAACGCTGACGCGGTCTTGAACGGCACACGAGACTGCAGACGAAAGACAACGGCAGATTCCGCCGGTGAATTGCAGCGTGTCGTGATCAGACCGCCGCGCAACACGCGACGGAGAGATCAGACCCGGCTGCCTCAAAAAAATCCAGACACCCGAACAGCCAACTGCAAAACACTTCTGAAACCTGCATAGTTACTCGTCGCGTAACACTTTCACTGCGTTCAGTAACGGGGTGCCCTGCTTTGACACCAACGCGATGGTGAGGTCGCCTGTGACCTGCACGTCCTTGACTTCATGGATAACCGCAGCGGCTGCGTTGGCGTCAGTTCCTGCAAGAGTGACGTCAGTCAGAACCGTTTCACCATTAAGCTGAACATCGAAGGTCGCTCCCTGGTCTGCCGCTCGAACATCAGCAAAATGCAGTTGAACAGAGAACGTGGCCGGCGCGTCGTCTTTGCCCAGCAGTGGCAGAGTCAATTGCTTCAGCCCGTTTGCCCATGACGTGTACAACCACGGGGCCTGAGCATCACCAAGTTCGCTCGCGTTTTCGTTAACGCTTTGGTATCCGCCGTTGCTGGCGAACTGCGGCTTCAAATCCAGTTTCACGTCCAGTGACGTTTCCTGATACGCCTTGTACCGAGGGTATGACAACCACACCGTCCCGTGAGCATCCTTGCGATCGCCGGGGGCTCCCAGATTCAGGGCCAAATGGCGGACGGGAGTCTTTGTGCCCACGGAACTGTAAATCGCCCATGGCCGCCGCGCTTCACGCGGTTCCAGTACGATGGTGGACGCAATGGAAAACAAACACACACAGCCGGCGCTGGCTTCGGGAATCATCACCAGCCCGTTGGCTGGCACGGCGTTGATCCAGCAACCCAGACGATGACCGGCGAAGTGCCGCACACCAGCGTCCTGTTCCAAATCCATAAAACCGGTGAAGCCGGACCGAAACATGATCATCCCGGAATCCGCCCCCGTCAGCATGCCGCAGTGATGACCGGTCCGCATCATCGACCAGGGAACGTCCTCACCGGTAATGGGGTGTTTGCGAGTCTGCTGCTCACCGGTCTGCAGATCGTAAATCCACGGTTCAGCCAGAACTTTTTCACCGACGATGATCGGACGGTGTCGATAGTTCGCGTCTTTGCTCCATAGCTTGTAGCCATCGTCGGCAGACAGAGCCACCAGACGCCTGCGAGCAAATTCACCGGCGACGAACTGCTTCCAGTAATGGCCGTTGGCGTTGGCTCCACCCAGAATCAATGTGTTGTTCTGATACATCAGCGTCAGCATTCCGCCTCCGATGCCGATCTCGCTGCAGTCGGTAACATCGACAGGGTGAGCCCAGAGCTGTTTGCCGGATCGCGAATCGATTCCCACAGCGCGACGCAGGTCAGCCGTCTTCAATCGGTCTTCCGCGATCTCACGTTCTTTGCCTTCCAGACCTTCCAGCGCCGTCTTGTCCTGTTGCAGGATCTCAGCGCGCTGTTCGCTGGTGATTGTGCTGTCGATGAAGAACACACGTTTCGGGCCAATCGCGATTGTCCGATGCGAAATACTTTGCCCCTGATAATCCCAGATGTGTTTTCCAGTCGTCAGATCGATGGCAAAAATGCCATCTGTGGCATCCTTCGTTCTGCGTCCGCGGCGACGATTGCGGGCATCAATATCTTCCATGACCGTCGCCGTACCAAACAACAGATCATCCTGCACAGCAACATACGCCCACTGATGCTTGCCATCGTCACGAGAGGCTGGCAGACGATGCACGCGTACCGCCTTACCGGTGGCGGCATCCACTTCGAAACATTCCTCTCCGACAAAGTGGTACAACCGATCTTCCGTTGCGGCAAGATTGCCGGGGCTGACGTTCATGAACACGCCCGTGCGGATGGCGTTTGGATTGTCATAGTTCCACAGGAACAGCCCGTTATAAGCGTCGTAGGCGCGAATGTTCGTTTCACCCTGCACGAACAACCGACCACCAATTGCCAGCGGGCCGACGGCCCCGTCGTGCCGATTGACCATATCCCCGATGCCGGGGTCACCGTACCACAAGATGCCCAGGCCGCCTTTGACTCGCAGATCGTCGCTGACTGCCGTGTTTCCCGGGTTGCCGTACTGATGTGACCAGCCTCCGGCTCCGGGCAGCATTCCTCGAGACAGCGTGGACCAGCCGTCGGCAGTGTTCTGAGTGACCTCCGGGGTCGTCAGACTCTTGGCCTGCCCCGCTTTTGCAACAGCAGCTGTGGCGGTAGCAGCGTCGACCTGCCCGGGTTGCCCGAAACACATGATCCCACCGGCTGGTTTCAGGTGCCGGACCACCAGCGCCGGATCTGTGGAGGACTCGCCCGTCTTCACAAACCGATCGCTGACGATCAGATTGGCAAAGTAGTTTGAGTACGGAATATCGGCCACGTCAAATTGGTGCACGGTGACTCGACTGCCATAGACGCCTGCCGCGGACAGATTCGCTCGCGCCTTAGCAACTTTCGCGGGGTCTGATTCGACGACATAAACTTCCAACTCACTTTGCCTCGCGATTTCATACGCCAGCTGACCATCTTCACCATCGATCACCAGACAGAATCCGCGATTCACGCCTGTCTGAGCGAGAATTTCCATTGCCGCCTGTTGGTAGGCTTCCGAAGTTGAAAAGTTCGACGCGACGTGCGGCGTGGATTCCGTGTTCTGTTTACTGGAGAATGTGTGAATACTGCCCTTATCGGTGGACACGATCAGATGACCGTCTGCAACCGCCAGCCCGCGTGCTCGACCGTCAACGGTGGTCTGCCAGACAATGTCGCCGCTGTCGGCTGAGTAGGCAGTGACTTTGTCGTCGCCGCCCAGGAACACTACATGCGGCGTGGCCAGCAGAGCTGCATCGTCCTGCGTGTCCTTTTGCCAGCTGACACCAACATCGGCTATCTTTCGAATGCCATCGTTGGCAGCGGCAATTTGTTTTCGGATTTCATCGGCCTTGACCTTGTCCTTTTCAGATCGCAGCTTGCGAGACAATGTGTAGATGTCCATTTCCAGTTTGTGTCGGATGCGGCTGTTGACGGCATAGTCAACTCGGTCAAGACGAGCCACAACCGTGCCGGTGGCTACGTACGCAGCATCACCGATGACGGACATCTGCCGACCGGCGAACCATCCGAAACCAACGTCGCCCTTATCCTGAGTCATCGCCAGCAGGTGATGCGGTCCTCCGGAATACAGCTGTCCATCGGCCAATAGAGCCTTCGTTCCGCCAACGACGCCACCTGCCGTTGACCGCCAACTATGCGTTCGTTTATGAACGAGCTTGCCCGTTTCGCGATCGAAAGCCGCCGGAAGAGTACGCCCCGACGGAACGAACAGCAGCTCGTCACTGGCCAGTAAATATCCCTGAGGAGAAATTTCATTTCGCCCCGCATCACCGGCACTCAGGTTATCCTGTTTCCAGATTACCGCACCATCGTCTGCGTTCACGGCATACAGATAGACGTCTTCGTGCGGAAATATCCCCGCACCAAAAAATGCGACACCGTCATCAACAAGAACTCCCGTTCGCACGGGCCACCGGGAAATCATTTCGCCACGAGCCAGCAGCCAGTCCTCTTCGGGACCACCTCGGAACTGCCAGTGCAGCTTCCCGCTGGCAGCATCGACGCAGTACACGTGACCGTCATCGGAACCGAAGTAGGCACGACCATTCGTAACGGTCGGCGCAAGCCGAATCGGAGCCCCGGCAAAGAACGTCCATTCCGTCGCACCGGTAGCGACGTCCAAACAATGCAACTGGTCGTCCGTCGCGCCAAAGAATAATTTGCCACCAACGACAACGGGATGAAAGACGTCGTCAAACTTGACACGGTGTCCCAGTTGCTTGCCTTCGATCTCACGGCCTTCGCCGCTGGACCAGGCCATTTCCGGTGGTGCCGGAGATTCGTATTTCCATGCGGCCCGCAGCGGGACACCGATGTCTTCACTGCTGGCAGCCGTGCGACCGTTGTTGCCCCGATAGGTGGGCCAGTCGGCTGCCTGTGCGAATTCGTGCCCGACAGCAAACAACGAGATTAATACAGTACTCATCAGACGGAGCGACGGGAACGACGGCATCTCGTTTCCTTTCATGGGAGGCGGGCAGGGCAGGGCGGAAGAATTAGAGCAGGCGAGCGGGTAGTCTGCAGAAGGTGTCTCGCCAGAACCACCGGCTAGCCGTGAAGTGGCTTTCACTGACAATAACACGAGGCGTTCGATGAAGACACCGTCACACCGTTTTTCCACGGGTGCACCGGACGTTTTTCCCTGGCGGGCAGCGACCACGGGTTATTGGCAAATTCCAGCCAGTCGCGAAAACCATCGGCGCAACGCGGTTGAACGTCTCCACACATGGTCGTACACTGTGGTGGTTAGCCCTCTTTCTGTCCTGCCAATTGCGAAATGTTCGGCATTGCCGGCCACCCTTCGCAGCCATTGCGAGATCCGCCATGCCGCGTCATTCAACCAATTCGCGACTTGCTGCTTTCGGACGTACATTTCTGTCTTCGAGCAGCCCCCCTCGACGTGCGTCGAAGGGGCGCCGCACAACCACCGCAGTGGCGCTGATGGTCATTGCGAGCGCCTCACTGGCAATAGCGTGTTCTGTACCGGTCTTTCGCTACGCACTGGAACACTGGCGACCGGATTCGTACGTCGCTTTCGTCTTTCATAGTGGCGACCTGACGACGTCCGAGCAGGTCGTCGTCGATTCCATGCAGCCGCGAACCGCAGACGGAGCACCGTTAACAAATGTAATTGTCAGTGTGGTGAACATTGACAACGACAGAAATCCGGTCACGCAGAAGATGTGGCAGGAACAGCAAACAGATCAATTGCCCCGTATGGTCGTTCAGTCTCCACCAAAGTGGGGGCCGCCGCAAACCATCTGGCAGGGCGACTTCAACCCGGACAATGCCGCCATGGTGATGGATTCCCCGGCACGTGCTCAGGTCGGCAAAAAGCTGATCGAAGGCGAATCCGTGGTCTGGATTCTGTTGGAGTGTGGTCAGCCAGAGGTGGATGACAGCGCATTCAAAACTCTGACTTCTGAACTGAAGCGGCTGCAGACCGAGCTGAAACTGCCGGAAATTGAAGAAGAAGATCTCGGCGATCTGTCGGTCAATCCGGACGCTTTGAAGATTGCATTTTCCGCCGTTCGAATTTCGCGAAATGATCCAAATGAACGAGCATTAGTGGAAATGCTGCAGCGAGTCGAACCGGATTTGATGGAGGACGAACTGAGTGGACAACCGATGGCCTTTCCGATCTTTGGACGAGGTCGCGCCTTGTACGCTCTGGTTGGCAAGGGCATCGCCCCCGACGTCATTGAGGACGCTTCGCAGTTCCTGACCGGTGCCTGTCAGTGTACCGTGAAGGCTCAGAATCCCGGCGTCGACCTGATCATGAACGTCGACTGGGAGGGGATGGTCGTTCCGACCGAACCGCTGGATGAAGACCTGCCGCCACTGGCCGGGTTCTCTGGCTTCGGACTGCCGGACGATGCTGATGACGGCAAGAATGCTGATGCAACATCCGTCGACGAACCGGAAGTATTGCTGGCCCAGACAACGGAAACGGGCGACGCAACGCACGACGGTAGTTTTGAATCACAGCACGCAGTCTCAGAAGAGGGACACTCCGGGGCCAGCGACGAATCGGTGCCGACCGCATCCCCTGTGGCGGCGTCTGGTTCCAATGCTGCGTCCTCGTCCGGCATGGGACAGAACGTCCTGTTTGTCCTGATGTTTCTTGTGATTGGCGTTGTCGTCGCCTCGTTGTTTTTCATGCCGCGAACGAGCTGAATCCATTTGCGGGCAGCTCTTTGCCACCGGCGAAAGCGGATCAACACCTTCCGGGCGTCAGCCCACATCGGCTTGCGGGCCGTCCCGCAAAGGAAATGATATGACTGTCTGGCGACTTGCCGTCCGTGAAATCCTGCATCGAAAACTCAGTTTTCTGCTGGGCATCATTTCCGTAACCACCGCTGTGGCCTGTCTTGTCGGAGCGAAAACTCTGTTGCGCGCCGACCGTGTGATTACCGATCATCTGATGCAGGCCAAGCAGTCTGAAGTGGAGGTCGCCATTGCTGCCAAAGAGGAGTCCGTCGAACAGGCAGGTGCCGAACTTGAAGACGCCATGCGAAAGCACATGAAAGGTCTGGGGTTCAACATCCTGATCCTTCCCCAGGAACAGTCCCGTTCAGAAATGCTGCTGAACGGCATGACGGCCACCATGCCGGAAAGTTACGTCGACAAACTGGGACAATCCAAAATCGTCACGATCAACCATCTGTTGCCCAGTGTGTCGCGACGAGTTCAGTGGCCGGAGCATGATCGAGAGGTCATCCTGATCGGCACGCGTGGCGAAGTGCCGATTCAGCATCGAGGCCTGAAGAAGCCGCTGCTCGAAGAAGTCACTGAAGGGAAAATGGTTGTCGGGTATGAAATTCAGAAGGAACTTGGATTGAAAGTCGGAGATTCCGTGACGTTCCGAAAACAGGACTTCACGATCTCAGAAGTACACCCCGAACGCGGGTCCACCGACGATGTGACGATCTGGATTAATTTGAAGCAGGCTCAGGAACTTCTGGGCATGCAGAATCTGATCAATGCGATTCTGGCGCTGGAATGTGACTGTGCGGGCGATCGTATTTCTGCCATTCGCGCAGAAATTGAAGCGATCCTGCCGGGTACACAGGTCGTTGAGAAATTCTCTCAGGCTCTGGCTCGCGCTGAAGCCAGGGCTAAAGCCAAGGAAACGGCAGAGTCTGCACTGGCACGGGAGAAGGAATCCAGCCAGGCCCTGTTGCTGCGTGAGCAACAGGGACGCGAGCACCTGGAGCAGCAGCACGCCGGGTTCGCGGCCGTTCTTGTACCGCTGGTTCTTGTTGGTTCGGCGGTGACAATCTTCCTGCTGGCGCTTACGAATTCTCGTCAGCGGACCGAAGAGATCGGTATTCTGCGAGCGATCGGACTGCAGGCCAGACAGATCATTCTTGTCTTTCTGTCAAAGGCCGCAGTCATCGGGATCATGGGTGGTCTGCTCGGCATCGGGCTCGGCTACTGGGTTGGCTGGTCACTGGGAGGATTGTCGAACAACCAGCTGGACTGGCAACTTTTGTTTGCGACCGGCGATCTGCTGACAACAATTGTCGCCGCTCCGATTGTAGCGCTGGCAATCACTGGTATCGCCAGCTGGGTGCCTGCTCTAATGGCGGCTCAAAGGGACCCTGCTGCTGTGCTGCAGGGAGGATAACAATGGGCGCCATAATAGATGTTAGTACACCTATACAGAGAGTGGCCGGGGGGGCCAGAACACTTGTCGTTACCCACAAATCTGTTAGCCGCGAAGCGGCGAGAGCAAATTTCGAATTGCTGTGGCCGCCGCGTGGTAAACACAATCCGTGGGCTAACTCCCACGGCTGTCTGCTTTCGTCGCTTCGCGGCTATGTAGATCTGGGTAACGACAAGGGTTGGAGCGAGGTATCAGTGAAACCCCGGGGCTTCCTTCACAGGTTCAGTCCAGCCCCGGCCACCCAACTGTCGACATCCACAATTCGCCCCTACATCCGATAAGAATCAATATGCTGCTCGTGCTCAAAAATGTTTCCAGGACGTACACAGACGCTCAGACGAACGTCCATGCGGTCGACGACGTTTCGCTGCAAATTGCGGCCGGCGAATTCGTGGCCGTGCAGGGAGCCAGCGGTTCCGGTAAGTCGACTCTATTGCTGATGGCGGGGGGACTGCTAAAACCGGATACAGGTCAGGTACAGGTTCACGGTAAGAACCCCTACGATCTGAAACCCGATGCCCGAGCAGACTTCCGCGCCCAGAACGTTGGATTTGTCTTTCAGCAATTTCATCTCGTTCCCTACCTCAGTGTCCTGGAAAACGTTCTGGCCCCATCGCTGGCCGTATCAGGTTCCGAAGCGGAAACGCGAGACCGGGCGCTGCAGCTGATTGAACGATTCGGACTGTCAGATCGTCAGCAGCACGTACCGGCCAAGCTCAGCAGTGGAGAACGCCAGCGAACTGCCATGGCCCGTGCCTTGCTGAATGAACCGAAGCTGATTCTGGCGGACGAACCCACCGGTAATCTCGACCACGATAACGCCGATACCCTGCTTGGATATCTGGCAGACTTTGCGGCCGATGGCGGAGCAGTGCTGCTGGTGACTCACGACGACCGCGCCGTGGCATGTGCAAAGCGCGTCATCAATCTGCAGGATGGTAGAATCGACAAACCAGTCTCAAACGCGGTGTAATCTAATGCGGTTTGGGGCGAACCGTTGATGCAGTGCCCGGCCACCCAAAGTCCGACGGATTGCCTGCCGTCCCATACGACAATCACGGCAACGTGAAAGACTGCGGCGCAGGTTTCGGTTCAGGGAATTACTACCAAGTGTCGCCGACTGACGATCCAACCGGCCCTGCTCACGGTGGTCATGATTCGGAACGCATGAATCGCGGCGGTGTTTTTTGTAACTTAGCAACACGGCTTCGATCAGCAAAACGAGGACACGGCGCGCCAGAGAGCGGCAATTTTGAGTCTCGGCTTCCGCGTCGTGGCGGCAATTGCAGAGGACCGGCACCCGGAGTCATCTGCGTCAGGACCAGTCCACAGCCTGGCCCTGAAGTCCGACGGCGCTGACCATTACTTCGCGACTCCACTGACATACGACGGCTCCACTCTACTGACCGTTGAAGCCTTCATGCAGATCAGTCAACGGGCAGACAAAGACAAGCCGGCAGCGAAGTTGTCTCAGACACACACAACGGCGGTTTCAGCCTGGGGATGTCTTCGCACGGATTTTGCTTCTTGGTGAAGAACAGAGGAGGCTCCGTTCGAGCTTCCTCTCCCAGCGACGATCAGCATCTCAACCACCCGGTCGCACTGGCTGGCACCGTAGATGGGCACTCTTTGCGGCTGTTTGTCGATGGTCGACAGGTCGATCGGACGGAGTTTCGGAACGACTTTGTACACAGCGGACAGAAGATGTCATTCGGGGCGAGTCCCGGAGAAGGAGAGCCCCACGATGGATACAACCAGGAATCGATTGGCCGATTGTACGAAGTGCGAATCGCCAACGTCGCCCGCGAAAAGATCACATCCGATGTCAATCTGCCGCTGACTTCAGATGACCACACACTCGCGTACTACCGTGTTGATGAAGGAAGTGGCGATGTATTCCAAGATTCGTACGGCAACGAAAATCACGGAAGTAATGTCGGAGCAACCTGGCTCAAAGCAGTTGAATCGCCGGCCAGCACCAAGTCGCCCGAATAGCTCAACGACGGCCCGGCATAGGTAACAACACCCCTTCGCAAAGTTTCTCGAAGTGACCTCTGCAGTCATGGAATAGTGTGAAACGAAGAGGGTGGTTGAAGCAAAGCACGGGTGCAACCCCGAGGCTTCCTTCGCACGCTCAGTCCAGCCTCGGCCACCCACCGAATGGACAGTGACAACAAGCCTGGGCAATGTGTCTCCGAATGCCGTTGTCCCGATACGCGACTGGAATTGGCACCCGCAATCCGGTATGAAGATGTCTGTTCGGTCACGTGTATCGAAGCATCAATTCATCTTTCGGAGACTTCGCATGCGATCTGTCGTCCTTGCCGTTCTATTACTGCCGTTTGGACAGGTCCCGGCGGTTGCCGAAAAACCGGCCACAACGGCCGAGACGATCAGCTATGGTGCCCATGACTGGCCATGGTGGCGCGGACCTCAGCGAAGCGGAATTGCGAACCCCAAACAGTCGCCGCCGGTTACCTGGAGCGAAACCGAAAACGTCCTGTGGAAGGTCCCGGTGCCGGGTCGGGGACACAGTTCAGCGACGGTGATCGGTGATCAGGTGTTCCTTGCGGCGGCTGATCCGGAACGTGAGGTGCAGTCGGTCCTGGGCTTTGATCGCCAGACCGGGGAACGCGTCTGGGAAGCCGTGGCACATGAGGGCAACTTCGAAACAAAGGGAAACAAGAAGGCGTCACTGGCGTCGTCAACAATCGCGTGCGACGGCAAACAGCTGTTCGTCAACTTTCTAAACAACGGAGCAATCTTCACGACGGCCTTCGATTTGTCCGGAGTTCGACTGTGGCAGACAAAGGTCAGTGACTACGTTGTGCATCAGGGTTATGGCTCGTCACCGACCCCCTACAGGCACCTGGTCATTGTTGCGGCGGACAACAAGGGCGAGAGCGGCGGTGCCATTGCCGGGCTGGACCGTGCGTCCGGTGAAATCGTCTGGAAACAGTCTCGACCGGCGAAGCCCAACTACGCTTCGCCCATCATTCTGAACGTCGCCGGAAAAGACCAGTTGTTCCTCACGGGGTGCGACAAAGTCACAAGTCTCAATCCGCTCACAGGCACAACGAACTGGGAGATCGAAGGTGCCACAACGGAATGTGTGACATCAACGGTGACGGATGGCGTGCATATTTTCACCAGCGGTGGATATCCAAAGAACCACATGGCCGCCGTTGTCGCGGACGGATCAGGAACCGTCACATGGGAGAACACGGTGCGAGCCTACGTGCCGTCAATGCTGTGCAACAATGGCTACTTGTATGCAACACTGGACGGAGGCTTCGCGACCTGCCTGGAAAGTGCCACCGGAAAGGAACTCTGGAAAAGTCGTCTCGGCGGTACCTTCAGCAGTTCACCCGTTCTGGTAGGCGACCGCATCTATGCCACCAACGAAGAAGGCACAACCTTCGTCTTCAAAGCCTCGCCGGATGCCTTTGAAGAACTGGCTCGCAACAAACTTGGCGAAAGCGTGTTTGCAACTCCGACAATCTGCGGCAGCCGCATCTACACCCGCGTGACCCATCAGGTCGACGGACGTCGACAGGAATTCCTCTACAGCCTGAGCTCAAAGAACTAACGCGGTACGGCCCGCAGCCGATGTGGGCTGATGCCCCCGGAATTTGGCCCGCTTCTGCCGGTCGCCTCGTAACAAGCCTACGCGAGCCCCAGCGCGCCCTTCACGCGTTCGATGGTTTCTGGTGATGACAATTCGGCCTTTCCGAAGCCATAAGTTGCTCCGGCGGCGACAGCCTGTTCCTGCGATTCGGGAAAGTTAGAGATCAACATGACGGGAATTTGTTCCGTCTGTGGACTGTTCCTGACCAGCTTCATGATCGCCATTCCATCACTGTAATCTGCGTCCAGCTTGCGGTTGATCAGAATCAGGTCCACCGTGTTTTCCTGCAGGGCGGTAAGCGAATCGTCGGCAAGGTTCGTCGCCAGCACTTCCACGTCAAAATTTGATGTCAAAAAGTGCGTAATCGCGGCATTGTCGGGGCGACACTGACCGACACTAAGAACGGTTTTTGAAGGCATTTCGTATTCTTTCCAGACTCCACAGATTATCAGGACGTCAACTCGCATCACGAACGTCCGAACGCTCAGAATGTAAGAATCCTTGCGACAATTCCAAACAAATCAAGACAAGGACACCGTTTGCAGCTACAAATCGCCAGGAGTGAGCCGTTTTGTCGGCCGTCCCTGTACCGGCCAGAACTCAGCTTCCGGCGGCGCAGGACTCCCGCCCCATTTCTCGCCTGGGTGGTGATTCTCTTTGATTTCCTCCACTGTAGAAACTTCTGAATGTCGCAATTTGATGTCGCAGTAATTGGAGGCGGGATCGTCGGCCTTGCCACAGCGTGGCAGATTTCCGAACGCGACCCAGGCCAGAAGATCGTATTGCTTGAGAAGGAATCGTCGCTGGCATACCACCAGACGGGCCGCAACTCCGGCGTCATTCACTCGGGCATATACTACAAGCCAGGCTCATTGCGCGCGAAGAACTGCCGTGAAGGCAAGGTGGCACTGGAAGCGTTCTGCACAGCACACGGTGTCGCTTGGAATCAGACGGGAAAAGTCATCGTTGCCACGAATGAAGGTCAGTTCGCGGCGCTGGATAATATTCTCAGTCGCGGGCAGCAGAACGGCGTGAACTGTGTAATCATTGACCAGGACCGACTGAAAGAACTGGAACCTCATACGGCGGGGATCCGGGCCATTCATGTTCCGGAAGCGGGCATTGTGGACTACCCGGGCGTATGTACGAAACTGGGGGAAATACTGGAAAGTCGGGGTGCCGCAATTCGATTTAATTCGCGGGTTGTCGAAATTCGGCAGGCAACCGACGCCGTGACTCTTGTCACGCCGGACGGTGCTGTGGAAGCGGCTCAGGTGGTCAACTGCACGGGCCTGCACAGCGACCGCATGGCGCGCATGTCGGGCCAGACAATGAAGGAGAAGATCGTCCCGTTTCGCGGCGAGTATTACACTCTGCGGCCGGAGGCCGAACATCTCTGCCAGTCGCTGATCTATCCAGTACCAGACCCACAATTTCCGTTTCTGGGCGTGCATTTTACACGCATGATTGAAGGTGGCGTCGAATGCGGTCCGAATGCTGTTCTGGCCCTTGCGCGCGAAGGATATTCGTGGGGACAGATCAATCTGCGTGATCTGTTCGAATCGGTTACGTATCCCGGATTCCTGCGGCTGGCGGTGCGGTACTGGAAAACCGGGGCAGGCGAGATTTGGCGTTCCGTGTCCAAAGCCGCGTTTGTGCGAGCGTTGCAGAAGCTCGTGCCGGCAATCAGGAGCGAGCATCTTGTGCCGGCGCCAGCAGGTGTGCGTGCTCAGGCGCTGACCCCGGATGGAAAACTCGTTGACGATTTCCTGGTTCTGCGAAAGGATCGAGTGTTGAACGTCTGCAATGCACCGTCCCCGGCCGCCACGGCATGCCTCAACATAGGGCAGCATATTGTCAGGGAACTGGGGATCTGAACGCGTAATGTCACCGACAATTCTCCGAAATGTGGCCAGTTTTGTCTGAATAATCTTCAGCCTCATCGGCTTAGTCCTGCATGCCGGAAAAGAATCTGAGATGGCGGGCGACCAAAGCTGGGGTTGTGGCCGACAAGCCTGCGGCCACGGCCCAAGATTCTTTGGGGTGTCAACCGTCAATTGCGACTGGTGTGCTGTTCGTTCGAATGGCGATTAACTACACTCCTACCACGTTGAACGACTGCCCCGGTCCGGGCAGTCGAGGCTGTCCTGCCACAATCCATCACTTGTTCTGTTTAGACTAAGGTTAGTTCGATGTATCGAGCTTTATTGACAGGTATACTGTCCGTCTCCACAATTCTGACGACTGCACTGACAGCGGAGGCTCAGACCGCCAGGGTGCTCAGTGACCAGATCCTTCCGAAGCAGACATTCCTTTACGTTTCGTTCCCGAACGTCACGTCGCTGAAAAACCATTTCACAGAATCGTCTGTGGGCCAACTGTGGAATGATCCTGCTCTGGACGCCTTTAAGGCCGAGCTCACCGCTGCGTTCAGCAGTGAGCTGAATGAAGGACTGGTTCAGGTTGAGGAAGTACTGGGACTGACACTGGATGAATTTCTCCGGATCCCCAGCGGCGAAATCTCAATGGCCGTTTCCACGGCTCAGGGCAACAAGATGGGCGCGGTGATTTTTGTAGACTTCGGTGACAACGAACAGCAGGTTCAGGAGCTGCTGGCCAAAGCCGTGAGTGCATTGTCGCAGATACCCAAACTGAGTCACGAAGATGAAGTTTTTGACGGAACAGCGTTGGCAATGTTCCAGATACAGTATTCAGGTAACGCGCCAACACCGCTTGCCAAAGAGTTTGGGTGGTTCGTGAAGGACGGCAGATTGGTCATTTCCAACCGTAGCGAACTGCTGGAGTACACATTGACAAACTGGGGCGGAGAAGATTCCGGTGCCTTCACCAGTAACGAAGCCTATTCCTACATTCTGTCACGGTGCCAGTCGGGCGACCGAACGTCCCTGAGCACGTTATTTATCGACCCCATTGGATTGATTACGAACCTCATCACGTCCGGGTCACTGGGCCCACAGGCAACAGCCGGGGCCGGCATGGCGCTGGGCATCCTGCCAATGACGGGCCTGACACAGATGAAGGCCATGGGAACAATTGCGGAAGCGGGCAGCGGCGACTTTGAAACAATTCAGCGATCTGTGTTCTACTCGGAACAGCCACCAATGGCGCTGATGCAGGTCTTTCAGCTGGACGAAGGAGATCAGGCGCCGCCACCATGGGTCAAGGAGAATGCAACGACCTACGTCGCCATGAACTGGAAAATTGCTGATGCGTTCACGGCGATTGAATCACTGATTGATTCCTTTCAGGGAGCCGGTTCGGTTGCGGAACGTCTGAATCAGCTGGCCGACAGTGGTCCGGGGCTGCACCTAAAAAAAGACATCATTGATCAGCTGACCGGTCAGATTCGTTTGGTCGGTGCTCCAGGTGGACGTGCCGGCTACGGTGGCGATCAGATGCTGCTGGCTCTGGGAGTTCGCGACGACGAATCCGCTGCTGATGTTCTGGCGAAAGTTGCAGGTGAGTTGAGTATGGAATCCCGTGAATTCCAGGGCGCGACGCTATATGAGATGTCGGGGCTGGAGGGGCAGTCAGTGGGCATCGTGGTTTCCGGCGGTCGCCTGATGATTGGTATGGGAGAATCTCTGCTGGATCAGACTCTCCGCAACGATAGTGACGTTCCGTCTCTTTCTGAGTCTGCCGACTACCGACGTGTGGCTGAGCATTTTCCTGCCGATGCGCTTTCCGTTCAGTTCAGTCGACCAGCCGAACAGTACCGGTCAATCTACGAAATGCTGCAAAATGGTTCGGCTGCTGACCAGTTCCCGGGCATGGACGAGTTGTTTGACAAGGTCGACTTCACCACACTGCCACCGTTTGAAGCCGTGGCTAAGTACATCCACCCTGCCGGCAGCTACGCACAGAACGATGAAAACGGGCTGTTCATGGAAGCGTTTCAGTTAAGCGAATAGGCAACTTCCTGCTCTGACAGGAGATTTCAGCAAACCTGACTTCGTCACTTTGATGTCGTCAGGTTTTTCTTTGCGCTGCAGCAGCAGCATGGGCTGTCGTGATGAGTCACGATCAATGATTTGCGGGACGCAGGCCGTAGTCGATTGAAATCACGCGATGTTGAATGGCAAAATGTTGCCAATTCAGTGCGATCACCGGCGGCACGGAAAATTGAACAGTACGTTTTATGAAGGCAGTCATGCACGCGGATATTCAACACATCAAAGAAAAAGTGGGGGAAAAGTCTGATCTGATTCTTCGTTTAAATGGAGAATTGGGCAAAGTCGTGGTCGGTCAGGAGACGATGGTGTCCCGACTGATGGTGGGGTTGCTGACAGATGGTCACGTGCTGCTGGAAGGTGTTCCCGGTCTGGCCAAGACCACGGTTATTACAGCGCTGGCTCAGGCATTGGCTGTCGACTTCAGCCGCATACAGTTTACGCCGGACCTGTTGCCTGCCGACTTGATCGGAACGATGATCTACGTACCTGGTGACGGAACGTTCACGACTCGCAAAGGGCCAATCTTCAGCAATCTGGTGCTGGCGGACGAAATCAACCGCGCCCCATCAAAGGTTCAGTCCGCTCTGCTGGAAGCCATGCAGGAACGGCAGGTTACGATCGGCAACGAATCCTATCCGCTGGATCGACCGTTTCTGGTGCTCGCCACACAAAATCCCATCGAACAGGAAGGTACGTATCCGCTGCCGGAAGCGCAAGTCGACCGTTTTATGCTGAAGGTCACGATCACTTATCCCGAGCCGGACGAGGAACGAAAGGTTCTGGACATGGCGTTGAACGAGACCGCTCGACCGGTGCAGCCCGTGCTCAGCCCGCAGGATATCTTCGACATGCAGGATGTGGTTCGCATGATCTATATCGACGACCAGATTAAGGACTACATCGTGTCCATTGTGCGGGCCACGCGCGACCCGAAGTCCTTCAAGATTGATCATATCTCTCAACTGATCGATTTCGGAGCATCGCCGCGAGCTAGTATTTTTCTGGGCAAAGGGGCTCGGGCCATCGCGTTTCTGAACGGTCGCGGCTACGTGACGCCCCAGGATGTCAAAGACATCGCCTACGACGTACTGCGACATCGAGTCATTTTGACGTATGAGGCTGAAGCCGAAGAAATGACTTCGGATGACGTCATCCGGCAGATTCTCAGCGCGGTGCCTGTACCATGAGCGATCAATCGGTAGCTGAAATCCTCCGTAAAGTGCAGCGCATTCAGATTGTCGCCAATCGTTCTGTTAACGACCTGCTGGCGGGACAGTATCGGAGCGTCTTTCGTGGCCGCGGGATGGAATTTGACGAAGTTCGTGAGTATCAGCCCGGTGATGAAATTCGCACGATCGACTGGAACGTGACGGCTCGCGCGGGAACACCGTTCATCAAACGTTTCAGCGAAGAACGAGAGTTGACGGTCCTGTTCATGGTCGACATTTCTGCGTCCGGCAGCTTCGGCTCCGGTCAGCAGTCTAAGCTGGACGTCATGGTTGAGATGGCGGCGCTGCTGATGTTTTCAGCACTCAAGAACAATGACAAAGTCGGCCTGCAGTTGTTCGCCGACGATGTCCGAAGCTATTTTCCGCCGCGCAAAGGCAAAAGCAACGTTCTGCGTCTGATTCGGCAAATGCTGGCCGTTGATCCGGTTCAAAAGGAAACAAATCTGGAAACGGCGCTGCAGTATCTAAATCGAGTGCAGAAACGCAGGGCTGTCGTTTTCCTCATCAGCGATTTTCAGGCAGAGGCTTCACGCAGGGCACTGGCAATTTCCAACGGCCGACATGACCTCGTGGCGATCACAATCGTCGACCCTCGCGAGCAGACTCTGCCGAATGTCGGATTTGTCAGGCTGCGCGACGCAGAATCAGGTGAGGTGGTCGAAGTGGACACGCGGCATCCGGAAGTGCGACGTCTGTTTGCCGAACGAGCAGCGGACACTCAGCAGCACCTGTCGACCGGGCTGCGACGTACGGGTGTCGATCAACTGTCGATCAACACGGGCGAATCATACGCCACAAGTCTGCGTCGTTTTTTTGAGTCGCGTGAGCGAAGGCTGCGGTAATGCTCTAAGTCAACCGGGTTCTCGTGCATTTCTCCGGACGACGGCACAATTGCCGAACATTCGGAAACACCTGCTACTGATCCTCGGAAAACGCATGAATTTCCGGGCATCGCCCTTACACCATCTGTGGCACACCGCCATATTCCGAGGGCATCGCAGCACACCACAGACAGACCGATGACACTCGCTTTTTCAAATGACGCTCGTAACTTCCAAATACAGCAACGTTCGACTCGCTCCCCCCTTCGATGAATGGGCGGACCTGCTGACAATTTATTCGCTGGACAACTCACGACTGGACGCCCTGCGGATTGCGGCCAGGAAACGACTCGTATCAGCAGCAGAAAACTATGTTCTGCGACTGCATACGCTGACGGACGACGCTGACCTGCCGGTCAGCAAGGCCCCCGTACTCACTGGTCAAACCGCCGAACAACCGATTGTGGTGACCGGACACCAACCCGTCGTTTTCCATTCCGGCCTCACGTTTAAGTACGAAACCACCGAACAGCTGGCTGTGGATTCCGGCGCAATTGCCGTCGCCGTGGCGATCGATACCGATTCCGGCGACGCAGGCCAGTTTAGCTACCCACAAGCCGACGCAGGTGCACCAGATGCAGCTGCCGAATCCTCTCCTTCTGCGTTGGCGACGCTTGAAATCGATTCGCTCGCGTGCTCAAACTGCCTGTTCGCTCACGGACGGCTGAAGTCCGCCAACGAATTGCAGAAACTGGGAGAGCTGATTGCCCGTCAGCTGAAGGACGTGTCGTTAACCGAACGGGCACCAGGGGTCGTGCGGACGTTTCAGGGACTGGCTCAACTCTCCGCCGCGAAGGCTTCTGTCGCAGAGGCAAATGCGATCCTGCGGCGGCAGCATGGCATCGGTGGCCGTATGCTGGAGTTGCCATTGTCCGCCATTAGCGCATTCCCGGAGATGCTGGCTTTTACCGCAGATATTCTGAAACAGGCGCGACGTTTCGCCGCTGCCTACAATTCATCATTGGAGGTCTACCGTGATGAAAATGGGATTCGTAATACGGCGAACCCCTTTCCCAACCTGAAAATGACTGATAAGAGTTGCGAACTTCCGTTTTGGGCGATCAACCATGACCGGAAGACACGTCATGTTCTGGAAGTTCAATTCGAAGGTAACGTCACACGGCTGACAGCGAATGGCCACACGATTGACTCCTTTACGGGCAGCATTACAGCAGAGTCGCTGGAACCGATGCTGCTGCAGAACATTCAGATCGTACCACGCGGAGCACTGGTCACGGCGTCGCTGCGTCTGTTGTTCAGTGATCTGTTTGTGCATGGCACAGGCGGCGGCCGCTACGATCGGTTTACCGACGAATTCATCCGAACATGGTGGAATGTGGAACCACCGCCATTTAGTGTCGCCAGCGCGTCACGTTATCTATTTGTCAAAGGCAAACTCGAACTGGAACGGCTGGATGCCATCCAAAACCAATTGCGAGATCTGCAGTACAACCCGCAGAGGCATTTTGACTCGAGCGTCTTCAGCGAAGATTTGAAGTCTCGACTGGTACAACTGTGCGAGTCCAAGGCGGCCGCTGTGGAAAAAATGAAGCTCGCTCATGCCAGCGGGCAGTCCGCCAGACAGGTCGGAACAGCGATCCAGGCGATTACCAATCAGGTACGGGACGAGGTCTCAGCCGAGTTCGAACCACAACTCCGACGCCTGACGTCGCTGTCTGCTGAACAGCGGGACGCCACCAACTGTCGTACCTATCCCTGGTTTATGTTCAGCTGACGCCCAAAACTTTGACGCTCCTGGAAAGAATTCCCGGAGACGGCCAAGTACCCTGTCAACGCAACACGTAGCGAATCCTGGCAGCGGGCGCAAAGTATGATGTGGCGTTTGTGGGCCGCAGAGTCGACGCTGACTACCCCGTTTATCGCGACGTGAGTGTGGGAAATATCGAGAATGGCGTGGTCCGCCATAGCCTCGTTGACAGCATTTCAAGGCAGAGGTAGATTCCTGAAGTACTTCACAAATTTCCCTGCGTAGAGATTTTTCTCAACAACCTTCCACACACCTTCCTGCCCTGAAGCGCAAACCAGGAACAGCATCACCGCCGATTCCCTGGTGACACCCTGCGGCTGGAAATGCAACAGCACGACCTCAGAGAAGGGCGGTCTCCCATCAGATCTTCCGCCGGACCTCAATCTTCGTTTGCAAACATTATGTCGGTGACACTGACAAAATTATCTGTACTGTTTTTACTGAACGTAACGTCCGTGGCAAACGCTGCGCCTCCATCATCGCCGAACTGCCGCGAAAACATGTTTCGTCAGAGAGTCGCGGCAGCATCTGATCGGCCGGTGATTACGTCATTCACCCCAGCAAATGCCGCACGATTCGGCTGGCTCCCAGCGGAAACTGAACATTCCTGGCGCTATGTCGTGATTCATCATTCGGCCACGAACAACGGCAGCGTGAAATCCATTCATAACGATCATCGGCAGCGTAAGGATCGTGCCGGAAATAACTGGTTGGGAATTGGTTACCATTTTGTGATCGGTAACGGCAACGGAATGGAAGACGGAGAAATCGCGTCGACGTTTCGCTGGAAACAGCAGATTCATGGCGCTCACTCTGGTAGTACTATGCACAACGCAAACGGCATCGGCATTTGTCTGATTGGCAATTTTCAGAAAAGTGCTCCCACCGCAAACCAACTGAAAGCTGTTCGCTCCCTGATTGGGCAGCTTTCGAATCGATATCAAATTCCGGCTCGTCTGGTGATTGGGCACAATGCTGTCAAATCAACAGACTGTCCGGGAAAGTATTTCCGACTGCAGGAAGTAGTTCGGGATGCGTTTTCCAGCGATCGCGTTAACAGCTGATTCCAGCCGATTGTTGACAACATCGAAAAGCTTGCTTCGCAGGGCTGGCGAAGTTTTTTCTTCTTCTCCTCACAACGCTGTCACGGAAGTGATTTATGTTTAATCGAGTCCAGACGAAATCGTATCTTCACGACGATCTGTCATTTCTCGTCCCCACGAGTGAGATCGATGAGATGCCCGTCGAACTGCAGGAGTTGTGCACTGAGTACAACTCTGAATGTCGCGAGAACGTCGATGATCAGGACGCAGTCGTGACATCTAGCTGGCCGGTGTCGCTGTTCGTACCCAACCGGTACGAACAGAATTACGCCTACCCCCTGCTGATCTGGTTTCACGATGAACACAGCAGCGAAAATGAGCTGGATCTCGTCATGAACGCCATTGGCGATCAGAACTACTGCGGACTTGCTCTGCGTGGCAATCAGCAGCTCCCGGGTCGCGACAGCTTTGGCTGGAACAGCAGTTCGCTGGAGTTTAGCCAGGTACCGCTGAAAAAGCTGGTTAACATCACCGCCCGCCGTCTGCGTCGCGCGTTCCATATCCACAGCGAACGAATTTTCGTTGCAGGTTCCGGTACCGGTGGCGATACAGCCCTGCGGCTGTTTGGCGAGTCTCCGGAATGGTTCGCCGGAGCGATCGTGATTGATCCGGTGTGCAGCGAACAGCTGACGCTCCGCAATCAAGCAGACCTGCGAGGCAAGAACGTCCTGCACACTGTTTCCCGAACAGCTTCAAACGAAACGCTGGCGTGTAACCTTGATACCGTGCGACTGCTGCGATCCACAGGTGTAGAGGTCGACGTGCGGGTCACCGACGAACCTCTCGACCCGTGCTGCAACGATGCTCGTTTCATCGACAACTGGCTGCTGTCAAAGCTGAACTGCGAAGCATACGTCTAAACAGCTTGACAGCAGCACACCGCACTGTTTTCGGACAATGTCGGAAAAAACTAAAGAGTCCCGGTATCTCCATGAGGCCGGGACTCTTTTTTTCGTTTGTGGGCCGTTCACTTCACACCCGGCAACTTCACCGTCACACTACACGGGACGAAGTCCGCGTTGCCGATACACAGGCGGACACCCACAGCAATTTCCGGCCCTGGACCATGCACGCTATGAGAAACATGAACGCAATCCTGGTACGAACTCTCGTCATCGCGCTGTGCGCGACTCTTACAAACGCAGCCGATGCAGGACAACTGCGGGCGGGTGCAGCGAAGGTCGATATCACTCGGGTTGATGCCGGTCCTGTGAACGGTCGGCTGCACGCCCGGGCGCTGGTGGTGACGGATGACGTCACAACAACGGTCATTGTCTCGGTCGACGCCGTTGCCATCGGTGAAATCGGCCCCATCAGCGACGAATACCTGGGTAATGTTCGGTCGCAGCTAAAGAAGGACCTGAACATTGAGCCGACAAACGTGATGATCAATGCCAGTCATTGTCATGGAATCGTGTGTGAGGACGTTGACGCCAGAACCGTACAGGCTGTGAAGGAAGCGGCGGCCAACCTGGTCCCGGTTCATGTGGGCGTCGGCAGCGGTCATGAAGACCGGATCATGGAGAACCGGCGACTGATGTTAAAGAGTGGTCGCGAAGCCGATGTCCGACACGCCTATTCACTGCCGGCGGACGGAGAGGTCGCTGAAGTCGGTCCGATTGACCCCGAAATTGGTATTCTGCGTCTGGACCGAGTGGACGGAGGCACGCTGGCCGTCGTCTACAACTTCGCCTGCCATCCGATCCAGGGGGTGCCTGGCGGACTGAACACTGCCGACATCACCGGTTTCGCGTCTGAGGTAATCGAAGACAACATCAGTGAAGACGCAGTGGCCCTGTTTGTGCAGGGGTGTGGCGGCGACATCAATCCCGTCTTTTACAAAGACGTTGATCACCCGCGGAATGCCGAACCGCTGGGCAACATGCTGGGGCTGAGCACGCTGAAAGCCCTCAGAAAGATCAAAACCCGGAAAGACAATCGGCTAACAGTCATAAATCAGGTGATTGAACTTCCGCGAGCGGACCTGGCGGAACGCATCAGCCTGATGGAGACAGAACGTGAACGACTGCTGCGGTCGCTGAAAGGGACCAGTCTGAGTTTGAAAACGTTCCTTCCGCTGGTCGTCAAATACAACCTGTCCGACGAGTTTCCTTCATACTACTCGCATCGTTATCTGCACGACGATCAGCTGGGGCGAAAGACGTTACGACATCTGGACGCAGAAAACCGTCGCAATATGGCCAGCTACATTCAGAACATTTACACGATGGAACAGTTAACGCGTCTGCAGACGAATCTCAGATTGTTGAAAAATCATCAGGCCCATTATGCCGCTGGCGGTAAACGCACGGTCGATGCAGAACTGGTGGGACTGCGGATCGGCGGTTTCTCGCTGTTAACATTTCCAGGAGAGCTGACCGTTCGCATCGGCCTGGGGCTCAAAACCAGATCCGCTCAGAAGCCAACCTTCATTGCGGGTTACACGAATGGCTACCTGTACTATGCCCCAACCGCAGAACAGCTGCGCAACGTGGGAGGCGCACAGGAAGACAGTGACTGCCTGCTGGCCCCGGAATGGCAAGCCATCTTCGAAACGAAAGCCCTTGAGATGTTAAGTGAGCTGTGATCGTTCGTTCCGATCGGCGTTTCACGCGCAGGTAATTTCCGCATACTCACCGCCCGGTTCGCCGATATTTCGACACCTTCGTGCAAGCTTTCGACAGGTTCGTGCCAGCCTCAGGCGGCCTGGCTTGCTCCGTCTGCACTCGTTGATTCTTCGTTCAACGCCGTCAGCAGTAATTCGGCCGCTCGCTCCGTGGCCCCGGTGACGGCCGTTCGATCGGCCAGCGCTGACATTTCGCGCCAGCATTGGATAAGTGAGTTCGGATAAAGACACCACTCCGTCAGCTGGTCAGCAATCGCAGCAACATCTGAAGCCGGATCGCCATCGGAGATGAACTCCGGCATCAGTTCCTTTTCGGCAATCAGGTTTGTGAGCGTGATAAACCGGCAGGTCATCAGCACGCGCGCCACCAGTCGGCCGAACCGGCCGACTCTGTACAGCACAACTCCCGGTGTCCTTCGCGCCAACAGTTCCAGACTGATCGAACCACTCACCATAAAACAGCAGTCCGCCGCTTCAATGACTTCAGAGGTCCGATCGACGTGATAAGTCATATTCGCAACGGCGCCAGCGTCTGACCGCATCTGCTGACATTCGTCTTTATGCTCCTGCCGGTAGTTTCCCACAATCCACTGTACATTCGGCACGCGTTCACTGACTTTGCGAATGACGTCCAGCATTACGGGAAAATTACGGTCAACCTCGTGATCTCGAGACCCCGGCAGAACGGCAATCACCGGCCCATCCGATTCCGAAGCCCTGAGCTCTGCCACCAGATCCGCATCCAGCCTGTGAGAAGCAACTTCATCAAAGAATGGGTGTCCGACCCAGGTCGCATTGACACGTCGACTCTTATACCACTCGTACTCAAACGGCAACGCGCAGATCACGTGATCGACCCACTTCCGAACACGCCGGATCCGCCAGGGTGCCCACGCCCACAGCTGTGGTGGCATGTAGTAGAACACCGGGATTCCACGCCGCTTCGCTGCCTTTGCGATCCACCAGTTAAAACCCGGAAAATCCACCAGCACAACGACATCCGGCGGAGTTTCATCGAAGAAGGATTCGGCCTGGATGACCAGCCGACGAAATTTGGACAGCATGGGAATCACGCGAAGGAATCCCATCACCGCCAACTGGGTTAGCTCAAACTGTAGCCGGCAACCCTGTTTCTGCATCTCCGGACCGCCAAAACCCTCCGCCTGAATGTCCGGATTGCGAGTCCTGAGCTCCTGAATCAGATGTGCCGCATGTTGGTCGCCGCTGGGCTCTCCGGCGGAAAAGAAAATGCGCATTTTGGATCCATCCACCTGTGTTCCGATACTGCGACCGGAAAGCCAGCACGTTTTGCCGTTTCTCACGGAAGCAATAATGCCTTTCCGCCGCTGGCAGCGATTGTCTCACGACACCAGAATTCCGTCAACACAGACCTCGCAGCTGGGTGCAGACTCAGGTTTCCGTGATACAGGACTCACAGGACTCGCCCAATGGATTACGTTTTCGTCTTTAACGCGTTCGAATCGCTGTTGTGGGCGTGCATCGCAGTCTTTCTGTTCCTGAACGCAAGGCGTCAAAAGGAGATCCGGGGAAGGTCTACCGTGGCCGCATTGACATTTCTGATCTTCGCTGGGTCGGATTTCATAGAGATGCAGACAGGAGCATGGTGGCGACCGTGGTGGTTGCTTGTCTGGAAAGGGGCGTGTATCGCAACGCTTGTCGCCGTAGCGATGTACCACTACCGTCGTGGTCGTGAGTCTGCTGACGTTTACGACTCCAACGAATGGAGAACTCGCCGGGCAGCGTAATCGCGTGTGTCAATGGTCAGTTGCCCAGAGGCCAACGCGTTGGAGTCGCGCAGTGGCCGCTGCCTTCCGCAGACCGGGCTCAAGATCCAGTGGCAACCCGAAGCGGTCCAATAACTTTGCCTGCCCGGTCGACAGTGCCAACTGGTTGATCAATGTGCCGTCAGCCGAGTAGACCCAGGCCAGGGTTCGTCCGTAGCGATCCGTTTCCTCAACGCCCAAGTGCAGGGTGACCACACGACCGCTGATCTGCTGCCGCAACCACGCCGTTGATTCGTCGCCAAATGGCTCTTCCTGCTGCCCATGATGCGCAACCTCTGGAGCATCAATTCCCAACAGCCGTACCCGTTCGCCGGCGTCGGTTTCGAATGTATCGCCGTCCAATACCCAGGTAACGGTGACAGTCTCTTCGCGTCGCTGCTTTCCGTGCCGTTCATCCGACGTAGAAACGGCGTAACGGTACAAAAGCAGTGCCGCGATCACCGCGAAGGCGACATGTCCAGGCGTTGGTTGACGAATCCGGCGCATTTGCTTCCGTCTTCGGGCAGAGCCGACTACTATCAGGGCACGGGGCGTGGTTACACAGGATCGTGCGACCACGTCAATTCTGACACAGATGAACGTTCAACCAAAGGCACAGCCGTCGTGAATCAGCCTCACCTTCGACCATTGACTTCAATAATAATCACGTTCCTTGCATTTTCGACCTTGTTGCCGTCGTCCGAAGTTGCTGCCCAGCCATCGGGATTCAACTATAACGAATCCAGGGTGCCCGATTTTAGCCTGCCGGAACTGCTGAAGCTGCAGGACGGTTCTGCGGTTACGTCGGCACAGCAGTGGCGCAGCAATCGTCGTCCGGAAGTTCTGGCATTGTTCCAGGATCACGTGTTCGGACAACAGCCGAATGCAGTGCCACGACTTAGAACCCGCGAACGTTCCCGCAAACAGGATGCGTTGGAGGGCAGGGCAGTCCGTCGGGAAATCACGGTCTTCTTTTCCGATAATGACAACGGCCCATCAATGGACATTTTGGTCTATACCCCCGCCGATGCTGAAACTCCAGTGCCGTGTTTCATGGGCTTCAACTTCCACGGAAATCATTCCGTTGACCCGGACCCTGCAATTCACATCACGACATCATGGGTTCGTGACGATTCGAAGAGAGGCAATATCGACCATCGGGCCACCGAAAAGTCTCGAGGGAAAAGCAGCAGCCGCTGGCCCGTCGAAATGATCGTCTCACGAGGTTACGGAGTTGCGACCATCTATTACGGCGACGTGGACCCGGACTTTGACGACGGATTCAAAAACGGAATCCATTCCATTCTTGAGCCCCACACAACAGCACGCGCCGGGAATGCCGGTGGTTCCATCAGCGCATGGTCATGGGCACTAAGCCGAGGTCTCGACGTACTGGAAATGGATCCGCTTGTGGACGGATCCCGTGTTTCCACGTTCGGTCATTCACGACTCGGTAAGACGTCCCTGTGGGCCGGTGCGAGCGACGAACGATTTGCGATGGTGATCTCGAATGATTCCGGCTGCGGTGGCGCGGCTCTGTCGCGGCGGCGGTTCGGTGAAACGGTCAAACGCATCAACACGTCGTTTCCCCACTGGTTCTGCATCAACCATCGCCAATACAACGACAACGAAAATGCGTCACCTGTCGACCATCATATGCTGATGGCTCTGATCGCTCCACGCCCCGTCTACGTTGGCAGCGCCGAAAAAGATCTATGGGCCGATCCCCATGGCGAGATGCTTTCGTTGTTTCACGCCGGCCCCGTATTTGAATTGCTGGGACGTAAAGGACTGCCAAACGATAATGTTGCGACCGTCAACCAGCCCATCCAGACAGACGTCGGATACCATATTCGCACGGGCAAACACGACGTAACCGACTTTGACTGGACACAGTACATGAACTTTGCCGACCGCCACCTGAAGTAGACAACGGATGCGCCGCCGCCTGACGACTGTCACGAGCGTTAGCATAGCAGCGCCACACGCGAAATCCCGGATTCGACTGAGTGCTTCCCAGAGAAGCTCGGCTACGCTTCCAGCCAGACAGGGTGCCATTGCCGCCCCTTGAATTCACCGCACAAACACTCACCATTGGGAGCGTTATTCGGGAGCACATCTTGATTGTCTGGCTCTTCATTCTGTTTATCGTGTCGTGCAGCCTGGGAGCATTTGTCGGAATAGACCGCTATCGTCGTGGGCCGGGGACAGATGGGCACCGGGAATTGTAACGTCTGTTACAATCGCGTTCGCTCCAGAGTGTATTGGCGTGGGGCTGTCTGATTCTCGCTCCCTTTGCAACGGCGTGTTTGCCAGATGAGTTCTGCCAGAAGCTGCCGATCGAAGTGCGACGGAACAGCGAACCGATCGTCCGGCTGCTCGGAATTCCGATGTTCGGTGCATTTGCAGGTTGGCTCACAAGCTTTGCACTGCTCAGCCGCGACTCTCAGGCCGGCTTTGTGTTGCGTGCCGTGCTGATGATGACCGGCTTCAGAGCAAACGTAGAAGTTTCGCAGATGCTGTGAGACCGTTCCACTGCTGACGGCACCGTACTGCAAACCAGTCACTTCGGCGGCGTCTCGGCGACAGTTGCAAACATCGCACGCATTGCTGGGAGAGACATCTCCGAAAAAGATGTGCGGCATTGATCAGAACAAACCGACGCGGAACCAACATGGGCAGCGTTCGCTATGGCCTGTGGCTACTGGGAATCGAGAACCGAACGTTGCCGCGAACTCACAATCAGATCAACCGCATCGATTTTCCCGCATTGCTTTTTGTTGACCATGCAACATCCGGCCACGAATCGCACGCACTGTTGTCCCGACAACCACGTGGCAACAGTATTGAACTCTGGGAGCCACTCGGCGGGCGGCTCGTGATGACCGAAGAACAGATCTTCACATTCTGGCACGGACGGGGCGTCGAATGCGTCATCGCATCGTTGCCGGACTGAACAGCATTGTGCTGGCAGCCTGTAGCGGTTTTCAGGAAGACACGTTCGTTGGTCTCGTGGGCATGCCGTTTTCTCGGACTGAAATGCGTCTTCACGGCCATGATACCAACGTGAAACGCTGTTACGCGTTGTCCGGAATGTTGTCGGGATCAAACCAGCGAATGGGAATTCCGCGGTCCCGGGCATGTTCCACTTCGGCGCGTGTGCTCGACCCCACATGCCCACCGGTATTGATGACCAGGACCTCGTGAGACATGTCAATCTTATCGATATGCAGACCGTCCAATGCCTGTTTGTGAGTTTCGACGTCGATCGATCTCCCGTGAGCGTCCTCGGCTCGGTGACCGAACACGCCAACCGACAGCACGATGTGCCCCTTCAACGTTTCCTGCAGGTTCGCCTCCACAAAGTCTTCGTGGAATCTGGTGGACCCACACAGACACACGATCTTGCGTTCACTCATCGCCACAACGCCGCTTTGATTTTTCATATTGAATCCGCCAGGTCATGCCGGTGCCGTGAATTGACTTTTTTTTGAGATAATGGGGCATTCGGTGGTTATGTTCTCATCTCTTCGAAACTGGAAACTCCCCTACCACAGTGTCTGGTTTTCGCGCACAACTTTGCACAAAAACGG
>JABABI010000081.1 GCA_014238335.1 Fuerstiella sp.
TGATCGACTGCGGTGATCACTTCTGCCAGCCAATCGGCGTTGCTCGACAAGCCGCCGTGGTTTTCGACAATCACGTTGATGTCTGCCATCGCTCCGATTTCCGTAAGCCTGGCTAATCCGTCTGTCGCAAGCTTCACCTGTTCATCCCACGATCCTGCGCTGCCGGCATTGACGCGAATCGAATGGCAGCCAAGAAACTTCGCCGCGTCAATCCACTTGCGATGGTTTTCGACGGTTTGTTTTCGTTTGGCGTCGTTCGGATCACCGATGTTCCCTTCACGATCGCACATGATCAACACGCTCTTTACTCCCAAATCTGCGGCGCGTTCTTTCATCTCGGCCAGGTATTTCGCATCTTTCGCTTTGTCCATGAAGAACTGGTTGACGTACTCGACCGCAAAGATGCCGTGGTCGTGAGCGACCTTAGCGAAATCGAGATTATCGATGTCACCCGCTTTCAGTTCCTTGTTGATTGTCCATTGTGCCAGCGAGATTTGAAATGGAACTTTCTTCCTGTCTTGAGCCGCTGCAAATCCGCCCAGACCCAATCCAGCCGCAGCGACGCTCATCTGAGCCAGAAAAACCCGTCGAGTGTTGTCCATGTTTGAAACCTTTTGTTGTGAATGAATTATGCAATGTTTCTTAAGAGTAGATCCCGGCTTTATACCAGGACGGGCTCGACCACTTCGCCATGCACGTCGGTCAAACGGAATCTTCGTCCCTGGTAACGATAGGTTAACCGTTCGTGATCAATCCCCAGAAGATGCAGGATCGTGGCCTGGAAATCGTGAACGCCGACGCCATCCCTCGCGACACTGAATCCAAACTCGTCGGATTCGCCATAACTCATACCCGGCTTGATTCCTCCGCCCGCCATCCAGATTGTGAAGACGTACGGATGGTGATCGCGACCCCATTGTTTTGTCTCACTGATCTTGCCTTGCAGGAATGGCGTTCGCCCAAATTCGCCGCCCCAAATAACGAGCGTATCTTCAAGCAACCCGCGTTCCTCAAGATCCTTGACCAGCGCCGCTGAAGGTGCATCGGTATCGCGGCATTGAATTTTTAATTGGCTGTTCAGGTTGCGATGCTGATCCCAGCCGGCGTGCATCAATTGGATGAATCGCGTGCCGCGCTCAGCCAGTCGTCTGGCGATCAGACAGTTGTACGCATACGATCCTTTTCGCTGAACATCGGGTCCGTACATCTTGAGCGTTGCTTCGGTTTCCGTCGACAAATCGGTCAGTTCGGGCACCGAAGCCTGCATGCGGTACGCCATCTCGTATTGTTTGATGCGAGTGGCGATTTCCGGATCGCCGACAACATCCAGCTGACTTTGATTGAGCGCCGCGAGATCGTCGAGCATACCGCGGCGTCGGCCCCGGTTCATGCCGGGAGGATCAGAAAGATACAGCACCGGATCCCCGCTACCGCGAAATTTGACCCCCTGATGCACAGTCGGCAAGAATCCACTGCCCCAGTAGTAATCGTAAAAAATTTGTCCGCACGAAGCTTCTTTGTCGCGCGAGGTCATCGCCACAAAAGCGGGCAGCTCTTCGCTCTCGCTTCCCAGTCCATAGCTGAGCCACGAACCCAGGCTCGGTCTGCCCGGACGCTCGTCGCCGGTCATGAAAAACGTGATCGCGGGCGCGTGATTAACTTGAGTCGTATGCATCGATTTGATGAAACACAACTTGTCGGAAATTGCCGCAGTGTCGGGAAGAAAGTTTGAGACTGTCGCTCCGCTTTCGCCATGACGAGCGAATTTCGTAATTTCCTTGAGGCAGGGACGTTCCTTCTGTCCGCCCGTCATCGTGCTGAATCGCTTCCCACCAGCCACGGAATCCGGAATCTGCGTCCCATGCATCTTCGTCAGCATGGGCTTGTGATCAAACAGATCGCAATGCGACGGGGCACCATTTTGCAACAGATAGATCACTCGCTTCGCCTTCGCCGCATAATGTGGCACCGCTGGGAGACCGCCACGCGATTCAGCAGCCGCGTCGTTGCCAAGCAGTGTTGACAACGCGGCGAGTCCAACACCCGCTCCGGCTGAAGTCAGTAACTGTCGTCTCGTATTGTGTTCCTGAAACATGATGTTCTAATGTCGTGAAAGGGTTTCATCCATGTTTAACAGCACCGAGCACACAACGGCATAAGCGGCGTGCTGTGCCACATCAAGCTTTTCGTCGCGTGGTGAATCACCGACGGAAAGCAACGCTTTGGCATCTTCGATGTTTTCCGCAAAGTCTTTTCTCAAACTGTCGATGCGTTTCGTCAGCAATTCGACTTCATTGCCCGTCGCGCGGCGACCAGTTGCCATGCGAAACGCATTTTGGACTCGCTGTTGTCGCGATTCGGTCCCGTTGATCACGTGCTCCGCCATCGCGCGCGCGGACTCAACAAACGTGGTCTCATTCAGTGTGGTTAACGCATGCAGCGGCGTGTTCGTTCGCGTCGGTTTGACTTCGCATGTTTGTCGCTTTGCTCCGTCGAAGAACATCGTTGGGCCAACGATCCTGCGCCAAAAAATGTAAACGCTGCGGCGATAAAGGTTGTCGCCTTTGTCGGGCGTATAGCGAATCTTGCCAAATGTTGCTTCGGCCCAGACGCCGTCGGGTTGGTACGGATTCACTGACGGACCACCGATCGCCGGATTCAACAGCCCGCTGATTGCAAGTGCCTGATCGCGGAGCATCCAGGACGGCATTCGGAATCGTGGAGCACGTGCGAGCCAATCGTTTTCGGGATCAACATCGAGAGCCTGTTTCGTTATTCGAGATGATTGTCGATAAGTTGCACTCATCACGATCAGTTTGTGCAGCTCTTTCACATTCCACCCGCTTTGAATAAAGCGGAGGGCGAGCCAATCGAGCACGCCGGGATGATTGGGTCGTGCTCCCTGGCTGCCAAAGTCTTCGGTCGACTTGACGATTCCCCTCCCGAAAAACGTTTGCCAGTAACGATTCACTGTCACTCGCGCGGTTAGCGGATTGCCCGGATCTACCAGCCAGTTGGCCAAAGCAAGTCGATCTCTTGACGCTTCGGCCGGTAAAGGCGGCAAAGCGGCAGGCGTATTCGCAAAGACCTGAACGTCGGTCGGCTTGTCGTATCCGCCCCGCTGCAGCATCACGGTCTTCCGTTTGCTGTTACCTTTCAGATCATCCATCACCATGACAGTGACGGCTTGCTTGCTCAATTGGTCCTGCTTTTCTTTCAGTCGATCGCGTTCTTTCGATAATGTTTTCCAATCGGGCCAGTTCCTTGATCGGTAGTGGTCACGCAGGAGCTTTTGCTGAGCTGCGTTCCTTTTGTCGGACGCAACCGCCAGCGCGTCGACCACGTCGATCGGCAGTCCCAATACTGATTCGCTTTGCTTCTGGAAATAGAATCCGCCGATCCCGCCGGTGTTAACGATTTTGATCAGCAGTTCATTCGTTCCCTTTTTCAAATCAACGTCGATTTTTTCCTGGTCAGCGGCGGCTGCCCGTGCCACGAAATTGGCAAGGATTTCTTTGCCATTGACGAAAACTTTGATTGCGTCGTCCGAACCGAAAAATAATTGCACTTTGCGATTCGATGGCGCATCGATTGATCGATAAAAGTAAGTCGCGCCGACAGTTTCCGGCAACGGCAGAACCTTGCCGTCTTTTTGCTTTGGCTTTTTCGTCCACACGGCGTGGCCAACTTTGGCATTCAGGTCGACTTTCTTTTCTGGTCCAAAGTCTTTGTCGAAAGATCGTCGGCCGTCACCGGGAATCGGTCCGAGCTGCCACCATATACCGGGTATGGTCAATCCGGGAACTGTGTTCAGTTTCTCACGCATTTCGAGATCCCATGCGGTTTGCTGTTGATCCAGCTCCGGATTCGCTGCCATCAGTCTAGCATCAAAGTCCTGTAATGCCGTCGCAACCTTAACACGACGCTGACGAAGTTCAGGCTTCACGTATTGCAACACGGGAGCAGTCTTGCCGCGGCCACTGCGGCCCGTTTCCGAAGTGTTGTCAAAAAATGCGTATAACTGGAAATACTCTTTCTGCGTGAACGCATCGAACTTGTGATCGTGACATCGACAACAGGTCATGGTCAGGCCAAGCCAAACCGTGGCTGTTGTCTCCGCCCGATCAAAGACGTTTTCGACTCGGGTCTCTTCTGCGATTCGTCCTCCCTCGCCGTTGAACGTGTGGTTGCGGTTAAAGCCCGTTGCGAGAATCTGTTCCTGCGTCGCATTCTCAAGCAGATCGCCAGCGATCATTTCAATCGTGAATTGATCAAACGGCATGTTCTTATTGAGCGCAGCAACCAGCCAGTCTCGCCACGGCCACATGGTGCGCGTGGGATCACCTTGAAAGCCATCGGTGTCTGCGTATCTCGCTGCATCAAGCCAGTCCCATGCCATACGCTCGCCGTATCGGGGCGATTGCAGCAATCGATCGACCAGTTTTTCGTAAGCAGCTTGCGAGTCATCCGCCAGGAATGCGTCGACTTCCTGCAGCGTCGGCGGAATTCCTGTCAGGTCGAGTGTAACGCGGCGAATCAGTGTTTCGCGAGACGCTTCATCAAGCGGGCGAAGACCAGCCTCTCTCGCTTTCGTAACGACGAAGCGATCAATTTCATTGCGCGACCAACCTGATTCATCCTCTGGAATCGTGGGTATCTTTGGCGGAACAAAAGACCAATGTTCCGTCCACTTTGCGCCGCTCCGCACCCACTGACTGAGAACTTTTTTTTGACGTTCGTTTAGCATCAATTTCGATTCGGGTGGCGGCATCATCTCGTCCACATCATCCGATAAGACTCGCCGCAGCGCTTCGCTTTTCTCAGGTTCGTTTGCGACGAACGCCGCGTGGCCATCCAGATCCGCAAATGCTCCCTCAAATGTGTCCAGCCGCAAGTCCGCTTCACGCGTTGCTTCATCCGGCCCGTGACATTGAAAACACTTGTCCGAAAGGATGGGGCGCACATCTTTATCAAAATCGACTTCGACCGCGTGGCTAATGGCCCCTGCAAACAGGGCAAACAGCAGGCAGGTGACGTGCTTCATATTGAAGGAACCGTAACAGGTGGGAAGAGTGTTGGTGCTGCTCAGCATATCGAAATACGATCGGTCGTCCGTCAACGATCTCGATTTTGTGCGCTGAAGTGGAGGAAATCGGGAACGCGACCAGGCGTTCGCTTGTGGAATGGAGTTCACTTACAGAGGTGGCGGTGCAACTCAACCGGGACAAAAGCGGCAGAAAAACTCAAGGCATTTTCGAAAGAGTGCCGGCGTCCCCGTGGGGGCTAAATCTTCATGCGAACTTCAAGTCTCATGCTTCATAGGAGTTATGTCCAAGTCAATTCTCCCGATTCGCCCGCTTGATTTCATGCCGAACCCCCAGAACGCTGGAATGAAAATCACACTTCAGCACCTGGTCAGACATGTATTCCACCCTGCAGCCATGGCAGTTTCTATTCGTCGTGTTCTGCGGCTAGGTTCATCAGCGTCAGACCACGGTCATTGAGTTTCAAAACACTCAGCTTTCGGCCGTGCCCCAAAACTCGGCAACAATCGCATCCTGCTCACTGACGACCAGCTTCGCCTCCCTGCCGTCAAAGATAAATCAATCGGCGGCAAAGCACTACTGGAGCTCACGACAATTGTCACACCAAACACGATCTTCCGCTGGCACCGGGAACTTGTTGCGAAAAATCGGGATTACGGCGATCACTGAAAAACTACCGGGCGCCCCCCCGTGAAGCCGGAAGTCGGCGATCTGGTGTTACGGATGACAGGTAAAAACCAGTCATGGGGTTATGACCGGATCAAGGGCGCGCTAGCGACTCTCAATCACGAGGTGTCCGACCAAACCGTCGGCAACATTCTTAAGGAGCATGGAATCGAACCGGCTTTGGGCCGCAGACGACAGCCGACATGGAAAACGTTCCTGAAAGCACATTGGGACGTTCTGGCCGCAATTGACTTCACGGCGATTGAGGTCTGGACGAATGGTGGGCTGGTGACGTTCTATCTCCTGTTCGTGATGGAGTTAAAAACACGCCACGTCCACTTCACTGCCTGTACGCCGACGCTGGGTGACGGCTTCATGAAGCAAATCGCCAGAAGCCCCACCGATTCCTTTGACGGGTTCCTGAAAGACAAGAAGTCGTTTTGACGGATGGCGACAGCAGCTTCAACGCAGCATTTCAAGCTGTCCTGGAAGAGGCCGATGTGCAGCCGGTGCGACTGCCACCAAGGTGCCCCAATTTGAACGCGCACCCTGAACGCTTTCATTTGAGCATCAAATCAGAGTGTCTGGGTCGCATGATCTTCTTCAGGCGGAAGTCGCTTGAGAACGCAGTTCGGGAGTACGTGGAGCATTACCACGAAGAGCGGAATCACCAGCGACTCGGGGACAAGTTGATCGAACCGAGCGACGAGGATGCTGCAGTCGCCGGTAAGATCGAACGCCGTGAACGGCTTGGTGGAATGCTGAAGTACTGCCAACGTCGCGCCGCCTGAACTGACTCCGAGAACAATCACATGTGGCCACGCTGCGATGAATGTACGCGCGACACCTGAATGAACGCCGTTTTCTCCGGTTGTGGTTTCGCATTCGAAACCACGTTCGCCCGAAATCGTGGTCCGTTTCAATCCCTAACGCCCGGGTTCCAAAGCGCTTTGCTATCGGTTGAGTTTTTTGACCCTGCGGGCATTTCGAGTTTGGCTGACTTTTTTGCCCCTACGAGGTTTGAGTGATTGCAGGTTGCCATAGAATCGGAAGCGGATCCTTGCCCCTGCAGGTCAGCGGCTGTTTGCCCACTCGCCCTTGTTATCAAACGGTGGTTTTTTGGCTGAGCGTCAATACGTTTGCGTTTCGTAAGCGTCCGGGTATTCGTTCCTGACACCTTTTTCTGCACGGGCGATGGAAGTGCACAGGACGCGATCTGCCAGACGTACCATTTCTGAAGTCGCTGGACACCGCTAGCGGACTCGCGATGGTCCCTCGGTCCCGAACCAAGCCGGATCGATCGTGGCATGTGTCTTGATTGCCACGGTTTCGCCCTCAACCATCAGCTGACCATCGTACAGGATCTTGTATTTGCTCGGAAGCTTCGCGCCGCCGAATGATTTGTGATCCGTAAAAAAGGTTTCGCTCTTAACCAGCTTGCCGTCCATCTCCGGAGCAGCTAGCTTCGCTTCAGTCTTCGTGAGCAGGAATGTGCTCTTGTCGAAGTACAGCATGATCTCGCTACCCCATTTATCAACGGCCTTGATGCCAACCGTCGGTTTGCCTTCGACGTCAACACCAAGGATATTCGACAGCGTGTATTCGGCTTCCATTAACGGATACAGCAACTGAGCCCACGCAACGCGTGTCCGATGCAACGCGCCTTCCGCCATGGCACCGGAAAGCTTCTTGCCGTTGGTGACTCCGCCCGTAAATAACGTGAGCTGGTCACCTGCGACACCCAGCGCAAATTGGCCTTCGATCGATTGTCGGTACCAGCGTTTGGGCCAATATGAGGCGTATTGAGCGACAAACGGAACACTCTCGGCCATGCCATAGTAAGTACCCGTCTCCATCCACATCGTGGGTGCTTTGATCGTGTTCAACCGGCCCTCGCCGCCCACCGCCGTGATCGCCTTGCGAAAATTCTCTTCGGCAACCTGATCCTTCTCTTTGGCGATGTTCGTCGCTGGAATAGCAGTGAGCACGATCAGCAGGATGTACTTTTTCATTGCGGTTGCCGTCTTTTGGAATCGTGTTATTGTGTTTGCGTTAAACGAGCGCTCATCACTTCGAGAGATTCTCAAACAACATCGCTTGATCAACCCCGCCCGCGACGACGTCGAGGTCTCCGTCACCATCGATATCACCGAAGACCGCTTCGTGCACGGGCGCACGCGTCGCGGCGGACCAAACTGGCTTCTTCGCGATCATGCCATCCTCTTGCAGGAACACCGACGTCCTGCGGCCGCTCCAGTCGGCGGCAGCCATGTCGAGGTCACCGTCTTCGTCTACGTCCGCAAAATCGAAGCCGTGAAAGCCGGTGTCTGCAGCACTCTCCCAAACCTGTTTTGCCTCGCCGTTGTCGTACGTCAGCGCGATACTGCGACCGGGTGGCCCCCAGGGGCCCTTGGCACAGAACAGTTCCATCTTGCCATCGTTGTTAACGTCGATGCAGTACACCCGTTGCACGTGTCTTACTTTGGTGTCTTTGAAAATTTCGGTTCCCATGTCGAACTTGCCGCCGCCGTCGTTTTTGAAGACTACGATGGTGCCCGCTTTGCCATAGGTGGCAATGATGTCCTGGTCACCGTCTTTGTCGATATCACCAAAGATCGACGACTCGCTGTATTGTCGTGGTCCAATGCGCGTGGTGATCGTCCGCGACAACTCGCCGTCCTTGTTCTCGCACAGTACGACCTGGAACGTTGGCAACCCCGATGCGATGAGCATGTCGTAATCGCCATCGCCATCGATGTCGCCAAAGTCGATTTGATTCGAGTCGGTATAGAAACCGGTTTCCCAGTCGGGCACGGTGTCAAATCGCTGCTCGCGATTTTTGTCGTTTAGGTACAAGGTATTGTGTGATTCGTGAGTGCCCGCTAAATCGGGCATGCCGTCTTTGTTGAAGTCGAGGACCGAGATGTGGTCGCAATCGGTTGTGGGCTTCGATTCCCACATGGGTTTTTCGGCAAGCTTGCCGCCAGTGTTCTCGAACACAACCCAGCGGCTTGGGTTGGGCGCACTGGTCACAACGTCAAGATCGCCGTCTTGATCGACGTCCAGGAGCCGTGCATTCCCATCCCCGCCACAGTTCTTGCTGCCGCTGACCCAAATCGGTTTGTCCGATAACTTTGGTTGGTGATGGTCCGCCCAAACGGCGGTCGGGATCACAGCGAGTGCCATGAAGGCAATCAGTTTGTTCATAATGTACTCCGAAGGCGAGCAAGCGACACATGGGCTACAGCATATGGCCTGGCTGGACCGGTTGCCACTGGTTGGTCTCTCGGCCTTATTAGGCAGTGAACGCCGACGAGACATCGCAGCGCGGTCGGCAATTGTAAGCCAACGGCTGGCCGTTAAACGACGCGACATAAAACGAATGGGAATTCAGAAACCGTGGTGTCAAACGGTGGCTTGATGGCTGTGGCAGAATCGGGATGAGTTGATGCGACGAAAAGTAGTGGCGGCACAGCCAATGTATAATTGCAACCATCATGGCCACAAGACAGGATGGTGAGGTCAAGGTCTGGTACTCAGCAGGTCAATCAATCTTCAGATCAATCATTCTGTGGATCAGGCTGCGGGATGACTCCAGCCGCCCGTCATGTGATGTGAGTACGATGCTGTTCTTTGTGTTCTTTGCATCAAAGACTTTCTCATAGCCGGTGGTGTGGGTGAGTTCAGCCGTCACAACGCATGCTTCGTGTTCCTGCACGATGACGCGTTTGACATATTCCGTATAGCAGCCAGCAATGGTATTGACCGTCCCCTTGCTCGCGGCGTTGATTCGTGTCGGGGGCAGGCCAAAGCTGTAACCATCGCGACATTGTTCAATTACCTGTCCGTAAAATACGTTTCCCGTGCCGTAACAGGCGACGGCCTTATGGCACGAGTTAATATGCCCGCCAAGGATTTGGTTCGCATTGGCGGACTGATCCCGTTTTTCCGTATCCCAGGCAAAATTGAAAGCGATGCAGCCGTTGGAATCATCGTCACCTGGTCCCGAGACATGGCACGCTGTAAAGACGTTGTAATAAGGAGACTGCCCGTTGCCGGGGCCATAATAACCGGATGACATTGTCCGCCGGAGGTGAATAAAGATGTGATCAAATCGGGAGAAACTCATTCCTCGTAAATCGATGGCCCAGCCACTTTCTGTCAGTACCTCAATATTCAACCGCGAAACCTGAAATGCGCAACTGCGTTCCGGAGTGGCAGACTGAATGCAACCGGATCCCGACGGACCGACATAACGCAACACCGTCAGGAGCCCGTCGCCGGTCAATGTCGTTCCCTGATAGATCCGCAGGGACTGGCTGATTCGGTACGTCCCCGAAGGGATGTAGATGCTGCCTCCGTTCCTTGCAGCGTCCATCGCTCGTTGAATGGCCTCCGTAGCATCGGTCGCACCACCGACCGCTCCAAACCAGCGTACATTAATTGGCTGTGACTCGATGCGATGCCAGCGTCCGGGCCGCTCGCCGGACCCAGCGACCACGATGCCGTCATCAGACGGATCGGACGAGCCGGCAATCCACTGAAACAGCCCGCCTCCGCCATCGTTGAGTGAAGTGTGCCCGGCCACATACACCGAACCGCCCGATTCCGGCATGACATTTTTGAGTTCGCGGAGGGACCGCACTGAGAAAACATGTTCCATGACTCTTCGCCCGTATCAGTGAAAGAATCACTGTTTCTACAATCGCCCTCTGAAGTAGTCCAGCATGCAGCAACTCGAGGATCTTTCTGACTCGACAGAATTGAACGTCAGGCCCCGTGTCGCAGTCGTTCTTTGTGTCTTACCCCATCAACAGGTTGATTTGATCGTTCACCTATTGGCTAATTCTTCCTGATCGGCCGCGTCTGGGCAGGTATTGTGCCATTCCGAAAAAACGTATGCTCCGGATGACACGGATTTCGTGCGTCATCAAACGTATGGAATTCCGAGAACCGTGGTATTAAACGTTCGATTAATGACTCAATCCGCCGGCTTGACCGTAATCGGCGCGTCCATGGTTTGGATCACACGGTCACTGCATCCGGTATGGGCCTGAACTGATAAGATTGTCGGAGCGTGTGCCAATGGTCCTTGCTGGTGAACTGACGCCGGAGTCGCTCACGGATTCATGGGGTTATGGCACGCCCTGTTCAACCGGATTTTCTCTGTCATTGCTCCATCCGATCCAACCGTCACTGTAAAGGGACGCGTTGGATATGCCGATGACCTGTGCGAATGTCAGCACCTCGGCCGCGCGCCATCCGCCACCGCACATGAAGGAAAGGTGCTTGTCCGTACCGATGCCGGCCTCTTTCCAGAACGACATGATTTCACGGGCATTCCGCATCGTATTGTCGATATTGCGGTAAGGCGTAAGCGAATTCTCCCCTCTGAAATTCGTCTGTCCGTATACCGATCCGGGGATTCGGCCCTTGAATACATGATATTTGTATCCGGACGTTTTTCCGATGAATTCTGCCCATGTACGCGTGTCGATGAGCATGAATTTGTCCGGCATTTGTAGCCTGGCTCTCACTCGTGAAATATCATCAATCAAAGTGGGACGCACCGGAATATCTGCGCCAAACGACATTATTTTCCCAGGTGCATTGCTTCTGGTTTCGATTGGAAAACCCGCCACTTTCCAAACGGTAAATCCACCATTGAGGACACGAACATCGCGGACACCCGCGTATCGCAACACGATCGCCAGGCGATAGGAGGCCGTAGGGTCTTCGCTAGAAACGATCACCGTGTCGTTCACGTGAAACCCATATTGCATCGAAAATCGATTCAGTAAGCCCGGGTCGCCGAGTTTCCATTCGGGTGGCGGCTCGAAATGATCTGTGTTGACGTGAAAGCTGCGCGGAACATGCCCCTTCGAGTAAGACGCGTTCTCGTCGCCCCAGCTGACTTCAGCAAACCGAATGCGCGTGGCGTTTTCAAACGTCTCTGGCTGTTGTCCATCCAGCAGTCGCTTTACAACCGAAGCTGGCACCAACAGGTGAAAATTCTCGTATCGAATCAGTGGCCTTGTGGAGTCAGCGGTCCAGTCTTTCAGATTAAAGTAGTGGAGTTGCCGGAAGCCCGATTCACGCAGGTACGTCCCGACTCGATGACGATCGTGTGCGGTCGTGCTGTACAGCACGATATGTTTATCGCGCGTGATGCCTTTTGTACGCAGCGCCTCCGCCAATTTTTTGGACTTGTCTTTGTGATCGATATCAATCCAACTGGCTGGAAAGTCAACGGCATCGGGAATGTGGCCGCCTCGTTCGATGCCGTCCAGAGCCCAGCCGTTGTAGGCGTCGGTTGCACGAGTATCGACCAATACCCAGGCCTCGTCGGATATGACCCGCATTACATCGCTGGCCGACAAGTCCGTTTCGGGAGCGGAATCCTGTGCCGTCAGACAGCTGTCCGAAAAAACCGTTATGGCGAGGATTGAACATAGAATTCGGTTGCTGAATGGCATTCGACAGGCAATCCTGCTTTTTTTCCAGGCAGCCTCGATGATGAGACCGCCGAACAGACCGTAAACCGTCGCTCCTTCTGAAGTGTCACGCATGCGAGCATAGCTACGCGTTGCATGTTCCACGAAGCAGTTTTCAACAACTTACTCTCTTGAGAGACTTCGACACGATTCGCATTAGGCGCCGGACTAAGAAAAACACCCTTTGATAACGCCGCTTTGGGATTTCCATACCATTGCTCACGCACGAAATCCGTGCCATCTGGTCCATCCGTTTGCTGCGAATCGGACGAAATCCAGCCCGGCGGCGCTGGCCAGGTGCAACCGGTCAAAGTGCCAAAGCGAAATGATCATCCAACGCTGAAGGCCGCCGGAGACTCCCGCAGTTACCTGCCATCGACGGATTTGACGTCTGTACTCAGCATGACTTTCTATATCAGACGGACAGTGCGAGTGAAAAGCAACATGCCCTGAGAAACTGTCGGCAAACCTCAAGTCTGATTGATGTTCAAAGTCCATTCAGACCTGACTTTGAAGAACACCTCTGGAGACAACTCTGATCCTAGCGCTGCTCAAGCTCCAGACGTGCCCGAATAACGTGTTTGCAGCAGCGGGTGCCACTTTTTGAAGTCGGCGCGATCACACCGATATTCACGAATATCAACGGGACGCCACTCAACACTCACTGTGTGCAGTTCCTTACCTCCACTCACTCGAACAATCTCTGCTCAGTGAACATCGACGTTAAGCTTGAGCGCACGGCGCAATCGATAAGGATCAATATCCGAATTCCACTCCTCCATGGTTGCCGTTTCCACAGCCGGGACATCAGACGAGACGCAACGGGTTCGTTTAGTTTCGTTACTCACGTGATTCTTCATCTCCTGGACAATCCGTTTCTTCAATTTCAGAATGCGTGATAGTTGACCATTTTCCGCGGCACGGAATTCTGCAAGAGTTTTCATACCCGTCTCAATAAGTTTACGAGGTCGCGCTGGACCAACCTTTGAGATACGTATCAATCCGAGGGAGCCTTTTCGAATTCCATACTGACGCAAAAAGGACAGCACCACTTGGCAGTCAATTTTTCTCAATGATTCACCGTGTAGCATGCCGATCACGCAAAGTTCAAACGGCGGCCTGTTCTTTCAGGGATGAGCGAACGAGGTTGTTGCAAGTCGCTGGCTAGCAGCAACTTGACATGGTTCAAACGGCTGGTGGCTGGGGCTTTCAAAGATCCAATTTGCTAACATCAGTCACAAGCCCACGGGTGACGACAATGACACGTCCTGCTGACAAAGCCGATTGCGAACTTAAACGACTCAAATCGTCTCGATGTAACACAGGTCAACCAAGGGAATTTCATCTCGCGGGATGACGCTGCGCCTGTTAAGCATCCTCTGTGAATCGGTCGCTACCGCATAGCAAAGGTCCTGGGGAAAGGGGCTTTGGCCTTGTCTATCTGGCCCACGAGGAGCAACTGGCTCGACTGGTCGCCACCACGGTGCCGCACGCCAGGCTGATCTGCAAGCCGGAAGATGCTGAGGCTTATCTGGCCGAGGCTCGCACGGTGAGCACTCGCGATCATTGCGGAATCGTCCCGGTGCATGATCTGGGCAGCACGGAAAAATATCCCTGTTACGTCGTTTCCAAATACATTGAGGGGACCGACCTCTCCAGGAAGATCAAAGAAAGTCGCCTGAAGTACCGGGACGCTGCCGAATTCCGGCACAGCAATCAAGGGTTACATGCGGTCCCATGCCGCCGACTCGCTGATCGCTCCGGCTTACGAAGAACTCATCCGACAGGCCGCTCAGGGCGAACTCGTGCATAACGACGATACGACCGTCCGGACTCTGGAGCTCATGAGAGACCGCCTCCGAAAATTGGCACCAAAGGCTTGCATCAGGTCGATCAGCTGCTGGTCAGGCGGCAGGCCTCGTTCTTCACTTGCTCGCCGCACGGCACCAACCAGAGCGACGAGATGTTTAACAAGCCCTTCTCAGACGCGCCCCGCCAACTGGACCAGAGTACTTCCCGTTCTTGCCGAGCTTCGTAACCTGAACGTCAGAACGTGACACAACTTCCAGATGGGCGCAGGATCACCTCGTGCGGCGTTGTTCTTATGGGCATCATTCTTCCGCCGGTCAGCCGACGTATTTTCAAATGTCTGAAAGATTCCGAGGATTGGCGGTAGAAAATCAGACCTGCTTTGCGTTTGAAGTAGTAGTGGCCATCCGTGTCGCCTTTTTCTAACCGTTCTCGGTTTTCACTCAGCAGTCTCAGGTCTGAAACACGCTCTCCCTTGCATCGAACAAGGAGTCATTGATCATGCTGCGCGCATACAGACAACGACGGAACAGAAATCGCCATCAGAGAACGAACGATTCGTTGGAGGCACTGGAACCTCGCATGCTGCTCGCGGCCGATTTAGATTTAACATCCGCTTCAAAGGCCATTGATGTGGGCAGCAGCGTATTGAACGCCGAAGTCAGGAACGTCGACGGAAGCGGGAACAATCTCGCCGATTCGTCGCAGGGGGCAGCCAAAACTAACGTCATCCGATTTGGCTATCCTGCCGTGTATCCGGACGGACACGGCGATGCGATCGAAGTCGATGGCCAGCCGAATGCTCGTGACATCAGCAACAGCATCAACGCTCAGGATGAAAGCATCATCAATGATCGGTACCTCACTGACTGGATTGTGCAATGGGGACAGTTCCTGACCCACGATCTGGTTCTGACACTCAACAGTGCTGACAGCAATGTGCTGTCTGATGGAACGGCTGGTGATTTCAGTATTGCGATAAACGATCCCAACGATCCGCTCGGCCCCAACGCCATTCCGTTGAATCGTTCCAACTTTGACCCCGAAACCGGAACTCCCGATCTGATCGATTCGCCATTCGGCCCCCGTCCTAACTGGCGGGAGCAAACCAACAGCGTCACCTCCTACATTGATGCGTCGAATGTGTACGGTTCAGATGCCGAACGAGCGGCGGCACTACGAACCTTTGTTGACGGCAAACTGAAGCTCACCGAAGACGGACTTCTTCCGGTCAACACGGACGGTCTTCCAAACGACGATCCACTGCGATTAAGCGAGAAACTCTATCTGGCAGGAGACGTCCGTGCGAACGAACAAGTCGGGCTGACAGCTCTTCACGTAGTATTCGCGCGCGAGCACAACCGCCTGGCAGATCTGATCAAGGCACAGGACGACTCGCTGACCGATGAGCAGATCTATCAGCTCGCAAGACGGATCGTCGGTGCGGAAATGCAGATCATTGCCTACGAGGAGTTCCTTCCGGCGTTACTCGGAGAGACAGCACCGGATGCGAACGACTACCAGTACGATGACACCGTTGACGCGTCCATCACAAATTCGTTTGCAACGGCGATCTTTCGCTATGGGCACAGTATGCAGTCGGCGAATCTTCAACTCGTGGACGATGACGGCAATAACGTGGGACAGCTGAGTCTTGCAGAGGCGTTCTTCAATCCGGATTTCCTGGGCGAAAATCCAGACAATGTGGATATGCTACTTAATGGCCTCGCTTCACAGACAGCACAGGAGAATGACGTCCAGCTCGTGGACGAAGTGCGCAACTTTCTATTCGGGCCACCAGGCGCAGGTGGCCTGGATCTGGCAGCACTGGACATTCAACGCGGCCGGGACCATGGCCTTCCCGATTACAATTCCCTGCGAGCATTCTATGGTCTTGAGCGCGTGACGTCGTTTGAGGAAATCACATCCGCTCCGGAAATTCAGACGCGGCTGGAGGAACTTTACGACAGCGTTGACAACGTTGACGCCTTCATTGGTGCAATTGCGGAAGACCATCTGTCGGGCTCCAGTGCAGGAGAGCTGGTGAATGCAGTCACAGTGAATCAGTTCGAACGACTTCGCGACGGTGATCGATTCTTCTACACGGGTGACGAGGTATTGCAGTCAGAGCTTGTCCGCAGCGTGATTGATATCAAGCACGTCACGCTCAGCGAGATTCTTCAACAGAACACCGGGTTGACGAATCTGCAAAACAACGTGTTCTTCGATGATTCCGTGCTTTACTTCAGAGCGACCGACGGTGCCGCGGACGTCGCAGTGACCGTTAGAGGCGAGGATGTTGCGCTGATTAATCGGCGATCGGGCGAGGTCATAGACAGCCGACCTGTCGACACACTCGAACAGATAATTCTGGTGGGGACAGACGCACACCGTGGCGATCAGTTTGTTGTCCATGGACGTGTTGCAGAAATGGCAATCCCGGGAGGAATTATCGTCCACGGCGGCGACGACGACCGAGACGTATTGACGCTGCGGGGCACGGCAGCTGACGACTCTGTAACTGTGAACGACGACCAGGTAACGTTCAACGGAACGATGATCGAATTCAGCGGATTCGACTACTTGCGTATCAACCTGCGTCGAGGCGACGACACGGTTCATGTCGTTGAACAGGGCAATTACCGCATGCGTACAATTGATGCCAGCCGAGGCCGGATGCATCAACACGGAGATTACTTGCGGTCACCTGGGTCTCGGGCAAGTCGAGACCTATTCATGCATCGGTCCACCGTATCGATTCCGCAGATAACAAGTCCCAGGACGGCCACGCAGCTCGATAAGCTTTTTGCAGATTCGTCGCTCGGCAATTTTCTGGATGAAGACTTCCAACGTCGTTTAGGGCGCCGGACACCCGCACGAAGGTAGAGGGCAGGCGGGCCCGTCAGCCCTGTGTAGCAGACAGTGTCTGGCCGGAAGACGTAGGTTGTTTTTCGGAAACTCAACCGTATCTTTCGTCAGCCATCAAACCACTCTGCGATAACGCGGTTCATGGATTCCCATACCATTGCTGACACACGAAATCCGTGCCATCTGATCCATACGTTTTCTGCGAATCGGACGGAATTGAGCGCGGCGGGGCTGGCCAGGTGAAATCCGTCAAATGGCTGAGCGTGGAATCGAACGTGTTACGACACGGTTAAATTCCTGTCGCCCCAACTATCTTTCGAAATAAGCCCCTCTGTAAACGGCCGTGGGCTTTTTGCGTGGAATCACAGCGGTTCCGCGCGTCGCCTGGTCCGTTCTGCGGTGGGTGTGAGCGGCAGCGACGTTCCGGCCTAATTGCTTGATTCGGTGGTCGGGTGTGGAGTAACATAGGATTTCCCGCTGCACGCGATTCGCCGAATGATGTGTCGCTCCCGCCTTTTTCTTCCTGATGGGTTTCTGCTTGAGTTCTCCCGGTGTTCTAACGGTGATCGGTTTTATGTGCGCTGTGCTCAGCGCCAGCGCTGAGCAAACGCTGGCTGAAAGCACGTACGGTCAAAAAATCGTGCCATTGCTGAAGACCCACTGCGTGCGATGTCACGGCGGCGAGAGACAGGAGGGCGGTATTCGGCTTGATACACTCTCAACCGACGTCGTGAATGAGCGTGCGGCAGCCGAACAATGGCATGAAGTCCTCAATGTACTGGGTGCCGCGGAGATGCCGCCGGAAGATGAACCCCAACTCTCGACCGCTGATTTCAACACACTTCGTGACTGGGTTTCCTCAAAGGTGAAGGAAGCAATTGAGGCCCGCCACAAGACCGATGGTCGCGTCGTGATGCGGCGACTTGGCCGCGTGGAATACCAAAACACCATGCGTGACCTGCTGGACATCGATATGGACTTTGCCGGGGATCTTCCGCCCGACGCAATCTCGCCCGATGGATTCACAAACGACGGACGTTTCCTGCAAATGTCGGCATTGCAACTGGAATACTATCTCGCCGTTGCCCGTCGCGCGCTTGATCGCGTGATCGTTGTGGGAGAGGCTCCGGAAGTCTTCAGGCATGAATTCAGCGAAACAAAAATCAACCATTGGCTGGGCGATGCTCAGCGTTCCAGTCGTTTGGGCCGTCAGCAGGAATTTCTCGCCAAGATCACAGATGCCTACCCTGATCAGGGTGAGTTTTTAGTGAAGGTGCAATTTTCGGCGGACCTCAAACAGAACATCGGGTTTCCGTTATTGGAAGTTTCCGTGGGCTATTGCCCGGACACTCAGATTTTGGTGCGTGAGTTTGCCCCGATCGAAATCACATCGCCCGAAGTCGAAACGATAGAGTGGCGTGGGCGGCTCGAAGAGTTTCCTCTACCGGTGCGAGGGCAGGGAAAATTTCCGGGACTGGTCGTTCGTGTCCGGAACGTTTACGACGATGGCTCTCCCTTGCCCAAACAGGAAAAGGACGAGAAGAAACAGACGTTTTACGGGATTGAGCCGCATCTGCCGACGCTGACTATCGCATCGCTGGAGTTTCAGGCCCCTGTTTTTGATACGTGGCCGCCGACGTCGCATCGTCGGATTCTGTTTGAGTCTCCTCTGCGTGAACAGGATGAGGTGGAGTACGCTCGCGAAGTCATCATCCGCTTTATGACGCGTGCTTTTCGTCGACCAATGGATCGACCGGCGGACGAGGTTGCGATAGCCCAGGTCGACCGCCTTCATGCGCACTATCGTAGGATTCGCGCTGATTTTCCGTCGTTTGAGGAAGCCATGCGCGAGACGCTGGCAATGGTTCTGATTCAGCCGGACTTCCTGTATTTGCTCGAACCCGCTGCCGACGAAAAGCGACAACTCACAGATTCAGAACTCGCGTCACGTCTCTCATATTTCATGTGGAGCACGATGCCCGACGAGCGACTCGCTGAGCTTTCGGCCAGTGGAAAACTGCGAGACTCAGAAACCCTGGCTGCTGAGACACATCGTTTGCTGAGCGATGAGCGCGCGGAAAGGTTTGTGGATCAGTTCACGCAGCAATGGCTGCACCTGAGCGACATGGACAGCATTGCCGTCAGCAAAGATCGCTACCCTGCCTATGACGATCGACTCAAAGACGCCATGCGGGGAGAAACGCGGGCGTTCTTCGGGTACCTGCTGAGAGAAAACCTGAACGCTTTGCAGTTGCTCGATTCTGAATTCACGATGCTCAACGAACGGCTCGCGAAGCATTATGGCAGTGAGGGCATCTACGGACAGGAGTTTCGACGCACGGAATGGGATACGGCAGCGCATCGAGGCGGGCTGCTCACGCACGCGAGCGTCCTGTTGCTCAACTCAACAGGCGCCGATTCTCATCCAGTCCGCCGCGCCGTTTGGCTTCGCGATCGACTGCTTGGCGACCCGCCAGCACCGCCGCCGCCGGACGTTCCGTCTCTGGAAGCAGCGGATCCCGAATTTCATGAGCTCTCGATTCGCGAACAATTGGCCATTCATCGCAAGAAGGCTGCGTGCGCCAGCTGTCATCGCAATATCGATCCGTGGGGAATCGCACTCGAAAACTTCGATGCCGTGGGCCTCTGGCGAGATACAATCGAACGAAAGAAGGATTCGAAATCCAAATCGGTGCCTGTTATTGCAACCAGTGTGCTTCCGGGCGACATAGAGCTTTCCGGCATCGACGGCTTGAAGCGGCATCTTCTGGAACACCATACGAATAGTTTCGCCCGGTCACTCGTTTCACGAATGTTAACCTATGCGGTCGGACGGAGGCTGGAATTGAGCGACCAACCTGCGATTGACGGTCTGCTCAATAAGTTCGCTGCTGACGAATATCGACTGCAAAACCTGGTCATCAGTATTGTTGGCCATCCCGTGTTTCAGACAAAATAGTAGTGCAAACCGATCACGAGTTTTTTGACCGCTGCCCCGAGAGACAGACATGGCTGCTAAATCCTGGTATCTCGATCGACGTACCCTGCTGCAAGGCACCGGCGTTTCGCTGGGTCTCCCGTGGCTCGAATCTATGTCCGGCACGGCTTTGGCGACGGAAACTCCGGCGTCTTCGCCGCGGCGGATGGCGGCGTTCTATTTTGGTTTTGGCGTCGGTATGCCGAAAGAAAAAAGCGTACAAGCCAACTGGGGATGGTTTCCAGCCGGTGAAGGCCGCGACTTTCAGTTTACGGACACGCTGAACCCGCTGGAACCGCATCGCGACAACGTCACGATCATTGGAGGCCTTTCACATCCAAACGGCCGAAGAATGGGGGGGCACGATACGGGCGATACGTTCCTGACAGGAGCGTTCTTAAATAACAAGATGCTGCGCAACACAGTCTCCGTAGACCAGGTGGCTGCAGCGGCGACGGAAAATCAAACCCGTTTCCCGTCGCTCGTCCTTTCAACCGATGGTGGCGTTGGCGAACCAACACGTTCCAGCACCCTTTCGTATAACGATAAGGGCCGTCCATTGCCTTCGTTGAATCAGCCTCAACAAATCTACGATCGTTTCTTCGGGGCAGGGGACGCCGATACGCTCGCCCAACGCCGACGTCTCAAGAGTGCTTCAGGAATGCTTGACAGCGTGCTGGACGATTCGAAGTCTTTGCGTCGGCGGCTGGGAAGAGAGGATCGTGAGAAGCTTGATGAATATCTGGCATCCGTCCGTCAGATCGAACAGGGCGTACGTCGGTCTCAACAGTGGCTCGAAATTCCACGTCCGGAACTTCGCGACGAAGAACGCGACATGCTTCACCTGAATGCCGACGACGAAGCACCGAAGAATTTCATTCGTACGATGTATGACCTGATCTGCCTCGCATTGCGAACCGATTCCACGCGCGTGGCGACTTATCAGATTACGAACATGGCAGACTGCTCTTCAAAAGCCGCAAAGTTCCCGCAACTTGAAGGATTCAAGGATTCACTGCACACGCTCGCACACGGTTGGGACAAACCTGAGGGCGCTGAAAAGCTGGGACGCTGGGATCAGTTTATGGCTCAGCAACTGGCTTACTTTCTGGATCGCATGTCAGCAGCCAAAGAACAGAACGGATCGGTGCTCGACAATACCGTGATCCTTTACGGCAGCAGCAACAGTACCACGCATAACAATAGCAACTATCCGCTGGTTCTTGCCGGCGGACGCAATCTGGGACTTTGGCACGGTCAGTACCTCAAGCTTGATCAAACGACGCCGCTTTCAAATCTCATGCTGACCATGCTCCACTGCGTCGGAGCCGAGCATGAGTCGTTCGCCGACAGCACCGGGGTACTCACAAACGTATTGCAGTCGTAGCACCGGCGCCGAAGAATGACAAACACAAAGTACGAGCGCACGGCGTCACCAGCCACGGATAAATCCCTGGGCTCACGCGTGGGCTGCGTGCTGTGGTCGCTTCGCGACTGAGAACCGGCCCTGCGGCGATGATGTTTGCGCCGGCGGTCCTGCTTTGCATCGCTGTCGTCAGAGTCGGTCCAACACCTGGCTCATACCTTTGTTTAACCTGGCCGAATACCAAACTTCGAAAATGCTGTAACCATTATAATTCGCTCTCTTTTCGTATCGTTTGCCCTAAACACACTCTCGATTCAAGGGCGGCCACCTAACAATCGTTCCGGCGGTTGCCGATTGTGCGGACGATGAAATTGGGCGCCATTGGCGGTGTCGGACCCACTGATCGTCATACGATCAACGTCAGGATCGCTCGATATTCGGCGCTGGAGTCGAGCAAACAAGTTTTCTGTCATGGGCGGTCTGAGCAGGAGTTCGTCGTGGAAACTCATACGATTTGTAACTCGTCCAAAGATCGACCCTGTTTTTGACAGACGTTTGATGGCACATCTGCCGCGATGTTTCTGTTGACTCCATTCGCAGAGGTTCGTCAACACGGACCGGACGAGGCGAATTCGTTCCACAAAGTCAGCCGTATTCCAACACGGGTCATCTGAAGAACGTTAGTCGCGACACGTTCCTGGCCGACTTCCAATCATCCCCGACGCACGTCGGTATGAAGACGTTGCGTCCATTGAATTCTCGATTGTCCCATATAGAGTGAGTTCCAGTGCCGAAATCAAAATACCGATCAGTCGAGCAGCGTGCATAAGGTATTAAAATCATCATGGATCTATTCCACTACAAAACAATCTTTGGTCTGTTGTTGTTGGCAAGTACATCAACCATTCTCGCTGCTGCTCAACCGCCCAACATCGTCTTCGTACTCGCCGACGACCTCGGCTACTCCGACGTCGGCTTCAACGGCCAACGCTTCTACGAGACACCGAACATCGACGCGCTCGCCCGCGACGGCATGATCCTCTCAGACTTCTACTCCGGCGGACCCAACTGCGCGCCGACACGCGCCTGCATCAACACCGGCATGTACACCCCACGCCACAAACTTTTCACGCCTGGCGGACAGGCGAAGGGCGACGTGAAGTCGATGCGGTTCGCCGTCCCGACCAGGGGGCAGGAAGATCCTGTCTACAACACGCTGGATTCGATGCGCAATACCATCGACAGTTACCACACGTCGATCGCCGAGACTCTGGGCGGCGCGGGGTACGTCTCGGGGCGATTCGGCAAGTGGCATTTGGGCGAAGATTTGCAGGGATTCACGGTTTCGTCGGCCAACGGTAAGCCGGGCGTGGTCGGCAGGAAATTCTACGGCAACATCGACGTGGCCGAGGATCTAACCGACGCGGCGGTCGAATTCATCGAGCAAACCAAGGAGAAGCCGTTCTTTTTGTACGTGGCCCACTGGGACGTGCACGGCCCGCTTCGCGCTCGCAAAGAGATGGTCGCCAGGTACAAGAAAAAACTCGAAACCTACACCGACGACGGCGCCTGGGAATGGAACCCCATCTACGCGGCCATGCTCGACGCAGTGGACACCTCCGTCGGTCGCATCCGCGCGAAGATCAAACAAGCGGGCCTGGAAGACAACACGCTGTTTATCTTTACCTCCGACAACGGCGGTGCCTCGTTCGCCACCACCAACCGCCCGCTCCGCGGCGCCAAAGGGGCCTTCTTTGAGGGCGGCATCCGCGTGCCCACCTGCGCCGCCTGGCCGGCCGTCATCAAGCCCGGAACGCGCAGCGACGCGGCGCTCACCAGCGTTGATTTCATGCCGACCTTCGCCGAACTGACCGGCGCCTCGCTGCCCACGAATCAGCCGGTCGACGGGCGTTCCTTCACCAAGGTGCTTCAGGGGCAGGCGGACCTTCAGAACCGCGCCATCTTTTGGCACTACCCGCTCTACCTCTCCGGCGCCGGCTACAACAAAGTCCTGCCGGTCTACGGCACAGACAAGATGAATTGGCGCGCCGTTCCCTCCTCCGTCATCCGCAAGGGCGACTACAAACTCATCCACTACTACGAGTACGACGACTACAAGCTCTTCAACTTGCGTGAAGACATCTCTGAGAAAACCGATCTCGCCCCGAAGATGCCCCAAAAAGCTAAGCAACTCCGCGCCGAGTTGATGGCCTGGGTCAAGGACACCAACGCCCCCGTGCCTACCAGTCCGAATCCCGCTTACACAAAATAATCGACACGTTCTTCCGCCAACCTATGCCACCTTCTCATTCCTTCGGTCGATGTGAGTTAAGAAGTGATGCGACCAGAATAGGTCTCGGCGTCGTAGTATGCCGAAGCGCGAAGCGGAACGCACCATGAGGTGCTGAACAACAACAAGTAATAACCCATCGCCCATGAAGCACCTGCTCCCGACCCTCCTGCTCTTACTCGTCGTATCACCGCTCCCGGGCGATGAACGGCCAAACATCCTGTTCTTCTTCGCCGACGACCAGCGGCATGATACGCTGGGCTGCGCCGGGCACGAGATTATTGAGACGCCGACAATTGATCGGCTTGCCGCGAACGGTGTACGCTTCACAAACATGTTTGTGACGCGTTCGACCTGCTGGGCGAGTCGGACCACGATTTTGACAGGGCTGACCTCGCGATCATCCGTCGAGTCTGACCGATCAGACACCGTCAAACCCGAGGCGCTCACCGAGCTGTACCCCGACCTGCTCCGGGAGGCGGGCTACCGGACGGGGTTCTACGGCAAGTGGCACGCCAGAATGCCCAAGGATTTCAAGCCGGGCGAGCACTTCGATGAGTACGAGCGGATTTTTCGCAAGCCGTATTTCAAAACGATGCCCGATGGGTCGAAGCGGCACGAGACCGAGCTGATCGGTGACCGTGGAATCGCATTTATCAAATCCCAGCGGGGTAAGGAAGGCCCGTTCTGCCTGAACCTCTGGTTCAACGCCGGACATGCGGAGGACAAAGACAGGGTGCCGGGCACGGGCCATTACCCCTGGCCCAAGGCGATGGACGGGAAGTATGACGACATCGACATTCCCGCCCCGCGGTTGTCTGACCCGGCCATCTTCGAAAACCACCCCGAGTTCTTTCAGACGTCAAACCACCGCGAGCGCTACCACTGGCGTTGGGACTCGCCGGAGAAATACCAGTTGAACATGCGTGCCTATTTCCGGATGCTCTCGGGGATCGACCACGCGATGAGCCGTGTGCTCAAGGTGCTGGCCGAAGAGGGCCTCGCCGACAACACCATCGTCATTTACACAGCCGACAACGGATACTACATGGGCGATCACGGATTTGCCGGGAAGTGGTCGCACCACGAACAGTCCCAGCGTGTGCCCCTGATCATCTACGACCCGCATCAGCCGGAAGGCCGCCGCAAACGCATCGTCGATACGATGGCGCTGAACATGGATCTGCCGTCCACGTTTCTGGATTGGGCAGGCGTCACCGTCCCGGCCAGCTACCAAGGCCGCAGCCTCAAACCACTCGTTGACTGGGAGACGACCCCCGACGGATGGCGCACGGATTTCTTCTGCGAACACCTGAACACCAAGTATGCGATGTCCTGGGAAGGCGTACGGGGATTGCGTTACAAATATGCCCGCTACACCGACCAGAAGCCTGCCTTCGAGTTCCTGCACGACTTAATGAACGACCCCGATGAGCTGGTCAACCTGGCGAATGACTCGGCGTACGCCACACAGCTCGAACACCTGCGGCTGCGGACCGAAGCACTGATCGATCGTTACAATCAAAGCAGGAAATAAGTGGGGCCCCAGACTACATACCGGACGATGGCTCCGGCCGCGGCCCTTTGCATATCCCTAGGTGCCGGGGATTATTTTCTATTGCTGAGGACGCAATCTGGAAAGTGATTGAGTAATGGATGAGTCGAAATACTAGCCAACAGGTAATACGAAAGAAGAATCTATGCGATATCAAGCGTTTGGAATCCTATTGATACTCAGCCTGATGACGGTGGGATTTGCACGGGCGGAGGACAAGGGCCGGCCAAACGTTCTCTTCGTTGCGATCGATGATCTGAATGATTGGGTGGGCTGTTTGGATAGCCATCCGCAGGTGAAGACCCCAAATATCGACGCGTTGGCACAACGGGGGACCTTGTTTACCAACGCTCATTGTCAGGCACCGATTTGTAACCCATCCCGCACCAGTGTGATGACCGGGCTGCGGCCCTCGACGACCGGAGTGTATGCCTTGGCTCCGTGGTTTCGGACGGTGGATGAATTGAAGGGACTTGTGACACTGCCACAGCATTTTTCGGGAGCCGGGTACACGACTTATACGGTGGGAAAGATTTACCACGGTCGAGATTGGAATAGCTTGGGCGTGAAAGAGTTTGATGTGGTCGGCAAGACGAAACCCGGATTGAGGCCGAAAGAGAAACGCGTGGCGACTCCGCGTGGTGGTCGTGGAATGGACTGGGCTGTTTATCCCTACAAAGAATCGGATCACAAAGACTGGAAAACAGCGAGTTGGGCTGTCGAGCAGCTGGATCAAAAACCGGAAGACCCGTTCTTCATGACGGTCGGTTTTTCTCTACCTCACGTGCCGTTGCTGGCCACTCAGAAATGGTTTGATCTGTATCCCGAAGATGAGGTCATCCTGCCTCGCATGCTTTTGGATGATCGCAACGATACGCCGCGATTTAGCTGGTACCTCCACTGGAAGTTGCCAGAGCCGCGTCAGAAGTTTTTGCTACAGGCCGGTGAACAAATCAAAATTGTGCAGGCCTACCTCGCCAGCGTGAGTTTTGTTGATAGCCAGGTGGGGCGAGTTCTTGATGCGCTGGAGCGAAACGATCTGGCTGACGACACCATTGTCGTGCTCTGGTCCGACCACGGCTATCACTTGGGTGAAAAGCAAATCACAGGAAAGAACACGCTCTGGGATCGCTCGGCTCGCGTGCCTTTGATCTTCGCTGGACCTGGCATAAAGGATGGCCAACAGTCCAGTCGGCCGGCGGAGCTATTGGATATGTATCCCACCCTGAGTGAGTTGTGTGGGCTGGAGATTCCAGATCATTTAGAAGGCCTCAGCTTGGTGCCTCAATTGCAGGATGTAAATGCGTCAAGAACTCGCCCCGCGATTACGACGGACAATCACGACAACCACGGTCTGCGCACCGAGCGGTGGCGCTACATTCGATATGCGGATGGCTCGGAGGAACTCTACGACATGGTGAAAGACCCCAACGAGTTCACCAATTTAGCTGCAGATTCCCGATACTCTGCCGAAAAACTGATTTTGAGAAAACAGCTTCCAAAAATCAACAGGAAGCCGGTGGCAGGCAGCGCCAACAGAATACTCATTTATGAAAATGGAGTCGCCAATTGGGAAGGGCAGGACATTGATCCCAATGAAGCGATCCCGGATTAATTGGGCGGGCCCGATTGGACGGCGCCAGTTTGGCATCTTTACTGGCGTTTTCGTGCTGTTTTGGACTGGAGTATTTTCGGTAAGAAGATCGAAGAGCTGTTTTGAGCCACGAGGGGAAAGTGACGCCGTGTGACGGAAGATTCTGGTGACCTTGCGAGTCAGATCGCCAACCAGTTTTGATCCGCCGGTTCGGACTCGGCCGCAGACATCGTAGGGGCGGTCAGTCTGACCAAGGCAGGTTGAAACTCAGCTTCATCGCTGTCGACCGCGGGAACTTCCCGGTTGCCATGCGGTCAGTTTCGGACGACAAGCCATGCGGCCAGACTGTACCCGGTCAGAATTGCGAATTCTTTGACGCGATTCCGTGAAGCGAAGGCGGACCGTAAGGAACACAGGTTTTGATCGCTGAGAAGTGTCACGACTTCATTCAGCGGCCAAGGACTTTGTACGCTTGCCGTCTAAGCCAGTCGCCGGAGGGTACTTCGGAATTTTTTTAGATTTCCGCGTTAAATTTTAGGGGGGAGCGGTAGCGATCCGGTATGGCAGACCAATTCGACGCGCAAATTGACACGCCCGATCCTCACGAGACGTTTCTGCGGCTGTGGATGGTGCATGAGCCGGAGTTGCGGGCGTTTGTGCGATCCTGCTGCCCGAACGCTCAGGAAGTGGACGACGTGATGCAGGAGGTGAGTTTCGCGGCTTTGCGGAAATTTTCGACGCTGGATGACCATTCGGCGTTTGGGCCTTGGGCCTGCCTTATTGCCCGGTACGAACTGCTTTCGGCTCGGCGACGTTTTGCAAGGGATCGGCTCGTTCTGGCTGACGATGTCATCAAGTTGCTGGCCGACGAGGGGGCTCAGGAGTTGCCGTTGCGTCAGCAGCAACTGCGGGCGCTGGACCAGTGCATCGAGAAACTGCCGCGCGAGCGACGCGAATTGGCGCTCGCGGCTTATGCGAAGGACACAACCATTCGCGAGATGGCCGCGCAGCTTAAGCGGACGGAAGGCTCGTTGTATCAGCTCCTCGCGCGAATTCGGATGGAGTTGCATCGCTGTATGACGGTGGAATTGGCCGGAGGTGACTCATGACGGACCACGAACTCAACCTGCTGCATCGTTATCTGGACGGCGCGATTACTCCGGACGAGCTGGAATCGCTGGAGGAACTGTTGCGTGGAAGTCCGGAGGCTCGGGCGACGTTGCGGTCGCTCGCGACGATTGATGCGAAGTGGCAGCAGCTCGCGGCAGATGAGGCTTTCGGCCAGACGCACACGGCGATGGTAACCCGAAGCGTAAGCGAGGGACTTGAGGCGACCGATAGCGTGGAAGAGCATCCCTCGCTTACGCGTCGGGTTACCTCCAGCTCCGCGGACTCGGTTAACGCGCGGAGTCTTACTCCACTTTGGCTGACGCTGACCGCACTCGCGACTGCGCTGGTTGTTGGTGCATTCGGTTGGTTCCGTGGGCTCGACAACTCGCCACCTGAAGCTGAACGTGGCATCGCGAGAGTGATCAGGATCGAAGGCGACGGTACCACCGACAACGATCGGAACGTCGTCAACGGAGCCGAGTTGTTTGCTGGCGAAGAACTCGCCATGCAACGAGGCCTGATCGAACTGGCGTTTCGCGAGACCGGGGTGCACGTCATTGCGACGGCTCCACTGAGGATGAAGCTGGACAGCAACCAGCGAGTGTCGTTGCGTGAGGGTCAGGTCAAGCTGGTCGTCCCGCCGCAGGGTGTGGGATTTGTTGTCGATACGGCTGAGCGGAAGTTTGTTGATCTGGGAACGAGTTTTGTGGTCACAGCAGGTGCGAAGGGCTCTGAGGTTCTCGTTCTCGATGGGCAGATCTCAGTAGACGATCACGATGGCACGTCTGCAGACCTGATGCACGAAGGCGAATTTGCCAGGTTTGATCGCGACGGAAAAATCAAGAAGCGAACACCGGCGCGTCTCTCGCAGGCATTGCCCGAATTGTCGCTTTCGGCAACACACCCAGGCGACGGCTCATTTCGCGGAGCGGTTGTTGGTTACAACAGCCCAGTCGCGTCTGTCAAAGAACGTCGCGCCGCTGATGTGATCGGGCGTGACCTGTTGCCGCTGATCCATTCGAGGTTCAAGGATCGTTCCCGTCTTGAAGCATTCAAGCAGGGTGAACCGCTCAGTTTCCGCGGCATTGCCGGAGCCTTTCACGAGTTCCCAGACCGAACGGGCCTGACGCCTTACTCTCGCCATGGCGGCTGGATGGCATGGTACCACGGACAGGTGATTCCACCTGGTGAGGGACGCTATCGATTCTGGGGCTACGCAGATAATCACCTGCTGGTTGCGATCGATGGAAAGCCAGTCTTTGAAGCATCGCGGCGTGACTCTTCGTTCAAAGAACTCGGCATTGAACGCACTGACAATCCCGCCCTGCCATGTTTAATCGCACGGGCCGGTTTCGCCTGCAGTGGGTGGATCGAAGTCAGCGGTGATCCCGTTCAGCTCGACATTCTGTTTGGAGAACACGGCGGAAACATCACCTCGGGCCTGCTGCTCGTCGAGCGGGAAGGCGACATCTACGAAGAGACATTCTGGGGCCAGCCGAAGTGGCCACTGTTTCTAACTGAAGCTCCGAATGCTGATGAGGCTGCCGAGTTCAAGCGGTTAGTCGATCATCTGGAACAGAAGACGATGGGTTCGTTTTCTGTTTCGGAAGATGCCGTCTGGAAAGTACATAATTAGAAGTTAACGACGAGTCACTCGAAACGAGAACTTGACTATGAAAACACAACTCAACCGCCGTCATATTCTTCGCGGTGCGGGAGCACTGATCGCGCTTCCCGTGCTGGAATCAATCGGATTCCGCCGATTTGCTTCGGCTGCAGATAGAACTCCCGCAAAGCATCCCAAAAGGCTGATCTTCCTGGGCATTGGCTATGGTGTCACCGCTGAAAGCTGGTTTCCCGATCTCAATGACAAAGGAGCGGGCTACAAGCTACCCGAGGGGCTGAAGCCACTGGCCCGCCACAAGAACGACTTTTCGATCGTCCAGCGTTGTAAGCATCAATTCAGTCGACAGGCACACTGGGGAAGCACCTATTGGCTGACGGGTGCGAATCAATACGGAACTCCAGGGCAGTCCTTTTCCAATACGATCTCCGCCGACCAGGTTGCCGCAGCCCAGTTTGGTAAGCATACCCGCTATACCTCAATCCAACTGGGTACTGACGCTAACGACAGGAATGGTCATGGCCCTGGAAATTCCCTGGCATGGGACCAACGGGGGAAACCTCTTTCGGCGTGGAACTCCCCGCTGGAAACCTACCTCAAGCTCTTTGCAGCAAACGACATACCCCTTGCTCAGCGTCGGGCGATGCTGGCGGAAGAACGCAGTGTCCTGGATTCCGTGATGATCGAGGCGACGGACATGCAGAAAGGTTTGACGAAGAGTGATACCGACAAGCTCGACGAGTATTTCCAAAGCATCCGTGACATCGAGACCCGGCTGAGCAAATCGGAAAAATGGATGGATGTGCCCAAGTCCAGGTCTCCCCTTGAAGAACCGGATACTGCTTTAGCAGGCCGCAGCGAAATCGAGATGATGTACAAACTCATGGTGGCCGCAATACAGACGGACAACACACGGGTCATCACCTACCGCCAGCCCGGGTCACGCCTGCTGTCGAGTATCGGAGCGAGCGGCAACCCTCACAACGTGAGTCATTATCGCGTCGGTGCAGAAACGGAAGTCTCATCCAGGATGAGGGACAAGGCGCACAGCGAATTATTGGCCGGGTTGTTGGATCAGTTGAAAGCTACCAGGGAAGTCGATGGCAGCAGTCTCTTTGATCATGTCGCTTTGGCCTTTGGTTCCAACATTCGCTCCATTCATTATCTCAATAACCCACCGACCTTGATCTCCGGTGGAGGCGCCAATCTTAAACTGGGGCAGAACCTTGTCCTCAATGAAGGCACACCGCTGAACAATGTCTGGCTGACCATGTTGCAGGGCGTTGGGGTCAACGTGGATCGTCACGGCGACAGCACGGGCGTTGTCAGCGAACTACAAGCATAAGGCGTGCGGCAGCTAAGAATTTAGCTGCCGCAACCGGATGGTGGCGCGTGCCGGCTGATGAAATCAGCCGCTGAGTACTGGCCCACGGTTCCACAGTAATTAGAAATCGCATTTTCAAAAGCTTACGAAAAGTATCCCATCATGAATCAGGGACTACAGGACGTTCTCAAAACACTGTGGGTTGGACTTTGCTTCCTGACCCTGGTGGCCGGTTGTGGAGACGAAAACTCAGAAATC
>JABABI010000082.1 GCA_014238335.1 Fuerstiella sp.
ATGGCATTGGCCCTCGTGCGATTGACTGAAAGCGCGTTGGACATATGGTGGTTGCTTTCGGGAGTCCTGGGCGCCGCAATCATCGGCTTGTTCCTGTTGGGACTGTTAGTTCCGACAATCCGCAGCGGGCGAGCCATCGTCGTGCTTGCGATTTGTACGGGAGTAATCGCCTGGATAGCACTCTCCACGGGTCCGTATTGGCCAGTATCACTTGCTGCGTTTACCAGTCCGTTTCACCCCTGGCTGATCGTCGTCCGTGGCCCTTCGGTGATGGTGCTGACTGGCTGGCTGATGATGCGACTCAAGTCCGACTGAGGTTGCCATCTGTCGATGAAATGGATCGAATCGGTGGGTCTAGATGAGCGTTGATAGTGAACTTACCCCTACCCACGTCAGGATGCGGATCAATTCCGCCAACGATCTGCAGCACTGGGGATTCCGGCGGGCAAACGATCTTCCGGATATGTCTATCTGTTTGACGTGTTGGCAACCCTCTGCGATTTGGCGGGGATTTAAAGCCCGGATACCGTGGAACGACTCAGCATGAAACCGGTTCTCTTTGGAGAACCGGATGCGGTCCGGGAGTCGTTTTATGGAGTATTCTGCGCCGAAATGCATTCGGACCGTTCGCAAGGGTGATTGGAAGCTGATCAAATGCGATGTGCACGATGGAAAGGACCGAAAGACCCATTTCTTTAGCCTGGACGAGATTCGTACGAACTCGTTCCTGAGCACCATGACCCTGCAGTAGTCGCATTGACGCCGCAGAAGCTGCTGAGTCATCAGGCCAACCTGGCCGATTTGCCGCAGTACGCGGAGAAGTGGAAAGAGATGGAAGCCCTGCCTCTGAATGAAATGGTCCAACATGACGACGCGTTCCGGCTATGGGATCAGCCGCCCGCGAAGAGGGAAATTCGTCAAGATCATGCTGCGGAGAGGGAGGCAGAAAATCGACATGATTGCCGCAATGTTTCCTCGCAACAAAACATTCTTCACTAGCTAAAACGCCATGAGAACCTCTCTCCGCCTTCTTCTTGCACTGGTCGTTGCAGCCAGCGCTTATTTCAGCCTCAACGCAACGCTCACCGCCGCTGAAACGAGACGGCCCAACATCCTCTACTTCTATGTCGACGACATGGGCTGGGGCTCGATCGGGCCCAACGGCCAAGCCACACGCAAAGCCAGAAACCTGCCTTATGTACGCACACCAAACCTCGATCGACTCGCAGCGCAAGGCATCAACTTTACTCGCGGCTACGGATGCCACGTCTGTTCGCCCTCCCGCTCTTCGCAACAATCCGGATTCCACCAGGGCCACACCTTCGCCGATCGCAATGATCGCGATAACGCCAGAAAGGCGATGCGCGCCGACGACATTTTGATCGGCGACGCGCTCTCGGCCGCCGGATACGTGACGGGCTACTGGGGGAAATGGGGCTATGGAGGTTCGGCCGACCAGAACGATCCGGTCATCGATAACGTGCAAACCCTGCCCACGTCGCACGGTTACCAACACGTGCTGGCCGAACTCCACCACGTTCGCGCTCATACTTTTTTTCAGCCGACTCTCTGGAGCGCTCCGGCTCCAGACAGCGCCACCGGTGGTCTCCAACTCGTCGCAAATTCACTAACTCGCTATCAAAACCATGCGGACTATCCAAACACGCCGGCGCTGCAAGACCACGCCGACTATCCCGATTCCGCCTATTGCGATGACGCCTACGCCTTCGCCGCGCTCGACTTCGTTCGCGCACATGGCGAAAACTACAACGAAACCGGCCAGCCCTTTTTCGGCCTCCTCGCCGTCCAAATACCCCACGCGCCGTTCGGCGAAATCGCTGTCCTCCCAAACTGGGACCAGGCCTACGATCAGGACCCTCACTACGATTCGCTCGACGATCAAACGCGGCAGTGGGCTGCCATGGTCACCCGCATCGACGCACACTTCGGCAATATCCTCACCGCGCTCGAAGACCCTGACAACGACGGCGATACGACCGACTCGATCGCTGAGAATACGCTCGTCATCTTCCAGTCGGACAACGGCGGTCCCAGCGGTAACAACAACCGGGAACTCGACGCCAATGGTGGCCTTCGCGGTAGCAAGGGGAAAATCCAGGAAGGCGGCATCCGCGTACCGCTGCTCATGCGCTGGCCCGCGAAAATCACGGCCGACTCGGTCATCAAAGCAGGCACCGATTGCAACATGGTCGTCGACATCACCGATCTGCTGCCCACATTCTGCGAACTCGCCGGCGCTCCCATCCCACTCGGTATCGATGGCGTGTCCATCGCTGCCACGCTCCGCGGCAGCGGCCGTCAGCGAAAGCGTGAATTTATCATCCACGAAGCGGGCAACGGCCAGTCCATCATCCGTGGTGATTACAAACTCGTCCGCTCCGGGAAATCGTCCGGAAAATCTTTCACTCTCGAACTCTACAATCTCGATGCTGATCGCGCCGAACAAAACGACATCGCTGCGACCCACCCAAAACTCGTCACGGAACTCGAGAAACTTCTGCTTGGCGAACGCGTCGCGGAACCTAAAGGCTTCGCTAATACCTATCACCACTGGACAGGCAAAAACGGCGGAAACACTTCTGATCCAGACAACTGGTCCGACTACATCTACGCCAACGCAGGCATCACGTACATGACCGAAAATGGCGCGCCTCACCGCTCATGGACCGCGCGGATCGAAAACTCGGGCGCCCAGTCCAACACCGCCCGCGCCGACGCCGACATGGAATTCCTGGGCCTCGAAATCCGAGGCAACCAGAAGGAAAATGCCGAACAGTTCCTCGTACTCGGTCGCGGCACTTGTCTCACAGGCCGCAACGAAACTCGGGTCGCATCGAACGCCACGCTAAGCGTCGACGGGGGAACGGTTTCCTCACTTCGCTGGATCGACATTCATGCCGGCGGAACTCTCAACGGCAGCGGTTCGATCGACAGCACAGTCTACAATAATGGCATGATCATCGTGACGGACGATCATCAACCGGGATTCAACGTCAGCGCCGACTACCATCAGTCCGCTCGTGCCACCCTGAATCTCTCCCTCAACGGCAAGATGCAACCGTCGTTTCTGGTTACCGGCGACGCCACTCTCTCTGGCACCCTGATTGTCACGACGGGCAAAGATTTCCAACCCGCGCCCAGCCAGACCTACACGGTCCTGACCGCTAACAGAATCATCGGCACATTCTCCAACCCCGGGCGTGAGATTATTGCCACCGATGGTACCCGTTTTACCGTCCACTACACCGAATCCGCCGTCACCCTCTCGGTCCAGTAATCTTAGTTTGTAAGTAGCACTTCCTGGTGGTCAACGGCATGATCGCGGTGCTCAAACTGTCAGGCTACTCACTGAATCACGAGCGTGCTCTGTGAGTGGAAGTGGGCGACCTCATTCGTTTGGTCGCCCTGAGCGAACCGTTTCTGAGCAATTAAGATCTACGAAGGATATGAAGGTAACACGCTTTGAAGTTATTTCTGTTTTCACTCTGGAAACTCTGCACTTGTCTATGCCATCCCATTCAGCACTGTGCGGGGTGATCATCGGGTTTCTTTTGATCGAATTCAGTTCGTCGCTGCCGACCGAACAAGTTCGGCCAAATGTGCTGGTAATTCTCTCCGATGATCACAGCGTCCTGCATGTCAGTTGTTACGGCGATGAAAACGCAAAGCGGTTCAACATTACGCCGAACCTGCAGAATTTCTCTGAGCAGGGAATGCGGGTTGATCGAGCTTACACATCCGCCCCGCAATGTCCTTCGTCGCGTATTTCTATTTTTTGCGTGTCGATCGCCCGGCGGCTTTGGCAGCACTCGGTTTGCGCAGTCGCCACGCAGTGAGGTTCGCTTTTTTACGGACGTGCTTCGCGCCAACGGTTACTGCGCGGGACTGGACGGACGCATCCGCGAAGCTAAGCACATTAACAGGCCTCTGCGTGAAGCGGGCATGCAGAGTCTCGACGAGCGGTTTGGTCACTTCGTACGATCTGTGGTGACAATAAACGACAGCTTGTTTCAAGTCGCCGACCGCGTTTCGGCTGCTCTGGACAAAGTGTCCGACAAAAACATATTTCCCTTTACTCTGGTTTTAATCAACCGCACCGAACGTCCGCACTGAAGTACGACGGCATCGATCCGCTGCAATTTGAAACTGCCGGCTGACAGGCCCGATCTTCCTGAAGTTCGCATCGATTACACCAGATATCTTGTGTCGCTTCGCGAACTGGGCCAGGGTTTCGGACTGATCACTCAGCTTCTACAGAACCGCGGCATCGAAGAAAACGCGATGGTCATCTTTATGGGCAACAACGGCAAAACACTGTGTCGCGGCAAAGGCACTCTGTTCGACCGCGGCACGCACGTTCCACTAATGATCCCTTGGCACCGCCGGCTCAAACCGGGGTTGAGCTCTTCCGCACTTGTCTGCGGTACAGACCTCGGCCCGACAATCCTCACCGCATGCGGAATGCTTCCGTTGAAAGGCATGACGGACATCAGCCTTCTTCGGCAGCTTCTCGACGGGCAGGCTGAAGGCCGGCAAGACGTTTTTGCCGAAAGTCGCTGGCACTGGGGATCGATCACCCGGACCGATGGTTTTGACCTTTCGCGTTCAATCATTTCGGAGCGTCGCCGTTATATCTACAACGCATTGCCGGACTGCGTCTAGACACCGGTCGCCATCGGAGAAAACTCTTCGCGAGCAACTTGAGAGCTAGATGATTCGCGAGCAAGAGTTTCTGCCACGACCGACGCCTGCAATCCAGAATACGGAGTGAGATTCACGTATCCGGCTCTGAGAAACAACAAATTTCGCCCACATCTATTCGAGGAACTAACCGCGATTGTGGCGACAGGATTTGCACTCCGTAACTCCCCAGCCTGACAGCAGATTCGAGCGATTGCCCTGCTTCGTGCCCAAAATACTTTCTCCTGTTTGAAGCGACGGAGATGGGCTGCATAGTCTGCGTAACTCGCTGGTGAAAAAGCGAAACACAGCTGGCGCAATTCAATGCAACAAGCTGGGCTGATTTTCATTGGGGGCGACCAGACACGGTTAGAACGTTTCGTCGAGGTCGTGGCAGGCTGAGAGGCGTGCGTAGCTCCAAGACCAGCCGGAGATCCGCCTCCGCCTTGTCGCCGACTCTCTCGCCGTAATAAGCCTGACCGCGTGCGATCGCTGCCGCTCCGATCTGCGTGAACGGCCACATCGAGATATCGTCGTTGCCGAACTGTGCGATGACCGCGTCCCACTTCCGCTCGCCAGGAAACTTTTCCACCCAAACGCTCTTCGCGATGACTTCGAGCGCGATCTCGCTGGCCAGTTCGGCGCTCGTTTAAAGTGTTTTCCGAGCCAGACGCATGTCGCCGCCTGCGAGAGTGCGTGTAATTTCTGGTAGTCCGTCGCCTTCTCTCGCTGTGATAAAGCAACACAAACGTTCGCTCCTTGCCATTTCCATTCTCGGGATCTGAGCTGAATAGGGCGAATATCACTGATTAGCCGAGGCGACGGTGCTTTGCGTGATAATATCGGCACATGCACACACACGAAAGTACGGCGTGAAAACGTCACAGAACCTATCCTGGCAGAACAATTCCAAAACCAGTACTGCTGTTTGGCAATCTGAGGCAGGTTATCCACCGCCTGAGATGCTCATCATGGCAGATGACACCATGACGGGTGATGCCGCCTACTGGCGAGCGTGCGCGGGCACCGCGATGCTCTACACCGGTGATTTTCAAAATGCCAAACAGCTGCTGCAAGCCGTGACTCGACGAGCCAACCGTAAACCAGCCAGGCCGGCCGCCACGATGCTGGACACCTTCCATCAACATCGAGTACGACAAATCAGCCGAGCCAACATTACGAATAAGATTCTGATTGAGTTGCAGCATGGCAAATGCAATCTCACTCGATCGCCGGAATTAAAGGAAGCGGTTGAAGCTGCGTTAGGCGACAAAGCCCCGGAGAGGCTGGTGTTATCTCTACGTGAAACGTTAGGCATGATCGGCGCTAATGAGTGGAGAAAAAAAGGCGTGTATATCGATGCCTTGAAAGCGAACATCCACGCTAATTACGGAGTGTTTTCGCCAGTTCGCGGCGAATACCTGGATCTCATCAATGCCGCTGAACTCAACTCTCCGTATATCGCGTGGGACATCGGGACCGGCACAGGTGTCATCGCAGCCGTATTGGTGGCACGTGGCGTTCAGCAAGTGATCGCCACCGACACATGTGGCCGCGCCTTGCAATGTGCCGCTGAGAATATTCAACGCCTGAATATGCAAACAAAGATCAGCCTGGTTGAGACAAGCCTGTTCCCTGAAGGCAAAGCCGACCTCATCGTCTGCAACACACCATGGGTGCCTGCCAAAGTCAATACGCCGATCGAACGTTCCATCTACGATCCGAAAAGCCAAATGCTAAAGGGATTTTTAAACGGTGCAAAAGCACGCTTAAATACAAACGGTGAAGCTTGGTTGATTATGTCAAACCTGGCGGAGCATATTGGCCTGCGGCGTCATGATGATTTGCAGGATTGGATGAGGCAAGCTGGCTTGAGTGTGATTGAAAAACGAGACACCTCGCCGCAACATGCGAAGTCGAGTGAGCGATCAGTTCCTCTCTATGAAGCGCGTTCAAGAGAGGTGACATCGCTGTATCGGCTGAGGTCTGCTGACGAGAGATAGCCGACTTCGGGTTTCTTGAACATTGACGCTGCACCCCGTTCCTCTCTGTCCAGGTTTCGACTTTTGTGCACTTTTTTGAAAGCTTGGTGATTTAACGATGTCAGCAAGAGTTTCTATTGGTGCCGGCGGAAAGGGGGCAGGAAGCAATCAATAAATGGTTCGTGACACCTTTCTCTGTGCTGCCTGGTCAGTCGCGCTGAGTCGGATTCCGGGCGTCAGCAAAAGTACGGGATTCATGGAATACGGTCATGGAAGGGACATTTCTCGTCTCGGAGTTTTGGGAATGTAAACGCACCGTTCGTCCCCATCCACGCGAATCGTGAGACATCTGGCGAGCGTCCTGTCGATGTGAGCGAAGCGGGTCAGACACTATTTTGCGGACGGGGCCAACGTATTCTGACGGACCCAGCTCGTCATTATTTCCAACACGATTGGGGAAACCGTTTCTTCGATTGTCTGATACTCGCTCAATCCCCCCGTGCGGCAGGTTTGAAAGAGATGGTTGAGACCTGGCAATTCGACAGTCTCGAAACGCGTGTTGCCGCCTTGCCTGAGAGCTTCGCGAATGGCCGGGAGATTCAGTTGAGGATCAACCTGCACATCCTTTTCTCCATTGAGAGCGAGGACCGGACATTTCACTTTTTTCAGGACCGGTCCCGGTTCGTGAGTCAGAAAGAATCGGCACCATTGGCTCTTGACTCGTTCGATTCCGGCCGACACTGCTGCTTTGAGTGTTTCTTCCTCCGACGCGTCTGCCGGCAGCACGTCAGCCAAGATCAGCATTGCGGACGCCACAAGTTCGTCCTGAGTGGCATCAACCGGGGCATTGATCACTGTGTCGATCAGGGCCACTTGCATGTCTCGTTGAGCCTTCAGTACAGCCTCATCTGTGACTCCCTGGGCCTTGAGGACAAGCTGGCCCTGTGATAACAGAATCTCTCGACCGTTTACGCCTGTTCCAGCCAGAAGAATCACGAACGCCACGTCACTTCGCCGTCCGGCCACCATAGGAGCCAGGATGCCACCTTCACTATGACCGATGAGGCCGGTCGCGTTTTTTTCGACCCGGGGATCCCTCCTCAGATATTCAAAAGCCGCCTCGACATCTCTGGAAAAGTCTTCGCTGGTGGCAGTTTGGAAGTCCCCCGTCGAGACCCCTGTGCCGCGGTCGTCAAATCTCAATACCGCAATCCCGTGCCGAGACAAGTGATCGGCAATGATCCAGAATGGCTTGTGGCCGAGCAAACTCTCATCACGATCCTGAGGTCCGGAACCTGAAATCAGAATTGCCGCGGGACAGGCCGTAGCTGATTTCGGCACCGTCAGCGTGCCGGCGAGTCTAACGCCGTCTGTTTCGTTGGTGAACGTCACGTCTTCGACAAGATACGGAAATGGCGGCTTCGGAGTCTGAGGACGCGATGGTGCCTTCACCACCGCATCTGCCTCAGAAGTGTCTGGAGCGAGCGACAGGTCCAGGGTAACGCCTCCCTGCGTCCACTTTCCTTTGACTTCAGATTTTTCTTTATTGATCGTTCCTTTGAACGACCCGCCCAGCGAATCCACGGCGATTGTCCACTCATTCCCCTCGACCGTCCGCTGCACCTTAAATCCCCCAGCCTTTTGTGTGACGCTGTCGAGGTACACAATTTCACTGCCGTCATCCTGCTTATAGATACGAATTCGCATTGTGAGTTTCTGGAACAGTGTGTTCATCACCCCCGACCAAACCTCCGACGGACGATCTGTGTGGGCCGCATCAACCTTCCTGAACACCAGATCAAAGTCCCTCCCTCGCTGCGTCCATTTGCCCGTCACCACGCTGCCATTGTCCGAAATCGTCCCGGAGTACTCGGCTTTCGAGACATTCAGTCTGAACTGCAACTGCGAATCGTTCTGGCGAAAGTCATCAAGCCGAAAGACGCGCCCACCTTCATCCAGACTGACAAGCTGTTGAACCGTCGCAGCATCGGCATCAGGGACTGGCTCGATGCGAAATCGAAATTCGCGGAACCCCGCATCCATCACGCCGTACCAGATCTGACCAACAGGCTTTTCCTCGGCGGCATTCACTGCAGGGGCCACGACCGAGAGCAGCACAGCCAAGAACAGTGATCGCATCGACGTCTCCACCAAAACATTTTAGCAAGTACCTCGGCACAGCGGGGCGGGGCAAAACAACGCCCATGTTTGCTGAAACGCACGCAACACGACAATGATTCTGAGAATCGAGCGTTTTCGATTTGTTTGCGGAAAATATTGTGTGCGACGTCAGCCAGCAGAGCTGGCGAGTATACGGAACCGCCAATATACCGAGAGGATAAACTCGTCCTCGCCAAGTACATCCACATTCAACCCAGCCAATCAAACTCAATCAGACACCTAAACCATGAGTGCTGAAACGAGTTAATTTCTTCGCTCAGCTCTTTGACCAATTTTGCTTGGCCAGCCGGGCCGGGTCAAATGTCCCCAGATTCTCTCGCATCGCTTGGTACTAAATTCCGGGTAAGGTCAAAAAAAACTTCGCTCGGCCAAAACTCTTTGCTTAGAATGAGTCGCTTTCTTCGTTTACCAAGCTATATGCCACTACCCGTACTGTAGTATGCTCCTCCGCTCGATGAACCCCATTGACCGAAGTCCCGTCAGTCTGCATTCTGCGAATAACGGCAGTCCAGAACGCGACGGATCGTTGTCAACCGTTTTCCTTTCACTATCTCATTGAGAATCGTGCGTTTGGTTACGAACATCCCCGGACTGAAGCACGTTGACTGGCGAGCAATAAATTGTGTTAAGTTCTACGCAACGGAAGGTGTCGTGAACCGCGACTTCAGCCGCTGTCATTCTAACGACGGGCCGGTCGAAAAAAACAGTTCCTTACTTATCAGCAGGAGTTCACAGCGTGAAAAACATGTTTTTAGCAAAAAGAAAAGGTTTTACTCTCATTGAACTGCTGGTTGTGATAGCAATTATCGCAATACTCATTGCGCTTTTACTGCCAGCCGTGCAGCAAGCTCGCGAGGCCGCCCGCCGCACTCAGTGTAAGAACAATCTGAAGCAAATTGGGCTGGGTATGCACAACTACCACGATGTTTTTCAGATGTTTCCACTCGGCGGCACGGCAAGACCTGAAGCCCCCGGTCCACCAACATTCGGCGTCCATATCTCAATCGGAGCGTTTGCTTCTATTTTGCCGTTTCTGGAAGAATCGAACCTGCTGAACCTGTACGTCAGCGAACGGCCATGGGAACAGCAAACTCCCGTTTGCGCGAAAACCGTCGTGAAGCCCTATCTGTGTCCATCCAATACAGGTCCGGAAGTCGATACGAACCCTGTCCTGGCAAATTACCCCATTGGCACGGAATTGGGTTCCATTAACTACCTTCTGAGCAAAGGGGCCACTCAGGGCTGGTGTCTGAGGGCTGCGTCCGACAGAAATGTCGGAATGTTCGGGATCAATCTGAAGACCAAGTTTCGGGATATTACCGACGGATCGAGCAACACGCTCTGTGTTGGCGAAGGAGCTAGCGGCGGGGCTTGGGAAGTTGCTGCCGGTGGCGCGCCGAACACGCCGATTCCCGCCCCTAATGGACGGGTACAGGCGGGCTGGATTGCTCCGCAGCCAAATCCAAAGAATATTCAGAGCCTTTCCGGATGGACGACTGCCGGAAACTACGGCACGACGGTGTGGGCCCTGAACAAAAACCCCGTCGTCGAAACAATCTACGACGATGGTGATCTGGGCAACTGTAATTCTGCAGGTGACTTTACGAGTAACTTTCGCAGCCCCCATGTGGGCGGCGGTCAGTTCCTTCTGGGTGACGGGTCAGGACGTTTCATCTCTGAAAATATTGATCAGGGTGTTTACAACGCACTTGGCACTCGCGGAAACGGAGAAGTTGTCGGAGAGTACTAGGTCTCCAGAAACGCTGTAATCAGATGACCGCACACATGGCCAACCATAATGGTTGGCCATGTGCCTGCGCTTGTGTGTTGTTCCGGCAGCAATGAGGCCACCGAAATGGACCGCAGAAACAACCCATGTGCAAAGGTCGCGGCTGCGGCGCACGATCTGACCAAAGCTGCTGGAAACACACTTTCCGTAGCAGCTCGTATTCAGCTTTGTCGTCATTGTATCGATACTGTTTACGAAAATGCGTTGGATTGGGCCGAACGTGCAGCCATCGCCAAAGGCCTGCCAGCGACGTCGTCGATCCGTGCCGAGGACCTGCTTAGCGGTCCGGCCGTTGTTGCTCGTCAGTTGCAGTTGACGATTCAGACGCTGACCGACATTCAGACGCAGGGGTGTCCGAGACTGACAGGCAGACCCGTAAGGCTGTCTAACAATCAACTTTCGGTTCCGGTGTTTCCGACGAAAGGTTTTTATGACAGCCTCACGTTTATGGGGATTCGTGGCTCAGTGAGGCTGCAGCGGGGGGTGGATTGGGGGGAAATTCACGGAACACTTGCCCGGGTGGCCGCTGACGAAGAGCTGGCAGGAGTAACGGGAATCCTTGGTGCTGGAAATGTGTCTTCCATTCCAGCAACGGACAGTCTTAACAAAATCATGTTCGAACGCAGGTGCGTTCTGCTGAAGATGAACCCTGTGAACGCGTACCTGGCGCCGGTCTTTGAACGGGCGCTTGCTCCGTTGATCAGGGCCGGTCTGTTACGCATTCTTACGGGTGGGTCGGACGTCGGCAGCGAGATGATTCATCACGACCTGGTCGACGATGTCCACATCACTGGCTCTGCAGCAACCCACGAAGTCATTGTCTGGGGAGGCGACGCGGCCGAACGTTGCCGCCGGAAGCAGGACAACGACCCGGTACTGAAAAAGTCGGTGACCAGCGAACTTGGAAACGTGACGCCGTGGGTAATTGTGCCTGGTGATTACAAGGAATCGCAGCTGCAGTCTCAGGCTCAGCATGTCGCAGCGTCAATCACGAATAATTCGTCATTTAACTGTCTGGCAACAAAGGTGATCGTGACGTGGAAGAACTGGCCGCAACGCGGTCATTTTCTGGATCTCCTGCAGCGTTATCTGTCCGTAACACCCGCTCGGCCTGGCTATTACCCTGGTGCTACAGAACGATTCGAGCGGTTCGCCGGCTTCGCTGCTCCAGCCGATTCGGACGGTTGCCTCCCGTGGACGCTTTTGACAGCTCAGAGTATCGATGAGCGGCCGGACCTTTTTCAGGAAGAATCTTTTGTCTGCGTGTGTGCTGAGACTCAGCTGGATGCGACATCACCGGCGCAATTCCTGCAAGTGGCGACCGACTTTGTGAACGATCGCATGACAGGGACACTTTGTGCGTCTGTCTCAATTCCCCCCCGCTTTCGCAGCCAGCAGCCCGATGCGGTTGAACGCTGCCTTACAGATTTGCGTTACGGTTCTGTCTGCATAAATCAGTGGTCCGGTCTTGCCTACGGACTCGTCAGTCCACCGTGGGGTGCGTATCCGGGGGCCACACCGGATAATGTCCAGAGTGGCATCGGAAACGTGCATAACACTTATCTTCTTGATCGCGTCAAGAAGACTGTTCTGGAAGGTCCATTGGTTAATTTTCCCCGCCCCGTCTGGTTTCCGTCGCACAGCAGGTCTGTCGATGTGGCGACCAGGTTGGTGCAGTTATATCATCGTCCGTCGATGTTTCGCCTGCCTGGGTTGTTTTCTGCGGCTCTGATGGGATGAAAATCATTCCGGTGATCTGTTGTTGTTCCGTCTGATACATAGAGGTTTCAGCCAGCTCGTTCAGTCCGAATCACATTTCATTTTTCCACTCTGAAAAGGAGTCTGTTCGTGCAACGTTCCTCGGCCAGTCCGACGTTCATCTCTGCTGCTGTGTGTCTTGTGTTCGCAGCAACGACTCTGCCCGTCGCCGAATCGGTTGACCAGGCGAACGGGAGGATGGTGCCCACAACAAGTGTGTTTCAGCCGGGAGAAAACGTTCCGTACGAACTGCAGGCCACCCTGATCAACGCCGTACCCGGCGATGTGATAGAACTTCGCGCCGGCAACTACGAATTTGAATCAGAGCTGAACATTGTTTGTGACAATCTGACCATTCGTGGTGCTGGACGTGACAAGACGGTTTTGTCATTTCGCGGACAGGTGGCAGGCAGCAGTGGAATTGTGGCGACTGGAAACGCGTTTGTGATTGAGAACCTGGCAGTGGAGGACACAGTCGGCAACGCCATCAAAGTTCTGGGAGCAAAAGACGTCACATTCCGCAACGTACGTGTTGAGTGGACTGCCGGACCGAAATCAACAAATGGCGCGTATGGCATCTATCCTGTTGAGTGCCAAAACGTACTGATCCAGGATTGCGTGTCAATCGGAGCATCCGATGCCGGTATATACGTTGGTCAGTCGCAGGACGTAATTGTCAGAGGCTGTTACGCGCGTCACAACGTTGCCGGAATAGAGATTGAGAACACGCTGCGGGCAGACGTGTTCGACAATACGACCGTGGACAACACCGGAGGAATTCTGGTCTTTGATCTGCCTGGCCTCACTTTGACAAACGGAGGGCACGTTCGCGTTTTCAGGAACAGGGTCGTCGGAAACAACCACGAGAATTTTGCCCCCAAAGGCACGATGGTGGCTGATGTACCGTCAGGCTCGGGCGTGATGCTGATGGCTACCGACCACGTCGAGATCTTTGACAACGAAATTACGAACCATCAAACCAGCAATGTTATCGTGGTCAGCTTTCTTATCACGGAACGAAAAATCAATGATGAAGAATACGACTCGTTTCCGGAGGCATTTTCAATTCATGACAACAGAATCTCAGGAGGAGGCTGGAAGCCAGTGGGGCGGATTGGGACGTTGCTGTCGCCCCTTATGGGAGGACAGTTGCCGGATATCCTGTTTGATGGACTGCGAAAACCGGAAGTAGTGAACGACGGGGAACCGCCGGGGTATATTCGCGACAACGGGGAAGCGAAGTTTGCGAATGTGAACATCGGCGACCTGTCACCAGCGAATGTTGTTTCCGGAAAGTACAGGATCGACCGTGATCTGAAACCGTATGGAGCTGAGCTGACACCGGTCAAATCAGTGAAGTTGAGGCCGCATTCAGTACCGTCACCTAACGGCAATCCAGCTGTCGCGGTATATCGGGCCGCTCCCGAAAAGCTGTCCGGGTGGGGCCTGCTTGACCGTTCCAGCAGCCAATGGCTTCCGGCTGCCGGTGTGATTTCATATGAACTTAATACAGCATTGTTTTCGGACTATGCCGTCAAACATCGCTACATCAGACTCCCGAAAGGCAAGCAGATTCAGTGGCAGGATACGGACGTGTTCGAGTTTCCTGTGGGCACTGTGATTGCAAAAACATTTGCCTATCCTGTTTCCGCTGTCGGCACTTCACAGAAAGAACGGTTTATTGAGACGCGAATTCAACTGCACGAACCGTCGGGATGGTACGGCTACTCCTACATCTGGCACGACGACCAGTCTGACGCAACCTTGAAACTCGGAGGTGGTGTTGTCGACGTCGCGTGGGAGGGAAAAGACGGAGTTGATTACAGCAACAGGTATCAGGTGCCGAACGCCAACCAGTGTCTGAGTTGCCACAGCCGCAATGGTCATTTCGTCCCTCTGGGTCCGACAGCCCGGAATCTTAACGGTCCGGGACCGCAACACGGTATAGCGAATCAGCTTGAGGACTGGGTGGCGAGCGGCATCCTGAAAGGTGCTCCGGCACAAGAACTGCGCCCCGTTCTGGCTGACTTTGACGACTCCGACAGTGCTTCGCTCGACCATCGCGCTCGAGCGTGGCTGGAGGTCAACTGTGCCCACTGTCATAACCCGGCAGGATCGGCCAGAACGTCCGGCCTCGACCTGACCACGACTCAGAAGGATCCCGGCAGGTACGGCGTATTCAAGTCACCGGTGGCCGCCGGCAAAGGTTCGGGCGGACGCAGATATGACATTGTTCCAGGCAGGCCAGATGAATCCATTCTGATGTTTCGAATTGAGAGTGAAGTGCCAGGTGCGCGGATGCCAAACGTCGGCCGCAATCTTGTCCACGGGCAGTCGAACCTGTTGATTCGCGAGTGGATTCTTGGCATGTCGGAACAGTAATCAAAGTAAGCAGAATAACTGTAAACACGGCAAGGCGTCAGGCATATTGGAGTTGTAGTGATGAACAAGACCGCGCGGTACTACAGGCTTTCTACGGAAGAGTTTGGCCCGGTCTCGGCTACAGAAATCAAACGGTTGCTGACAGAAGGGACTCTGTCGCCCACGGATCCAGTGCGCGCAAACGGTTCGACCGAATGACACACGGCGGAACAGATGTCGCGGACGGCGTCCAGTCAAACGCCGTCGGAACGTACGGAGCTGTCAGAGTTGAATCTTGTGTTTGAAGAAACCGTACCGATTCGGAACTCAAACACACCGGATATTAACTCAGTCAATCTGCGGACTACTTCGGAGTCAGAGGCGGCGCCGCAACAAAACGTCCCTGTGACGGAAACTGACAAAGACGAGGCGATGTATTACATCAAAACTCTTGGTCAGGTTTTTGGCCCAATGCCAATTTTCTTATCTGGTGAAGATGGCTGCGTCCGGAACCCTGACTTCAGATGAGAAAAGTCGCTGCGGTGAGGACGGGGAATGGTGTGTTCCCGACATGATCTCCGATGTCGCTCTTGCGCTCGACTCAGTCGCCACCCGAACCTACGAATCGACACCGGCGAAGTCTGTTGGGCAGCAAAGCAGTCCACTGCCGCAGGAAGCAACTAAAAACCTGACTGCTGCCGCAGCATCAGAACAGCAATCGGCGAGCGGGCACTGTGCTGCTGAAGCGTCGCCGAGGATGACGGATAGGCCAGCGAAAGGCAAGTCTCTGCATGAAGCCAGGCCCGCAAGAAAGAGGCGCCATAAAGCGAAGACGGACGAACTCCTGCAGGACATATTTTCCGAGCTCTTTATAGACGATGGCAAAGTTCATGACGTTGCTGCCCGGCCGAAACGCACTGGCACGGCTACTCCAGTGGTGCCACCCGGGGAGGCAGCACCCTACTCCGACAAGACGATTGAGACTGAGACTTCCATTGCGGCTTTCGTACCGTCAGGCACAGTGCCCTTGACGGCGAACGCTTTACCGTCGTCGCAGCCAAAATCGCCGCGCCGTGTCGCGGCAGCCACGGTACGTCCGCCGGCCGCGTCACAGAAGTCCGGTCGAAGTATCGCCATGCCGGAGCCCCGAGCTCTTGGTGTTATCGGAGGAGTCGCTCTCGTCTGTCTGTTACTTGCCACTTTCTTCACCGGTGTGGTTTCGGTACCTGAATCATCGCTGGATGTAGTCCGAGCGCTGCAGGCATCAGGCGTTGAACATGTCGGAATTCTGAGCGGGGAGATTTTAGAAAAGAAGTGGACGGACTACGGTACCTGCGTTCGCGCCGAAACGGGAGTGGGCCTCAAGTATCTGGTGCCGAAAGGGACACTGTCGGAGCAGGAAAACCGCTACCGACAGGCCATCGACAAGTATGTGGAACTGGTGTCCTGCAAGGCGGACGATGTGGAGGGGCAAAAAGCTATACTCACGGAGACCAATGCGCTAATGAGGTGACGACACCGATGCGACTGTGCGGCTCCTGTGTGGTATGACGCTTTGAACGAGATGATAATGAAACGGAGGTCACAGGCTGAGGAAACAGGCAGTCGCCTTATCCTGAAACAACCTGACTGTCGCGCCGTCCCTATAGCCTCAACAATTGATCGTGATGAACGTCCGGGTTGTCTTCGCATATTTCTTGCCAATGGTTTCGAACATTGGACTGCCAACCAATGGACACAGCGGAGTGGTGTGTTGCGTCAGAAACCCCTCGCACAGCGTATTTCCGTCGTCGCCTCCCGTGCCTGCGGCACCACGTTTGCAGCCGCCGGCGCGTCGAAGGGAAACCTCGTGAAACGGCGGCGTCACGGCAGGTCCGTCGCGCCCATCAGATGGCGGTCAACTTCGCGAGCACAGCCGCGGCCTTCGTTGATAGCCCACACGATCAGACTTTGGCCTCGACGACAGTCGCCAGCGACGAAGACGTTGTCCACGTTGGTCGTGTACTTTTCGTGCTCCGCCCTGAACCACGTCATGCCACCTCGGCCCTCGGTAATGTCGACGCCCAGCTGTTCGGCCGGGCCACCCTCAGGACCCAGGAAGCCCATGGCCAGCAGCACCAAGTCAGCGGGGTATTCCTTTTCCGTACCGGGAATCGGAGTGAAAGGAGGACCACCTTCAGTGATCTTCTGCCAGTCCACCTCGCAGGACCTCAAGCCCTTAACGTTTCCGTTGCCATCGTCGATGAACTCAATGGTTGAAGCACAGAACTCACGAGGATCCTGTCCGAACTGCGCGGCCGCTTCTTCGTGACCGTAATCCACGCGGAAGACTCGGGGCCACTGCGGCCATGGGTTGTTGGAAGGGCGTTCCATCGGTGGTCGTTCGACGATTTCAAAATTCACGATGCTTTTGCAGCTGTGCCGAACCGATGTTCCCAGACAGTCCGTGCCCGTGTCGCCACCACCAATCACGACGACATGCTTGTCTTTGGCGCTGATGTAATTGCCGTCTTCGTGGCCGGAATCCAGCAAGCTGCGAGTATTCGGGCGCAGGAAGTCCATCGCAAAGTGGATGCCGTTAAGATCCCGGCCAGGCAAAGGCAGGTCGCGTGGTCGAGTGGCTCCGACGGCCAGTACGACAGCGTCGAAGTCTTCCTTTAACCTGTCTGCCACGATGTCCCTGCCCACGGCGGTGTTCGTGACGAACGTGATACCCTCTTCTGCCAGCAACTTAACGCGACGTTCAACGACGGCCTTCTTGTCCAGCTTCATGTTGGGGATACCGTACATCAGCAATCCACCGATGCGGTCGTCTTTTTCGTAGACGGTGACCGTGTGCCCCGCTTTATTCAGCTGAGCCGCACAGGACAGACCGGCGGGACCGGAACCGACGACAGCGATGCGTTTGCCGGTACGAACTTCCGGAGGTTCAGGAACAACCCAGCCATGTTCGAAACCGTGATCAATGATGGAACATTCGATATTCTTGATCGTGACCGGGGGTTCGTTCACGCCCAGGCAGCAGGAACCTTCACACGGAGCCGGACAGACTCGACCGGTGAATTCAGGAAAGTTGTTGGTCAGGTGCAAACGATCCAGTGCCTCCTTCCAGCGTCCGTTGTAGACCAGATCATTCCACTCAGGAATCAGATTGTTGACGGGACAGCCAGAGGCCATATTGGCCATCATTTCCCCTGTGTGACAGAACGGTACGCCACAGTCCATGCAGCGAGCTCCCTGAGACTGCAGGTCATCAACCAGCATGTGCTCATGAAACTCATTCCAGTCCAGAATCCGCAGCAAAGGGTCTCGATCCTGAGGGATCTGTCGTGCAAATTCCTTGAAGCCGGTTGGCTTACCCATTTCTCAGTCTTTCGTCTTCTCGTTTACGTCGGCTGACTTTCTGAGTCAGACATTATGTGTTCCATTCCTGTTGTCGAACGTCAGTCAGGCTGTCATCAATTTCGGCAGCCGGTCAATCCTGATTCAGGCCCGCGCTCCGCGCCGGTTTTCACCAGGACTGACAGGAACGTCAACCTACGTCGCAGCCGCTTCTTCTTCTGCCATTTCTTTCAACGCTCGCTTGTAATCCACCGGCATGACCTTCACGAATTTTGTAACAGCCACGTCCCAGTCGCTCAATATCTTGCAGGCCGTTTCGGAACCCGTGTGCTGCTGATGGTTCTCGATCAGGGTCTTCAGCTCGGTCACATCTTCTGCCGCTTCGACGTTCTCCAGGGCCACCGTTTCCAGATTGCAGTTCACCAGGAACGTGTCGTCCGGATCCAGCACATAGGCCACGCCACCCGACATGCCGGCCGCAAAGTTTCGGCCGGTCGGGCCCAGAATCACGGCTCGGCCACCGGTCATGTACTCGCAGCCATGATCGCCAACGCCTTCGATCACCGCATGAGCGCCGGAATTACGCACACAGAATCGTTCTGCCGCGATACCGCGAAAGTAGGCTTCGCCGCTGGTCGCACCGTACAGAGCCACGTTGCCGATGACGATATTTTCAGCTGGCGTGAACGTGCTGTCCTTGTGCGGATAGATGATCAGACGGCCGCCCGAAAGGCCCTTGCCGGCGTAGTCGTTGGCATCGCCTTCGATTTCAATCGTCACGCCCTTTGTGCTCCAGGCACCCACGCTTTGGCCAGCCGAACCGTTGGCCTTGATGTGAATCGTGCCGTCGGGCAACCCATCCGGTCCATGGGCTCTGCTGACCTCGTTGCTTAAGATCGTGCCGAAGGCGCGGTCGATGTTCTGGATGTGTGTGTCAACCCGCACCCGCTGTTTTTTCTCGATGGCCGCTTTGCACTTTTGCAGCAGTTCGACATCACGAACTTCTTCCAATCCATGTTTCTGATCAATCGTGCAAAAAGTCTGCACATTCTCGTGCAGTTTTTCCGCCAGTGTCAGAATTGGCGTGAGATCGATGTTCTTTGCTTTCCAGTGAGCGACATCGCGATCGACTTCGAGCATATCGCAGCGGCCGACCATGTCGTTGATCGTGCGAAAACCCAGTTCCGCCATAATCTCGCGAGTTTCCTCGGCCACCATGAACAGATAATTCACAACATATTCCGGCTTGCCGGCAAACTTCTTACGCAGCTCCGGATCCTGTGTGGCGATCCCCACAGGACAGGTGTTCAGGTGGCACTTTCTCATCATGATACAACCGACTGTAATCAGTGGAGCCGTGCTGAATCCGTATTCTTCCGCCCCCAGCAGCGTCGCAATGGCGACGTCTCGCCCCGTCTTCAGCTGACCGTCCGTCTGCAGTCGCACTCGGCTGCGAAGATCATTCATCACCAGCGTCTGATGAGTTTCGGCGATGCCGAGTTCCCACGGCAAACCGGCATGCTTAATGCTGGTCAGCGGTGATGCTCCCGTACCGCCTTCGCTGCCGGAGATCAGGATATTGTCGGCATGTCCTTTGGCAACTCCCGATGCAACTGTGCCGACGCCTACTTCAGACACCAGTTTCACGCTGATTCGAGCCCTGCGGTTGGCATTCTTCAGATCGTAGATCAGCTGAGAAAGGTCTTCGATGGAATAAATATCATGATGTGGTGGTGGACTGATCAATCCGACTCCGCGAGTTGAAAGACGAGTTTCCGCGATAACTTTGTCGACCTTATGGCCAGGCAATTCACCACCTTCGCCGGGTTTCGCCCCCTGAGAAATCTTGATCTGTAATTCGTCGCTGTTGGTCAGATACCACGACGTTACACCAAAACGACCGCTGGCCACCTGCTTGATGGCGGAACGCCGCAGATCACCGTTTTCGTCAGGAGTGAATCGAGCGTATCGTTCGCCACCTTCGCCCGTGTTGCTCTTGCCGCCGAGGCGGTTCATCGCAATCGCCAGCGTCTCGTGAGCTTCCGCTGATATGGAACCGAAGCTCATAGCGCCCGTGCAGAAGCGTTTGACGATTTCGCTGGCTGGTTCTACTTCATTCAGCGGGACGGAAGTGCCTGACTTGAACTTCAGCAGGCCCCGCAGATGACAGGCGCGGGTGGTTTCGCTGTTGATCAGATTGCTGAAATCCTTGTAGGCATTCCTGTCGCCCGTACGCGCCGCCTGCTGAATACGGCCGATGGTGTGCGGATTCCACGCATGTTTTTCGCCGTTGCGGCGCCAGTGGAACAGGCCGGGATTCGTCAGTTCCTGAGTCACGCTGTCCGGATTGTCGGGATAGCCAACGTGATGACGAATCAAAGCTTCCTGCGCCAATACATCGAATCCGACTCCCTTGATCCGGCTGGCCGTTCCAGCGAAGCACAGGTCGACAACGTCGCTGGACAAGCCAACGGCCTCAAATATCTGAGCCCCCTTGTAACTGGCCAGCGTGCTGATGCCCATCTTGGCCATCACTTTCAGCATGCCTTTGGCGACACCCATCCGGTAAATCTGTACGATCTTCTGACCCGTGAAGTCTTCAGAAATCTTGCCCTCAACGCGCGCCTGACGCAGCGCGTAGATGGCCATGTACGGATTGACGGCGTCAGCCCCGTATCCGATCAGCAGGCAGAAATGGTGGACCTCACGAGCCTCACCCGATTCAACCACGATACCGATCTGAGTTCGTTCTTCGTGGCGTACCAGGTGATGATGCACCGCACCTGTTGCCAGCAGCGAACTGACGGGAATTCGATCCGGACCGACAGCACGGTCGGACAGCACAATCACACTGAAGCGATCCTTGATGGCCTGTCGTGCTTCAGAACAAATGCGTTTCAATGCTGGCTGCAGACCATCAGGACCGTCGGACTTCGCATAGGTCGTGTCGATCACTTTGGACCGCCAGCCGCGATGATCCATGTCCTTCAGGTTTGCCAGCTCCTGATTGCTGAGAATCGGATGCGGCAGAGCAAGGCGGTGGCACTGCTTGTCAGTGGTGTCCAGCAGATTGCCTTCCGGACCAATGTAGCATTCCAGAGACATGATGACCTCTTCCCGAATCGAATCGATGGCGGGATTGGTCACCTGAGCGAATAATTGGCGGAAGTAGTCGTAGGGCATGCGAGCCTGATCACTGAGACATGCCAGCGCGGCATCATTGCCCATCGAACCGATCGGATCCTTCTTCGCCTGCATCAGCGGAATTAGCATAAACTGCATGGTCTCGGTGGTGTATCCGAACGCCTGCATGCGGCTGAACAGTTCCTGCCCCTGGTAGTATTTCGGCTTGCTGCCTGCCGGAATGTCTGACAACAGAATCCGTTCCTGTTCCAGCCAGTCGCGATAGGGCCGTCGAGACGCCACGTCGGATTTCAATTCGCCGTCATCAATGATACGGCCTTCTTCAAAGTCGACCAGAAACATTCGTCCGGGCTGCAGGCGGCCTTTATACGCAACATTGTCCGGCTCGATGTCCAGCACACCAACTTCGCTGGCCATAACGACACGGTCATCCTTTGTCACGTAATAGCGGCTGGGACGCAGACCGTTACGATCCAAAGTTGCTCCGATGTAATGTCCGTCGGTAAACGAAACGGACGCGGGTCCGTCCCAGGGTTCCTGCAAAGAACTGTAGTACTCGTAAAATGCTCGTTTTTCTTCGGGCATTGTGCTGTGGTTCTGCCACGCTTCCGGAATCATCATCATGACGACTTCCTGCAGAGTTCGTCCGCTGTGGTACAGCATTTCCAGCGCGTTGTCGAAACAGCCTGAATCTGATGTGTGAGGTTCAACAATCGGAAACAGCTTCTGCAGATCGTCGCCCCAGAGTTCACTCTCCATGACGCCCTGTCGAGCGTTCATCCAGTTGCTGTTGCCCTTGACCGTATTGATCTCGCCGTTGTGCGACATGAATCGTAACGGCTGAGCTCGGTCCCAGCTGGGGAACGTGTTGGTGGCAAAACGACTGTGAACCATCGCAAGGTGGCTGGTATAGTCTTCTGCCTGCAGATCTTTAAAGAAGGGCAGCACCTGAAATGATGTCAGCATGCCCTTGTAGATGATCAGCTTTGTCGACAATGAACAAACATAAAACGAAAGAGCCTCTGACATGTCGCTGTTGCGCAGTTTGTGACTGGCCAGCTTGCGAATCACAAACAGCTGCCGCTCCAGCGCTTCCGCATCCAGTCCACTGGCCGCACCCACAAACAGCATTTCCATGTGCGGCGCAAAGTCGCGCGCGGTTTTGCCGATGTCGGCACCATCAAAGTCAACAGGCAGAGTACGCCAGCCCAGCAGCGTCTGCCCCTGCTGAGTGATCAGTTCTTCAATCGTCGACTTGCACTTGGCGCGCTGGACCTCGTCCTGCGGCAGAAAGACAATCCCGGCGCCGTAGTCGCCGGGTTCCGGCAGGTCAATGCCGATGTCTTCCTTAACGACGCGTTTTAGAAAGCTGGTGGGCAGGCCCGTCAGCATGCCGGCACCGTCACCGGTGTTTTCTTCACATCCACAGGCGCCGCGATGATCCATATGCCGCAGAATGCGATCTGCGTCCGTAATGATGGAACGAGACCGCTGCCCCTTGATGTGGGCGACGAAACCAACGCCGCAGTTCTCATGCTCGTTGGCAGGGTCGTACAGCCCGACGGCCTCCGGAGCCCCGAACGAAGGACGCATCGCTCGTGGATACTCGTTGCCTCGAATGTCTTCCATTTTCCTTCTCTCTGATTCTGCTCGGTCGCTTCCAGACGAATGTCGGCGACCCCACCGGGAGAACCCCGGCCTCGCTGCCGATTCAACCGGAACGGCACGGCGTGCGCGACGACTTCGCCACCCGAAGTCGTTTACCACACGTCTGTTGTTGCGTTAGACGGTGGCTTACGTGGATCCGGCCGTCGTCGCCGCTTTCGAAGAAGCAACACGTGGCTTCGACCTCTTGCGAGGCATACCATGTTGTCGTTGCATCCAGAGCAGCGACCCGCGGGAGCCACTTTGTTCTTTCGAGCGGTAGCTCGAACTTCGTGGCGGCCATGCCGCATATGGTTTCACTGAGACGTGTTGCCGGCGCAACGAGTTAGGTGACACGTCAATGGCACGACCATTGGGCGTATTCCGATCAAAACACTCGGGATTTGGGCGACCTGACAACTTCATTCCTATTTCCTGACCCAGCAAAAACACTGGGTACTGACCTCGTATACTCAATTGCTCAGTTTCCGCACTTTGCTGCGTAAGCCACCCAGTATTGCGAGCACCCGGCGATTTTCTCATATTCGTCACAGATAACAAGCGTTCGATGGCCAGGAACCTAAGCCTGCCCCCCCCCGTTACCTCAACCAAAGCACCAATATGTTTCTGTCGATTGCAGAACACCGATCTGTTTCGTCCGCATCATTGCGGCGACCCGGGGCTGCGGACCAACATTTTTCCTGCAAAAACTCCAATTTCGCCGTAACCCCCTTGCTGGTGCGTCTCGTTCATGATCACCCGACAGAACGGGGTGGAGGACCAATCGTTGCGGAACCCTAAGATGGAAAATGGTGATCATTTGATTACCCTCAATTATGCAGACTTCGCTGAAGTAGACACCAAAAATATGCCGGCATACGCTGCACGCCGTACCAAGTTGTTTCAGGGAACGTGTTTATGAAGTCAAAACGGCATTGGATATCAATTTTTCTTCTGACCGTCGGCTTAGGCGTTGTGGTCACGGTTGCCGTGCTGGCGGACCGTGAAAACGAATACGGACTGGCCGGAATCCTGTTCGGTGCAGCGTTAGCCGGAAGCTGTGTTGTCTTCATCCGTCCTGACAGCGGCCCGGGAACACAGGCCGCACCAGCTTCAGCAGAACAGTCTGCGGACGAGCGGACAGAATTTGAGGCGTGGCGGCAGGCCGAAACAGAAGAACTGCAGGCGTTTGCCGAGCGTCTGGCGGACCGCGAACGGGCCCTGGCCGAGCAAACCATTCGGTTTCAGGAATTCATCGAATACCCCAATCCACAGACAACCACGAACCCCGATATTCAGACGACGCTGCGGTTATCGGAAGCGGACCGCAAAGTTCAGGCGCTGCTGGAAGCCGAAGCCGAACGGGTCTATGAGAAGATCCGGAAAAACAGTTACAGCGTTGGAGGAAAGGTCGATTCTGACGCGATTCGAACAGAAGTTCTGGAGCTCATCCAACGCGTCGCCCGGATTTACTCACCGGCGAGCGGCAATCCGCTGCTGGAAACGAGTTTCGAAGATTTGGCCCGGTCCGCCAGTCGAATCTGCCTGCACATGCTGGTGCTGCTGGAACAACTTCCGGTCGACATCAAACGCTACAACATCAACGAGATGTACGGCTATATCCAGAAAGCCGTGCAGGGATATGGCACCTATCAGCAAGTCGCACCCTGGCTGAAGTACGTCACTCGCGGTGCCTACGCCGGCCGGATGGCGGCCGGAATAAATCCCGTAACACTCGGAGCATGGTGGCTGGCCACCGAACTCGGCCGCCGCGGCGCCCAACACGTTGTCGAAAACATGGTTGATCGACAAGCGGTTGCAGTGCTGCATGATGTGGTCACTGTGATTGGGGCTGAGATTTCGAATATCTACGGCCCGGGATTTCGTCAGCGCGATGCCGCGTGGATCTTCGGCACGGAACTGACGGAGTTACTGCACCAGTTTCCAGTGTCGCGGGAATCGCTTAGCCAGGCCCTGCGGGAAATCACTGCCTTGCCACTGCGCAGTGAATATGACCGCATCTATCTGTACCGCTGTATCGCCGGACACCGCTCTGCGGGTCTGCAAATGGAAGATCCGGCTGTGCTGTCGCGTGCAGAACGTGAGCAGATCGCCACGAGGTTGGAGAAATTTTGGGGCCAGTATATTCACGGCGCAGACACAGACCGGATTGAATGGCAGGATGATCTGGAGTCTCGGTTCGATCTAAAACTCAGTCTTTCAGGATCGGCTCAAAGTACGTCGCTGGAGCAACAGGCCGAGCACTCACTGACGTCTGTTCATAGCTTTCTGACCGCCGTGCTTAATGTGTCCGCCGATACGGCATCAACGCTGATCGCAGACACACCGCTGATGAACGATGTACCGCTCGACAGACGAACCTCGCTGCTGGACAAACTCACCCAACAGTCCAGCGAATCCGTTTTCGAACCGCCCAACCTGGATCCGACCGCTCCAACAACCGACGGGTACCTGGCGGCTCTGATGAAGTGCGTCGTGGCGACGGGTGCCTGCGACGAACACATCCAGAAACTGCTGCTTGAAACCGCTGCCTATTTTCGGCGAACTCACGACGAGGCTCTGGCGCTACTGGACGCGACGTTTCAGAAACGTCTTGCGGCGCGTACCGGTGAGCCGGCGAGTGTCAGAAAATTAGTGCCGGCCACCGTGCAGCAGATTCTGCGTGCAATGACGGCTGATGAAATCCTGACCTTCATGTACACGGAGATCGCACTTCATCGTTCCGGTGTCTCAGAACAACCGGACGGCGCCGTGCTGTTTGGGCTCCGGCACGACGATGGCCGACAGCGGCGCACTCTGTTGTACACGTCGGCGCACGGTATTGTCTGGCAGCATGCAGGCCCGGTCAATATTTCACGACGCAAAGGTTTTCTGATCGACGATTGCGAAATTCGGGGTGGCACGTGGACGCCGGACTTCTCTGCACAGACGATCATCCTGAGTGGTTCACTGACAGGAGGCGGGTTTGACAAAACATTCGGTCCGCTGCTGTCGGACTCCTGACCCGAAGCTGGCAGGTGGACGACTTCGTCAGCCGTCGCCGGAACAGTTCTCGAAAAGATGTGGTGTTGGGACTCGTGGCAACCCAGTTTCGTTGGACCACCGGGGCGGATTGACATGGCCGTCGTTCGCGTCTACCGTCCGCATTGGCACCAATTTGGTCTGCGACGATGGTGGCAACATAGGAACCCAAATGTGACATCGCGACTAAACGAACAGGCTCGTAACCAGCGTTTCCGCAATCTGCGTCCCGTGTTGTCTCGTGACCCGACACTCAGTGCCGTTCTTGGCGTGTTCCTCTCGGTGTCCGGGCTGGCCGCCGATCCGACTCAGGGCCAGCTTGATTTTTTTGAGTCGCGCATCCGGCCGGTGCTGGTTGAGCACTGTTACAAGTGTCACAACAGCGCCGATACGGCTGAGGGAGATCTGGCTGTCGATCACCGCGCTGCATTGCTGAAGGGCGGCGATGGCGGTCCGATCGTGGTGCCTGGCGCACCTGCGGAGAGTCGACTGCTGGCGATTCTCCGACACGATCTTAAAGGACTTGAGATGCCGCAGAACGGCCCCAAACTGGATGGCCGAGTGATTGCGGACTTCGAAAAATGGATCGTTGACGGAGCTGCCGATCCGCGTGACCAGGCTCTCTCCGCAACTGACCTGGCGGCCGTCACGTCGTGGAATGCTACGCTGCAACGGCGAAAACAGTGGTGGAGTTTTCAGCCAATTCGAAACCCAGTGCCACCGACCGTCGAGAACCATGAATGGGCACAACACCCGGTTGATCGATTCATTGAAGCAAAACGCCACGCTGCCGGACTGACTGCTGCCGGACCTGCAGCACCGGCGACGCTGGTGCGTCGACTGTACTTCAGCCTGACCGGACTGTCGCCTGGCAGTCAGGAAGCGGTCGGATGGACGAACCGAATCGCAACGGCGTCGGATCAGAATCGCGATGATGTCGTTGGCCACCTGGTTGACGAACTGCTGGCCAGTCCGCGGTTTGGCGAGCGGTGGGCGCGGCACTGGATGGATTGGATTCGCTATGCCGAATCCCACGGCAGCGAGGGTGATCCGGAAATCGCTCAGGCATGGCATTACCGTGATTACATGATTCGCGCAATGAACGCGGACGTTCCGTTCGACCAACTGGTGCGAGAACACGTAGCCGGCGATCTGCTTCCGGAACCACGCATTAACGAAGAAATGGGCATCAACGAATCAGTGATTGGGCCGGCTCACTGGCGGATGGTGTTTCACGGCTTCGCGCCGACAGACGCTCTGGATGAAAAAGTGCGATTCGTTGACGACCAGATCAACGCCTTCAGTAAAGCATTTCTGGGACTGACGGTATCCTGCTCCCGCTGCCATGACCACAAATTTGACCCCATCAGTCAGCAGGATTATTACGCACTGTTCGGAATCCTGGGCTCCTGCCGTCCCGGACGTACTGTGATCGATCTGCCGGACCGAGTGCATCAGAATCGTGCCGAACTGACGACACTCAAGCCGCAGATTCGATCGGCTATTGCCAGCGAATGGCTGACGTCGGTGAAGACTTTGGCACAAGAGATCGCCGCTGATGACGGACCGTGGAAGCAGGCCGATAAACCCGACGCGGTGCTGCACCTGGTGCACAATATTCAGACAGCCGCAGCAAACGGCGATAACGTAGCAGACGCGTGGCAGCGACAAGTACAGTCTTTCGAGCAACGGAACGCCAGGTGGCGGGAACTGCAGTCGCGGGATGCGGTGCAGCGCTGGAATCTCGCCGACCCAGATGATTACGAAAAATGGTTCGCGACTGGCAGCGGTCTGCCGGAGCAGCCACATCCTCCCGGTGAATTCGCCGTTGCCGCAACCGGCGACATGGCACTGACGGGCATTTATCCGGCAGCTGTGTTCTCCCACGCGCTGTCCGCCAAACACGCAGCACGACTGACGTCCGATGATTTGGCAATTGCTGACGGGACCGAAGTCTGGGTCCGCGTTGCCGGCGACGCAGGCGCCACCGTGCGTTACGTCGTGCAGGACTATCCTCGTAATGGCACGGTGTATCCTGTCACAAAGTTGTCCAGTCAATGGCGCTGGCAGCGGTACGACCTGGCGTATTGGAATGGCGACGACATTCACATCGAACTGACAACAGCAAATGATGCTCCGCTGCTTGTTGCGAATCAGCCTCGATCGTGGTTCGCTGTTCGAGAGGCACTGCTGATAACAAAGGGCGAGCCAGGCCCCACCGAATTTTTCGAGTTCCTGGGACCGGTGTTCGAGGCCGCGAGTGGCCAGGCGTCGTCGTCACTGATAGACATCGCCTCCGTTTATGTCTCGGCAATCCGAACATCGATCGAAGCGTGGAGCAACGGAACAGCTACGGACGCTCAGGCGCTGCTGCTGGATGCCTGCCTTAGAGAGTCTCTGCTGACTAATCGCGTGGATGCCATGCCTGCCGCCCAGCCTTTGATCGCTGAGTATCGCAGACTGGAGGAACAGATTCTCGTACCGACGCGTGTGCCCGGGCTTGAAGAAACACGTGCCAGCAACCAGCCGCTGTTCGAACGTGGCAATCATAAGCTGCCGCAGAAAGAAGTCCCCCGACGCTTTCTGGAAGCTATCGACGCCGCGCCCTACGAAACCTCGTCAAGCGGTCGCCTGGAACTCGCAGAAAACCTGTTGCGTGACGACAACCCGCTAACACGCCGGGTCATCGTAAATCGCGTCTGGCATCACCTGTTCGGCCGCGGAATCGTCAACACGCCCGACAACCTCGGGCGCCTTGGTGACCAGCCCAGCCACCCGGAACTGCTCGACTGGCTGGCAACGCGATTCGTGCACGACGGCTGGTCGCTGCGACAACTCATCCGCCGTATCGTGATGTCAAAGACGTGGCAGCTTTCTTCCAATGCGCCACAGAGATCGCAGGACACAGACCCCGACAACCGCCTGCTGACGCATGCCAATGTACGGCGACTGGAGGCCGAAGCGATTCGTGACCAGTTGCTGTCGGTTTCAGGTCAAATCGAACATCGATTGGCCGGCGCCCCCGTTGACGGAGGCTCGAAAAGGCGGAGTGTTTACATGGGTGTACGGCGCAATTCACTCGACCCGTTTCTGCGGGCATTCGATTTCCCGGAACCTTTTACTGCGGTCGGTCGCCGCGATGTTACCAACGTACCGGCTCAGTCACTGACCATGATGAATGATCCGCGAACCACAGCGTATGCAACCGCCTGGGCCAGCCGAATACTGAATGAACCATCACTGACGTCCGACGCAGAACAGATCGGCAGGATGTTTCTGTCAGCCTTCGGGCGACCGGCAACTGACACCGAAGTTGACCGAGTGCGGAATTATCTTGCGGCATCCCGACAACGGATGGAAACACAGCAGCTGAAACTCGCTAACCTACGGACACAAATTGCTGAACGTCGCGGGAAGATTGAGAACATCACGGCGCCCGTTCGAAGGCGATTGCTGCAGAAGGCTGACAATGATGCAACCGAACCCGAGGACAATTTGCCACTGCCCATCGTACGCTGGGAATTTGACAATTCCTCAGACAACCTTGTAGGGGCAGCAGATTTCGAACTGCGGTCCGGCGCGCACATCAAGGACGGTGCGCTGGTGATCAGTCGTGGCGGTCACGTCATAACGCGGCCACTGTTAACAACGCTGAAGGCAAAGACGCTGGAAGCTTGGGTGCAGCTGGACAATCTTGATCAGCGTGCGGAAAAATACCGTCCGGACGTAGTGTTTATAATGCTTGGGACAAATGATGTTTTTACCAATATAAATAATTACCACACGGTTGACGGAAAGCCGCTTGTGATT
>JABABI010000083.1 GCA_014238335.1 Fuerstiella sp.
CGGGTGAAGAGTGTTCGGGCATGGCGGTTGTGGCCTCGCGAGGGCGGGAGAATGCGATGGCCACATGCCACCGCGTCCCTCGATACCTATGCCGCAATTACTCGCGATGTCCGCCGTTCAGATAACCCGGCAGGATGGGTTTTTCTAACCCTTCTTCGAAAACCCGAAACTGCCTGAGAGAGCCGGACGGGCTGATAACCCGGGCGGATTGTCTCTGTTGGTAAAGAGAGACTTTGGGCCCCGGAGACGTCGATTGGGGTATGCCGCACGCCCAACGGTTGTCTCTGTTGGCGACCGGCGATGCAGGTGAGCGAGTCTACCGACGACGCAACATGTTGCGGAGACTGGCGATATCGCGACGAATTCGCCGTTGTCTCTGTGAGGGCGCATGAGAAAACCCCACGGTCACGAAGTTCGTAACCGTGGGGTTTCAGTGGCGGGGGCCGGATTTGAACCGACGACCTCGAGGTTATGAGCCTCGCGAGCTACCAGGCTGCTCCACCCCGCGACAGTGTATTTACTGCGTTTCGATCAAACGCAAATGTCGCTGATTTGTCAGGTGTTCAGTCGCACAGGTTCTTTCCCCATGCGAGGGTGAGGAAGTTTATCGGCATTCCTGCCGAATTCCAGCCACTTTTTCGACGGATTTTGGATAACTCGTCGGTGTTCTGAATTGTGGTAAAGCCGTCTCAGCTGTCTTCTGCGGGCGGAACGCCTGCAGTACGCTGAACACGGGCAACAGACTGACAGCCTGCACTGGCACGGAAAGTGAATTCACAACGCTATTCGCCAGCAACAAGCCCAAGATTCTGTAACTTGCTGCGACACTCGTCACGTTCTCGACTGCGTTTCAGTGGTGTCCACTTGGGGTCCTGAGCCGTCATGAATGCGTCACCTGAGAATGGAGGAGTCGTGCCGCTGGCAGCTGCTGCCGATGTCAGCCGCTGCACGACTTCCACATCCATCTTCGTTAGAAACATTGATTGCATACGGTAGTCCTGAAACGCCTCCCAGACAACCGGAAACAACGGTGCAATGATCTGTTCGCCAATCGTTGTGGCGTAGTCGCGGATTTCCTGCTGAGCATGACTGTCCATCCGCAGCGCCAGAAAGTGCAGCAGGTTATGCAGATCAATCTTCCAGTAGGCTTCGGTATACGTGGCCAGTGGCAGATCCTTGCGCGCCTGTTCCCGCGCGACGCCGGAATCAATGCGTTCCTGATACACGGAACGCATTTGATTCTGCAGTTCAGTTTCCTGGTCGGTGAATTTCTGACCAAGTTCCGTGGACAGGGGATCTCCACTGCCCTGGCGGTTGGATTCGGCCTGAGTTCTCCATTCGTCCACGGGCGTTGTCTGCGCCGCATCAATAGCCAGCGAGTACCGCGTGCTGTACTCGTTGATGTTAGCCGTTCTATGGCGGATCCACTGTCGCCAGCAATCCATGGGGACGCGAACAAGAAATTTAATTTCGGCCATTTCGAATGGCGTCGTGTGTCGGTGCCGCAACAGATATCGAATCAGTGTACGGTCGTCACTGACTTTCTTCGTGCCTTCGCCGTAGCTAACGCGAGCCGCCTGGACAACGCTGCTGTCGTCCCCCATGACGTCCACCAGGCAGACAAAGCCATCGTTCAGCACGGGAAATTTTTCCCAGCGCAGCTCGTTAACCTGATCGAGTCGTTCTGCAGCAGATTGCGGGACTTCTGATGACATTCTGATGTTCTTTAACAGCATACAGGGCGTGTTGCGGGAAAATGAGAGGATCGCCACACCATGCTGGTGAGACGACGGGCGGCAATGTATGGTTTGTGAGGTTCGAAATCCAATTGGTTGGCGGATCACATTGCACTTTCCCGCCAACCGATATACTACGTCGACACAAGGAATATGCCGGATTCCAGTTACACTGTCCAGCCTCCCGACACTACGCTCGGGCAGTTGAAGAAAGGCCGGAAACGATGTTCTATACGTGGATGGATCCGACTCCCGTCGGGCGGCTCTTTCTGGCGGGCGACCCTGACGGGCTGCGGTATTTGCTCTTCGACAACGAGTCGGTGACCCGACGGCATCGTGTTCCGTCGCAGGAATGGGACCAGCACGCTGAAAAACTAAAAGAGCCTGTGTCTCAGCTGAAAGCGTATTTTTCCGGACGGCTGAAACGGTTCGACTTTCCGGTTGCTGGCGAGGGCACGGATTTCCAGCAGCGTGTCTGGAGTGCATTGCGCGACATCCCGTATGGAGCGACGGCCAGTTACGGAGACATCGCCAAAGTCATCGGTCAGCCGACGGCGTCACGGGCCGTGGGCATGGCCAACGGCCGAAATCCGATTTCGATTATTGTGCCCTGTCACCGAGTCATTGGTACCAGCGGAAAACTGGTTGGTTACGGTGGCGGCCTTGAGCGCAAGAAAAGCCTGCTGCGACTTGAAGGCGTGGCTGTATAGACTTCGCGCTCCGGCTGCGGGCTACCACTTGTCGACCGGGCCGCTCGGCACCGGAATATGACAATCGCTCAAAACACCGCTGCGATTACCATCGACCGGGCCTTCCCGTCGAATTCTTTCCAGAGCGGCTTCGAATTCCGCGGGGGTTTTGACGAACTGAAAATCGCCCCGCAGCTTCTTGCGAATGCGCATGCCCTTGAGGTACCAGTGAGCCATCTTGCGGAACAGGATGATGGCGCGTTTCGGCGGATGCTGTTCTGCCAGGAATCGATACTGCTGGACCATCAACTGCAGGCGTTCTTCAAAGGTACCGGCGGGGGAGTAAGTTCCCGTGCGTTCCCATTCGTCCAGCTGTCGAAAAATCCACGGATTGGCCAGGGCCGCGCGACCTATGGAAACCGCATGGCATCCGGTTTCACGAATCATGGTGGCAGCGTCGGCCACGTTGCGTACGTCACCGTTGCCGACGACAGGGATCTTTTCAACCGCTTCCACAACTTTGCGAATGCCGGGACGCGACACGGTTCCGCTGAACCCCTGTTCGCGAGTTCGGCCGTGAATGGCAATCGCACAGACTCCTATCTGCTCAAATTCTTTAGCAAAAAACGGTGCTGTCAGGTTGTCGTCGTCCCAGCCCAGTCTCATTTTGACGCTGACAGGCAGGCTTACTGATTCCACCACTTTTTGTACCAGCGAAGTCGTGCCATCGGCGTCGCACATCATGCCAGCCCCGGAACCGGCACCGGCGATGCGATTGACAGGACAACCCATATTGATGTCGATCGTGGCCACTCCTCCACGTTCCTCCAGAAACTGAGCGGCTGCTGCGACAAATTTCGGATCGCTGCCGAAAATCTGCACGGCAAATGGCTGATCCTCGGCGTGAGTCGCAATCATCTGCATCGTGCGGTCGTTCAGTGACAGCAGCGCGCGACAGTTGACAAGATCTGTCGTAGCCAGGCCGACTCCGCCGATGTTACGAACGATTCGCCGAAACGGCAGCGTGGTAAAACCGGCCAGCGGAGAAAGCAAATAACGAGTGGCCAGCTTCAGCGGGCCATAACTGACGGGACCGCGAAATTCCGGGCGGTCTACGCTGACCAGGCCGCCGCCGGCGTCAGCAGCAGCGTCACCTGATGACGCGCCGGGCTGATTTCTAAAGCCGTCGGGGATAGCTCGTTTGATGATGTGTGGTCTTTCTTTACAAAAAATGTTCAGCTGCGTGCCCGGTGGCCCGCGGTTAAACGATCGTTTAAAACCGGGGCATGTTCGGTATGCTCAGATAGTGTTTCCAGGACTTCACTTCGACCGGGCGACTTCCGGTTTTTCTGTTTTCGGAAGCCATTCCGCCAGCCGTTTTTTCAATTCTGCGTGCTCCGGTTTGCCTGCCAGGTTTTTCCATTCGTATGGATCCGCGTCGTGATCGTAAAGTTCTTCGCTGTCGTCCTGATAGCGAATGTAGCGCCAGCGTTCCGTGCGAACCGCATGTCTGTGGATTCCGTGGGTCATCAGGGCAGGGCGGTCCCATTCAGCGTCCGGGTCCTGCAGCAGCGGTGTGATGCTGACTCCATCCAGATGTCCCGGTTTCTTCAGCCCGGTGAGTTCGCAGAGCGTTGGGTAGATGCTCATGAAATCGACCGTCCGCGGACTGATCTTTCCTTGGGGTGTCAGGCCGGGCACGACCCACATCAGGGGTGCGCGGGTTGCTTCTTCCCACAGTGCAAACTTTCGCCAGTGATGTTTTTCGCCCAGGTGCCAGCCGTGATCTCCCCACAGCACCACAATCGTGTTTCCTTTCTTCCCGGAAGTTTCGAACGCATCCAGCAGGCGTCCCAATTGAGCATCTGCGAAAGTAACGGACGCCAGATACGCCTGAATCGCCTCCTTCCACGCCTTGCCAGCGCGGATTTTCCTGTGATCTCCCTGAGGCTTTGCAGTCTTAACGCCAGGCGGCGGGATGTCATCCAGGTCATCTTCTCGATACGGCGGAAGCTTGACGTCCTTCAGCGGGTGCATGTCGAAATATTTTTTCGGTACGCTCCACGGCATGTGTGGTCGAAAGATTCCACACGCCAGAAAGAACGGTTTGTCACGATTCTTCCGCTGCAGCTCATCGATACAGTAATTGACCGTGTAATAGTCGGCAACGACTTCGTCACCGCCTTTCAGCACGCTCCAGGTAACGCCGTTGTAATTGCTCTTGCTGAACGCACCTTCGCTGGGCACTTTTTTTTTCTTGAAGTAGTCGTCCCAATCGTCGGGGCGTTCGAAACGTCCGTGGTAAATTTTACCGGCTCCGGTGACTCGATATCCGTTCGCTCGATAATACGAGTTAAGTGTCAGCCCTGACTTGATGTGTGGTCGATAATCGTGGGGATTGTTATACACACCGGTTGTCGAAGGCCGCATGCCTGACATCAGTGCTGCCCGCGACGGATTGCAGGCAGGGGCGGCGCAGTAAGCTCGCTCAAAGCTTACACCCCAACTGGCCAGTCGGTCAAGATTCGGCGTGATCGTCTGATCGTTTCGTTTCAGGTGTCCGATCCAGTGATTCAGGTCGTCGACCGCAATGAACAGCACGTTCGGCTTTTCGGCGGCATGCGATGCGGATACGAGGACGGACAGAATGAGCATGACGGTTCTGAACATCTGAGACTCCGGATTTGAACAAAGGCGGACGGCACGACACTGAACGGACTGCCGTTCTGCGACCTTGATGCACATACCTGTCCTGCTCGGATTCTGACGCATTATGTCGCAGGCGAAGACGTCAGGCTGCCAGGATCGGAAGACAATCCTGATTTCCGCGATGATGGAGCGTTATCGCGAATGGTCACCCAAATGCCGACTGTCATGAAGCAACAGGCTCTTACCAGGGCGTTCAACGACGGTTGGTGACGTTGAACGGGCGTTCCGCAGCGATCTCACCCGCCCGATTGCCCGTGTCTGTTGTGGGAACCGCCCGTTTTTGCGGTGTTTTTTCGCACGCTCCCGCGTACCATGCCGGCAGTTACTGTTTGTGATGGCACTATTTCACGCTCGTTGCAGCGCGGATTGATTTCGATGACAACGACTCCCAAGTCTTTATCGCCGGTAAAGCGACTGGTCATATCAGAGATTCTGATCGTCCTGATTCTTTCGTTCAGCTTCCTGGCCTATAAGCGGCTGGAGGCTCAGAAGCCGACGGTGCAGGAAAAAGCGGCTGAGTCGTCGCGGCTGAACGTTGATGTTTACTCCGTCGAATCGATGAATTTTCAGGAGCTGCTCAGCGGTTTCGGGACTGTTCGCGCGGACCGTGAAGTGATTCTCGCAGCTCAGGTTTCGGGTGAAATCATTGAGGTTCACCTGCAGCTGGAGGTGGGTTACCACGTTGCGACCGGGAAACTGTTACCGACGCCGGCGGGTCCATCAAAGCAGCGAGATGCGGACCTGCTTCTGAAAATTGATCCGCGTGATTATGAGCAGCGCGTGGAACAGGCTGCCAATCGCATTGCTGAACTGAATGCTGACATTGCCCAGCTAAAAGTTCAGAAGAAGAATGTGGATCGGCAGGTGGCGGAAGGGCAGTCAGTGCTGAAGACGCTTACCGAAGAACGCGACCGGCTGCAGGCGGCCGTTAATCGCGGTGTGGGCACGCCGTCAGATCTGAATAAGGCACTGCTGGAAGTTCAACGCTACAACGACACGCTTATTCAGCTGGAAAATCAGTCCGCTTCGATACCACTTCAGATTGACGCTGCACAGCAGCGGTTAATGACAAGCCAGTCAGAAAAGCAGCGAGCCGAAAACGATCTGCAGCGGGCTCAGGTTTTTCCACCGTTTGATGGTGTTTTGAGCGAAGTGTTTGTTGAGCAGGGGCAGTATGTTCAGGCAGGCGAACCACTGGTCCGGCTGACGGATCTGTCGATTGTGGAAATTCCGGTGGCGTTAAGTTTTGAAGACTTCCTGCAGCTGCAGCAGAAAATGGAGTCCGGTCACCGTCCAGCTGTCGAGCTGGCAGAAAATGAGTCTGCAGCGACAGTCTGGAAGGGCTACGTTGTCCGAACGTCGCCCGAAGCGGACGCAGGGTCCCGGACGGTACAGGTGTTTGTTGAAGTCTTTAATTCCGATAAAAAGCGGCCCTTGTTACCCGGAGCATTTGTCCACGCTCGGATTGACGGACGCCGGTATGAATTGAAAAACGACGTGGAAAAGGCGTTTTTGATCCCCAGAGAGTGCGTCGTGGATGGATCGGTCTACGTGGTCGGCTTGGAGGACGAGGTCGATGAGACCAGCCAGGTTGTTAAGGTTGATGTTGCCCGTCGTCAAACCGTGCAGCTGGGGCGACGATTGCAAGCATTGGTCGAGGTGACGGGCGGGATAGAATCCGGCGACCAGCTTGTGCTGACAAATCTGGACATCGTGGAAGACGGAACCAAGGTGTTCATACAATCTTCAACCACAGCCCTGGACGAGATCAAATCGTCGCGGAATTCCGTGCGTCGTCTTGCCGCTTCTGATTCGCAATAATTCTCATGGCAGATCGTTTTTTTTGCGACGACCTGACTTCTGATAAGCCGTGCCTGTCGGGCACGGAAGCTCATCACGCGGTTCACGTGTTGCGGCTGAAGTGCGGACAATCGATCCAGTTGTTTGACGGTGTTGGTACGGTCGCCGAAGCCGTGATCGAAGACATCCAGCGAGCCCGCGTTATCGCCAGGGCTACGGCAACGTCATTTATCCAGAAGGACACGCAAAACTCTCTTACGGTCGCAGCCGTGCCGCCGAAGGGCGACCGATTGAAGTGGATGGTGGAAAAGCTCACCGAACTGGGAGTCGACACCTATGTCCCGCTGCTGACGGAACGGTCGGTTGTCGATCCGCGAAAATCAAAGCTGGACAAGCTCGCGACGACCGTCACCGCCGCGATGAAACAAAGCGGCCGGCGCTGGCGAATGGAAATTGGTGAGCCACAAACCCTTCCGTTGCTGTTGCAGCACTGCAAAGATTCGGATGACACGATTCTGCTGGCTCATCCTGGTAACGCCACTGAGCCTACAGAAGCGGAGGCCGGGGGCCGCACACTGTTGATTGGACCGGAAGGCGGCTTCACTGAATCAGAGGTGCAGCTTGCCGCGGATCACAACGCCCGGCAGATAGCGTGGCCGGATTCGATTCTGCGCATCGAAACAGCTGCGATTGCCTTTGCCGCTCGACTGCTGCGGTAGAGCGGAGTCCGTTCGAGTGTGTACATGACGATTGAATTGTATTCGACGCGTGGTGCTGCCGAGACTATTTACGCTTCCGGATCATAACGATATCCGACGCCGTGAACCGTGCGAATCAGCACTGGGTCCTTGGGGTCGATTTCGACTCGCTTTCGCAGCTGTGAAACATGCTGATCCAGAGTCCGACTGTTCGGAAAATAATCTTCGCCCCACGCGAAATTGAAGATAACGTTGCGGTCCAGGGCTTTGCCGGGATTGTCGTGCAGTAGCTGCAGGATCTTAGCGTCTCGCGGGCTGAGATCGATCAGGCTGTCACCGCGTTTTGCTCGCAGTTCACCGGGCAGGACCGTCAGATCGCCCAAAGTGAATTCTGCCGGCAGGTCAGGCTTCGCCGCACAGCATCGGCGGGCAACGGCACGGACTCGTGCGACGACTTCCCGCACGCTGAATGGTTTGGCGATGAAGTCATCGGCACCCACTTCAAAGCCGACCAGCCGATCCACTTCTTCTGCCTTTGCGCTGATGAAAATGATGGGCACATCCGGACTGGCCGCTCGGATAGCGCTGCAGGCCTCGTAACCGCTGCGGCCGGGCATCATGATGTCAAGGCAGACAAAGTCAGGCTGTTGGACATTGAACTGCTTGATGGCTTCCGTTCCGTCGGCTGCGGCGATGACCTGGTAGCCTTCGCTTTCCAGAACTTCGACCAGTCCGTTGCGGGTAAACTGGTCATCCTCTGCAACAAGCACTTTCATGAGCGGATCCCTCGTGGTTACACCGCCGCTCGCGATACGGACGGACCGCGTCGCCGCAGCGCGTCAGCGATTCTCACCAGTATAGACTCGTCCATGTCGATACTCATAGCGGCTGACGTTTCCTGAATCTGCCAGTCTCGTTTCGCACCACATAAAGCGGACGTGATGCCAGGGTGACGAACTGTCCATGCCACGACCAACTGGGAAACGGTGACACTAATGTCGTCGGCGATTGAACGAAGGTCGTCAAGGAAATCATGGTTTTTTCGCCACTCGTCACCTTGAAACATTGGATACTTGGCTCGGCCGTCGCCGGGAGCGAATTGATGATCACGAGCAAGTTTCCCTGCCAGTAGTCCTTTCATTAAGGGCCAGTAGACGCACAACGATATCCCGTTTTCACGGCACCAGGGAGCAATGTCGGTTTCGATTTCCTGCTGCAGCATGTTGAAGTGCGGTTGCACGGCGGTCAATGGACACACGGCATGGAACTGTTTCAACTGCTCCAGATTCAAATTCGACGCGCCTGCCGTTATTGCTTTTCCATCAGCAATCAGTTTCGCGATGGCGCCGGCTGTTTCAGCAATCGGCGTCTGTGGATCGGGCGCGTGCAGATAGTAGAGTTCAACGTGGTCGGTTCCCAGTCGTTGCAGGGACTCGTCACATTCACGGTGAATCGTTTCCGGACGAGCGTCGAAATCCTGTCCTTTTCCGACTCGATGAATTCCGCCTTTTGTAGCGACGACGACGCTGTCTCGACGGCCGCGAATGACTTCGCCGATCATCTGTTCGCTTTCGCCTTCAATGCCGTAGGCATACGCAGTGTCCAGAAAATTGATGCCGTTATCGAGAGCGGCCTGCAGCGTTCGCATACTGGCTGCCCTGGTTGTGTCGAGTGTCGTGATACCGGAGATCGGCCAGCATCCCATGGCCACTGACGACACACGAATTTCCGATTGGCCAAGTTGCCTGAGCATTGTTATTTCCAGAGATGATATTGCAGATAAGTCGAGTTCCGCACACAACCGAAACGGCTCTTGCGCCACGATCGTCATTCCGAACGGTTCGAGGGATCGTCCCGTCAATTTCGTTCGTGTGCAACTGTTGCAAGGGAAAGAGCGTCAAACGCCTGATCAATTTGCGATTTGTTTCGTGCGCCGATCAGGACTGACGTGACGTTGGTCCGACTAAAGACCCAGGACAATGCCAGTTGAACGTGTGACTGGCCCGTCGTGCGGGCAGATTCATCCAGTTCTTCGAGCACCTGATACCCGCGTTCCGTAAAATAGATGTCCTGATGTCCCGGTATGACATCGAATCGTGACCCCGCCGACACTGGCTGGTCGCGTCGGTACTTTCCTGTGAGAAATCCGGCCGCCAGCGGACTGTAACTGATCACACCCACGTTCTCACGGTCGCACAGCGGCAACAAGTCTGTTTCGATGTCGCGCTGCACCAGATTGTAGGGCGGTTGTACGGTTGCCAGTCGAGTCAATCCTGATTCGTTATTCAATGTCAAAGCCGCTGCCAGTTGTGACGCATCATAATTGCTGCAGCCGACGTAACGGACTTTGCCCTGCTGTACCAGTGTTGTCATCGCTTCGAGCGTTTCGTCCAGCGGTGTGGCATCGTCCCACACGTGAGTCTGCAGCAGGTCGATCCGATCCGTCTGCAGACGTTTCAGGCTGGCTTCTGCGGAGGACACGATGCGCTCGCAAGTTAACGTGCCGCCAACCTTCGTGGCCAGAACAATCTGTTCTCGACGGTTTCGGCTGTTCAACCATTCTCCAACAACCTGCTCCGATGCACCCTGAGCATACGCTTCTGCGGTGTCGAGCAAATTGATCCCGCGCTCGAAGGCGTAGTCCATGATCTGCAGTGACGACTGCGTATCAATTTCCCGACCGAACGTGACGCACCCCATACCGATGGCACTGACGGACAGATCGGAATGGCCCAGGTTTCTGTACTGCATGATGCTGCGACAACCTATTGGTTCCGAAACGGAACGGGTATTGTTTCGATCGTTGTCGCTGTCCCGGATTCTGCTGCCTGGTAGATTCCAAAGACTGTTCGCATCGTATTCAACGATTCCTGGGTCGTCACCGGGGGTGCAGTGTCGTTTGCGACTGCAGACACGGCGCGTGCCACAAATGGGGAATAGCCTCGCGGCTCTGTTGGAGCATCGAAGGTCTGAACCTGCTTTGCTGTTGGACCGGCGTTTTCGTACCACGTCAACTTTGGGCGGCCGACAGAATCCAGATTGATCCAGCCTTTGGATCCCCAGATTCGAATTTGAGTATGGTAGCCGGCATCCAGATAGTAGCCTGAATTGATTGTGCCCAGCATTCCGTTGTTGAATTTCAGCATTGCCGCGGCTGAATCTTCCGCAGAGATCGGTTGTCCTCCGACATTCGCGACGGCTCCCGATGCCTGAGTGATTGTTGTGCCGGTGAGATACATGGCCAGGTCGAGCCAGTGAATGCCCAGCCAGATCAGATGTCCGCCGCCGGCACGAGATTTGTCTGCGTACCATGTCTTGTGATACGCCGGCCTGGTCAGTCGCGTCTGATCAGCCACGATGTGCATGTCGATACTGAAGAGTCGGCCAATGCGTCCCTGTTGAATCATCAGTCGGGCTGCCACCGATTCCGGGTTTGTGCGATTTGCGAACGCCATCATCAGATGCAGATGTTTTGATTCCGCCAGATCAGCAAGTTGTTCGAACTGATCCAGCGTGACACAGCCGGGCTTTTCCGAAAACACGTGTGAGCCGGAACTCAATGCCGCTTCAATCACGGGCGGAGCATGCAGGGCTTCCATCGAAACCAGGCAGAGTTCAGGAGTCTCCCTGGCCAGCAACTCTGTGTGGCTGTCATAAACCTGAGTCAGTTTTTCTTTGAGTGCGTTCCTGGCATCGTCCCGCCATCGATTCCCCGGATCCGCCAGCACAACTTCATTGCAATCCTTTGCCGTCGCCAGCGCAGAAAAGTAAGCACTCATATGTGCGCCTTCCGCGTGCGTCAGAAAAGCAACTTTCATGATGTTCCTTTGCGGTAGTTATGAGAGGATGCAGATGTGGACAATCGTGAAGGGGCGTGCCCCAACCGGCAGCTTAATTTCCTGAAATCCGGCCGTACTGATCAGTAACGAGCCAGATCTGCGGCCTTCGACAAACCCAGCGCAGCCACATGTGCCTGGGCCTGTGTCACCATCATTTTAAGTTCGCTCTGCATAGCAAGAAACTGCCAGCCTTCGGCGATCCGGCGTTCGATGTCGTTGGCCGTCTGCAAATGAATGCCCACCGGCGTTCCGGATTTTTTCCCAGCGGCCAGAATCCGTTGCAACATAGCTTCAAATTCTTCCGACGTTGGATCGCTGCCGTCCGCTGATTTCATCTGCCACATCAAGTCGTTCGGACCGACAAAAATCGCGTCAACCCCGGGTAGGCTGTAGATCTCGTCTGCATTGTCGACACCCTGCGGTGATTCTGTCTGCAGCACCACCAGAATGTTGTCGTTCGCATGCTGGTAGTACTCACCTGCGGTCGCCTGAAAATTCAACGCGGGAATGCTGCCACCGATGGATCGATTTCCTGTCGGCGGGTATTTGGCCGCCGCAATCGCCAGTCTGGCTTCTTCGACCGTGTCTATCATCGGAACAACGATGCCCATTGCTCCTCCGTCCAGAACGCGTTTGATCAGGTCGTGGTCGCCGCGGGGAACGCGAGCCAGCGGAACGCAGCCGGAATCCGCGATCGCTGCGAACATCAGCGACGCCGTCTGCCAGTCGATGGGGGAATGCTCAAGGTCCACCGTCAGCCATGGGAAACCAACTCGTGCCATCAGACGGGCAGAGAATACGTTTCCGAAGGACAGCCAGGTACCTACCTGAGGTTCACCAGCGGCCAGAGCTGCTTTGACGGGATTCTGTTTCATTGGGTATTTCACAAATGCGGCGAAAATTTGATGAACTGCAAACGCTGGATATTCTATATCCTGACCGATCCTGCGAAAGTTGCCAGCGCTACACGATCACGGGTGAAGTAATCAGTGCGGCGGTGTGTGCTGTTCCGTAGTGCCGGCCGCCGGCCTGCCCACAAAACACGCAACTGCCCTCGACAGGAACACAAGGCCGGCTGGCAGCCTCCACCGCGGTCGAGTGCCTCACCGGTCGGCGGCCGCTGTCGAACCCCACAGCTTTCCCAGCAGGTCGTGCATCTGCACGTCGTGTTCTTTTAGCTCGACACGGTTGAACGGATAAAAATCGTTTTTCCCGAAATAGGCTTCGGTGGATTCGGCGAAGTATTCCTTGTGGTTGGACAGGGCGTAGGCTTTGTCGATGACAGTTGTCCGGCCGTTGAATCGCTTCACTTTTTCGTAACCCCCTGATTCACGGGCGGCTTCAAACGCGGCGATCACGGCAGGTTCATCAAACCCCAGAACCCGGTCGTGATAGGCGTGAGCGAGTTCATGCAGCATCACGTAAGGCATGCGGCGATTCTCGAAGGCGAAGTTGGACACGTTTGTGATTTCAACCGCTTTTTCCATGGCTGGGTCTCGATCATTATCGCGGAGCCAGCCAGCGCCGGGATGATATTCCGCTGTGGGTCTGACTCCTTCGTACCGGGGATTGATCCAGATGGGAACGGCTCGCAGCTGCCTCAGGACGGGAGGCCGTACGACTGCGATGACGCGGTCCAGCTGTACCGTCAGAAGATCGAGCATCTGTCTGGTCTTTGTGGCTTCGTCATGCCACATTTTGTCGTTGAGATAGATCGTCCAGCCTCTGACGGTAAACGTCGTGTGATTGTCGAGTGAAAAACGCGGATCTCTGCTGGCACGAAGTTCAACCGTCATCTGATCTGACAGTTCCCGTCGCGTCGATGCGTAATCGGGAGCGTTTGCAACGTTCTGCAACTGATCAGGATCATGACTGAGATCGTACAATTCTTCGTGTGAACGCGTTCCAAACGCGAGTTTGTTGAGTCGGCGAACGTCGTCATTCGTGTCTGCGTGTTCCAGCATCCATTGCTTTGTCGGCGAGGGATCAACGTCGAATGAAAATGCGGGCGGTTTCGTCGGCCAGGGAGTACTCGCAAAGTCGTAGTGCGGTGCCTTGCCTTTTCTTTCACCCGTCGGCCAGCTGGCGGGTGAAAAGTTGCGAATGTACAGAAAGTCCTTTGTGCGAATAGCACGAGCAGGCTGGGCGTAGACATGACGTTCACGGCCCAGCAGAACATGACTGCGTTCGGGTTCGATCCAGCCGGACCGCTCAGTCGTCAACTGTGGCAGCAGCGAACGGCCTGTCATCTGTGTTGGAATCGGCAAACCGATCGCTTCCAGAAGCGTGGGTGCCAGATCGGTGAGCGATACGAAGTCTCTGATCGAGCGGCCAGGCCTGACTCGCTGTCCCCAGCGAATGGCCAGCGGAACACGCGTGCCCATATCGTAGAGCGTGGCCTTGCAGCGAGGAAAAGGCATGCCGTTATCACCGGTCATCACGACAATCGTGTTCTCCAGTACGCTGCTGTCTTCCAGCCGCTTTATAATCTGTGCCGCAAAGTCGTCGAGTTTCTGCACGCGCAGGTAGTAGTCGCCAATATCCGTGCGTACGGTTTCGTTGTCGGGCAGACATGCAGGCACAACTATTTTTTCCCGATCCAGACTGCTGTTGTGGCTGGCCTGCCAATCGTACGGCCGGTGTGGTTCGCCGGCGCCGTACCAGAAACAGAACGGTTCGGTGGCCTTGTGTTCGGTCATGAACTCGTCAAAGTTCCTGAATCGTCGTCCAAAGGGATCGTTGCCGCGATATTTGTGTTTGCTGGGACCGGCCCCTTTGCGGCAAAAGCCCGTGCGATAACCTGCCTGCGCCAGAAGATCCGGATAAACCGGCACGTCGGCCGTCAGTGATCCGCCAAGACTGTCACCTTCCGCAAGTCGCCAGTGATACTGTCCGGTGACGACCGCAAAACGTGACGGTGTGCAGGACGGCGCGGTGACGAACGCATTCTCGAACAACACGCCCTCCCGGGCAATGCGGTCAAAGGTGGGTGTTTTGACGACGTGATCTCCCAGAACGCCGGCGTGCGGCCACGACCAGTCGTCGCCCATGATCACAACGATGTTGGGACGAACATCTGCTCCACAAAGCTGCGGTGTCAGACACGACAGACACATCAGCAATCCAGACAGAACGGCGGTCGGCAGCACAGTGAAATTCGACTCGGTCCTGGCAGTGTCTGTTCGCATTGTTTCCGTCTCTGACGTTGAAAGTTGCGAGATGTTGCGGCCACACAAACGTTGGTGACTTGCTGTCGTCGCAGCTGGAAAGGCGAGTATGGTCTTATTGGTCCGGAGGTACAACGGCCCGGGCTGCACGATCACCGACGACGAAATGTCCGAGAGGCTTTTCTTCGCCGGGGGTAGCAATCACCCAGACGGCGCCGGGGCGAGTTTGCTGGCGTTTCACCTTGCCCGCAGCGATCAGTCCGTATGACTTCGGCTGCCCTTCGCGATCCATCCAGATCAATTCCACAGGCGTTGTGCGTTTGTTGACGAATGCCACCTGAAACGTATTGCCATCGGGGCGTGAGGCCGGTACGGGCTGGTCGCCGGCTGGATGCCATCTCAGAGCCGGCAGCGAACCCAGCTTCGGCTTGACGAATGCCACAAAATTCGTCGGTGCGGCCGCACGCAGTTCCGCAAGTCGGTCTGCATGCTGCGCATTGTGCGTGAGATTGTGCCACTCGTACGGATCGTCGGCGATGTTATAAAGTTCTTCATCGTCGTTGGCGTAGTGGATATATCGCCAGTCATCTGCACTCAGCCCGAAGCTTCCCGGTTCTCCCAGATGTGTGATCGAAACGTGATTCCATGCGGCTTCCGGATCCTTCAACAACGGTACCAGGCTGGGTGCGTCGTTGTCAGATTTGGCGGGAAGACCGGCCAGTTCAGTGAGTGTCGGATAAAGACTCAGAAGGTTGACCGGTCTGGCACACACGCTTCCTGCGGTTGTGCCGGAAGCCAGCCCGGGCGCGCCTTCGGGAACTCGTACCATCAGTGGCACACGTGACACGGCGCGCCATGCAGTGAACTTCTGCCAATGCTGTTTTTCGCCCAGATGCCAGCCGTGATCACTCCACAGAACAACAATCGTATTGTCTTTATTGGGGCCGTTCTCCAGGGCATCCAGCACGCGGCCCAGCATGGCATCAGCAAAGTGGATTGATGCCAGATATCCCTGGATACCCTGCTTCCACTGTCCCTGTTCACGAATGTGGGAGAAGTACCGGTTGGGGCCACGTTTTTGTCCGGCGGGCGGAAGATCCTCCAGATCGTCTTGTTTGTATCCTGGCGGCAGCTGGATATCTGACAACCGGAAGGGTTCGAAGTATTTCCTGGGGACGAACCACGGTTCGTGCGGTCGGTAGAAACCACAGGCCAGAAAGAAAGGCGTCTGATGTTCCTGTTCAAGTTGTTCGCCAATCCATTTCGAAACCAGCCAGTCGCCGCCGTATTCTTCGTCGGTGGCATCGAGCGCGGCCCAGTCGGTTTCGACATACTGCCACGGCCCGCCGCGGGGCAGACTGACCGGACGTTCCGGCGGATAGAGCGTCCGTGGAAACGGGTTTTCCGTTTCTTTGGCAGGGAAGTAATCGTCCCACGATTGGGCGTCAATGAAGTAGTGCAGCAGTTTTCCGGAGCCACTGGCTCGGTAGCCGTGATTACGGAAATGCTGCGGCAGCAGTTCTGCGTCCGGCAGGATTTCTCGCATCTTCTGGCTGTTTTCGTACAGGCCGGAACGGTGCGGCGAACGTCCCGTCATGATAGCTGAACGCGACGGATTGCAGGCAGCGCCAGGGCAGTGAGCGTTTGTGAACAGCACGCTGCTGGCGGCCAGACGGTCGAAGTTGGGCGTGATCGTCTGAGTATTCCCGCCGAGACAACCGATCCAGTCGTTGAGGTCGTCAACGGCGATGAACAGGACGTTGGGCCGATTGGTCGCCAGGTCTTCGGCGGTGGCCGGACGGGCTCCCGGACAAACGATATATACCCAAACCGTGACGCAAAAAATGGTGAATCGGAATTGTGCCTCCGAAGTCGAAAGTCGGAAGAAAGAACGCCCCGACGGGATGCTCCGACCACAGGAATACAAATTGCGATCAGTCATCCTGGTTCCATTACTGCGGTGCGGAAATAAGACTGTCCGCTGTTCGTACGCATCTTCGAAGCAACCATTACGAGTGGGCCAATACCAGCCGAGCGTCAGGAAGAATAAACCAGTGAAGCCGGTCCGCCTTACCAGATTTGGATACGTTCCCCGGGCGGTTTGTAGAGTTTGTCGCCGGGCTTGACACCAAATGCTTCGTAGAACGCATTCAGGTTTGTGACAGGACCGTTGCCTCGAAATGCGGAGGGTGAATGTGGATCCACCACCAGCCGCCGCACCAGTTCCTCTTCCCGGTACAGGCGCCGCCAGATTTGACTCCAGCCAAGAAAGTAACGTTGTGGCCCGGTGTGTCCATCGATGACGGGCGCCTTTCGGCCTTTCAGCGAAAGAATGTACGCTTTGTAGGCGATGGCCATGCCACTGAGGTCAGCGATGTTTTCACCGAGCGTTAATTTCCCATTGAGGGTCTTTCCGGGCAGCGCTTCATAGCCCGCATACTGAGCGACCAGCTGGCTTGTCAATTTTTCGAAAGCGGCTCGGTCTTCGTCGGTCCACCAGTTTTCCAGATTGCCGTCTCCGTCGTACTTGCTGCCCTGGTCATCGAAGCCATGACTGATCTCGTGGCCAATGACTGCCCCGATACCACCGTAGTTGACAGCGTCATCGGCATCGGCGTTAAAGAACGGGGGCTGAAGTATCGCCGCCGGGAACACGATTTCATTCTTGCCGGGATTGTAATACGCATTGACTGTTTGAGGCGTCATGCCCCATTCCGTCCTGTCGACCGGCTTGCCGAGCTTGTTAATCATGCGCTGATGTTCATGCTGCGCGGAACGTCTCATGTTGCCGATCAAATCGTCAGCTCGGATTTCCAGTTTTGAGTAGTCTCGCCATTTTGTGGGGTAACCAATTTTTGGTGTGATCTTGTCCAGCTTCTGCAGCGCCTTCTTTTTCGTGTCATCGGTCATCCAGGTCAGGTTGCCGATACTGTTCTTGTAGGCCTTCATCAGGTTGCCGACGAGTTCGTCCATCCGACGTTTGGCTTCCGGTTTGAAGTGTCTGGCCACATAGATTTGCGCCACGACTTCGCCCAGTACACCGAAGTCCCCTGCTCCGCCGCCGCTTGTAGCATCGACTCCGCGTTTCCAGCGAGGTTTTTGTTCGGGCACTCCCGCCAGCTGTTTGCGATGCAGTTCAAAATGAGCATCAACGAACGGCTTTGACAGAAGTGGCGCTACGCCGTCCAGCACACGAAACGACAGGTACGCCTTCGCCGCGCTCAACGTTGTATCGTCACCAATTGCCTCCAGCGCCTGAAAAAAACTGGGAGTCAACACATTGATCTCAGTCAGATCCGGAACACCGACGGCTTCAAAGAAGACGGACCATGGCAGCTTTGGCGTCAGTTTCGGCAGATCCGACACTTTGTACTTGTTGTATCGTTTTTCTGCGTCTCGAAGTTCCGTCCGCGACCACTGCGCTTTGGCCAGTTTAGTTTCCAGTTCCAGAATTTGATTGGCGGCTGATTCACCGCCAGGCAGTCCGGCCAGCTCGAACAGTTTCGCGATGTAGCTCTTAAGAGCCGCGCGCGCCGTGAGGTATTTATCTTCGTCTTCGAGATAATAATCTCGGTCAGGCAGTGTTGTGCCACTTTGCACAATGGCCGCCAGATAGCGACTGGAGTCTTTTGCATCCGTCGACACAAAAAACCCAATCGGTCCGCCAATGCCCAACGTCTGCAAATGGCCGAAATGTCGGAAGAGTTCCTTCCTGCTGGAAATGTCCGCGATTGCATCAAGTACCGGCTGAACGGGGTTCAGCCCACGCTCGTCGATCAGTTGTTCGTTCATGAAGCTGGCATAGAAATCACCAACCTTCCGGTCGTTGGCGTCAGCCGGGTTCTTTGTCGCTTCTTCGATGATGGTCCGGATGTTTTCTCGAGCAGCATCGTTCAGGGCCGTGAAAGAGCCGTAATTTGATTTGTCCGCGGGAATCTGAGTACTCAGCAGCCAGCGACCGTTCACGTGCCTGTACAAATCATCCTGTGGACGCACGGAATGATCGAATCCGTCCGGATCGATACCGGAAAACAAATCCTGTGCCGCCGATTCATGACGACAAAGCGTCATGATCACGAATGCGACGATCGTGGCGGATTGTGAAGAACAAGTGAACAAGGAAACATCCCTTCATCAACAGGGTGGAGACAGCGCGACGTGATCGTTAATGACGCGATATTGTAAGGGGGCTGTGAAAAGACATTAAGTCAGTCGGCGAAATTCGACCAGCTCACGTAAGAAAACGATTTGTTAAAACCGGCCCGGAAACGGAAACGTCATGGTATTCGGTGACAACGAAGTGCCTTCCTGGCTGATGTGGGAGTACTGACCATCCAGGAATCTTCCTTCTCGCGGGCGATTTCCGTGTTTCATCGTGAGTGACTCTTTCAGCGGAATATGCCAGGTTTGGGGCGATTACCGGGTGTTGCCGGTGATATAGCATCATCCGTGACCCGGAAATGTCGTTTTTCGCCTGCTCATAATCCATATCAACGTTGCCTTTCCGACGCAGCGGCCGATAAAGAATGTGTGGTTCTTGTGAAATCTGATTGATGTTGGCTGGCGTGGCTTGATGCAGGATTCGTGGCTGAACAATTTCGAAACCAGACTGGACCAGTTGGAGCGTGCTTCAACGGGGGCTGACGTCGTTTTCGCGGACATTCAAAATCATGCCGGCGCTGCTTTGCGGTGTATTGGCACGATTCACGACATCAAAGTCTGGCTCATGCGCCCGACCGGCATTGAAGAACTCAGGCCGGACGGTCAACGCTTAACACCATCGGAAGACATGCGGGCCGAGATCACGGCAGCAACTGAAAAACCTTTTGTTCTGACAGACGCTGCGCCCGAAAGCTCACCACCGCGACACCGGCTGACGATCTCTGCTCGACTTGCGGACCATGTATTCTGCGTAATGAGCGTATCCATTGAGCAGTTCAGCGCCCCGCAACAAACGTTCATCGAAGGTGCGCGTGCCATCGTCGACGTTGTGGGCAGTTGGTTGAGCCGTCATTTGATGTCGAATTACGAGCATCTTCTGACCGCTCAGATGGAACTCGTCAATACCATCGGAGGTCTGCACCTGAGTTCGACCGTCAGCGCAGCAGCATCGGTGCTGGCTCAGGATGGTCCGGCGGCTCTGGGGCGCTGCCGGATCGCTGTACTTTCGTGGCGTGGAGGTCGGTATCGAATCGACGCCGTGACCGGCGTTCGAAGCCCAAACGTGGAAGCGGAAACAGTACGTGCAATTGAAGACGTTGTTAACAAAAGTGACGTTGCTCAAACGCCCATCGCCAGGTCTGAATGGAAACCACTGGATGAAATTGACGACGCAGGCGTTGCCAGCGCAATTGCCGTTCTGCAAAACGGTGATGTGGCCGCTATTCGGGTGGCGTCGCTGGTCGTGTCCGCCTGTGACTCCACTGACACTCTATCATCAACACAGGACACTTCGAACGCTGCCGGCGGCCAGTCTGAAACCACTGCGACCGTGATATCGGTCGAAATCTTCGTTAATACGGAACGGCCCAATGAACAGCTGCTGCGACAGCTTCTTGAGGCGGCTGGCCCGGTGTTCGGCAAACTGCACAAACGACAACAAACGTTGTTGGGAAAGATTATTCACCGCGGAAAACTTCGCTGGCTGGCGACTGCGGCTGTGCTGTTGGCTGTATTGTTGATCTGCCCTGCGAATTTCGAAATCGAAGCGCCAGGGCAGGTCGTGTCGACCAGTCAACGCCGGCTGTTCGCACCGGAAAACGGCACGATCGACGAAGTTAGGTTTCAGAATGAAGACTCCGTGCAGGCTGCACAGGTTCTGCTTAAACTTTCCAACCCCGATCTGGAGCTCGAAAAACGGCGCGTGCAGGGCGACATCGACACGACCACGGCAAGGCTGGCTTCCGTCCATGCGACGCGACTGTCAGGCGGAGACCCTCAACTCAGTGGCGAAGAAGCGCAGCTGAAACAGCAGTTGCAGAACTTGAACGAACAAAAAGTACTTGTGGAAAAACAACTGGCATCACTGGAAATCACGGCTCCGTTTGCGGGAACCGTTTTTCGACGTGATTCGCAGCAGGAATTGATGAAACGACCTGTGCAGCGGGGACAGCTGTTGCTGGAGATCGTGCCAACAGACAGCGGATGGCAGCTGGAAATTTCCATCCCGGATGACGCGGTGTCATACGTAACCAGGGCTCGCCATTTGTCGGCAGAACTGCTGCCAGTTCGTTACGTCGTGCGGTCTGCACCGGAGCGCGACTGGACGACGACGCTTACCAGTGTTGACAACGCGGTCGAAACGCATGACGGTCTGATGACCTGTCGAGCCACCGCGTTGTTGACCACATTGCCACAGACAAAACTTCGTCCCGGCACAACGGTGACGGCAAGGATCGGCTGCGGCCGACGCTCTCTGGGGTTCGTAATGTTTCGCGAGGTGATTGAATTCTGGCGACAGGTTCGCTTTGCCTGGCTCTGAAGCACGTATTAGGAGGATGTTCGATGAACGAAACAAACGCTGACGGTCGCCGATCTACAAACGGTGTTCAGTCTGTTCTGACCGTCACTGCGATCATCTGTGTCGTCGGTCAGCTGAGCACCTTGTGCGCGGACGAGCAGCGAATTCAGGTTTCACAGGTAACCATCAGCCTAGTGCGGGAAGCCGACATTCCCGCACGAGATGCCGGGACACTGGCAGAGGTTTCCTTTTCAGAAGGTCAGTCTGTGACCAGGGGTCAGATCGTTGCCGTACTTGAGAATCAGGAGCAAAAGCTGAAACTGAATGCGTCAGAACTGAATCTTGACGTCGCCCAACTGCGAGCCGCCGATGATCTGCCAATACAGGCCGCGACGGCCCAGCTGAACGAATCGGTTTCCAGTCGTCGGGTCAAGGAAGTCGCATTAAAGATTGCCGAAACAGAAGCCGAAACAGATGTTCCGGTTCAGGTGGCCACTGCGGAAACAAAAATGCGGCAACTGGAATTGCAGCGTGCCCAGAGTTCGAAAGACACATTTGACGGAAGCATCTCTGCATCACAAATCGATCGTCTGAAGACTGCCGTTCGCAAAGGAGAACTGGAAGTCCTTCAGGCGCAGACCAATCACCGAATCGATCAGATGAAACCTGACGCGGAGCGGGCCGCAATCGAGCAGAAGGCTGAAGAAATTGCTCGCTATCAAACTCTGGTCGAACAGGAACAGAAAAATCTGACCGTAGCCCGAATCAACCAGCGGATTCACAGCAATGACGTTGCGATGGCAGAACTGGAACTTGAGCATCGCAACATCCGTGCGCCCTTTGACGGCGTGATTGTCAAAGTGGAACGTCATGTCGGGGAATGGGTCGAACCTGGCGCACCGGTCGGGCGGGTGATTGATCTGAAGACTCTGCGGGCCGAGGGGTTTCTGCAGGCGCAACAGGCGTCGATTAACCTGGTTGGTCGGCCGGTCACGATCGAACTGCAATCGGTTTATGAACCGGTTCAATTGCGGGGGAAAATTACTTTCGTCAGTCCGCAGGTTGATCCCGTTAATCAACAGGTGCGGTTCTGGGCAGAATTTGAGAACGCCGACATACGGGCCCTGCCCGGCATGAATGCTTCGCTGGTAATCGAATAGTCTTTCGCAGTGACATTGATTCGTACTGCCCGCTTCGCTGCAGCGATCAACGGAAGCGGGCCAACAGATTCCGAGCAGTCGCTCGACCGGTTCCGCAGTAGGTCCTGATGTGCAATTTCCCTGGCTAAAACGAGACGACCTTGTGTCAGTACCGCACGATTCCGGTGGCTGGGTCGTTAAGGATCCGCTGACGCTGCAGTACACTCACCTTGACGATATCGAGTTTTCGGTCCTGAACCTGATGGATGGTCGCACCAGTTTTGCGAACATGCTCGAACGTGCTCGTCAGTTGTGCCCGGAACGACGTCTTTCTCTGGACGATCTGGGACATTTCGTGCGTGTACTGGCAGGACACCAGCTGATTCGGCAGGCCGGCGGTGGAGATTCAGCACGTCTTGATCCGCAGGCGGCTTCAGCGTCGTTGTGGCGGCTTGTCAGTCCTCTGTTCCGAATTCTGCGCCTGCAGTGTCGTCTGCTCAATCCTTCGCGACTGCTGGATACCTCCCTGCCGCTGGTGTCCATTTTCTACAAACCGGTCGTCGTGCGTGCGATGATGGTGATGGGGCTGCTTTCCATCGTGGTTGTCGGGTTCCGTTATGGAGAATTGCTGCGAGCTCTGCCTTCGATGGCAGAATTTCTTGGCCCCCAGAACATGGCTTTGATGCTGCTTGTCTTTGTGACCGTCAAAATTCTGCACGAAGCGGGGCACGCATTTACAGCCAGGTACTTTGGTGCGGAGTGCAACGAGTGCGGCATCATGCTGATGGTGTTTACACCGGTTCTTTACACCAACGTGTCGGACGCATGGCTGCTGCCTCGCCGGCAACGCATGCTGATTACCGCTGCCGGAATCCTGGTTGAGCTTTCACTGGCATCCATATTCGTCCTGTTGTGGTCGTACGCATCACCCGGCACCACGCGAGCTCTGTTGCTGAACACCGTTGTGCTGTGTTCCGTCAACACGATTCTGTTTAACGGAAACCCGCTGCTGAAATTCGACGGGTACTTTCTGCTGGCGGACTGGGTCGGCATTGTCAACCTCTCATCGCGCGCATCCGCTGCGGTGCAGCAGACGCTGCTGCACCTGGTTGCGGGGCGCTCCGGCGTTTCGACGGAGCCTGTCCGAATTCATCGCTTTTTGCTGGCTTACGGCCTTGCATCAGCGGCTTACCGAGTCCTGTTGACGCTGGCAATTCTGAAACTTGTACAGGTCATGTCCCAGGAGTGGCAAGTGCAGTTTCTGGGCACGTTTCTGTCGGCCGTGATACTGACCGGATTCATTGTTGTTCCTGCCGCAACATTTCTGGTCCGAGTTTGCGAACGTGATGAGGAAGGAACGCGGTCGTGGACTCGTTTAGCAATTTCGACCGCAGCGCTGTTGGGAGTCGCTGTGTTTCCACTGCCTCATTCAGTTATGGCCCCGGCATTTGTGGAGCCAGCGTCCAGTCCGGTTTATGCAACATTACCAGGCACACTTGATCCGGCAGGTCGTTATGGAGACCACGTTACCATGGGCAGTGTCCTTGCGAAGCTGCTGAATATCGATCTGGAAAAGTCTGAACAGAATTTGCGCAGCCGTGTGAACGAAGTCGGTCTGCAATTGAATTCGTTACAAAAAAATCCGGCGACGGCAAATTCAGATTTGATTCCGGCGCTTCGCGAATCAGAAGCCGCCGCCGAAAAACGTCTGACAGAATTCCTGTCCGAAGCCGCGTCGCTGGTGGTCAGGAGTCCGGCGGACGGGGTGTTTCTTCCTCCACCGGCGGTCTCGCAGCAGGATGATCCTCTTCCGAAGCGCTGGCATGGAACGGCGGTACAGCTCAGGAATTCTGGCGCCTGGATTCAACGCGGCACGCTGTTGGGCTACGTCGGAGACCCGTCCGACCTGATCATCAGTGCCGGCGTTCGCGAGGACGATGTGGAATTCGTTGCCAAAGGTCAGCAGCTGGAGTTTCTGCCGCAGGCCGGAAGTGCCAGCGGCGTTTCGGCCGTGGTGGAATCCGTCGAGCGTCTGGAAGCGAAGAATCTGCCGGCTCAATGGGCCATCGCCGGACTGGCGAGCGGCCAGCCGACGGAAGACGGTCTGTTGCCGAACGCCGTCACCTATTTTGTCAGGATACGGCTTAACGACCGCGATGGCGTGCCACCGCTGTTGTATTCCGTCGGCCGGGTACGGATTCATACGCGGCCTGCATCCTTGCTGCAGAGGTTCCTGAGATACCTGAGACAGACGTTCTAGCCCACGTCAGCTGTTGTCCAGTCACCGTCAATTCGCCGCCAGGCGTTATTTTGATTCGCGTCCTGCAGGACCACCGGCAACCGTTCCGGACGAATGTTGTCGTAACATTGCAGCATGCCGAAGCGTGAAACCGCAGCCGGCATGCCGACGGCCGTAAAGCCCGGATGCCCGGTTGATGGAAACGGCCCACCGTGGTTCATCGCGGCTGAGACCGCAACGCCGGTCGGCATCTTGTCGTTCAGTAACCGTCCTACTTTGGTTCGTAACGCCGGTTCGATGGCCGCATACGCATCGTCATCGCTGCCGTTTGTGTCTGAACAAACGCAGCCGGTCAGATTACCTTCCAATGATTCCGCAATGGTCACCATCTGCGCCACATCGTCCGCCAGCACGACCAATGAGCCGTTGCCAAAAGCTTCCGTCTGGAAGACTTCCGGATCTTCCAGAAAACGGCATCCCCCGACGATCATCAGGGTGTTGTTAAACGACACACCATTTCCGCCGCCGGCTTGTCCACCCGCAACAACTTCGACTCCTGCTTTCTGCAACGTTTCAATTCCCGCGGCAAAGCTGCTGCGTACTCCCTCGCTAAGCATCGTGCCCACGGCAGCGCCGCCGAATTTTTCTGCGACCGTCTTGATGAAGCTGTTGCCTGCATCATTCGCCGGAACAACAACAAGTCCCGGATTTGTACAAAACTGTCCCGTGCCCATCAGGCAGCTGCCGGTAAAGTCGTCGGCGATCGCTTCCGCTCGTTCGTGCAACGCTCCCTCCAGAATGAACACGGGATTAATACTGGACAATTCCAGATACATGGGATTTCCGGCAGCGTCGGCCGCGGCCTTCAGCTTTAACCCTGTGTGTCGTGCGCCGGTGTAGCCGGATGCTCCGATTCGAGAGTCGGAGACAAGTTTGTAGCCGTCGTCGTGACTGGTGCGGTAGACCAGCTGCACCAGTCCCCTTGGCATGTTCGTCTTTTCAATGGCGGCCAGGGCTGCTTCTGCGAAAACACGAGTAGTTTCCGGATGGCAGGAATGGCCTTTGGCGATCACCGGGTTTCCGGCGGCAATCGCAGCCGCGAAGTCTCCGCCTGCAATCCCGTTAAAGGCGAACGGAAAGTTGTTCGGTCCAAACACAACAACGGGACCAATGGGGCCGAACATAGCACGAATTCCGGTGGCCGTGTCGATCGTCGGACAACGCCACGAATCGGTGCGAGCCGCACGGGCAGCCTGTCGCAGTTGATCTGTCGTGCGTGGTAGTTCCCCGTCTTTCAGACGTGGGGACACCGGAAGGCCGGTTTCTGTATTGGCTGCAGCGACCAGATCATCGGTGCGAGCTTCAATCTCTTCTGCATAGGAGTCAAGAAAATCCGCGAACCGGCTTCCCGGCCAGCCACGCATTTCCTTCGCAGCGTCAGCGGCCGCCTGAATCACCTTGTCAAGTTCCGACCATGGACTGACCGGAAAAACGCCCGGCAGCTTTTCCTCAGTGACGGGGTTCGCCGCCTGAAAGGTCTGAGTGCCTTCTGAGGCCGTCCATCTACCGTTGAGAAGAATTGAGTGAGTCATGTGTTTTGCAGTCCCGGTGAACGGTGGAAAACAGGTATGTTGTGCGCCGCAAATGGTCTCGCGACTCAAGTCTCTGTAACTAAGTTGTTTCGCTTGTTCTTTGCAGCCTGTGGGGTGACGTAAGCCAGAGTGATGCGGTCTGTACGGGCGTTTCAAAGCAATCCACGGAAGTTGGCGTCTGGTCGCGAGCATCAGCCTGCATCGCGTGCGACATCAAAAGATTCCGAGTTGATCTCGTGCGTCGTCAGTCATTCGTTCCGGCGTCCATGGCGGTGACATGACCAGCGTGATGACCGCTTTGTCAACATCGTGCAGTCTTTCCAGCGCCATCTTTGACTGCTGAATCAGCTGAGGGCCTGCAGGACAGGCCGGGCTTGTCAACGTCATGCCGACGTTCACGGTGCACGGATTCTCTTCGTCTTCTTCGACGGTGTAGATCAGACCGAGATCAACGATGTTGATCATCAATTCCGGGTCAATGACCTGTTTGAGAGCTTCGAGGTAGTCTGTGGCTGTGGACGGTGCTGTTTCAGAAGCACCTGAGATTTCGTCCCCTGTACACTCGTTGGCTTCTGCCTCGGGCGCTGCCGGGGCGGCCGCGGATTCTGTTTCTTCCACTGGTGCTGAGTTTGTTTCGTCGGTGGACACGGTTCGTTCTCCGGAAATGTCTGACATGGTCTAATGATGGAACGGCGGAAATTCTTTCACAGCACGTTACTGGCTCTATTGGGGTGCCGCCCAAATGGCATCCTCTCTCACTTCCACGGTAAATGTGCGAATCCCTTTCGTCGCCGGCATGCACATCGCCGCCCCGGTTTTCAGGTCAAATCTGGCACCGTGACGAGGACACGTAATTGAACAATCAGCGATGGGACCGTCCGTCAGTGGCTGACCATCGTGCGAACACACGTCCTCAACCACATAGTATTCGTCACCGATTCGTACGACCAGTGCCGGAATATCGTCAACGATGACCGAATGACGATCGCCGGGATTTAGTTCGTCAGTGCCAATCAGGCGTTCCATTGGGACAACTACTGTTCGGGAGAATTCAGAGAATCGCGGAATGTTTGCGTCAAGTTTAGAGCGAATGAATGCGGAATGCAGCGATTCGGCCGGGAAACTCGTGGAATTACCCAGCCAGTTGTCCGCCGCACGTTGCCGGGGCACTTTCCTGACAGCGAATTGAAGCTGCTCGAATACACAGGGGCGGCTACGTCCAGTGCCCGTCACGTGGATCCTGAGGAGCCGCTTTCATCAGCTTTTGAAACAGATCCGTGGCCTCGTCCGACAAATCCTTTGGCGTGACAATTTTAATGGCGACAAGCTGATCACCGGGTTGCCCCTTCTTTCGATCCGGAACGCCTTTGCCTCGCAGACGCATTTTGGCGCCGCTGGAAGTGCCGGCAGGAATGGTCAGTACCACGGTCCCTTCGGACAGTGTCGGTACCTCAACCCTTGCCCCCAGAGCGGCTTCTGAGGGAGTAATCGGCACTTCAATCAGCAGGTTTTTTCCTTCGCGACGGAACCAGGGGTGAGCCGATACGCGAATCGTGACAATCACGTCACCAGCCGACCCTCCGTCATGTCCGGGATGACCCTGACCGGCCAGACGTACTTTGCCACCGTCATCAATTCCCGCAGGAACCTTCACCGTAAGACGTTCTGTTTTATCGCTGGTCTGCAAAGTCAGTTCATGTTCGCCGCCGGCGACTCCGACCTGAAACGGTACCCGGATTTCAGCTTCCACGTTCTGCCCTTTTTGGGCACGTGTCCGCCTTCGACCTCCGCCGAACGGGCTGCCGCCACCGAATGGGCTGCCTCCTCCTCCTCCCCCACCGAACATGCCGCCCAGAATGTCATTCAGGTCGAACTGCGCACCGCCGGCTCCTCCTCCGAACGAACTGCCGCCGGGGCCGTCTCCAACCTTGCTCCAGTTGTGCCCGAACTGATCGTACTTTTTGCGTTTCTCATCCGTGCCCAGAACTTCGTAGGCTTCGGTGATCTCGGCAAATTTTTTCTGGGCGCCGGGGTCGTCGGCATTGGCATCGGGATGAAACTGCCGTGCCAGCTTTTTGTACGCCTTGCGGATTTCGTCAGCTGATGCTGATCGAGATACCCCGAGCGTTTCGTAATAGTCGCGTTGAGACATAAACGGCACCATGCACCAAAGGTGCTTATTTCGCAAACAGAGCGTCGACAAATCCGTCGGCATCAAACAACTCAAGGTCGTCGATGCCTTCACCGACCCCAATGTACTTCACGGGAATGCCCATTTCCTGACGAATGGCGACCGTGACTCCGCCACGAGCGGTTCCGTCGAGTTTTGCCAGAACCAGACCGGTACATTCGACGGCCGCAGAGAAGCTCTTTGCCTGGCTCAATCCGTTCTGCCCCGTCGTGGCATCCAGCACCAGCAGGCTTTCATGAGGTGCTTCCGGAATGACCTTCTGAATAACTCGACGAATTTTTTCCAGTTCATCCATCAGGTTTTTCTGAGTCTGCAGGCGTCCAGCCGTATCGACTATCAGGTAGTCGGCGTTCTGATCAACGGCCTTTGTGGCACCTTCATATGCCACTGATGCCGGGTCGGCTCCGCTGTCCTTCCGCACGATGTCACACCCCAGTCGTTCGCTCCACATCGTCAGCTGTTCAACGGCCGCCGCTCGAAACGTGTCTCCCGCGGCCAGCACAATACTGTTTCCATTCTTCTGCAGCAGGTTGGCAATTTTTGCAATCGACGTGGTTTTACCGACTCCGTTGACGCCTGCGACCAGGATTACAGTGGGACCCGATTCGGCTTTGTTCAGTGGCGACAGCGGGTTGTCGGGATTCCATGTTGTGGCGTCATCACGTTTCAGCAGGTCTCGCAGTTCCGAACAAATCGTTTCCCAGACCGCGTCGACATCAACCGTACGGCCTCCATGCTCCACACGTAACCGAGACGTAATGCGATCGGCCGCCGCCACACCCATGTCCGTCCGGATCAGTCGTCCTTCGAAATCTTCCAGCAGACCGTCGTCCAGAATGTCACCGGCCCTGAACAGATCCCGCAGGTCCGTGCGCAGGATGTCTCTGGTTTTCTGCAGTCCGGCTTTTAGTCGATCGAATAGTCCCATCAGTCAGTTATTTCTCTCTGTGTCGCACAGTTGCACAAACCGTCCCCAGGCATCTTCCCAGGCCGCAGAATCCCGGGGAGTGTATTCGCCAATCGTCTCAGAACCTCGAACAACATCACGGATTTCTGACAAAGAAGAAACATCGCCTGCAGCTCGAGCCTGCAGCAGCACATTTCCCAGTGCCGTGGCTTCAATTGGCCCGGCAAATACCGCTCGGGCACATGCGTCCGCCGTGAACTGATTCAGCAGTTGATTCTGTGTGCCGCCACCGACGATGTGAATCACTTCGACAGGAACTCCTGTCAGTTCCTCCATCCACCCCAGCACCATGCGGTATTTTAGAGCCAGGCTCTCAAGGACACAGCGGATAAACTGGCCTTCCGTTTCCGGCACCGGTTGATTGCT
>JABABI010000084.1 GCA_014238335.1 Fuerstiella sp.
CTGCCGTATCGGCTGTAGCACTCCCTACACCGTCGACACGAATCGCAGTTGCGGATAGGCATCGAAGCACGTGCCCAACATGCAGCTTGTGGCCCCCCCGAGACAGTGGTGTATCGTCAGCACCAATTGCAGATCTCGTCATAGATGGATGAATCTCATCGCCGCACCACGCAGACGCATGTGCCGCGGACGGTAGCTGAACTTCCCTTCGCGCCCCTGTTGATTCCGAGCGCTAAATGGTGATTCGTGGCAGGGCGGGCAAGGTGAAGGATTCCCTGGCTCGTCATGTGTGACCACAGCTCCGATCTCGCAACACCATTCCCGGCATCACAGAGTGCACTTGGGCGTTACTGCGTACCGAACTCAGATGGTCACTTCCCGTATCGCCGTGTTTGTGTAGGATGCCCATCTTTGCGGCATGAATTGGCGACAAAAGCACGACTCTGCGCGCGTAATCGGGCCCCATGGAACACGACACAAGCGATGGCCAGGCAAAAACAAAAATCGAAATCCGGCAAGCCAACAATGGCCGAGACTGCCGACAAGTTCTGGTGCTACCAGAAGTCCGTGCAGTCGCCGGACCACGAAATCGACATTTTTGATCAGGCGTTCGATGACGCTTACAATCGAAAACCAGTGTCGTTGCGGGAAGACTTCTGCGGTACCTTCGCCGTCTGCTGTGAATGGGTGAAACGCGGCAAAAAGCGGACGGCAATTGGCATCGACTTTTGTCCGGAAACTCTGCAATGGGGGCGGGAAAACAATCTGTCACAACTGAAGGACTCCCAGGCACAACAGATCCAATTGCTGGAACAGGATGTGCGTGTCCACGATGAACCGACGGTCGACGTGCTGACCGCACAGAATTTTTCGTTCTGGATCTTCAAGACTCGCAGGGAAGTCATAGAGTATTTTCGGGTTGCCTATTCCAACTTGAATGATCAGGGCATTATGGTGATGGACATGATGGGCGGTGGTGCCTGTTATGACGAAACCAAAACCGATAAACGCACCATCAAGAAGGGGAAAAGGGGATTTCAGTACCGCTGGCAGCAGGCCCGCTTCAATCCCGCAACGGGGGATGCCAGCTTTTACATTCACTTCAAGTTTGCTGACGGCAGCAAGATGAAGCGTGCGTTCGAATATCACTGGCGGTTCTGGACGATTCCCGAAGTCCGCGAAATGCTGGCAGAAGCCGGTTTTTCCGAAAGCCACATTTACTGGGAACTGGAAGACGAGCACGGAGAGGATTCCGGCGAGTGGCAGCGCAATGAAGACCCGCCCAGCAACCCGGTCTGGCTGTGCTACATCGTGGGAATCAAATGAAACTGCTTCAGAGCGAACGCCCCCGGACCGTCGGGCGACTCATGTTACGGACCGTGGCGCTCGTGCTGATTCTGGCGGGTGGTCTTAAGCTGGCGGAACTTGGTGCGGAAGATATGGTCGAGGGCCTGAAGAAGGCCAAGCTGATTCAGCACGTAACGCTGATCAGTGTTACAGCCATCGTATGCGGAACGCTGTTGTTGATACCACGGACAGCAGCACTGGGGCTGCTGATGTCGACGGCCTACTGGGGCGGCGCCATCGTTGCCCATCTGACTTATGATGACTCGGTGGTGATGCCGGCAGTCTTTCTGAGCCTGTTGTGGGCTGGTCACTGGCTATACACAGGAACACTGGCCATTGCCGCAGAAAATCGCAATACCGAATGAAATCCAAAGGGCATGATGATTGGTACATCAAGGTTGTCAGCGATTATGATGAAACCAGACTCGTTCTGCCACAACTGTTGCTCGGGCGGTTGATTACTGTTTCAATGCGATATCAAAGGATATCTGAATGCGCTGGGTCATTCTGTCACTGACTATTCTCTGCTGGGGCAAATCAGCCCTCGCGGCGGACAAACCTGACATCCTGCTGATCGTGGCCGACGACATCGGCATCGAAGGCCTTGGTTGTTATGGAGGGACGTCGTACAGAACTCCTCATCTTGATCGCATGGCCGCCGAAGGACTGCGATTCAGCACAGCGTATTCGCAACCTCTGTGCACGCCGACTCGCGTGCAAATCATGACTGGGCTGTACAATAATCGAAACTGGAAATACTTCGGGATACTCGATCCGTCTGCCACGACCTTCGGACATCAGATGAAGTCCGCCGGCTACGCCACCGGTATCTTTGGTAAATGGCAGTTGCAGTCATACGACCCACCCGACCTGCCGAACGCCGACGATCGCCGAGGCACAGGGATGCACCCGAAAGACGCAGGTTTTGACGAATACGCCCTGTTCCATTCATTACACACGGAAGACAAAGGCTCTCGTTTCGCCAATCCCACCATGCTGGAAGGATCGTCCGGTTCTGCGGGCGAACTCAGAACCTACGACGGCCGATATGGTGAAGATGTCTGGGTGGAAAAAATCGTCAACTTCATTGATGAACCCCGCCAGGCACCAACATTTGTTTACTACCCAATGGCGCTGCCACATCGTCCATTCGAACCGACACCCAACACGCCCGGCTGGGATCCGAAAGCCGTTCCGGATGAAGATGTAAAATTCATCACGGACATGGTCGAATACATGGACACTGCCGTTGGCAATCTGCTGCAGGGACTGCAGGCGAAAGGTCTTCGCGAAAACACCCTGGTGTTGTTCTATGCGGACAACGGGTTCCATCGGAAGGTGTTTTCAAAGCTGAAAGACGGTCGCACCATTCAGGGTGGCAAGGGCGAACCGCTGCAGACGGGAATTCACGTGCCACTGATCGCGTCCTGGCCGGGGCACATTCAGCCCGGAGTCTGCGACAACCTCGTCGATGCCTCGGACTTTCTGCCCACCCTCGTGGAAATCGCGGGTTCTGCACTGCGCGTCAATGATGTTACGGACGGCGTCAGTTTTGCGCCGCAACTGTTCGGCAGGGCAGGGCCCACACGAGACTCAGCATTCTTCTGGTACGACCCGAGACCTGGCTGGGACAAGGAACGATTTCACCGTAGCGTCTTTGCCGTCGACAAGAATTACAAACGGTTCCGCGATGGTCGACTTTTTCGTCTGACAGGTCGGCCCCTGGAAGAAATCCTCGTCGATCCACTACAGATGTCGTCGGACGACAAATCCGCCGATGAGCAACTTGCGGCCGCAATTCAACGCGGAATATCCGGTTCTGATGAACCACCGCTGTTAAACGCTCACGGTACGATTGAGCACGACTTCTTTCACCTGCCTGCGGACAGGAAGGAAACTGATCAGATCAATAACGAACTGCTGGCGACCGGACAGCAGTTCGTGTACGGCGATTCAGACATTGAAGAACAGAAGCTGTGGGTCTTTCCGCCACTGGCCGCACAACCGGGCGAATTGCGTCCCTGCGTGCTGTTTATTCATGGAGGTGGCTGGGGCGGCCACGCCCGCAGTCTGGCGGCGCAGTGCGTCTATTTACAACGGCGCGGCTACACAACGGTGTCGACACATTTTCGACCACCGAAAGGAGACCTCACGCCGCAGGATACGCTGCGAGATGCAAGAAAAGCGTATCGCTGGATTATCGAACATGGCCGCGAGCATCACATCGATCCGAAAAGAATCGTCGTTTCCGGAGGATCCGCCGGAGGTCATCTGTCGCTGGCACTCAGCACCATTTCGCTGAACGATGACCCGGTCATCAAAAACCTGCCGCAAGGTTACGTGCTGTTCAATCCGGTCATCGATCTGGTCGACGGCTGGGCAGGCGGCCGTAAGAAGTGTGAATCCGACGGAATCGTTCCGCAGAGTTTCTCACCGGCGCATCATGTCCGTGCCGGGCTGCCGCCAACTTTGATCCTGAGTGGCAGCAACGATGGTCTCATTCCGCCTCGCCTGGTCCGCTCGTTTCAAACGCGAATGAAAGAGGCCGGCAATGAATGTAAATTCATCGAATACCCCGACGCCGGCCACGGATTCTTCAATTACGGCCGCGAAAACAACACGTACTTTCGTCTGACAATGCAGGCCTTTGAGGACTTTCTGGCACATCTGAATCCGTAACGAAGACCAACGGACTGAGCGGGATAACAGTTTCCGGAGGCCCATGCGGCAGTTTGGCTGAGCCCTGTTGAACAAATTTTCTCTGACTGGATTCGTGAGATGAATCATCCGGCCCGCATCCTGGTGCTGATCTTTAGTGTGACAGACATTTCGGTCGCATCAGAAAAACCCAACATCGTACTGATTATGGCCGATGACATGGGCTATTCGGACATCGGCTGTTATGGGAGCGAAATTCAGACGCCGGTTCTGGACGCATTGGCTGGCAACGGACTCCGGTTTACTCAGTTCTATAATACGTCTCGTTGCTGCCCGACACGGGCGGCGTTGCTGACCGGCCTGTATGCTCATCAGGCCGGAATCGGTCTGATGACAGGTGACCGTGGCTATGATGCGTATCGTGGAGACCTGAACCGGCGGTGTGTAACGATCGCGGAAGCTCTGCATCCGTCGGGATATCGCAGCTATATGTCCGGCAAGTGGCACGTCACTCGGCACACAGGTCCAAGAGCGGATAATTCCAACTGGCCGCTGCAGCGCGGGTTTGATCGGTTCTACGGCACGATCACTGGCGCAGGCAGCTTCTTCGATCCTGCAACGCTTTGTCGCGGCAACACCTATATCACTCCGATCAACGATCCGGAGTATCAGCCTGAGAGCTTCTATTATACGGATGCAATCAGCGACAACGCGGTGAGTTACGTCGCTGACCATTTTCAAGATCACAGCCACGAACCGTTTTTTCTTTACGTTGCCTACACCAGTGCCCACTGGCCGATGCACGCGCCCGCCAACGAAATTGCGAAGTACGAAGGGGTCTATGACAGGGGTTACGGACCGGTCCGCGAAGCTCGCTATCGCAGGGCGATCCGGCAGCGAGTGATCAGCGACAAATGGCCTATGTCAGCAGGCGCGGTCGACTGGGAGAAATTCCCGCACAAAGAATGGGACATTCGCTGCATGGAAGTTTATGCTGCAATGGTCGACCGCATGGATCAGGGCATCGGACGCATAGTCGATACAGTAAAAGAAGCAAACGCGCTGGATAATACGATCATCGTCTACCTGCAGGACAACGGTGGCTGCTCAGAAGGATACGGGCGAAACGACAACGAGGAGAAACGCAGCAGGTTCGACTTCAAGCCGTTCGGACCGGATGACCTGCAGACGAAAATCTGGCCACCAATGCAAACTCGTGACGGACACTGGGTACGGACCGGCCCCGAGACGATGCCGGGAGCAGAAGACACATTTGTGGCGTACGGCACCGGATGGGCCAACGCTTCCAATACTCCGTTTCGCGGATACAAACATGACGGCTACGAAGGAGGCATCAGCACGCCTCTGATTGTTCACTGGCCGACAGGAATACCCGAAGAACAGTGGGGTGAAATCGTTGACGTCCCGTCACACCTGATTGATCTGATGCCAACCTTTCTGCACGCAGCCGGGACCGATTATCCGGATGAGTATCTGGACAATTCGATCCAGCCGATGGAAGGTGTGAATCTAACGCCTGCCCTTGCCGGTAAGTCCATTATGCGAAAAAACGCGATCGGCTTTGAACATCACGGAAATCTGGCGTTACGCGACGGCCGCTGGAAAATCGTGTCTGCGTATCGAAAGGGTCAACCCACGCGCTGGGAACTTTATGACATGCGGCAGGATCGTACTGAACTCAACGACCTTGCGTCTTCGAAACCTGAAACATTGAATGAGCTGATCAGCAAGTGGCAATCCTGGGCGGATCACGTTGATGTTCAGCGCTGGCCTTTTGAAACAAAACGTGAGCGGAAACAGAATCCAAATCAAGCTCCGAAGTCGGAAAATTAAAATGGGACAGCCAACGGTGATGCTCGCTCTGGCCTGTTGCGTAACCGTTCTTCCGACGGCGTACAGCAAAGACGAAACGCCGGCAGACTCAGACACTGTCCCTGTCGCATTTGCCCACGGTGGAAAATTCAAAATGCTTTACGATTGCAGGCAGCGACCTCAATCGGTCCTGCTGCATCACCGGCTCTACATTGTTTACAACGGCGACGCCGAACCGACACAGAATGACAAGGGCAGTGCCTATCCGATGCTGATCGCCTACGACACTCCGCATCGTAGTTTTTCAAAGCCGGTCCGACTGGGGCAGAAACACAGTAGCGACCATCATTACAGCCCCATCATCTGGGCTGATGAAGCTGACTACCTGCACGTTCTTTTCGGTTGTCACAAGACTCCGGGAACTCATCTCATTTCTGAACGTCCCGCAAACAACGGGACTTCCGAAATTGCCTGGCGGAAGGGGCCACAGATTGCCCCAAAGTTGTCCTACCCGACGGTGTACAGAATTCATGGTGACCGAGAAGTGATCTATTACCGCACCGATGGTCATACCAGCTCCTGGAGCTACCGCATCAGCGAAGACAATGGCAGAACATGGACCGGGCCTAAGCACGATGTCACAGATCTGGATTCGAAGGGCCGCCGGGATTGGTCTGCCTATCAAACCAAAATCCCGAGCAGTGACGGCAAACATCTGCACGTAGTGTACACGGATTACGATGACAACAAGAACTCCCCTGACCCGCAGAGGTTTTTCAACCTGCGCTATAATCAACTGGTGTCCAATGAGTGGAAGTACAATCTGTCGTATGTGAAGATTGACCTGACAACGCACGTTGTTCGCAATGCAGATGGGGACGTGCTGAAGACACCCATCGATATCGACTACTCAAAAGCGAAATGTGAAATCTGGGACACTCAGTGCCGCGGGGCTGGCATACCGCCGGTGATTTCTCTGGAGGAAGACGGCGAACCCACATTTCTGCACGTGCTTTCAGAAGACGACCTGAAGACTCACCGTTATCACTACGTACGGCGGGAAAATGGTGAGTGGACTCAAACTCCGATCTGTGAGTCCAATCACCAGTGGAACAGCGGTTACCTGGTCAGGGACAGCAGCGGCGGAATTCATGCCTGGGTTGTTGTCGGGGAAGGCTATCTGGAAGGTGGCTACATGGACCGACATGGTGGCGGACGCATCGAAGAATGGGTTTCTGAAGACTCGGGCCAAACGTGGAAAAAGCGACGCGACGCCTCACCCGATTCGAATCGGTACGCTGGCTGGCGTTTCAACAACATTCAGCCTGTCGTCCGGCCTAATGGAAGCACGGTGGACGGAATGCTTCTGTTTTACGGCTGGAAAGATAAGAATGCACCAGAAGCGACAGCTTTTTTGTTACACGAAGAGGCTGAATTCGGCCCGGGGAAACAGACCTCCACACAAAGATAGATTCGCACAGACTTCGCAGTGAAACCAAACACCATGATCTTAAAGTTATCAGAGCTGTTTTCCTGTTGTCGAAGACGCCACTGGCTCGTGGCAGCAACAGGACTGCAACCAGAAAGCACGGTTCGCGGACACAGATCAGCGAAATTCGCTGTCATCGTTGCCTGCATCGTGGCACTGTGTGGCAACAGCGCGAACGCAGGTCAGAAGCCGCTCAAGGTGTTCATCCTGGTTGGACAGTCCAACATGCAGGGGCACGCACACGTGCGCACCTTTGAACACATCGGTATGGACCCTAAAACTGCGCCGCTGCTTCACGAGATGCGAAACAACGACGGCGCGGCGCGAGTCTGCAAGAACGTCTGGATTTCTTATCTTTCCAGCGGTGGTGAGAAACAGGGAAAACTGACCGCCGGTTTTGGTGCGGATGAAAACAAAATTGGCCCTGAACTCACCTTCGGGATCTACATGCAGAAGGCGCTGAACGAGCCGATTCTGATCATCAAAACTGCCTGGGGCGGCAAGAGCCTGCATACTGACTTCCGGTCGCCAAGCGCTGGGCCATATGAATTCAATAGCGCACAGCTTGAAGGATTTCGGAAGCAGAACAAAGATGTTGTTACGATCAAATCTGACAGGGTGAAGGCAACTGGTCACTACTACCGCCTGATGATCGATTACGTAAAGAAGGTCCTGGCAAATATCAAGCAGGTGTATCCGGACTACGAATCTGATCAGGGATACGAGTTGGCTGGAATGGTCTGGTTTCAGGGCTGGAATGACATGGTCGATCGCGGCGTCTACCCCGATCGCGACAGGACTGGTGGCTACGACCGGTACAGTGATGCGTTGCAGCATTTTATTCGCGATGTACGCGGGGATCTCTCGGCGCCCAAACTTCCCTTTGTAATCGGCGTCATGGGAGCCGGCGGACCGGTCGAGAAGTATCTGCCGGAACAGCAGCGCTACAGCGGGATCCATACCAACTTTCGCATGGCTATGGCGGCACCGGCAGCGCTGCCTGAATTCAAAGGCAACGTCGCGACCGTCCTGACCGAAAACTACTGGGACATGGAACTGACCGCGCTGCGAGCACGGGAGGCGCAGGTCAAACAGAAGGTGAAGGAGCTTCAATCAGAACAAAAGCTCAGTCGCGCAGAACAACAGGCGGCTCAGGAGAAATTCCGGTCTGAAGAATTCAGCGAGCGGGAACTGGAGATTCTGCAAAAGGGCGTGTCCAACGCTGAGTACCATTATTTGGGCTCCGCAAAAATCATGGCTCAGATCGGCAAAGGCTTCGCTGAAGCGATTTCTCAAATGCAAAAAGATGGAAAGACACCTCGCTAATGACGGTCAGAAAGATGTTCATCGCGTCGGTCGCAGTGGCGGCACTCGTGGCGATTCTTCCCGTTCCAACGTGGGCCGCGGGACGTGGTTCAATGACGGGTGTCCCCGACTTCACACGTGGAGATCAGATCCCCAAGGGAGCGTCTCATGACTGGAACCTCGGGCCGACCGGGGCCCGAGGATGGATCTACAGCAACAAACACGAGACAAGCGAGGCGCGGCAGGTCTATATCACGAAGGTGGAGGAAGGATCTCCTGCTGAGGACGTTCTGCAGCCAAAAGACGTGATCCTGGGAATCGCCGGTCAGCCATTCGCCTACGATCCGCGAACAGAACTGGGCAGGGCCATCGGCGCCGCGGAGGCGACGACCGGTACGCTCTCTGTGCTCCGCTGGCGGGAAGGCAAAACTACCAATGCCGACCTGCAACTGCCGCTTCTGGGCAGCTACAGCTCAACGGCTCCGTTCGATTGTCCCAAGTCGAAACATATTTTCGAGCAGGGATGCGCGGCTCTGGCTCGAAAAATGAAGGCGAACCCAATCCAGAGTAACGGAATCACGCGTTGTCTGAATGCACTGGCACTGCTCTCGAGCGGCCAGCCGGACTATCTGCCCCTGGTGCGTGAGCAGGTCCGGTGGGCTGCTCAATACTCGGATCCCGAGCAACGCTCACTGCACTCGTGGTATTACGGCCCCGCCAATATCCTGCTGGCCGAGTATGTCCTGGCTACGGGAGATCGTAGTTTCGTGCCGGACCTGAAACGCGTCACCATGGAGATTGTCCATGGACAGAGTGCTGTCGGTTCCTGGGGACACAGGTTCGTACAATCGCAGGGGCGGCTCGGCGGGTACGGGATGATGAATGCCCCCGGCCTGCCGCTCACCGTGTCCCTTATCCTCGCGCGCGAGGCTGGTGTCAATGATCCGGCGCTGGACGAAGCGATTGAGAAGAGCACGAGTCTGCTTCGCTTTTATGTCGGCAAGGGCAGTGTCCCCTATGGCGACCATCATCCATGGATCCAAACACACGACGACAACGGTAAGAACGGAATTGCGGCAGTGATGTTCAACCTGCTCGGTGATGCTCAGGCCGCTGAGTATTTTTCGCGAATGAGCGTTGCCTCTCACAGCGCCGAACGTGACACAGGGCATACCGGCAATTTCTTCAACATGCTGTGGGCCATGCCTGGCGTTGCCCTATCGGGCCCGTGCGCCAGCGGTGCATGGATGCAGGAATTCGGGTGGTACTATGATCTGGCGCGTCGCTGGGACGACACTTACGTGCACCAGGGGCCCCCGGCCACCAGACCGGACAGCTACAGAGGCTGGGATGGCACTGGTGCCTACCTTCTGGCGTACGCCCAGCCGCTCCAAAAAATCTATCTGACCGGAAAACGGCGGAGCGTCGCCCCACAGATCGACGCCGCGACCGCGGATTGTCTGGTCGCAGATGGCCGCGACTGGAGTCCTAAAAGCAAGCACGCCGACTACATCAAACGCAGCAACGCAGAAATTCTGTCGGGCCTGAAGAACTGGTCGCCTGTCGTCCGCGAACGTTCTGCTATGGAACTGGCTCGGCGCAAAAGCGCCGAACTGCCACAGTTGATCATGATGCTCCGAGATCCCCAGCTGTACACTCAACTGGGCGCCTGCCAGGCGTTGATCATGCTCAGGAATAGTGCAGCACCGGCTGTGCCGATGCTGAAGGAATTATTGCAGGCAAATGATCTCTGGCTGAGGATCAAGGCCGCCGAGGCGCTGGCAGCCATTGGCGACGCAGCAATGCCAGCCGTACCGGACCTGCTGGCAATGCTGGCTGCCGCAGACCGTGAGTCCGACCCGCGAGACATGCAGCAACGCTACCTGTGCTTCGCCCTGTTCAACAATCGAGGCGGTATGCTGACGCGTTCGCTGGACGGCGTCGATCGCGACGCACTTTACGCAGCTGTTCGGGCCGGACTCGGAAACGAGGACGGTCGCGCTCGGGGTGCTCTGGCTTCGGTCTACAGGAACCTGACTTATGAGGAGATCGAACCGCTGCTTCCCGCCATCCATCAGGCGGTCGTCGAGCCGGCCGCCAGTGGGGTCATGTTCGCGGACGGAATTCGCCTGAGCGGACTGGAGATTCTGGCGAAACATCGGATCAGGGAAGGAGTGTCGCTGTGCCTGGATGTCATGGGCGTTGACAGATGGGGTAAAAAAAATCGAATCATCAGGTGCCTGAAGATTCTGCAGACCTATGGCGGCGCGGCTAAGCCAGTGCTGCCGAGGCTGGCGCAACTGGAGAAGGACCTGTTGAATCACAAAGAATCAAAGTCGCTTCAGGCAGAAATCGACCTGCTCCGTCAGACCGTAGCCAGGATTAAAAACGATAAACGACCACCTAGTTTGCGTTCACTTACGAATAGCCGGTAAGCGACCATTGGCGTTGCCTGGCATACGAACGACTCACGCCCAGATCAGATCGCTAGCACCAATGAACGTTCAACGACGTATCTTCCTGTTTCTTAACGTCGGTTTCGTTCTCCTCGGCTCGACATTACAGTCGGTCAGCGGAGCCGTAACGTCTCCCAACTTCGTGGTGATCCTGACAGACGACCAGAGCTGGGTCGGTTCGTCGGTTCAGATCGACCCTGACGACGATCGATCACGAAGCGACTATTTTCAGACTCCACATATCGAACGTCTCGCGCAGATGGGGATGCGGTTTACTCGGGGATATTCCCCGGCACCTTTTTGCTGCCCCACGCGTCGCAGTCTGTTGATTGGACAAACGCCGGCTCGCCACATCTATCAAAAAGATCAGGAGAACTGGCCCCGAAAATACCGTAAGCAGCTGAGCCTGCCTCAAATGCTGAAGGCGGCGAATCCAAACTACAGAACGGCCCACTTCGGCAAATGGGACATGCGTACTGATGAAGTCACACCAGAACAGATGGGGTACGACGTCAGCGACGGCTATACAGGCAACGGTACCGGTGGTGCGAAGGGCACCGGTGGTCCTGCCGCAAAGGATGACCCCAAACTCATCTTTGGAATCACCGACCGGACGTGTGATTTCATGGAGTCACAGTCGAAATCCGGCCGGCCGTTTTTTGTTCAGATCTCTCACTACGCCGTACACCTGGACATCTTCTACCGCGAACAGACTCTTGCGACGGCGCACCTGCAGCCCAAAGGAAAGAAGCACACGATGCCCGAGTTCGCGGCAATGACCAGCGACGTGGACACTGGAATTGGCACCGTGATCGACAAAATCAAGTTACTGGGACTGCAGGACAACACGTACATTTTCTTTCTGTCAGACAACGGTGGCCGGCTGACAATGCCCGGCCAGAACGGAAAAGAACTTTCCCGCAACCATCCACTTCGCGCAGGTAAAGGGACGATGTACGAAGGCGGCATTCGTGTGCCGTTCATTGCGGTCGGCCCTAACATTCAGCCGGGAAGTATCAACAGGACTCCGGTGACTGGCCTGGACATCTTTCCCACGATTGCCCAACTGGCAAAGTACCCGAATCCGCTGCCTGATACCCTCGACGGCGGCAGCATGGCGGAAGTTCTATTTAACCGTGAACAGGGTACAATCACTCGTAAACAGCCGTTCCTGCTGTTTCATCACGCAGTCGATCGCACAGCGCAGACAGCGCTGATCCACGGAGATCACAAGTTGGTCAAGACCTGGAAAGAGGATCGACTGGAATTATTTGACATGTCGACAGGCCTCAGCGAGGACGAGGACCTGTCCAAAAAACTGCCAAAGAAAACAGCGGAACTGCACGGCATGATGGTCGGCTTTCTCGACAAGGTGAAAGCCGAGACACGCAGAACAGGTGGCAAGAGCAGTAGCAAGCAAAAGACCAGGCCACAGGCTTCCCGCAACGTCTCAGCGTCGCTGCGGGATTCACTGACCAGCGCCGGTTCACCTCCCAACGTCCTGTTCCTTTCGATCGACGACTTGAATGACTGGGTCGGTGCGTTGGGTGGCCATCCGCAGGCGAAAACACCCAATCTTGACCGTCTGATTTCGAAGAGCGTTTTCTTTCGAAATGCTCACTGCGCCGCGGCTGTGTGTAGTGCTTCCAGACACGCCTTAATGAGCGGATTACGACCTTCGACCACCGGTTGGTACACGAACGCATCGAAATCCAAAAAGAGCTATGAAACAGCTCTGGGCGAAACCGTTCCGCTACCAACGCATTTTAAACACAACGGCTATAAGACGATGGCCGCTGGGAAAGTGTTCCATAAAGGAACCAGCGATATTAAGGATTACGACTACTGGGACGAAACACGTCCCAAGTACAGATGGCCGAAAGAGCTCGCCGCTCGCGGCCACGGCTACGCGGGTGGCAAAGGCGGGCACTTTTATCCTTTCCCTCGCGATGGTGGAGCGATCTATCAGAAGTATCAGGAAGGCGTCGATGGTCAATCGCTGTGTTGGGGAGCACTCGAGAAGACCGACATCCCGCCAGAGGGAATGCCGGACGAACAGATCGCTGACTGGGCAGTGGAACGACTGCAGCAGACACACGACAAACCGTTCTTCCTTGCCACAGGATTCATCCGACCTCATGTTCCGTTCACAGCACCAAAGCAGTTCTTTGACCTTTACCCGCTGAAAGACATCGTCATGCCGGACGTTCCGCCCGGTGAGATGGACGATATTCCGCTGCTCGGCAAGGCGATGGCCTACGGAACGATTCAGGGCGGCGACCATCAAAACGTGCTCGACGTCGGGCCCGATTATTGGCGGGAAATGGTGCGTGCCTACCTGGCATGCGTGTCGTTCGCAGATGCACAGGCGGGCAAGGTACTGAACGCACTCGAAGCCAGTCCGTACGCCAAAAACACCATCGTTGTTTTCTGGTCAGATCACGGTCAGCACCTGGGCGAGAAGCGACACTGGCGCAAGCAGGCCCTGTGGGAAGAAGCCACTCGTGTGCCCCTGGCGATTCGGTTGCCGAAATCATTCAACGGCGGCGAAAGCTGCGATCGAGCGGTCAGCCTGCTGGATATCTATCCGACGCTGCTGGACCTCTGCGACCTGCCAATTGTCAAAGGGCTTGAGGGAACCAGCTTGTTACCTCAACTGGAAGATCCTGCTGCCCGCCGTACTGAGCCAGTCATCTCGACATGGCATTACAGCAATCACGCCGCGCGCAGCTTGAATTTTCGATACATCCGCTATCGAGACGGAACGGAGGAACTTTATGATCACCGATCTGATCCAAGTGAACACCACAACCTTGCCCATGACGTCAAACTCGCGCGAATCAAAGAGAAACTTGGCGCCTACATGCCGAAGAATAACGCCGTGCCAACCTCAAGCAAGGACGGAGACACAGACTCATTCGGTCGCAAGGCCGAGAGACTCCGCACGGATGGCGTTCCCGACTGGCTGGGCAAAGTCCCGAAAACAGCCGGCGTCGATTGATTCACGATTCAAACGATTCCTGCCAAGAATGTCCTCAACTGAAAGAACGATTCCAGCCCAACGTGACCCAACTTCTCAAACAGACAAAATTATCATCAAAGGTCCAGGCATGATCAATTTTACCACAAGTATCTTCGCGTGTTGTGTGTTTGCCATTTGCCTTCCCGATACTGCGACGGCACAGCGGCCTCGTTCGTCTGTTGTCATCGGCGAATCACTCGCCGATGTAGACGAGCCCAAACCGGATAAGCTTGACTCGCCCTTCGGAGTTGACTTCGACAAACAGGGCAACATGTACATTGTCGAATTGTCAGGTGGACGAGTCCACAAACTCGATACGGCTGGTCATTTCACAACAATTGCGGGCGACGGCAGTGAGGGGTACACGGGAGATGGTGGCCCCGCCAAAGACGCCACATTCAACGGCATGCACAACGTTGCTGTCACTCCCGCAGGTGATCTGTACATTGCAGACAGCTGGAACCATTGTATTCGCAGGATCGACGGCGAGACGGGAATCATCACGACGGTGGCCGGCACAGGCAAGCCGGACTTCAGCGGCGACGGTGGACCGGCCACGCAGGCGACGTTCAACTTTCTGATGTGCGTTTCGCTGAATTCAACGAATGACAAGCTCTACGTGGCGGACCTGAAAAACCTGCGTATCCGCATGGTTGATCTGAAGACGGATACGGTCAGCACAGTTGCCGGCAATGGTAAGAAGGGCGTTCCCACCGACGGTCGTCCGGCAACCGAAAGCCCTCTGATCGATCCCCGCGCGGTGGCCGTCGATTCTAAAAACAATGTTTATATCCTTGAGCGAGGCGGTCACGCTCTGCGTGTAGTGACGCCCGAAGGCACGATTCGCACGGTCGCGGGTACTGGGAAAGCCGGCGGCGCAGACGGGACTGCCCTGACAGCCCAATTGAATTCCCCCAAACATGTCGCCATCGACCTGGATGACAATGTGATCATTGCTGACGACCAGAACAAGCGAGTTCGTCTTTACGATCCGAACAAGGCCACAGTGACCAGCATTCTGGGCAGTGGTGTTGAAAGGCCGCGACGCGGATTGCTGCGTCCGCACGGCGTCTGCGTCCACAAAGACGGCTCCATCTATGTTGTCGACACAGGGCATCACCGCGTTCTCCGCCTGCAGCTGCAATGAAGGCCGGGGCCGGGCTTGGGGATTATTCGGCAAGGACGTTGATGATACGAGCCGCAGAGTCCAGGTTGGAACCGCGCTTCTTACTGCGGTTTCCGTCGAAACGGATACAGCAACTGACGCACCCACCCCTGTGAAACGTCTTTCGTGCCGCACAGCCCGTATTCGCCAGGCCGGCAACCGGGGACATAAATCGTGCCAAACAAAAAATCTCCCGGACCGTGTTCGGTCTTCAGGGTGAGATGGAAGGCTTTGAGAAGATACGTGGCTGGTCGGGCGGCATCTATGGCCAAAACTGCGGGGAATACTTTTATCCATTGTGGCTGAAGGAGCACCAGCAAGTGCGGGCTGCGCTCAACGAGGGCCGGTGGAATCGTTTGACGATCTCAGCCGAGGGAAATGTCGTCAAGACCTGGGCCAATGGAATCCCGACCGCCCATTGGATCGATGACGGGCCCTATCCCAGAGGCTTCTTCGGTTTGCAGATTCACAAGGCCTCGCAGGGTGTCGTCCGTTGCAGGAACATCTCAGTCAACGATCGGACTCAGGTTCCGCAGTTTTGGCGAGCTCCGGCTGCGGTCGTTACGGAGCGAGACGTTTGAAGACCTGCTGATTTATCAGATTACCTGGCTGGTTTGCGCCTCCCCTGACCAGACTTCAGTCCACCGCGCACCCTTTCGATGGATAACTGTCGAGAACCGCGTGGAGTTCGATTCTGGCCTGTTTGGACATGGCGGTGTCCTGGCCCACCGAGATAGCATCCTGCCCCAATACGTCATGAACGGTGTCGGACAGCGCGGTGTCCGGTCCAAACAAGTGCAGTTTGGGTAGCGATGGTATCTGCCTGGTCAAACCGTGTTGTCGTTTAGCGAGAACGTCCAGCATTCGCCGTGGCAAACAGGACGGAGTCAGACTTCACCGGAAAAGCGCTGTTACAAACCAAGAGTTCCGGAAAAACCGATGATTGAAACGATGAATCTGTTGTGACTATTCGACAGTTTCAGTGAAAACACCTCCATCCGACATACGTCCGGACCCCAAAAGTGGTCTTCATTCCCAACATTCTGAGTTTATGGCCGGTCGTGGCAACAAGTTACGACGGCGAGTCCAGGTCGAGGGTGCGGACGAACGCCGTTTCTCTGAAGGAATTACTTAGCGAGTGAACGTCTTCGGCGGCCTGACCTGGCCTGAGCGACTCAATAAGAACTGATTCGTCCGCCCGACGACAGTCATGCACAACCACCTCAGCACCAGAATCTGTACCCGGACAAACCGTTCTCTGAGTTGGGGAATGAACAAATTAAGGGATGTGTGAGGTGCATTGGTAACGAAGACATAGAGAATAGAATAGTTGATAGTATGCCGCGCGGTGCAGCGGGGCCAGCGCCATATGGAAAACATCGGTCTATCCGAACGGAGAGAATAATCGTGTGTTATCGTAGCTTGGTCGTGATTGCGGGAATGTTGGCAGCCTGGTCCGTCAATGGACTGAGCGCTGCAGAACCGACAGCGACGCCAGTGTCCAATATTAAGGTACAGGAAGGATTCAAGGTCGAGCTGCTGTATTCGGTACCGGGTGAGCAGCACGGATCGTGGGCCAATCTGTGCACGGATGACAAAGGCCGTCTGCTGGTCAGTGATCAGTTCGGGGGCTTGTATCGGATTACTCCTCCAGCGCCGGACATTGCCGTCCGTCCGCAGGATGTTGAAAGTGTCCCGGCAGAAGTACGTGGCGTGAACGGCATGGTTTGGGCGTTCGGCAGCCTGTATGTCGGCGTGAATGACTATGAGCAGAAGATTCCCAGTGGACTGTACCGCGTCTCGGACAGCAACGCAGACGACCAGCTGGACAGTGTCGAATTGCTCCACAATGTGAAATCAAAAAGTGACCACGGCGTACATGCAGTCGTGCCGACCCCGGATGGAAAAGCGTTCTATCTGGTGACAGGCAACAACACGACTCCTCCGGAGCTCGCCGACAGTTCGCCGGTTCGTCAGGTCTGGGGTGAGGATCATCTGTTGCCCAGTATGCCCGACGGTCGAGGTCACAACCGCGGCGTGCTGGCGCCTGGCGGGATCATCTATCGCGTTTCTGCGGACGGCACGAAGTTCGAAGCAATCGCCTCGGGATTTCGCAACATCTTTGACGCAGCAGTCAATCGCGAAGGTGAACTGTTCACTTACGATGCTGATATGGAATACGACTTCAACACACCGTGGTACCGTCCCACTCGAATCTGTCACGTTGTCAGCGGAGCCGAGTTTGGCTGGAGGAACGGTGCAGGGAAACGGCCACCGTTTTACGCCGACAACCTGCCAGGTGTATTGGACATCGGACCGGGATCTCCGACGGGAATGACATTTGGCTACGGCGCCAGGTTTCCCGCGAAATACCAGAACGCTCTGTACTCGCTCGACTGGAGCTGGGGCAAACTCTACGCCGTCCATCTGAAGCCAAACGGTTCTTCTTATACCGCCACCAAAGAAGAATTCGTCACGGGAGCACCACTGCCCATCACGGACGCCATCATCCATCCTCAGGACGGAGCGATGTACTTCACCATCGGTGGACGGCGTGTGCAATCCGGCCTGTACCGTGTAACCTACGTAGGCAACGAATCGACCGCCCCGGCTGATGCCACGCCTCACGTGAGCAGGGATCGAACGCTGCGACATTCACTGGAAGCATTCCACGGTCGAAAAGATGCGGCCGCGCTTGATGCGGCATGGCCGTATCTGGACCACAACGACCGTTTCATTCGATGGGCCGCGCGAACGGCAATCGAACATCAGCCAGCGGCAACGTGGGTAGATCGGGCACTCTCAGACACCAATCCGGCGACTCAGGTGGAAGCACTGCTGGCACTAGCTCGCGTCGCAGGGACCTGTCCGCAGCACCGCAGCAACGATGGTCCGGCAGTCGACACAGATATGGGAACAAAGCTGATCGGTGCACTTGTTTCCATTGATGTCGACCAGCTGTCTCAAACGCAACAACTTACGCTCGTGCGAACACTGCAGATTACATTGAACCGGTTTGGCCGACCTGACGACGCCATGGCAACTCGACTGATCGACCAGCTCGAGCCACTGTTCCCGTCGGAATCATCTGAATCCAACTGGCTGCTGTGTGAGACTCTGGCATGGCTGCAGTCTCCGACCGTCGCCGCCAAAGCAATCGCGCTCATTGGGTCCGTCCCGACTCAGGAAGAGCAACTGCAGTACGCCCGCTCCATTCGCATGCTCACAGCCGGCTGGACGCCGGAACTGCGGACTGTCTATTTTGAGTGGTTCCTGAAAGCAGCCAACTACAAAGGCGGCGCAAGTTTCGACAAGTTCATTGAATTCATTCGAACCGACGCAGTCGCAGCGCTGAGTGAATCGGAAAAGGAATCCATGGCAGAACTGCTGGCGAAGAAGCCCGTTAAGAAATCTGCACTGGAAAACCTCGGTGAGATCTTTGCCGGACGAAGCATGACAGAATGGACTCTCGACGAACTCTCGACTGCTGCCCGTTCCGAGTTACAAAAGCGGAACTTCGCCAATGGGCGAAAAATGTTTACGGCCACCGGTTGCTACGCCTGCCATCGCTTTGCCGATCAGGGGGGCATGACGGGGCCGGACCTGACCTCCGCAGGACGCCGATACTCTGCTCACGATCTGCTGGATCAGGTCATCAATCCCAGCAAGGTCATCAACGATCAGTTTTCCGCCGTCCAGATTCTCACGCAGGATGGCATTATTCACACAGGAGTGGTCGTCAACCTGAATGGAGATAAGGTAACACTGAATACCGACCTGACCGATCCCAATAAGCGAGTCAGCATCAACCGCAAACAGATCGAAGAACTTTTTGTGTCGAAAACTTCACCAATGCCGGCGGGACTGTTCAATCGACTGACAAAAGACGAGATTCTTGATTTGATCGCCTACCTGATCAGTGGTGGCGACGCGAAACATGAGTTCTTTGGAGAGTGACAGTCCGATTCCGAAAACCCAGACTTTTCATTAAACACGAGCGTTTTTCGGTTGGTGACAACTTCCACGACAACTCGGATTCGTCGTCGTCCGCGTCGATTCGCGGGGTTTGTTGCCACCTGTGTTGCCACTTTTCGGAGTGTTTTTTTGCGTTAAACTCCTCTAAGTGGCCGCCGCTCACGGTCGCATAGGCACCGTCCTGAACGGTTACGCCGTGCCCAGTCCACGCCGCGATGGCGGGTGCGGGCGCCTCTGTGGCGGTCCGCCAGTCGTTCGCACAACTGTGCCTCAGATTCTTGATCAGGATCGGCCACGGCACAAAACCAGCGTTCTAAATGAGCTGCTCAAACGCATGAAATGTATTCGTAGCAGTGACACCATCGAAGATCATCGCCTCGCCTTTGGGGGCTACCTCAAACCCATCACCCAAGTACGTTTCCACGTCTCGTAGGGGAACATAGCCACCTTCGTTAACTCCTCTATCGCCGCAATTGCCTCCTTCCTCATTTTCTCTAAATCCTCCATCGGCGTCTTTGAAAGCTTCACGGTACAATTAGGCAGAGCTGCCTTAATCTCTGACAATCCAGCATCCGTGATCTGCGTGTCGCCGAGCCAGACCATCGTGACCTCATCAGATGTGTCGCCGCGTTTACCACCACGCTTTCGCGGACTTGTTCGCCCCCGGCTTTCTACCCGGACGCACTGAACACACCTGCCACGTACCTTGTCCATTTCGAGAATGAGCTTGCGACCGCATTTGCATTTCTCCGCTGCCATGGATTGCTCCCGGACATAGCGTGAGGGTTTGGGGACCAGGTGCAAATGATGCAGAACGGCTACGGCGAATTCGCGGAAGCGCCTTACTGGGCAAGAGCCGGAACTTCCTGTGCAGTGAGGAACGTGCTGTTCGACATCATTCGGAAACAGCAATGGAAAAGATCAAACGTGAGTTCGACGACAGGTACGCTGATGGCCATAGGACATTGGAAAGATGGATCGATGTCGCGGGCATGCATCTTTCCCGCGAAGCAGTCTGCAGTTAGACGCTTTGCATCTTTCAAGAACCAATTCGCATCTATGATGCCGGAACGCAAAACTGAACTCAGGCGGGGAACCGCAAACAACGCCGTGATCAGCATTGGGCAGGCCCCTGTCAGACTCTTCCAGTCCATCATTGATGTATCCGATTGCATCGCGGATTGAACGAAAAAATCACGGTTGAGATTTCGCACCCGATAAAAACGAAGGGACACAGCAGAAGCAATCAAACGATGGAGGCGTGAGTGCGACACTGTGTCGATTTTTCTGTCCGTGTCCGTGATGAGTCACCGGGTGATGTTACCAGACCAAAGCTCCTTGAACACGGCATGGCCTTTTTGTCATACTGCTGCTTTCGTCGATTCTACGCAATGCGGATTGTGCGATGTTGCAAAGTCGAACAGCCTGTGCTGTCCTGGTTCTGTGCCTTAATCTCTTCACCGATGCCTTATACGGCGACTGGCCGACGCACCGAGGCAATGACCAGCGCACCGGATACCGGGAACAGGCTTTATCTGCATCACACTGGATGCCGGCGTGGATCAATGAGGATCTCGACGCACCCGCACCGGCGTGGCCTGCCCCGGCGCAAGGCAGTTTGTGGCAGGAACTGACGTCAATGGAGCCGCGGGTCACCGACGACCGCGGAGACGTCCCCCTGATTGCAGCCGATACAGCGGGCGACCTGCATGTTTTAATCGGTTCCTCTTCGACAGATCGACTTGTGTCGCTGAGTCCCGACACCGGACGGCTGGAATGGCAATTCATTGCGGATGCACCAATTCGTTACGCACCATGCATTCACGGCGGAACTGCGTTTGTTGGTGCTGACGACGGGTTTGTCCGCGCGATTGATCTGCGTGATGGAAAGTTACTGTGGAAGACCCGGATTGGCCCTGAAATGCCACAGATCGTCGGTAACGGACGACTGATCGGCGCTCACCCGATTCGTACGTCGGTGGTAAAGTCGGGCGATCTTGTCTATGCGAATGCGGGGCTTTTTCCCAGTCAGGGAGTTTATACGGCTGCCATGAATGCGGCTGACGGTTCTGTCGTATGGCGAAGGCGAACACAGCATTCGCCGCAGGGATATCTGCTCACGGACAACAAACAACGACTGTACATTCCGTGCGGTCGCGCGGCTCCCTATTCCGTCGCAATGGATTCCGGTCGTTTCGTGTCGGATCTCCCATCCGCGGGTGGGTCGTTCTGCATGCTGACAAACGAAGCATTTTTTTCCGGTCCAGGAAATCAGACGGCCGTGCAGTCGTATCCCAATATTCCAGAAGCAAAAATGCTGTCGATTGAGGGCCGCACGATTGCGGCCGGAAATGGCTTCGTGTGGATCGCCAACGGATCTGAACTGCAGTGCCACGATCTGCCAAAGTTGACGACTCGCGTAGCTGGATCGCTGCTCTGGTCGACCGACTGCACACTTCAGGAAGCGATGATCGTGTCAGGTCATGGCGATGCTCGGTCCATTTTTCTGGCCGGTGGTCAACACGTGCAATTCGTTGATGCTGACACCGGGAACATCACGGAAGAGCTGAAGATTCCAAACGCCAGCGGACAGATTCGTTACCTCGCCGTGGCAGCCCCGGTAAATGATAAGACCCCCGATATTCTGGTTGCAACCACAAGTTCCGGACGTGTTTATGCCTGGAAGGGTGTTTCAGCTGAATCGAAAACAGCTGACTGGCCTGATTTCGGACGGCCGATTCTGTCACAACGGACAGTCGCTCCGGACGTGCAGCAACGTGTTCAGGATGGACTGTCGAAACTCAGCGTCGATGTCGGACTGGCATTGCTGCTCAATGACAAGGATGGCAGTTGTGCTCAACAGATTCTGACCACGAGCCGTTTGAACGTCATTTCGGTAGTGCCCACAATCGTTGAGCGAGATGAGTTGCGAACGCAATTCCTGTCGCAACGGCAGTATGGGCGACGCATGACTGTACTGAGCGTGGCAGAGGGTCAGCCGCTGCCATTTTCCGCTCGGCTGTTCAATTTGGTGTTGGAGGCTGCGGAGACCGAGCGTGCTTCGCGTGAGTTGTTCCGCATGGTGGATTCCGATACGGGTGTCGTCAGCCGTTATGGCAAACCGCTGGAAACAGCTCGCCCATTTTCGGGTGGCGGGGTGTGGCGTCATCAATACGGATCTCCGAACAATTCGGCCGATTCTGGTGACACTGCCATCGGTAACGCATCCGGTTTTCGGTTGCAGTGGTTTGGCGGCGTTGGACCGTCACGCATGCCGGATCGGCACTTGCGAGGACAGGCGCCTTTGGCCGCGGGGTCGGCCATGGTACTGCATGGCGACGAATGCCTGATTGGTGTGGATCCTGCAAATGGTGTCGAACGCTGGCAAGTCGATTTGCCTCCCGATGCAATGCGTTATGTGATGCCCTTTGACGCTGGCTATTCGTGCCTGACCCACGACGGAACCGTGTTGTACACCGCAGCCGCCTCGGAACTCTGGAAACTGAATGCCTTCAACGGCAAAAAACTGGATGGTTATCAGGTCCCTGCAAAGATGAAAGGGATGAACTGGGGGTACGTTGCTGAATCTCGTGGACGGCTGTTTGCCAGCGTCATGAAGCCGTCGGCCGGCCGTTTGAAAGGGGTGCCACAGCAGCATGCAGTTGTTGATTCCGCACGGTTATCCGCCGAACGCAATTACCGGCGCGGGCAGTTTGATCGTGCGACGTTGCGAGAAAAGTACACGAAACAGGACTACGATTCGACTCGTCCCCTGGTGTGCAGTCGCTGGCTGTTCGGACTGAATGATAATGGCAGCCAGCGGTGGAGTTATCCATGTACGGGGGTCCTGCCCAACAGTTCAATTTCGCTGAACGAAAAAGGAACCCGGATTCTGTTCATCGAAGGTCTCAGCGAAACGTGTATTCAGCATCCAACAGATCGCGTCTCTGTGACTGACATTGTCGAAGACGCCAGGATCGTCTGCCTGAACGCAGCGTCGGGAAGGCAGATCTGGAAACAGCCGCTGAACTGGCCGGAAGCCAAAAACATCCTGTATTCCCAGATCGTCGACAATTTCGTGGTATTGGCGTCTTCCGAAAGCAAAGAACAGGGAGCATTCTACCACCTTGGCGTGTTCAGTCTTGCGACGGGTAAACGACTGTGGACGAAACAACATGCTCACATTACTGACGGTTTGGGGCATGGCGAACAGGTTCATCATCCTCTAGCGCTAAGGCAACAATCAGGGGGGATCTGTGTCATAGCGGAACCGTATATGTATGACCTTGCTACGGGCGCGCGTGTTGTGCCGGAGGGTGCGTCGCCTGACTGGGTCTTGAAACGGCCCGGGCACAGTTGTGGAACGTTAACCGGTGCGGGACAGTGTGTGTTCCTTCGAGCCACGAACCCGACAGTTCTGAATCTTTCTTCTGAGGCATCTGATCGCTTTCAGCGACTTTCTCCCAGCCGCCCTGGTTGCTGGATCAATATGCTTCCGGCCAATGGACGCCTGCTGATTCCTGAAGGGAGTGCCAGTTGTGTGTGTGCGTTCTCTCTGCAAACGTCCATTGGATTTGTTCCGGTGAATTCGTCTGCTGCAGAAGTTCCGTTGCTGAAGGATTTTCCGCCTCTGGAAGAAGAACGAATTCAGGAACTTTACGCGTGGCAATTCGATCAAGCAGCCATCGACGGTGATCAAATCCGTCCGACGGTCGGTTCGAAGTCATTGACCGCAGCAGCGCCCATTGAGATCACGGACCAGGGACTCGTTCTTGACGGTCAGCAGTGGGTAGCGATTGCTCGCGAGCACCCAGACCTGCCGGCGATGCCCGCCACGATTTCTCTGGAAGCGCATGTGGTTGTCGAGGATAACACACCTGAATGGTCCGGCATCATTGGAGCCATTCAGGACAATGGAAACTTTGAACGCGGCAGTCTTCTTGGCGTTCACAAAGAGCGATTCTTCTTTGCGGTCGCGTCGGAGCAGCGTCCTTCAATCACATATCTGGGAGCTCCGACCAAACTGACTCTCGGAAAATCCTACCACATCGTCGGAACTTACGACGGCAGCATGATGCGGCTGTACATCGACGGAAAACTGGCAGCCGTCAGTTCAGCTCAACGCGGTGCCGTGCTGTTCGAACAAAAGAGCTGGCTGTCGGCGGGAATCTACAAGGATGAGGACGACCATCATCCTCTGTGCGGAGTGCTTTCGCGAGTCGGCGTGTTTCGCGGCGCCTTGCCGCCGGATATGGTCCGTCAAAGAGTAAACATGAGTCGATAGAGTCGATTCTCAGGCAGGAAGAAAGGGGATATCAGCGTGCGAATTATTCGGTTATCAATATTTCTGGAGATCGCCATCGGCTCCCTGCTTGCGGCCACGCCATCGGTCGATGTGCAGAGTTTCCAGATTACGCCGCCGCCATCGAAAATGGGACTTGATCCGTTCTATAAGAAGTACGTAAGTGCCAGTGGATATCCCATCGTCAGTTCTGCCGGAGTGGACGACTATGCGCTGAAGGAAGCGGCCTTTCTGGTAAACCTGATGCTGGCCAACCGCCCGGATGTGCGCGAAGCCATGATCAAGAGCGGATCTCGGCTGATCATCATGGCACATGATGAATTCACCACCGATGTGCCGGAACATTCTCAGATGCGTCCCAAAGACTTCTGGGACGCACGTGCCAGAGGACTGGGTGGATCCCGCACCGATCCCGTCTGTTCCTGCGGTGAGGAGAATCTGCTCGCCTTCGAAGGCGACCCGTATTCCACAGAAAACATCCTGATCCACGAATTCGCTCACAACATTCACCTGCGCGGCATGGTGAATGTGGACCCTACGTTTGATGACCGGCTGAAGCAGACATGGCAGGCGGCAATGGATGCCGGGCTATGGGACAAAAAATATGCCTCGACCAATCATGCTGAATATTTTGCCGAAGGAGTTCAGTCCTGGTTCGACAACAACCGCCAGCCGGACCATGACCACAACCACGTCGACACAAGAAAGGAGCTCCGTGAGTACGATCCCGGACTGGCGAAAATTTGTGAGGAAGTCTTCGGCGAAACCAACCTGGTTTACACCAAACCCACAACTCGACTGACGGGTCACCTTTCCGGCTATAATCCGGCAACCGCACCGAAGTTTGCATGGCCTGAACGACTGCAAAACGTCAAGGAAGAGATTCGTGCAAAAGCCCGCAGTCGCAAGAGCATGAAAGACAGGGATAAGAAGGACAAGGCGGCGGAAGCGTACGAATCGGTGAAACCCAACGTCATCGTGATCATGGCCGATGACCTTGGGTGGATGGATCTGCACTGTCAGGGCAACACACTGCTGGACACTCCTCATCTGGACGGTCTGGCCAGTCAGGGAATGCGTTTTACCAACGGTTATGCGGCCGCACCTGTGTGCTCACCGACTCGAGCCGCCATGATGACCGGTCAGTCTCCTGCGCGAGTCGGCCTGACAAATCATGCTCCCGGACATGCGGACCGGTTCTGTCCCGAAAATTCGAAAGTCGCTGAGGCCGACTGGATCAGGCATTTGACGCTTGATCATGTGACCATCGCGGAACACCTGAAGCAGGCCGGCTATGCAACCGGATTCGTCGGTAAGTGGCATCTTTCCCACCGACCTGGATCCGACACTAACGGACCATTCGAACCACGATTGAGACCTGAACACCAGGGTTACGACCTTAACATCGGTGGGTGCAGCCGCGGAGGTCCTCCCAGTTATTTCGAACCGTACAGGATTCCCAACATTCCTTCACGACGCAAAGGTGAATATCTCGCGAACCGCCTGGCCGATGAGTCCATCGCGTTCGTTGAAGCCAACAGCGACAGAACTTTCTTTCTGACATGGTGGAACTATTCCGTGCACTATCCTATGGAAGCCCCGGAAGATCTGATCCGGAAATACGAGAACCGCCCCGGCGTCGACAGACCCGTTTACGCCGCGATGATCGAAGCCATGGATGCTGCAATCGGAAAGCTGCTGTCTGCACTTGATGAAAACGGCCTCAGTGAAAACACTCTCCTGATTTTTAAATCCGATAACGGCTCGCTGTACAGCAATGCTCCGCTTCGTGCGAACAAGGGTTTTCTGTATGAAGGCGGTATTCGTGTGCCATGGATCGTACGCTGGCCCGGAGTCGTCAAGGCAGGATCGGAATGCGACACACCCGTCATAAGTATGGACACGTTTCCCACGATCCTTGAAGCAACGGGGTTAAAACCGGATTCAAACACGCCGATGGACGCTGAAAGTCTGCTGCCGCTGCTCAAGCAGACTGGAACACTGAAACGCAAAGCAATCTACTTTCATTATCCCAACTACGCCTTTCACAAACGAAACCGACTCGGCAGCGCAATACGCGAAGGCGACTACAAGCTGATTACGCGCTACGACGACGATTCACTCGAACTGTACAATCTGGTCAGCGATATCGGGGAGGAGCGCAACCTGGCTGAAACTCAACCGAAGACAGCTCTCGCCATGAAGAACAGGCTCGATGCATGGCTGACGACAGCGGGGGCAAGAATGCCGAAACGGATTCAAGGAACTAAGTAGCACAGCCGGCGCCAGTTCCGAAAGATCATGCTGCGACATGATCGAAGGACAGACTTAATAAACGACACTTTTGATATGGATATCGCGGCATCGCCGACGGACAGCCACACCAAACTTGCGATGCTGTGATCAGTGACAAAAGAATACTTTTCGACTGTTTAGTGATACGCTTTATAAAGGGAACCTGACATGGCCTACGACGACACGCTGATTGTGAATCACATCAAGCAGACGCACGACACGGACTTACTCAGTGAACGCGAGAAACACCTGGTCGGACTGGCCGTCACGATGACTCGCGGGTGCCAGGTCTGTACCAGAAACCGAGTCGAAAAGGCCCGCGACATCGGTATCTCCGATGATGAACTCAATGCGCTTATCGCCGTCACGGCGGCAGTCAATAGTGGTGTCACAGGCGCTACGGCGCGTGTGGCATTCGGCATGCTGGACCAGGAGGCATCGGCTGAATGTGGCGATACCTGCTCGCCCAGCCCCAAATAGCGAAAGAAAAAGCATGAAGGACGCGATAAAAATCGGCACGACCGGAGAAGAGCATTTCGTGGTTGGCGATCAGCACACGATCGACTTCGCTCATGACGGAATGCCGCAGATTCTGTCCACGCCCTGGCTGGTGTGGTTCCTGGAACACTCTGCACGCAACGCAGTTCTGCCACTGCTGGAACCTGGCGAAAGCACCGTGGGTGTCGTCGTCAACATTGAGCACATTGCGGCCGCACCGCTGGGGGCCGCAATCGTTTGTCGCGCGCGAGTGATCTACGCGGACGGTCCGCTCATCTCGTTCCAGTTCGAGGCACATGATGATTCGGAAAAGATCGCCAACGGCACGCACAAGCTGCGCGTGATACAGACCGATCGCCTTGCCAGGAAAGTAAACGCGAAGATGAAGAAGAACAGCCCCTGACCGTCATCCGTCAGTTGGTTGGTCGCTGGCCCGCGTCGGACAGTCACGCCGTCCGCAGCGCGCTCAATCCAACGACAATCCATTCTACTCATCGTGCCGTGCGACACTGCCGGAAGAAGTTCATGAATGCCCGGAACAGAGAATACAACAGACCGTCAGATGAATTCCGTCTTCATTGAAGCCACATTGTCGGGACTGATAGTCCTTCTCATGCCTGGTCTCCTGTACGGAAGCAGCAACCGCCCCGATAACCGACCGAACATTCTGTTCATCATGTCGGACGATCACACCACACAGGCCATTGGCGCGTATGGCAGCAGACTGGCCGAGCTGAATCCGACGCCAAACATCGATGCGCTGGCAAAGGGCGGAATGCTGTTTGATCGAGTGTTCTGTAACAACTCAATCTGCACGCCCAGCCGAGCCAGCATCATCACCGGTCAGTATTCACAAACCAACGGCGTGCTGGACCTGACGGGCAACATCGCGTCTGAGCGACAATACCTGCCAAAGGAAATGGGGCAGGCGGGTTATCACACAGCAATGATCGGGAAGTGGCACCTGAAACAGGAACCTGCAGCTTTCGATTACTACTGCGTGCTGCCGGGGCAAGGGAAATACTTCGACCCCGCGTTTCGGGTTCCGGGTGACTCGCCATGGCCGCGCAATACCATCCGTAGAAAAGGACAGCACTCCAGCGACGCAATTACGGATCTCAGCCTGAAGTGGCTGAAGGACGCATGGGACCACGACCGACCTTTCTTTCTGATGCACCACTTCAAAGCGCCGCACGACATGTTTCAGAACGCGCCACGTTACGACAGCTACCTTAATGACGTGAGCATTCCTGAGCCGGCCAACCTGCATGACCAACCGGCGGACGGCTTCGGCTCCGTCGCCAGTCGTGGCTATGGTTCCGGACTGGCCAAAGGACATGAAAAATGGCAACTGGGACGCAGACTGGCCGTCGACCAGAGCCTCACCGACCCGGAATACACAAGGGCGGTGTATCAACGATATCTCAAACGATATCTGAGGTGTGTGAAAGGTGTCGATGACAACGTCAGGAGGCTGGTCAACTTTCTGCGTGACGCCGGTCAGCTCGACAACACGGTCATTATATACACGGCAGATCAGGGTTTCTTCCTGGGCGAACACGACCTGATGGACAAACGATGGATCTATGAAGAAGCCATGCGAATGCCCTTCATTGTCCACTACCCGGCAGGGGTCAAAGCCGGATCAAGAAACGACTGGCTGATCAACAATACGGACTTTGCTCCGACAATCCTGGGGCTCGCAGGCGTCGTTACACCGGCTCAGATGCAGGGTCGCAGTTTCGCGTCAGCTCTGCACGGCAGGGCACGCCCCCCCGACTGGCGCACCGCGACGTACTACCGCTACTGGATGCACATGGCTCACAATCTCCGAGTCCCCGCTCACTTTGGCATTCGTACCGACCGATACAAGCTGATTTTCTTTTATGGCTGCACTCCGTCAGGAAAACAGAAGACTCCTGCCGCGTGGGAATTATACGACCTTAAGAACGACCCGTCTGAGATGCAAAACGAATACACCAGCCCCGACCACGCGCAGGTCGTCGCAGAACTAAAGAAGCAACTCCGGAAGACACGAGCAACCCTGAACGAAACTGACAGCAAATATCCAGAGATCC
>JABABI010000085.1:0-28970 GCA_014238335.1 Fuerstiella sp.
TCGGGAAGTCTCCCGGCAGACCGATCAGCGTCACCTGGAACCGAGCAGTTATGATCTTCGGATTCGACGTGGCCTGCGAAATCTGGCGTTGGCGCTGGACAACCCAACATTCACACGGACGCTGGGACTGCAGGCCGATTCCTTCCGAGTTGCTGGTTTTCGCAACACGCTGTCGCGAGTGGAGGATTCGATGCGTGTTGCCAATTACAACGATGCTCAGCGAATCGTTCAGACGATCATGCGTGAAGCTCAGAGCGTTTCTGGTCTGACACCCAACATCGTGGCGTTCGAGTTCACCAGTGCCACGATTGATACTCTGGACAAGTTTTCGGCTCTGGAGCCCGGTGAACCTGTTCGAGGTGCATCGCTGGACCTCGAACGGGCGGAAAAGCTTCGCAGTGCGATGCTGGAAAGTGAGATCGTTGGTGTCGGGGTGGAAGTGAAGGTGCATGACAGCGGCTTACTGGTCATGAGAGCTCTGCGGGGCGGCCCTGCGGCGGAAGCAGGTCTGCAGGCGGGCGACATCATCACTGCAATAAACGGACGCAGCATCAGCGGCATGTCCATGGCAACCAGCGTGGATCTGATGAAAGGTGTTTCCGGAAGTCGAATTCATATGCGAATCTCGAGGGACAAATCACGTGACAACAACGTAACGCTGACGCGGCGAAAAATTCGAATCTACACCGTGAACGATGTCAAACTTCTGCCAGGAACGGAAAAAGTTGCCTACATGAGCCTCAGCCAGTTCGGTCAAAAGTCGACGGAAGAAGTCGATCAGGCTCTGCAGCAGCTCTACAACAGCGGCATGAAGTCTTTGATTCTGGACCTGCGAGGAAATCCAGGCGGTCTGCTGAATGTCTGTGTCGACATTACGAACCGTTTTCTGCCGTGCGGTACGATTGTGTCCACGAAGGGCCGACTTTCCGCTGACAACATGCTCAAAACCGCAACTTACAGCAGAACCTGGAGTACTCCACTTGTGGTTCTGGTCGACGGGGGCAGTGCCAGTGCCAGTGAAATCTTCGCGGCCGCTGTCCAGGACAACCAGCGGGGTATCGTGGTGGGCGTGAAGACCTACGGGAAAGGGACCGTGCAGACACATTTTCCGTTGCAATCCGTGGGTGGCAATCTGCGTCTGACCACGGCACGCTTCTACAGTCCGAACGGTCGACCGATGTCCGGGCAGGGAGTGACTCCGGATGTTCGCATTGTTGACAAAGACGGGCCGGCCAACGGCGACCGTGTTCTGGCAGAAGCACTGAAAATTGCTCAAAGCCAGCGACTACGGGATATCGCTAAGGCCGCGAAGCGATGTCGGCCGTCATCCGGTGAACAGTTACAGCGAAACAGTTTCAAGGGTGGCGACATCCATGACATGGTTGTGCCCAGAACAGTACTGCGATAGTGAAATTCGATAATACTATTTCGAGAACCGACCAATGAACCTGAACCACGACGGTTCAAGTGTCACTAACAACAACCTGGGACTCACGAGGAGACCACAAGACGTGACGAAACACAAATCTGCTGAACAATCAAACAATTCATGACCGGTTGGTTTTCGAAAGAGAATCAACCGGTTTTGCATTTCCGGTGCGACACGATCACCGTTCGGCCAAACGGTCCTGTTGGGAGAGAAACAATAGCTCAGCCGGGAAACCGGCCCTCTGGATGGATACAGTCATTTGGCGCCCGGCGCTCCGGTTGTTACGGATGCAACGGTACTTCGCAATAAAAAGGCGGGTTAGCGGTGGTCGTCGTGAATGACGAATCGGATCAGGTAGTGTTGTGAAGTTGGTGAAACGACGTGGTCGATAACAATTGTGCTCGCAGTCACATCCTGACTGCCGGCGTCACGACAGTAATGAGTCCCGTCGAAGACCACACGAATTCGCAGCGGCACGCAGCAATTCGCGAGTAAAACATCTGTGGTGACGCAAGAGCTTTTTTTCACACCGAACTCGACCGTAGGCCTCACCTTTATGCGACGCTCCGCTCAGGCGAAACGAATTCGACATGACAATCCAACCTCCGTCACAGACTCCGCCGAACACTGGCTCTTTGATCCCGAGCAGCTGGTGAGCTGGCAGGGCAAACTGGTCGACAACTGCCACGCCATCAATGATCAACTTGGTCAGATTCGGAACGATCTGCGTTCGACTCCGGCAGACAACCGTGCTCAATACCTGCGAGTTGTTGGACGCGGTTGAGTTGTTGTTCAGTGACTACAGCCACTGAACAACGCGGGAATCAGCACGATGTGAACGTACGCGGCAACGCTCACAAGGGCGTAGTCAAAACCATCAGTTTGCGGCGTTCCACTCGTCCAGCATCGCCTGAATACGTGTCCGATTGAACCTGTCCGACGGCTTATAATCCTGATTGGCCATTAAATCGTCCATTGTCAGAGCTTTGGACGGAACGCCAGTGCTCGGGATATCCGCGTGTGCCGTCCACGCAATCGCGTTAAGGACTAACTTGCGGAAGTTGTCGTTTCCCCAATTCCAGTGATAGTGGCCACCGGTGAATCCGAATCCACGACCTCGATCGTTTCGTACTCTGGTCCATGCCACGTGTTGAGGCTCCTTACGTTCCAGAACGGCAGCGCGCACGTGAGGGTTGTTGCTGTGTGGTCCGTCACCACGTGCCAGTGAGCCGTCTGCTTTGACCAGCGTATTGCTGGGCGGCAGCTCTGTCAAAATCGGAGTCACTCCGTCCATGCCTTCCGCGAATCGCATGTGGTAGTACCATTCATCGTTGACGGTGAAAGGATTCACTCCACGAGAAATCGGATGATCAGGAAAGCCGTCAAATGTTCCTGTCCAGTGCGGATTGACGGACCAGTCCGGTTCGAAGTATCCGCCGGTCCACTTAATGAACGCATTACCCGACGGTCCTTTCGGCACTTCGACTCCATAATGAATACAGGCCATGCCCACGCCACGTTTCTGAATTTGTTGCAGCCGATCCAGATGATCGTTGAACGGATGTCGACCACCGCCGTCGCAATAAATGACGATTGAGTCTGCGTGGTCCAGCACACTGTCGTCTTTCGGCCAGCCGTTTGTGTAGACCGTGGCTTCAATACCCAGGTCACTGCTGTTCAGTGCATCGGCCAGCAACATGCAGCCCGCCCTGTGTTCGTGAGCCCCGTAGCCGTGGCTCGGGGTGCCCGAGATCATGGCCACTTTCTTGGGAGCCGGCAGCTTTTTGATACGAATGTTTCGAAACTGAACCGTCATCGGCGGACCGACGTGAATCTGCAGCGCCAGTAGCCCTGCGGCCCGGCGATTGGCGAGATCGTTGTCGACACATTCGATGGTTTTCGTTCCGTTGATAAAGTGCTGAAAACGGTGTCCGCTGGCGACGATGCGGTACTTGTTCCAGTCTTCCTTCTTGATCTTCGCCTGAATATCGTTTGTGTCACCGATCTTCTCGACAAGTGTCTTCACCATATTGCCGCTCTTGTCTGCGGTCAGCTCGGTCATTTCGCCTCGCAAAGCCAGAATGCCTCGAAACTGTTCGCCGTAAAGAATACCTGAGTACGTGTTACCAGCCTCAAAGTCAGCCTGATAACCGCCGATGCCCCACTTGCGCTTGGGCAATTCGAAGCTGCGATACTGAATGCCGGAATTGCCGTTGACGATTTTGTATTCCAGCTGCAGCTCGAAGTTGTCAAATTCGCCGCCTCGATAAATCAGGAAGCTGTTGGAGTTTAGCTTGTTTTCGGCAGTTGTCTTTCCGGTGATGGCTCCGTCTTCAACGCTCCAACGTTCCGGGTCGCCGTCCCAGTTTTCAAGCGTTTTGCCATCGAAGAGTGTTTGCCATTCTTCGTCAGCCGGACTCTGTCCGGCATTGAGAAGCAGCGTTAATGCAAAAAGTGACTGCCAGATTCGAATCGTTGTCATTGTGTCTCCAGAAAAATTGCGGGAGCGGCCTTTCCGGCGGCTCCCGATCGATGGGTAAAATCGCAACAAGACCGGTGTTCTAAGGTTTCTTCACATCCAGGCAGATCAGCCAGTTTTCACTTCTCAGATAAAGCCGACCGTTGGAAAGGACCGGTGCGGCCCAAACGGGATATTGAATCTCGTCAAAGGAGATCCGGCACTCTTCTATGAATTCCTGATTGTTAACATGCACAACCGCCAGTGTGCCACGTTCTCCCAGAACAACGAATTTATCGGCCACCCTGATCAGCGAGCCTCGTCCGTAGTAGGGGAACGGAACCGGTTTTCCAGTGACGGTGTTTAAAATTTTTCCGGTCTCGCGATCTCTACTGAGTTCACGGACGTTGCCGGTGAATCCCGTGGTTTTCCAGATAACATCCCCCGTCTTTGCATCAATGCAACGCAGTTCGCCTTCGTTTTCGTGCCGACCGCTGAAGCCGTAGATGAATCCGTCGACGTAGATGGGCGTGGACCAGTGAGCGAGCATGTTCTGTTCGTTTCTCCAGAGCTGACTGTACGACTTGCCGTCAGCATTCACCTGCAGCATGGCGGCCCCCTGTCGATAGGCGGCCGACAGAAAGATCCGATCACCGATCACCACCGGGCGAGCCGCATTGACCGAATCGTTGATCTTTGGACGGAACCAGTACTTGAAGTTCTCTGCGCCCGTCTCCGGATTCAGCGATACCAGTCCCTGACGCATCAGACACAGCAAATGTCGCTTGCCGTGGATTTCAGCAATCAGCGGCGACGAGTAGCTGACAATTTTTTCCTCACCCGTCCATTCGTAGGGTTCTTCGGTGTGAGCATCAATGACACCGTCCCAGGTGTCGCGTCCGACGGCCTGCCACAGTTTCCTGCCGTCCTTTGTATTGAAGGCGACCACGCCGGCATTCGGCTGTCCGCCGACCAGCACGATCAGGCGATCGCCATCCAGTATGGGTGAACAGCCCACGCCGAAAAACCAGTCGGGCAGTTGAAACTCTTCCTGAAGATCATGCTGCCAGATAACTGCACCGTCCTTCATTCGCGTGCAGCACAGCAGGCCTTCGGCGCCGAGAGTGTAACATTGCTCTGCAGTCAAAATTGGCGAACAGCGGGGCCCGTTGTTGTAACCATAAGGATCTGAGAATGTGCTCTTGTAGCTGTGCTCCCAGAGCACGTTGCCATCACTAACGGACCGACATGACACGCTCTCTTTGTCGTCCTGTCGATGATGGACGACTAACCGGTCACCCAGCACCGAAGGAGCGCTATAGCCTGTACCTATGGGTTGTTTCCACAGAACATTGGGGCCAGCATCCGGCCAGTTCAGTTGAATTGCCGTTTCACCGGAAATGCCGTCGTGTCGCGGACCGAGGAACCATGGCCAGTCTTCGGCCAGAGCGATTGTGCAGAGCGTGAGCCAACATGCGCCGGCACAGAGTGAACGAGCGGTGAGGGTCGAGGTGGGCATCAGGAATTAAACAGATTGTTTTGGAGGATTGGGAATGGGAAGATTATCACGAGGGAACGCCCATTTGTACAGGAACAGCGCGAACAAGGTCGTGTGGCGGCTGCAGTAACGGATTGTGCTTTCGGACTTGTGCGTGGCCAGGACTGGACTGAGCTTGCGAAGGAAGCCGCGTCGTTTCACTCGTTCCCCGCTCCAACGCCGGCCACACTCTCCAGCTTTACAATTGTTCGCCACTGTCTCGCCGGGTTTCGGCTGCGATGCCATCGCGTTTTTTGCCGCAGGCTGCCTGAGGCTCTCGAATTGCCCGGTCGGATTGATAATCTGAACAGGGCGGCTCATAATCGCAGCGGCGTGTCTGCTGCGGTACACATCACATTTTCGACACCGCGTGCTGCTGTCAGCCACTGATTTCGGTTTCCGTTTACGCCTCGACCACGTTCCTCCAACTGCGAGATGCTCTACGATGTCACAGTTTCGGCGATTGTCGTTTTGCTTAGTCTTTGGCATCGTGACGGCGCCGCTGCTGGCAGTTGATCGGACCGTGGACGAAGTCCTATCGGCAGTTAAAGGCAATCGCGGCGTGGTGGCCATGCTGGGACTGCCGTCCGGCGACGCCACCTTTGTCACAAGACTGGTGGAAAAGAGTGATCTGACAATCTACTTTCAGTCAGCGGACGCTGCGGAAACCCGTCAGGTGCAGGCCGTCGCAGAGGCAGCTGGTGTACTGGGCCACCGTGTGTTTGCGGATACCGGCGATCTGCATGTGATTCACCTGTCGCATAACGTCGCTGATGCCGTGATTGTGGATGCATCGGTCGCCGGACAGACGTCGGATGCCGAAATACGCCGCGTTATGAATCCCAATGCGACGGCTCTGATCGAGGATCGGCGTCTGAGCAAGCCTGTGCCAGAGGGTGCGGACGACTGGAGTCATCCGTATCACGGGCCTGACAACAATCCGCAATCCCAGGATCAACTGGTGCGCGGAGATTTCCACACCCAGTTTATCGCAGAACCCAAATTCAGTCCGATGCCGGAACAGAGCGTTGTTGCCGGCGGCCGAATCTACAAGGCCATGGGGCACATCGCTCACAAAGCCAACCAGAACGAGATGCTCAATACTCTGCTGTGTATTAACGCCTACAACGGCACGATCCAGTGGCGTCGCCCTCTGACGGAAGGTTTTCTTATTCACCGAAACACGATGGCTGGTGCCAGTGATGCTCTGTACATGGGCGACCATGAATCCTGCAAGGTGATCGACGCCGTGACTGGGAAGATTCGTCGTGAGATCAAAATCCCCGAAGAAATCAGTGATGGCCCGGTCTGGAAGTGGATGGCGTTGCAGGACGATGTCCTGTTTGCACTCGTCGGAAATTTGGAGGTCAAAGTTGAAACCATGCGGTCGGATCGCCCAGGGCTGGGCCACTGGCCGTGGGGCATGTGGAAAGGACACGACTATTCGGATCCGCGCACCGCGTTTGGACATGGACGAACCCTCGTTGCGATCGATCGAAACAACGGCGACATCCTATGGCATTACCGTGATGAAGAGTTTATGGATGCTCGTGCGATCTGCATGAAAAACGGAAAGATCTATTGTTTCTGTGCTGAAACTTTTCTCGCCTGCATTGACGCAGAAAACGGCAAGCTATTATGGAAAAACTCAGATACGGATCTGCTGGAGGCGATCGGGCCCAATGAGAAAGCACAGCATTATATCACGGGGTATGCGACCACCTGTTACATCAAGTGTACGGATCGACACGTGTTCTTCGCCGGGCCACAACGCAAAAAAACGGTCGTGGCATCGGCCGATGATGGTTCACTGCAATGGACCAACGATATCGGGAACCTGCAGCTGGTACTGCGAAAAGACGCCGTCTATGCAGCGGGCCCTCAGAAAACGAGCGGCATGCAGCTGGATTACGACACCGGCACAACCATCGCCAGTTTCCCCGCGCGGCGAGCCTGTACTCGCGCCACGGGCTGTGTGGACAGCGTCTTCTTTCGTGCGACCGGGGGCACTGTGCGACTGATGACCGATGAAAATCGGGCAGAACACATCGCTCCCATGCGACCGCCATGTCAAGACGGTGTGCTTGTATCGAATGGTCATCTTTACTGGGGACCGTGGATGTGCGGCTGCCAGCTGTCCCTGTACGGCAACATTGGTTTGAGGCCTGTCGGTGAAGAAGTGATAAAACGATCCGATAACGCGGCCGTTGAAGCTCAGTCTCTGGTGGTTCATTCGGATATCCGAGTGTCGACGCGGCTTGCGGTGACTGCCAATGACTGGTTGGCGTATCGCGGAGGTAACGACCGATCAGATGAGACAGCCGTGGAATTGCCGGCGTCCGTCAGCCACTCATGGACAGCGAACGTCGTCAAAGACGAGCTTCCCACAGCACCCGTGGCGGCTGGCGGGCTGGTCTTTGTGGCCGACCGTACGGGCGTTGTGCGGGCATTTGACGACGGCGGTCGGGAAAAATGGAAAGCTTACACGAACGGCCCGGTGTACTATCCACCGTCGGTTGCCAGGGACCGAGTCTTTGTTGGTTCGGCGGACGGACGTGTTTATGCTTTCGAAGCCGTGACCGGGCGACCGTTGTGGACATACCGTGTTGCTCCACAGGACCGACGGATACCCGTCTTTGGAAAACTCGTCTCGCGCTGGCCAGTCGCCGGAGGAGTCGTGGTTCGTGACGGCACGGTCTATGCAGCCGCCGGGATCACTCATTACGATGGCACGTACATCACGGCGCTGGACGCTGTCACGGGAAAGCTGAAGGTTCGCAACGATGGATCCGGTGTACTGTCCCAGGCTGTCAACAGCGGCATCAGCATGCAGGGCAACCTGATGATCGTGGACAACGAGCTGCGGTTTCTGGGAGGAGGCGTTTACGAAACGGCTCGCTATGATCTGTCCACACTCGAGTGCAGGAATGAAGCGACTCACCAGGTGACGTCACAGTACCGGACGGCATTTTATCCCTGGTATCCGACCTACGGAAAATACGTGTCGCTGGAACACAAATGTGGCGACGGCAACACTCTGTGCCACGACGCCAGCTACGAAGGCAGCATGTTTGGCAATCTGGGCCTTGAAACTCCATTGCCGGAGGGGACTCAGGGAGTGACCAAAGACGCGGCGCGAGAATTCCTTCGTCGCCGAGGCAAAGGCAATGCCGCTCCCAAACATGTTTGGCGTGACAGTCTGAATCGCCGTTTCACCAGTTTTGTCGTCACGAAAGATCGTCTGCTGGCGACAGGACACTCAGACCAGACACCTGATAAACCGTTCCTGGTCGCGATCAACATTGCCGACGGAACAGATCTGTGGATGAAAGATCTGCCCTCGGATGCCGTCAAGGGCGGAACCGCCGTTGACGCTGCTGGTCACGTGTTTGTGACTCTGGAAAACGGCCAACTGATGTGCTTTCGCTAAAGCGATGCACTGGGGCACTTGAATCTTCGAAGCTCTGCTTCGTATACAGATATTGGTTGTCCCCGACTGCAGGTCCGCAGCGAATCGAAGTTGCGACGAACAAACTCCGTCGCATCCTCCGCTTTGCAGGGCCCTGGAGATGCCTGCTACATTCCGACCGCGGTGGCGGTGGCGTATAGATTGGCGTGTGAAATTGTGATCAGGACACTGCTGATCCCCAGACCTGCAGCAATTTCCTGAGCACCGCCGGACAGCTGAATACATGGTTGTCCGCTGTCCAGGGACCGGACTTCGATGTCGTGAAAGGTAATGCCCTTCACGAAGCCCGTTCCCAGGACCTTAACGACAGCTTCTTTTGCCGCCCATCTGCCGGCGAATCGCAGGGCCGCATCACGGTGTTTGTCGGCGTACGCAATTTCGTCCGCCGTGAAACAGCGTTTCAGAAATATTTCGCCGTGACGTTCGATCATCGCGCGAATGCGCTCGATCTCAACAATGTCCGTTCCAAGGCCGAGGATCATGAGATACACCAAATACTGACGGAACGTGAACCGAGACCTTCAGGGCTGAAATGTTAAGACGCATTGATCGATTCACCCTTGACGGTTTATGTTAGTCCGTCGACGATCAGTTAGTGAACTCATCACGTTCTCCTCTGTCGAAAACACGAAGACTTCCGAAAAAATTCAAACACGGGATTCCGATTGCTTAATATTCTCGTATTGGCCGGTGGAACGTCTGCCGAACGCGACGTCAGTCTCGAAAGTGGCCGCTGCGTGGCCGACGCCCTGCGCGATGCCGACGGTCACGTCGATGTGATCGATCCGCGTGAGACAGACGTTGATTCACTTTCGTCGGAACAATGGGACATGGCCGTGCCCATGGTCCACGGCACTGGTGGCGAAGACGGAGTGCTGCAACGTCAGCTGCTCGAGGCCGGAATTGCCTATGTCGGCAGTTCCCCGAAAGCCTCTGAGCTGACTTTCGACAAGCTCCGTACCAATCGGCTGCTCCGCCGGTCCAACATCGTCGTTCCCGACGGGATTGTCGTCGACAGCCGCCACACGATGCATCGAAATATCGCCGCGGTCGCCGAGTTCGGTGGACCGATTGTGACAAAGCCGCCTCGCCAGGGGTCCAGCATTGGCATTTCCATCGTGGACCGGACCAATGCCGTGGAAGCCGCCCTGGAGCTGGCCTTTCAATTCAACGTTGAGTGCCTGGTAGAACGGTTCATTGGCGGGCGAGAAGTGACCGTTCCTGTGGTCGATGGAACAGCGCTGCCTGCGATTGAGATTCAACCGGCCGTGCAGTGGTATGACTACCAGTCCAAGTATGCTGACGACCGCACAGAATATTACGTTTCTCCTCATGATCTCCCGAGTTCACTGTCGCAGATTGCCGTAACAGCGTGCAGCATTTGCGATGTCACTGGCATCGCCCGAGTTGATTTCCGAGTGGACGAGCAGGGACAGCCATGGCTGCTGGAAATCAACACCGTGCCAGGAATGACGACTCATAGTCTTGTTCCGAAGTCTGCTGCGGCGGCTGGAATGTCGTTGGCCGATCTTTGCCAGCGAGCCATCGCAACGCAGATCCGGAGGTTGCGATAGACTCGTTCACAGGAACAGCATTGGGTCGAACATCTGCCAGACTGATTTCGAGTTCCGACGGAAGTGTCGCCCATCCCGTAGTATTGTCCGTTTTAAGTCAGACACCGGGATACAAAGATTCAAGCATTTCTTGACGTCTGCGGTCGTTCAGTCAGCTGGCGGTTGAATCCAGAGCAGTCATTCGCTGTACTACCACGTTCAATCCCATGCAGTTTCTCCCCAGCAGACTTTCCGGAGTCAAAATGCCCGCCAACAATTCGAATACCCGCCGAAATTTTCTAAAGACAAGTACGGCCGGCGCAGCCGCCATGGGTGTACCGTTGTACTGGAATCGACGGGCTCACGGCGGGCAGGATGCCAATGACCGGAAGACGGTTGCTTCAGTTGGCGTCGGTGGCAGTCGCGGCCGCTACAGCCGCGGTGGTTCAATTGCGATGCAGGCGTCCAGACTCGGACAAACAGTGGCTGTCTGCGATGTTGATACTCGGCACAACAGCGAGTTCAATGGGAAGTTCGACAGTCAATTGCAGATGTTTACCGACTATCGAGAGATGCTGGACAAGGTTAAGCCTAACATTGTGACGATCGGAACTCCGGACCACTGGCATGTGCCAATTGCCATCGCTGCTCTGCGTTCGGGTGCCGATGTCTATTGTGAAAAACCCCTCACACTGACAATCGATGAAGGGATTCAAATCGGCAAAGTGGTCTCGGAAACCGGCAGGGTTTTCCAGGTCGGCACGCAGCAGCGATCAGAAAACGACCGCAAGTTTCTGCAGGCCGTGGCGATGGTTCATGAAGGCGTTATCGGTGACAATGTCACAGCTCACGTGGCAATCGGCGGCGTAGCCAAAGGAGGTCCCTTCGAAGCCACGATGGCACCCAAAGACCTGGACTGGGACATGTGGCTGGGGCCGGCTCCTGAGGCCCTGTACATGGAAGAACGTCGCCGAATGTTCCGCTGGTTTGCAGAATATTCCGGGGGCAAGATGACTGATTGGGGGGCTCATCACATCGATATCGCCACGTGGGCGCTGGGCAAACAGGATACCGGGCCGGTTAAGATCAGTGGCACCGGACAGTTTCCGCCGTGCGTGCCGGAAAACTTCGATTTCGTGAAATGGTTTGCGGGTGAACTGCACCTGCCAAACGCATTCAACTCTGCCATGAAGTTCAATCTGAAGCTGGAATATGCGGACGGGCTGGTGATGACGGTTCACGACAAGTATGTCTCCGAGGACGGAAAGACCGAGTTTCCGAACGGTATTCTGTTCGAAGGCTCCAAAGGTCGCTTCTTCGTGAACCGTGGCAAATTGACGGGCAAGCCCGTCGAAGAGCTGACGGAAGCTGACATGAAGAGGATCGACGACAGGATTGTGGAACTGTATGGCGGTGAACCTACCGGACACATGCAGAACTTTTTTGATTGTGTGGAAAGCCGCAAGAATCCGGTGTCGGACGTGTTTACACATCACCGCACGATGACTTCCTGTCACATGTGCAACATTACTCTGATGCTGGGGCGAGAGCTGAACTGGAATCCGGAAACTCAGGAATTCGCCGGAGACGATCAGGCCAACGCACTGAAGACTCGACCACAACGACCCGGTTACACCTCGTAACAGACGCTTATCGTTGAACAGACGCCACTCGTTCCCAGGACTCCTGCCTGGGAGCGTATCTTCCCGAAGCTTCACCCAGGATCAATACGCACCCATGTCGCGCCCTGGCCTTTGTGTCATTGGCGTACAGAGGCAGCGGCTGAGTCACAAAAATCGCCGGAGCATCGGCTATTCAGTTCCGAGTGCCAGTCGCACCGTAGCCCACTGGCCGAAGTTCTCTTCCACGCTCACACGCAGTTCATCCAGTCCGGTGCGTGACTGCATGTCGCAGTCGGCGATCAAACGGTGACCAACCCAGCGGGCAATCAACTCTGCCGTCGTGTTTTCAACTGGCAGGATGCAGCAATCTCCCACAGGAAATACCCAACGCCGATCTTCGAACCGCGCCGTCACCTCTTTGCCATCACCCGATGTCGACACGTCGATACTCTGATGCCGCTCCGGCAGCAGCACCTGATGGTCCAGTTCGCCGACTACCTGCACGCAGGCATCGCAAAGAGCAATGAAGTCGAACACATAGAAGTTTTCATCCAGCTCGCCGGCAACGGTCACATCCAGTCGCCAGTTATGTCCATGCAGTTTTTCACAGACGTTACCGTTGAATGTAATGAAATGTGCGGCACTGAACACCAGGGAATCTTTGGTGACTCTTGCTTCGAAGGATTCGTTCATGGCTCTTTGCTGCAAAAACTGAAATTGCCCAGTGCATCAATCAGCCCGTCACCGTTTCGCAGTGCGACGAATATTGTCGCAGCAACGAGGTCGGCCGTCGTCCCGGGATTTCGCCGATTCCCGTCGGCTCGTAGGAAACGGTCCAGCCTGTGATACGCAGCGTCACCGCCGGTCCGATTCGGCCATCCGGCCGCGAGCACTGCTGCGGCCATCGCCCTTACCGTCATTTCAATTTGGTCACCACATTTGCGGCGAATCAAAGAGTCACCATAACGAGCCAGCAGGTGAGTAGCCACCCAGCCGATTCGATGGTCGCCCTGCACAGTGGACTCATCTCTATTCAGCAACAGCGGCAGGCACACATTCAGAACGTCCGAGAATCCATTGGCGTACTGAGCTGCCACCATGTCTCGCTTCGCCGCCAGACGCATGCACGAACGCAGATCCCGCCGCGGAGTTTCCTTCACATCTTCCTCGTCTGCCGAACCCAGACCGCCCGGGCGCGCCGCCCGAATCGCCTCGTACGCATACTCAGCGTCTTCGATGGTGAGTGCCGACAGCACGGTCTCAACGCCAGACGAAACTGGTATGTTTTCGGGCACTGCCGCCAGTGGCGTCAGCAGCAGTACAATTCCCAGATTTGTATTGTGCTCAACCGCCGCTCGAGTGGCAGCCACAGCCTTATAGATCGTTCTGCCCACGCCACTGGTACCGGCCGTGGCCATAATAGGAGCGACGATAGAAGCGGACTGCAGAAACTGTTGGTACGCGACATTGTCGAAACCATGAGCGGGCGTGACGTTCCCGGGTTTGTCGGCGCTGACTTCTGCGACGCATGCCTGCCCGAGCCATTCGCCGACACGTGATTCCCAGTCCGACATTCGATGCACCTGTGAGACGGGTTGCGGATTTCAGAGATCGAAGCCACGGGTTACTGCGACGCGTTCGTCAGATCTATACTCCCCGCCAGTGCACCATGGTGCTGGCGAAAAATCTGAAAGGAAAGAGTCTTGAGCTTCTTGATTCGCGAATCCAGCAGAATGAACTGAAGGTTACGGTCGTCCAGCGTTTCATATCCGTCCAGACCGAGCAGAATGTCTCCTCGGCGAATTCCGTGACGAGCGGCAAGACCACCGGAGTCAGCGGCGGTCACCCGCATGCCACCTTTGTACCGCCGACCAATGACCGTGCGGTCGTGCGCGTTGAGCAAACCGAGCCGCAGCCCAAGCAGCGACGAGACCCTGTTTCGAATGTTCGAACTGTGTGATACTGGTTCGGCTGCTTTTGCGTCGGCCACGGTCTGCACGGTCTGCACGGACGATCCAGATGTATCTCCCGCTACGACGGCATTCGGAACATTCTTGCCGACTCCAACGGTAAATGGCAGCGTCGTTTTCTGTCCGTTGCGGAGAATTGAAACATCCAGGACAGTTCCCACAGGGACATCAAGCAGCCCGCGTTCCCAGTCAGCGGTGTCCTGAATCCGTATGCCCCGAACTTCCGTCAGTACGTCCCCGTTTTGTAGTCCACAGATCGCAGCTGCGCTGCCGGCCATGACTTCATCCACGACCAGTTTCTGTTCAGTCGGTGTCTTCACGTCGGTTGCAAATACTCCGTGAGATACACCTCTGAGACGTTCCGTGCTGAGCAGTCGACCAATCGTTCGCCGCGCGTCATCAATTGGCAGCGCAAATCCAATACGTTGCGCGCCCGCACGAATTGCGACATTGATACCGATGACCTGTCCGTTAACATTCAGCAACGGACCGCCACTGTTGCCAGGGTTAATACTGGCATCAGTCTGAATGAGGTTCTCATAAGACTGAGTTTCGTCGACCTCGACGTCACGGCCAATGGCACTGACGATCCCCGATGTAACAGTGTGTTCATATCCAAATGCGTTACCAACGGCAAAGACCTGCTCCGCCAGCATGACATCGCTGGAGGTGCCAAGCGGCATCACAGTCAACGGTTCCGACGCATCGACCTGAATAATGGCCATGTCGTGTTTGCGATCAAACGAGACTTTTCGACCGACCAGTGTTTCACCATTCTTAAGCGTTACGGTTATCTGTTCCACGCCGTGGATCACGTGATAGTTGGTCACTATGTAGCCACGTTCATCGACCACAATACCGGTGCCCATTCCACTGATACGCCGTGACTTCTGTGTAAAGAATCGCGACTCTTTGTCTGTCGGTGCCGCCTTCTCCGTGTGGATATTCACGACAGATTCCATGCAGTGCCGCACGGCCCGCACCAGCGGAGTCACACGCGGGTCGTCACCTCGGACTGCAGACGACGAAATGCATGCACACGGTAGAATGAGAAAAACGGCGACAATTCTTTGCCGAATTGAATACATGCAGAACCTGCGCCTTCTTCGTCAGCGGGTAGTTTCCAATGCTGCGGCCATCTCGACCAGCACGCCAACTGAAGTTTCGGCAGAAGGGAAAATGATGCTTGAACCCGGCGTTTTGCCAACGCAAACTTTACCTGAGTCCCACCTGCGTTAAGATAGGCAGTTTCGTCGTGGACACTAGGGGTTCTCTTTAATCATTCGACTCAAATGCCACCGACGACTAAAGTGGAACCACTAACACAGTCCTGCACGTGCATGCGGTGGTATACCGGCGAAGTGAATCTCGCAGGACTCGCCGCTGACCGACCCGCGACGGCAAATCTGGCAGCAAGAGACAGGGGCTAAAACCCTGAGAATGGTGGAGCAGATACATGGCGGAAGAAAAAAAAGTTTCAGTCATCGTGGGTCAGGTGCGCCGACTGCTGCACAAGAAGAAAACTGCCAACGCAATTGTTGTCTTAATTGCCCATCTGGAGGAGCACCCGGACGACCAGGATGCGCAGGAATTGCTGGGCGTGTGTCATTTTAGGTCAAAACATTACGATGCCGCATTGTCGGCCTTTCAGGATTTGACACGACTGGCTCCCAACTATGCTGCCGGCTGGGTTAATCTGGGCGCCGTTCAAAACCTCCTGGAAGATCACCAGGGCGCCGCCAAAACGCTGAGCAAAGCGTTAAAGAAAGACAGAAAGAACGCGTCTGCCCACTACAATTTGGGAATTGCGCAGAAGTCCCTGAAGATGAACTCCATGGCCATTGCGTCGTATCGTGAAGCGATCAAGCTCGCTCCTGACATGCCGGAACCGTACACCAATCTGGGGAACATGTACGTCGACATGAAGAGCTTGTCTCAGGCCGTGAAATGCCTGGAAGAAGGTCTCAAGAACTGTCCGAAGTCCGCAAAGCTCGCCGCGGTTCTTGCTCGGGCGAAAGAACTCAAGGAAGGACGCCGTCTGAATGAGGCTCCGTTGGGCCGGTTGGTAGATGAAGAGGAACTTGCCAATCGCCAGATACGAACAGAAAAACGGAAGCTGACTTCTGTACAACGAAACGAGGAACGCGACTCGCTCCGCGATCTGACAAAAACGGCCCGCCATTTCACAAAACCATTCGTCCCGCTTCTGGGTGAGGCACTGCACCATCAACTGCACGTTCTTCAGCTTGCTGCAGCACAGGGTGACACTCGAAACGAAGCGCCCGCTGCGTTTGATCAAATGGTCGAAACCATTCGTGAACTGGACCGTGTACGTCATGGGGCGTCCGAAGCAACGGCTGAGATGAAAGCGCAGCTGGGGAAAGCGGAGTCGGGGGCATAGCAGCGGTCAGGCGTCCACGCCGCTCTATCGGCGCCGGCGACTAAATCGAATCGTGCAACCTCGTGCGCCCGTCCTGGTGACATCAGGCAGTTTCCCGACAATGGCTGCTTTGACGGCCAGATCAATGTACGAAACCTTCACTTTGCGGGCATCCGTGCTGTCGTCCATCGCACCTCGGTAGATGAGTTTTCGTTCTTTATCCAGGACGTAGAATTCGGGCGTGTAGATGGCCCCATAGGCTCGCGCGACCGTCTGGGAATCATCTCGAATGTACGGGAACTCGAAGTGCTTCATCGCAGCACGTTCTTTCATTTTGTCGAGTTTATCCCCGGAAAAAGAATTGGAATTGATGGCCACCAGTTTGATACCGGCCGCTGAGTCCGCGTATTTCTTCTGCAGAGCGATCAGACGGTCTTCGTAGTCAACGGAATACGGACAACTGTTGGACGTGAATACGACAACGATGGCTGTGGCGTCTGCAAGATCCGTCAGAGAATGCTTCTTGTCGTCAGTCCCGACAAGGTCGTGCCATTCCGGCGCCACATCACCAATCTCCGGCGGCGTCGGCGGTTGCTGCGCATTTGCCTGCATGGCCAACAGACCCCAGACCATTCCCATGGGATATGACATCCTTAGCATTTTCATCGCCTTAAGCACGTGCTTAGTTTGGTTGCCGGTCAGAGCGGCACTCTCACGAGCACCGCCTGCCTGGTACCTGAAGTCTATCCGGCCGGTGGCCACAGCATCCACCATGCGAGTGCAAATGGTGCCGCAAACAGAGGACTGTCGAGCAAATCGAGCAGTCCTCCGAAACCTGGCAACAACGTCGCCGAATCTTTCTTCTCGGCGTCGCGTTTCATGAGCGATTCACAAAGATCTCCGATCAAACCAACAACTCCCATCGTCACACTGTACGCCAGCACGCACTCCAGGCTGGATGCTGTGGGACCAGCTTCGAACAATCGTCCACCGAGTGTCAGCCACAGCCAGCCACCCAGGCAGCTGCCGACAATGGCACCGAAACCGCCTACCCATGTTTTGCCGGGACTGAGACGCGGAATCATTTTTCGCCGGCCCCACAATCTTCCGAACGTGTAGGCCATGATGTCGCCACTCTTGACAGCGATAATCACAGATCCAATCGCAAAATATCCGATCGATTCATTCGGGAACCAGCGAAACTGAGCGATCAAAGCCAGCAAGCCACCGGCGTAAAGCAGCGTAATCAAATTCGCGCCAAGTGATTCCATCGACCTTCCCGGTTTCCGAAACCTGACTGCTTCAAACAACAGGAGCAACACGAAACCACCAACGACTGCAACAGCAACCCAGCCCAGGGAAAGCAGCAGCGCCTGCTCTGGAGCAACCCTAATAATCATCCGTGAATGTGCCCACGCGGCAAAAATGATCAGCACATTACACAGCGCGGTCAGTTCGAAGCTCGGATTCATCGCGCGAGTCTTCAGTAGCTGAGTCATTTCAAACGTACTGCGAATCGAGAGCAACAGGCAAAAGACCAGCAACACCGGAGCTCCTGCGCCCAGTGTTGAATCCCACCAGAACAGCAGCAGCAGACAGGGCACCAGGACTGCTGAAATTCCCAATCTCCATCCAAGCATAACCAGGTTTCCATTTACAGGACTGTCCTACAGCGTTTTACGCCGACTTGCCGCAGCGACGCACATCTACCCGTTCAGGAGTGTCAGTTTGCCATGCGTCCCACAACCACCTATTTCCGACTGCGTTTAAGCACTGGCTGAGGATGGACCTTCTGTCGTCTTCTGAAGGCCTCCGAAGCGACGGTCTCGGGCGGCGAATTCTTTCAATGCCGTATGCAAATTCGATCCACGAAAATCCGGCCAGCAACAGTCGGTGATCCAGAGTTCGGAATAGCTGATCTGCCACAGTAAATAATTGCTGAGTCGCATCTCTCCGGCTGTGCGAATCAGCAAATCCGGATCAGACATGCCTGACGTCATCAAATGGCTGACAACAGTTTTTTCCGTAATCGCGTCAGCAGAAAGGCTGCCCTGCTGGACCTTGCGGGCAATCTGCTGAACGGCTTCTGTGATTTCCATCCGAGCCCCGTAGTTGACTGCCAGACAAAGCATCATGCCGTCGTTTCCTCTGGCCGCATCTTCCGTGAGCTTTATCTCCCGCTGAATGGCAGGATCCAATTCTTCTGTCTTCCCGATGACTCGGAACTGCAATCCCTGTTCACAGATCAAGCGCCGTTCTTCAACTAGATAGTGCCGCAGCAGCTTCATCAACAGGCTCAGCTCCAGCTTCGGTCTCTTCCAATTTTCGCTTGAGAAGCAATACAGTGTCAACTGCTGCAGTCCGAGTCGCGAGCATTCTTCAACGACGGCTCGGACCGAGTGCACACCACGGCGATGCCCTTCAATTCTGGGCAATCCGCGGTGCTGTGCCCAGCGGCCATTGCCATCCATAATGATAGCAATGTGCTGTGCCAGTCGCTCTCGGGACAACCCGAGTTCTGCGAGTTGTTTGTCCGTGTAAGCAGGTTCACGAGCCAAGAGAAAACTCCGGATCCTTCACAATGACACCGAATCGTGCTGCGGCGAATCAATTTGCCCCATCGGCAGTCCACTTCCATCCATACGCCGGGAAGGCTTTGTAACAGCCAGGCAAAGTCAATTTTTCGCCAAATCGGCCTACAGCAACAGTGTTGATCGCCTTTTTGTGACTTACTCCACTTCCGCCGAAAATACGTGAATTTCGACCCGACGGTTCTTTGCGTGGTTTCCAGGGTCATTGGGGTCGGCGGGATGTTCCCAGCCGGCACCCGTGGCATTGAATTGATTGGGGTCCAACTGAAACTTCTGCACAAGTGCTTCTTTGACCGCTTTGGCCCGATTTCCTGACAGTTCCTTCACAAGGCTGTCGTCCGGCAGCAGGGATTGCATAGAGGCGTCCGTGTGGCCTTCAATCACAACTCGAGCAGCCCCGAACTGCCCCACCAGCTTGGAAATCTCCTCCAGTACGAAATCAACGTTGGGGTCATAGAGTTCTTCAACCGAAGTGCCGTCCGCCTGGGTTCGTGTCACCTTGTGGTCCAGGTCGTGTCGATTCGGCGGAAAGTGAATAATGACAGTGTTGGTCAGCACCTCGGCCGACTCCGCCCTGATCTCGCCCGTACTTTTGGGCGCAAATTGTACTCGATATTCATTCTTCTGTGACGCGTACTCTTCTTCCTGTCCAAGCTTCTGCAGAATGCTGAAATCGACGACTTTGTCGAACGGAACGGGCTGGTGCGTGACCGAACGAATTCGCCGATAAATGTAATAGGCCTGATTCCAGACAGATTCAAAGCGAGCCGGGTTGTTCTGATTCAGAAAAAAGTCACGGTTCTCGGCAAAGTTGGTTGAGTGGGCGTCCGCCAGCATGCCCAGACACTCGTCCTTGGGTATCGCGTAGCCCTGCGCCATCCATTCCGACACTTTCTGCTGCTCGCCCTGGTTTGTGAGTGCCTGCACAGCGTCAAAGATCCCTCGCACAATTCCTTCAATCAGATCCGGGTTTTCGCTGGCGAAGTCAGCCCGTGCGTACCACACATCCGCGATCAGTTTGTTGGCGGTCAACGTGTTGACCAGCATGCGATTGCCGTCCTGTTCGGAGAGTGTGTAGATGTCCGGTGCCCAGGAAACGCAGGCAGCAATCTCTTTATTCGCATTAAAGGCGGCAGCGGCTTCGAAGGCGTCGTTCGTATAACGGAAGGTGACGTCGCCTGGTTGCAGCCCTCCGGCGACCAGCATGCTGAGCGCGAAGTACTCAGACGGTGAGTTCTTCGCCAGCACAACCGTCTTGCCCTTCAGGTCGGTAACGGTCTTGATTTCGTCTCGTACAACAATGCCGTCGCCCCCATTGGACCAGTCCACCTGCTGGAAGATTCGCGGCATGATGCGGCTGTCCCGCGGTGTACCGGACTTATCAACAAATCCTTCCATGAACAACGGCAACATGTCTACCGTTGCCCAGCCGATGTGGTAGTCGCCGGCGGCATAAGCGTCTCGCATGACCACCGGGTCGTCAGCCAGAATCAGATGAACTTTGAATTCCTTACCGGCTGGCGTCTTCCAGATCTTCTTTGGCTGAAATCCTTCGTTTGCATGAATGATCGGTGCCCAGCCGGCCCAGACGTTCAAAGCAAACCGCACAGTATTGTCTTCCAGAGGCTTGTACGCCGCCGTGCCCTTGACCGCCGGCAACCGCTCCGAAGGAACAAACGAATACTCCTTGACCGTCGTCACCAGGTCATCGGAAGAAGCGGCTTCCGCCGTGTTTGTCCCGATATTCAACATGCCCGGATCCAGAGTCGGTTCACCTCCATTGTCACCAGGCGGCTCGGGAGCCGGTTGGCTTCCAAAGAAGCCGGCCTGCATGCCAGCAAAGTAAACCAACCCTCCGATTACCGCGACCACCGCAAGATAAAATACGGCTGTTGGACGACCACCTGACATCTGGATATCTCCCGTTCGTGTTAAAATCTGCTGACGCCTGAGGCGCTGGACAGTATGGAATCTGCAAGTGCCCGCGAAGGGACTGTCATACTATGACTGTGCCTCGAAACGGCTGTGTGAGTAAACTGCTCTCTGCCTCAGCCATGATATGGCTGCAAACCGAGCGACTGCGCTGAGACAAGTATCCCCAAACGACAGAATTCCGCAATCGGATCACCAAAATTGTATCGGCCGTCTGCACCCCTGCGAGTATATTCCTTATCGCACGGCCGGATTCAGTCCCATTCACATCTTCTGCACGTTGGGGCTTGTCAACCAATTAGGTTGTCTCAACAATGCCTGCCGCCAACTGGGTTCCCTGCGTCACGGTTTCTCAACCCGAAGGGCTGGCTTCAACGTCGCTGCACGAATCAGTGAACATATGTCAACGGCAAAGCGAAAGCAGAATCAGCACCGACGTACTCGCCAGGACCATGCAACTGAATTGGCTGAGGATTATGTTGAGGCTATCGCCGCCATCATCGACCAGCGCGGGCAATGCCGAGCGGTTGATCTGGCGCGACAGTTTGAAGTCAGTCATGTTACCGTAAATCGTACCGTCGGCCGACTTCAGCGAGACGGTTTGGTAACTTCGGAGCCGTACGCTCCTGTGGAGCTCACAGACAAAGGCCGACGCATTGCACGTGATTCGCAGCGCCGCCACAAAACCGTCCACGCGTTTTTACTCACGCTGGGAGTTTCAGAGCGCACTGCGACAATTGACACCGAAGGACTGGAACACCACGTTAGCCCTGAAACCCTAAAAAAAATGCAGGAATACATCGATGCCAGTCAGGCTATCGGAAAGTAAACACCTCATTCGTCAGCAGAATATTTGCTGGTGGAGCACGCACGCACGACAACACAATGCGGAAAATGCTTACTGATCGCGGGGGACCGGCAAGCTTATCTGGAGCACTCTTTCACGACGACTGTCCCTGCTGCAACGCGGAGACTCCACTCGCCTGGGTGCCACAACGCAAATCGCACCTGGGGTACTTGGAAACACGCTTGGTCGTCTGCGGCACGACTTTAGAAAATCACCGGCAAACGCGCAAACGAAGTGGCCTGTTCGGACAGCAGGGCCGGGTCGCTGACCGCACCGTCTCAGCAACACTCATTCCATGAACATACGGAGTCTGGCGAGCCGCATGGCAAATGCTGGAAATCCCGTGAACTGCACCCTACGGAAGCCGCGAGAATCCGGAACGACAGCCTTCGATTCTGAGTGTCGGCAGGCCCGGAATCATTCAGCACCGGTGGACTCACACTGAGCGGATCAGAATCGTGCGTTGTCAGAATTAAGTTTTCGGATTGCCTGAGAGCGGACCGGCCTCAGGAACCATAAACGACACAGGCCCTGCAGCAAATTCCGCAAGTACTGACAGCACGGGGGCTGATCCTGCGACAGTGCATTGTCAGGCACAACCACCTGCGGTTTCATTTGTCCCGACAAATTCGAAATTCGCTTCAAACGTAACGCCCTTCACACATCGTCGCCGATCTGTCACCGATACATGCTACAGAGCGTTTTACAGACCGTGTTTCGGCATCATTGATAATAAAGAGGCCGCACGTCGATGCTCAGCGACCTCATCAGGAGAGGCAAACACAGAGATTATGCGGCACTTCTCAAACACACTGAACGTGACATTCGTAAGAAACCACGCATCTGCGAATCCACAGACCGAACAAACAAATCTTCGCTGCGGACGATTCCTTCGAGCCGTGCTTCTCGTGGCTGTGGTGCTGGAATTTGTCATCCCCACCAGAGCTACCGCCGACCAAGTCTCCTGGTCGCCCAACGTCGAATCGGCGTTGCGAACCGCAAATGATGCGAACCGTCTGGTGCTCATGAAATTCACGGCAGAATGGTGTGGTCCCTGCAAGCGATTTGAACGAGAAACGTTTACTCGTTCTGCGGTTGCCCAGTATGTGAATCAGAATTTCGTACCTGTGCTGGTTGACATCGATAAGCGAAAGAACCTGGCTAAACACCTGAAAATCACTCGCGTGCCTGCAGTACTGATCGTTTCCCCCGACATGGTCGTCCTGAGTCGCACCACTGGCTTTCAGTCAGCGCAGAAGCTGTTGCCGAATCTACAGAAGATTGCTGCCGCCCATTCACGCTCGACTTCGTCACCTTCGAAAAACATTGCTGGCCTCACGAAATCGCCATCTGCGCCAACTCTCCCCGTGTCGCGGCAGGTCACGCCGCCAGAGTCGAAAAAAATTGCACCGGGAATTTCACTGGTGCCTCCAACCGTCCCTGACAGTCCCGCCTTTGAAGGACTGTGTCTTTCTGCGGTCCAGGAAACGCGAAGTCTGGTTTCTGGCATGCCGGAACTTGCGCTGCAGTACCGCGATAAGCTGCTGTATTTTAGCAGCGCCGAACAAATGCAGAACTTCCGTATGAATCCGAAGAAATACTGGCCCCGGATTGACGGTGTCTGTCCGGTGACATTGACGGAATCCGGTCAGAAGACTGAAGGTAAACTTAAATACGCAGCCATATTCCGACAGAAATTGTGGCTCCTCAGCAGCGCAGAAAACATGAAAAAGTTCGTTTCTGAACCAACCCGATATATCACGCCTGCGTCAAGTCGTATGGCGGTGCCATAACGTTCGATCGTGATGGGGCGCGTGCTGTTTCTGTTCCTGTGTAGCCTGCCTCACAGAGGGACTGTGTCCGGCCATCGGCGGTGCGGTCTACAGTATCTTGCGCTGATTCATGTCCTCGAAAGATGTTTTTCGGCCTACCCTTCGTGCGTGCCACAAGCCTGATCGAAGCACGTGTTGTCGTAGATTGCTCCCGCCGGTTTGTCTTCTCTGTACAGTTAGTCTGAGCATCCTGGCAGACTGTATGGAGTCCGGAATGTGGCTGAGCGATGCCCTTAGGTGAACCGCGAATTCCCGTGGCACGTTGTTCCTTCCGCCGGAACTCCTGCTATAGAACAGAGTTACCGCTGTGACAATCCTTTGACAGACGTTTGACTGCAACCGGACACGTCCGGCTTGAGGTCAGTCGATAACGTCCGTATGGTCAAAACAGACGTGGTGGAAAGTCACGTCCATAAATTCGGCGCGGGCGTAAACAAAGACAGAAAATATCTATGAGCGGTTCTCTAACAACTTTGGGGATTCCCAAATCGATTTCTCCTGAGATGGAAGCAAAGCGAGTTCAGGGGAAGGCAGATACGGAGACACTCCGTGCTGCATTTTCCAGGATCCGATTGCGTCGTGACAACATCGACTGGGTCGTCACAGGATTCCTGTTTTTTGTTCATATTGGCTGCTTTGCTGCCTTTGTGCCAGCGTTCTTTAGTTGGCAGGCCCTGGCTGTCTGCCTGGTGATGCATTGGGTGACGTGCAGCATCGGAATCTGTCTGGGCTATCACCGCTACCTTGCTCATAAGGCATTTAAGCTGCGTGCTCCGGCTGAGTTTTTCGTAATGCTGTCGGGAAGTCTGTCCGGTGAAGGATCGCCCATGACATGGGCGGCAACTCATCGTCTGCATCATCAGAAATCCGATCAGGACGGTGATCCTCATTCGCCCCTGATTGGGGCCTGGTGGTCACACATCCTGTGGCTGTTTGTAAAGAGAAAGCCAACGGACCAGGAATTACTCTGTCGCAAGTATATCCCTGAACTTACGGAACGTCCGATGATGCAATTCTTTGAGAAGACGTTTGCCATGTGGCTATGGGCTCAGGGCCTGGTGCTGATAGCTGCTGGATGGGCCCTGGGAGGGTGGCAAATGGCTGCGTCATTCGTCGTTTGGGGGCTGTGTGTTCGCATGACCGCCGCCTATCACACGACATGGTTCGTTAATTCGGCAACACACCTTTGGGGCTATCGCAACTATGACACGCGCGACGAGTCAAAAAATCTATGGTGGGTGGCTATGCTTGCGTATGGTGAAGGCTGGCACAATAACCACCACGCCCACCCGAGCGTGGCTCCGTCAGGACATCGCTGGTGGGAAATCGACATGACGTGGTGGGTCATTCGTGCTCTGGAGTTGACGGGCCTGGCATACGATGTGAAGTCAAAGATCCCGGCAGGTCGTAACGCCAACGACACGGAGACCGATGAATCCGAAACTTCGAACTCGGTTCCGGCAGAAGCTGTGGCCTGAGCCGGTCAGTGCTGGGCCCTCGTTAATCGTGTCAGGGAAGCTGAATGTCCCGGTCTTTTTCGCAAAGAGCGGGACCTTTTCTTGTTAGGAACATTCGCCGGACCGACGTTATGTGGCTTGAGCTGAAGCTTTCACGACCGGATTCGTTAAAGTGCCGATTCCGGCGATCGTAATTGACACGGAATCACCGTCTTCCAGAGTAAATTCGTCGTCCGGAACGACACCGGTACCAGTCATCAGAAATGTTCCATCAGGGAATTCGCTTTCGCGGTACAGCCAGACAGCCAGGTCTTCCAGCGATCGGTTCAGTTGCCCCAGATTCGTGGATCCACTGAATACGGCAGCGCCGCCGCGTTGAATCAGCAGTTCAATCTTGGTGGCCTGCAGATTCAGTGGTTCGTCAGCCAGCAAAACGCACGGACCCAGCCCGGCGCACTGACGATAGACTTTGGCCTGGGGCAGGTAGAGTGGATTTTCACCCTCAATGTCTCGCGCGGACATATCATTGCCAATGGTGTAGCCGACAATTTTGCCCTCAGGGTTGAGAGCCAGCGTGAATTCCGGTTCCGGCACGGACCATGAACTGTCCTGACGAACTCGCACAGGCTGGTCCGGTCCTGAAACGCGCAACGGCGTGGCCTTCATGAACAATTCCGGACGATCCGCCTCGTACACCTTGTCGTAATGAGACGCACCGCTTTCAGATTCCTCCATGCGAGCCACCTGGCTGCGTTTGTAGGTCACACCGGCCGCCCAGACTTCCTGCCGATCAATCGGTGCCAGAAACTCCACGTCGCTCTGAGGCACCGGCTTTGTGTCGGGCCGCAGCAAAAATCGGGCAAGCCCCGGTGGGTCACTCGTATGAAGAATGTCGCTCAACGAGTGACAACCATCAATTTGCGTCAGGTCGAGAGTCTGAACGGTGTCAGCATGGACGGCGGCGACGGCAGGTGTGCCGTCGCTCATTCGGATTTTGGCAAGCTTCACGGTAAGCGGTCATCCTTATTGAAAATCGACGCCTGAAGATTGTGGGCCCCGCACAGCATCACGCGGCATGCGTTCGCAGCACATTAAGCGTTTGCTGGATGTCAAAGGGTAATGGTGCTTCAAACGTGATTGTTTTTCCACTCACTGGATGACAAATTGTCAGACGGAAAGCGTGCAGCGCCTGTCGACCGATCAGCACTTCGGTGTCTGACCTCTCACCCGTCACCTGTCCCAGTGTAAAACAGTTTTCGCCAATGTACTGGCGGTCGGCGATAATCGGAGTACCGATGTGCTGCATGTGCACACGCAGTTGATGGGTTCGTCCCGTATGCGGATGCAGCTCCATCAGTGCGTGCCGGGAAAACATTTCGGCCGTCCGGTAGAACGTCACGGCTTCACGAGACTTACCCCCAGGTGAACAAACCATCATTTTTTCGCGAACGCGATTGTGCACACAGACATGCGTTCGGATGTAGTCGGACTCGAGTTCCGGAATTCCTCGCACAATCGCCCGGTATTCCTTTTTTACCTGACGCTGTTCAAACTGAGAGCTGAGTTTCTGGTGAATCTGATTGTCTTTAGCAATCAATATTACACCGGTAGTGTCGCGATCGAGTCTATGCACGATGCCCGGACGGTGTCGACCACCAACGTCGCTTAACTGGTCAAAATGAAACTGCAAAGCAGCGGCAAGGGTACCGGCATAGGTACCTCGCCCCGGGTGAACCACCATATTTGCTGCTTTGTTCACTACGATCAGATAGTCGTCCTCAAATAAGACCTCGATCGGAATGTCTTCCGGCTCGAAGTGGCGCTCATCCGCAGGCTGCAGATGGACATCAATCCGATCGTTGACACGCAGACGCCGCGAAGGCTTGGCCTGCATACCGTTCAGCTGAACCTGGCCGGCTTCGATCGCCTTTTGCAGCTGCGCGCGACTGTGGTTGCCAAACAGGCGGCTGAGGTAATGGTCCAGTCGCCAGCCGTGAGCTCTGGGCTCCACGGTCAGCTGCACCGGTCCTGTCTGTTCACCTGAAATGGCCGGAAGGTCGATTTCGACTTCCAACGGATGCTCATCGTCCCTGCTGTCCGGACGCTCGCGGGAGCGCGCCTGGTGGGTCATTTGTCACTGCCTCCGCCATCACTGGCAGACTTGTTTTCTTCGGCCGGTGCTTCGGGTTTGTCGGACTCCGGCAAATCTTCACCGGCGCTCTCATCGGCCGGAGTCGTGGGATCCGCCGCAGACGCGCCGTCAGCCTTGACTTCTGTTTTTTCTTCGGGTGGCGTGGTGTTGTCCGCCGAAGGTTCCGCGTCGCCGGCAGAGTCGGGCTTTGTCGGATCCGACGACGCTTCTGCCTTTTCAGGCGTATTCTCCGATGACGCTTCCGCCTCTTCGGGAGCTTCATCGCTGCTCGCGGCGGCCGCTGGCTCCCCGCCTGTTGAACTTGTGCTCTCTGGGATTGTCAGGTTATGAAGCGACGGCATGTCGGGGACCGCAGGCTGCCCCGGGACGAGTCCCGGATCGTCCGGAACAGGCTTCTCGTCAGCAAACCATGCGTAGAACGTTTTGCTTTCTTCGCTTTGCAAATGAGTGACACGTTCTTCCGCATGCTTCTTGACGATTGATTCACTGAAGGCATTGAGAACATCGTTCCACGCTGCCACCGCGGCTTCGGTGGATTCCGACTGACCGTCGCAGCGAGTTTCGGCGACGCGAGCCAAACCGATCAGGACGCGTTCACGAACCTGTGAGTCGATATCGGATCGCTCAGCAAGCTGTTGATAGGCAGCCTCAGCCTGTTCCAGTTCTTCTATCGCCACTTCGCGATGTGTAAACATATGGCCAACTGCATTGTCCAGCAGTCGGTCTCCCTGGCGAAGTCGCGCCCAGATACCGATCGTGGTTTCCGGAAAGTCGTCGGCGACGTCACGATATTCTTCGGGACTTGCTGCCAGCAATAGCTCTTGTGACGCTCTCACGTCACCTTCTCCTTGCCGCTGCATAAACACAACGACAGCCGCCACCGCGAGCACTGCCGCCAGGGCATAAATCAAAGTCGTGCCGTTTTCGGCGAACCAGGGCTTTGTGCTCCGCAGGACTCGTTCCAATTCGGTTTGGTCTCTGCGAGATTCTGATGGCAACATCGGTTCGGACTGTTCCGTTGAGAGTTTTCGGAAATCCAGCGTTGAGGTCATTCCGCCGGGTCATGGACGCGGAAGTATAGGGACACGCAGGATTTCCGGTCAACCTGTGCCCATCGTTCAATTTCAGACCTGACCGACAACACAGCAGTTCAGTACAGCGGGAATGAAGATTCTCCCCGCTGGGAGGCCGTCGGAAGGCTTTGGGACTGCATGGGCTGACCGGTGCCTCCCCGAAATTGTAAAAAGAGGAACGGAATTCAGTCCGGGAGCGGACGACGGCCTTTGTACCGCCGTCCGTCCAGACAGTTGGTCAGGCCGCTTCCCGTGCGCATGGTAAGGCGCTTCCGCACCGGATGAAGGGCGAAATGCCTCCGTTTGACGGTCCATCCGGCCGGGAGTACTGGCCAATATGGGGGTGAGCAGCAACGAACAGGGCATAAAATCCGAACGAAACGATTGTTCACGCTGGGTCACTCCCTGACATCTCGGCTGGTCTCCGATGTATATCTCGCAAGGTTTGCCGAGTCGTACCTGTCCGATTCATCCCCCCTGCTGGCAACTTCTGGCCGGAAGGATGAGATCTCCACCAGGATTTTTGTTGCGAAGTCTGTGAAATCGGCGATAAACTGGAGGAAGAACAAAAAAAATCATCGTTTGAGCGACCGGCCTGAGACAATCAGTCACGAATTGAGCCTAATTTTCGGTCAACACATTCAGGAGTTCCACTGATGCGGATTCGA
>JABABI010000085.1:28980-29257 GCA_014238335.1 Fuerstiella sp.
CGGATTCGAAACACCACTCTGATCGCGCTGGCTGCAGTGATTTTGTTAAGCCATGCCTCTCAGGTCTGTGCAGAATCATCGAAACGAACACGTTCCACGTCACGACCGATCACTCGACCTAAATTCGACCCGTCGGCTGAGAAGGTTCAGCTGTTCTCCGGGATGAAAGAGGGCACTCTGAAGTCGAAAGTTATCGCCATGGGGCCGGAACACGGAAGTGTCCTGGTAACCAACACAACCGAAGAACCTCTGACTGTTGAATTTCCCAAGTCCTTTG
>JABABI010000086.1 GCA_014238335.1 Fuerstiella sp.
CAGAATCCACAGAGCCCCCAGCACGACAAGGAAAGCCGTTGCCCACGGATCTGACTTGGCATCGTTATTATCTTCAGCGCGGTTCATGATGGCGTTTTTTTCAGAAAATCCGGTTCCTGCCAGGTCGGATGCGGATAGCTGTAGAATCCTTTGCCAGTCTTCTCCCCCAGTTCTCCATTAGCAATTTTTTCCAGCAGCAACTGTGGAGGTGCGTCGTCCGGGTCACCGGACTCTTCGTAGTAAACCATCTCAATATCGCGTATCACATCCAGGCCGATGATATCCATCGTACCGAGTGGTCCCATGGGTGTTTCCATTTGGATCATCCATGTCCGATCCACATCTTCAACGGACGCAATGCCCTGGTCCACGACCTTCAGCGCCTCCTTCTTGACGGCTCGCCAGATACGATTGAAGATGAACCCGGTGCTTTCCTTACGAACAACAACGGCCAGCACACCGATCGCTTCCATAAAGGACTGAACAGCGGCGATTGTCGCCTCGGAAGTCGCCGAGCCGCGCATCAGTTCCACGAAGGGATGTTTCCAAATCGGTTGCACGAAGTGTGCGTTGAGGATTCGGTCCGGCCGCTGTGTCGCCGATTCAATGCGAGAAACTCGAATCGAAGAACTATTGGTGGCGAAGATCACGTGATCCGAGCAAAGTTCGTCAAGCCGGCTGAAGACTTCTCGTTTGACAAACACGTCTTCTGTGATCGCTTCGATCACCAGATCGACATCGGCGACCGCTTTAGCCAGTTCCGTCGTCCGACGCACTCGATCCGAAATTTCCTGTCGCTGTTCGGCGGCCGCAAATCCATCGGCGATCAAACGATCCAGGAACTCTGAAAAAACAACGATGCTGTTCTGAAGTGACGCTTCGTTCACATCATGCAGGTTAACATGGTTACCGTACACAGCGCATTGCAGTGCGATCTGGTTTCCCATGTAACCCGATCCCACGACGCAAATTCTGTTAAATGGCTCAGTCATGATTCCACAGGGGCTGAGATCGTTGAAAACTAATTGCTGTTCAGTAGGCTTAGCATTATGGCCAAACCGCAGCTCATCGAAACCCGCGAGGGTTATACCGTTTTCAGCATGGTTACGACACGTTGGAAAGATAACGATGTCTACGGACACGTCAACAATGCGGTGTACAACGCGTGGATGGACACCGCCGTCACACAATTTTTTCGGGGACACTCTCCGGAGTTCCCCGAAACACGGCTGATTCCCGTGGGCGCGGAGACTCACCTCACCTTCCACCGTTCAATTTCACATCCGGATGAAGTTGAGACCGGATTTCGCGTAGAACGAATAGGCAATCGTTCCGTCCAGTGCGGCGTCGGCATCTTTTCAAGTGGTGAACCCGAAGCAGCGGCCTGGGGCCATATGATCCATGTGTGGGTCGACCGAAAGACGAACCTGGCCGTGCCCATTCCGGATGGAATGCGCCACGGTCTTGAGTCAGCTCTTATGCCACACACCTGAACCGCCCTGACATTAAGCACACCCGAGGTCTCAGCCGCATGGAACTTGAACAAATCCGCCAGATCACCGTTATCGGACTTGGTCGCATGGGCCATGGCATCGCGCAATCGTTCGCGACGGCCGGGTTTCCGGTTCGCGCATTCGATGCCAGCGCGGATGCTCGCGAGTCGGCCCGCCGTCGCATACGAGATAACGTGAATGAATTCGTGGCGAACGGGCTGGTGAATAGTAAAGATGTTGAACCGATTCTTAGCCGCATTACTGTGCACAAATCCGAAGCAGATGCCGCGCAGGGCGCAGATTTCGTCGTCGAAGCCATCGCGGAAAAACGCAAAGTCAAACAGGACTTTTTTGCTCGCATCGAGAACTCGGTCTCTGACACAACGATCATCGCAAGCAACTCGTCGACATTTACGATTTCTGAATCCGGCGTCCACATGCGGTGCCCGCAACGAGCCATTGTGACTCACTGGTTCAATCCGCCACATATTGTGCCGACGGTGGAAATTGTGCCGGGGTCCGAAACCACAGACCAAATTACCGAAACGACAATTGCTCTGCACCGAAAACTCGGCAAGCAGGCCGTGCGTGTCAACGCAGAGATCCCGGGGTTTCTGGTAAATCGCGTTCAAATGGCAATGATTCGCGAGGTGTGGGATCTGTACGAGCGCGGGGTTGCCAGTCGCGAGGACATCGATGCGGCGATTCAGGGCAGCCTTGGCTTCCGGCTCGCTGTGTCCGGTCCACTTGCCGTTTGTGACTTCGGTGGCATCGACATCTGGTCCACAGTCTACAAACGCCTCGCACCGGACCTGCGTCACGATTCGCTCATCCCGGTGTCAATACAAAAACTTGTCGATGAGGGCTGTCTTGGCCCCCGTTGCGGCCGCGGAATTCATGAGTACGATCCCGCAACGATCGAAGAAGTCAGTTCGAGGCGAGACACCGCAATGTTGAAGCTTGCCAAACTCGTCGGTGAAGAACAATCACCGTAGGCGGGCTCTGCGTAGTTTCCGAAGATGTACGTTATCCGTTGTGGCAGTATCCGTTTTCTGATCAATGTTCAGTTAAACCGGGATTCTCATGTCTAAAGTCATCATCACCTGCGCAGTCACAGGCTCCATCCACACACCCACAATGTCGCCGCATCTGCCGCTCACACCTGATGAAATCGCCGTCAGCGCGATCGGCGCCGCTGAAGCCGGAGCGGCGATTCTACACCTGCACGCACGAGATTGCGACGACGGCCGTCCGACGTCGGACCCGGATGTCTTTCGACAGTTTCTGCCTCAAATCCGGGAAGCCAGCGATGCCATCATAAATATCACAACCGGTGGAGCCGCGACGATGACAATCGAGGAACGTATTGCAGGACCGCTGGCACTGCAACCTGAAATGTGTTCACTGAACATGGGGTCCATGAATTTCGGACTCTATCAGGCGTTGAATAAATTCGATGAATGGAAACACGATTGGGAAGAGGGTTACCTGGAAGGCTCCCGCAACCGGATTTTCAAGAACACGTTCACCGACATCGAAGCCATCCTGAAACGGCTCGGTAACGGCTGTGACACACGGTTTGAGTTTGAGTGTTACGACGTCGGGCACTTGTACAACCTGGCACATTTCGTGGATCGCGGCCTAACGGAGCCTCCCTTTTTCGTGCAAACCATCTTTGGCATTCTGGGCGGCATCGGCCCCGATCCGGAGAACCTGCTGCACATGCGTCGAATCGCAGACAAACTATTTGGCAATGACTATCAATGGTCCGTTCTGGCAGCCGGTCGTCACCAAACTCGATTCGTGACCAACGGCGCAATGATGGGCGGTCACGTCCGAATCGGACTGGAGGACAATCTGTACCTGTCAAAAGGAGTGCTGGCGGAAAGCAATGCGGCGCAGGTCAGAAAGATCCGTCGCATTCTAAGTGAGCTGTCGCTGGAAGTCGCCACACCCGCTGAAGCACGCACCATGCTGGCGCTTAAGGGAGCCGACAACGTCTGTTTCTGAGCAGTCCTGAGGTTTCGACTGCGGGACGCGCAGCACGCGTGAAACGCAACGTCAATGCCACTTGCTCGCCATCTCGCGGACTGCAACAACAATGCCGCACTTCGTGCGGCCTGCCTCAACTTTGTCTTCAAAGCTGCCAGACGCAAACGGTCCGATCAAATGACGCTGAGGCCAGTCGCTTTCCACCCGGTGACCAGGCGAGGCCGTAGATCGTATTCCGATGGCCCTTGAGCGTATGCAGATTTCGTCCTGTGGAGAGATCGTGTATCAAGATGGTCGAATCCGCACCGCCCGACGAAAGCCGTCGTCCATCGGGAGCAAATGAGACGGTCCTGACAGAATGTTTGTGTCCTTCAAACGTCCGCTCGAGCTTCCCAGTTTCGAAGTTCCAAAGCCGAATCACAGGAGACTCGTCGCTGGCGGCAATGGTCGTCCCGTCCGACGAAAACGCGATGCTCTGAATGGGCTTCGGGTGAGGACCAATTTCCCGGACTTGCTGTTTCGATTCCACGTCCCAGATTCGAATCAACATATCCAGGCCCCCGGACGCCACAAATTTTCCGTCAGGTGACCAGGCGACGCACGAAACAAGGTCCGTGTGTCCTTTCAGCGTGGCCAGTTGCCCGTTGGCAGACACGTCCCACAGAATCAGTTCCTTGTCGTGTGACCCGGAAACCGCCGACGCTTCATCCGCCGACACAGCCATGCATGTCAGATACGCCTGGTGCCCAGTCATCGTGGTCTTGAGTTCGCCCGACTCAAGATTCCATGTTCGCAGCGTTTTATCCAGACTTGCCGATATCAGCGACAGGTCGCCGTTCTGAAAAACCACCGTGCAGATGGCTTCGCGATGTCCTTTCAAACGATATTTTACGTTGCCGGAGGGTAATTCCCAGATCCTGATCGATTTATCAAGACTGCCCGACGCCAGCAGACTACCATCAGATGAGAAGGCGACCGAGTAGGCGGCGTTGTCATGCCGCAGTGTCAGAGCGGGTCGAATGTTCACGAAAAGTCACTCTCCTCTGAACAACCAAAACGCAATGTGTGGCTATCCATTCCCGTAATTGTGGAACCGGCATCAGACCAGTTCCGGCAGGGGTTGATACTTCGAATGATCGATCAGGTACTGCGGTCGTCCCGTCAGATCGTTGATCGTGGCCCGATCGATGTCAATTCCCAGGTTGTGATACAGCGTTGCAAAGACTTCCTGAAAATGAACGGGGCGTTTCGTGGGGTGCTCGGCCAACGCATTTGTTTCTCCAACGATCTGGCCGGTCTGAATTCCACCACCTGCCAGCAACGCACAGCCGACCTGTGGCCAATGATCTCGGCCTCCCTTGTTGTTAATCCTGGGAGTCCGCCCGAATTCGCCCCACACAACGACCGACGTGTCACGATCGAGTCCTCTGTCCTGCAGGTCGTCCAACAGCGCTGACAGAGCCTGGTCCAGTGCCGGTATATGATCGCGGGCGTTGTCAAAATTGGTCCCGTGCGGCTGACCATGCCAGTCCCAGCGTCCGAACGACAACGTCACCACTCTGGCACCGGCTTCCACCAAACGGCGAGCCACCAGAAAATCCTCGTTGCGCAACCAACCCGCGTCGCCATAACCCGCCGGTTCTTTCGAACCACGACCGTACCGTTCGCGCAATGCAGGAGCTTCCTCTTCGACGTCCAGCGCCTTGACCAGCTTTCCAGACGTAAGAATTTCAAACGCCTGCTGGTAAAACGTGTCCATGCCGTCAATCGCGTCCGTTGTCGCCAACCGCCCACGCAGTGATTCCATATGTCCAAGCAAAGTTCGACGATCAGACAGCGTCTGTCGTGTCATGTTCGTCAGGACCATGTCGTTACTGCCCGGAGCGTTTGCTGCGAAGGGAGCGTGACGCAATCCGGCGAAGCCTGGTTGCCCAGGTTGTGACCAGCCGGCACCACCCATTTGAGGCTGCAGACTAACTGCCGCTGGAGTCTCATTGTTGACGAGCCCCTGCAGCTTCGAAACAGCCGAGCCAAAACATGGCCAGCCTCCCGCTGGCTGATTCAGCGTGGGGTGCCCATGCAGACATTGATATGCCGAATGCCGTCCTTCCGAACCAACCAGCGTCCTGATCACCGCCAGCCGGTCCATTCGCTGAGCCAGCAACGGCATGTGCTCGCACACATCGATCCCGGCGACGTTGGAACGGATCGGTGAAAACTCTCCGCGATACTCAACCGGAGCCTGCGGCTTTAGATCAACCATGTCCTGGTGAGGTGGGCCGCCCGTCAGAAAAACCATGATGACGGACTTGTGCGATGTTCCAGCGCCCGCGGCTGATTCCGCCTGCAGCAGCTGAGGCAGGCTCAACCCACCCATGCCCAGTCCGCCGATCTTCAAAAACGATCGTCGGTGAACACCATCGCATAACTTCAGTCCGGAACCCTGGATCGTCAGCATAGGGGCACCTTTGGTGCATTGTACGAGCTACGGCTCGGATCTGGAGATGGGGGCAGAAATCGGCACTTCACGAATCACGCAGCACATTATCCATCGCTCGGGGTGTCAACTCAACCCCGCTGTGTCTTTTTACTTCTATAGAACGTATCGAAAGTCGAAATGGCGTCAGAAACATGTTCAGAATATTTTTCTGACGTTCCCATTTCTGCCCGCCTCATTTCCCGTACAATCAACCGCATGAGTACTCGCAACCTTATCGTGGTCCTGATCTCGGTCTGCATCGCGCCTGACGGACTGGGCTCTGAAGGCGATGATTTTTTTGAAACCCGGGTGCGTCCACTGCTGGCCAAACGTTGTTATGAGTGCCATCGTCGCAAGGCTGAAGGTGGGCTCCGGCTGGATTCTTTGCAAGCAATGCTCAAAGGCGGTGACTCAGGAGCGGCCATCGTGATTGGTGACGCCAGCAGCAGTGTGATGTGGCAGGTTGTCTCCGGAAAGCACCACGACATCTCCATGCCGCCGGACGAACCGTTGAAGCAGGGGGAAATCAAGGTTCTGGAGAAGTGGATTTCGGACGGAGCCCACTGGCCGCAGGCACAGCCAGCCATCCGGACCACGCCGGATGCCCACGGCATCACCGCCGAGGAACGCGCGTTCTGGTCGTTTCAGCCGATTATCAGGCCATCGATTCCGCAGATCGATGGCGCCTGGGGGCGACATCCGATTGACGCGTTTGTGGCACAGCAGCACCAGGAATCCGAACTTGTCCCAACGGCGGCGGTTGATCCGCTGACATTTATTCGGCGACTCACGTTCGACCTGATCGGGCTACCTCCGACGCCCCGGGAAATCGTCGATTTCGAACGCCGGTTGGCCACGCATCCACAAACCGCTCGCGCGACGCTCACCGAACGACTTCTGGCGTCACGGCATTACGGCGAACGATGGGCTCAGCATTGGCTGGACCTGGTTCGTTATGCGGACACGGCGGGCGACGCGGCCGACTTTCCCGTACCGGAGGCTTACAAATACCGCAACTATGTCATCGATGCGTTTAATGATGATAAACCGTATGATCAGTTCGTTCGCGAACAGATCGCGGGCGATCTGATTCTTTTCGATGACGATGAACAACGCTGGCAGGGTTTGGTCGCCACCGGCTACATCGCCATCTCGCGGAGGATAGGTGTCAGTCCACAGGGACAACGCCACATTACCATTGAAGACACGCTTAACAATCTTGGCAAGACATTCCTGGGTCTGTCGATCGGCTGTGCGCGCTGCCACGATCATAAATTCGACCCGATTCCAACCGCCGACTACTACGCGCTGTATGGTATATTCGAGAGCACCGTTTACCCTCACGCAGGAGCTGAACACAAACCGTACCGCAGCGACTTCGTCTACCGCATTGGCAAAGACGCATCGGACCGTCTGTTGGGTTCCTATCGGAAGCAACTTGTGCCCTTGCACAGGCAGGAACGAGTGGCTTTCGAACGCTATCGTGACTTTCAGCGCATGCCGATCAACATTCCGGGTTACAACCGCGATGTGGCATGGCAGGAAGTGCTGGACCTCCGCGACAGGATAAGCAAGGTTGCAGCAACTTTCCCCGATCCTGCGATCGCATACGCCGCGGCTGAAGGCGACTGTGACGACGTGTATATCCAGAAACAGGGCGACCCAAAAAACAGAGGACCTCTTGTGCGGCGAGGATTCCTGCAGATTCTTGGAGCTCAGGTGCTCGCTGATGATGTCAAGGGAAGTGGCCGATTGCAACTCGCGGACTGGATCACTAATGCTCAGAATCCACTGACGGCTCGAGTCGTTGTGAATCGCGTGTGGAGTCACCATTTCGGCCGGGGCCTGGTCGCAACGCCCAGCGACTTCGGTGTCCGCGGGACAGGACCGTCTCATCCGGAATTACTCGATTTTCTGGCCGGTTACCTGGTCGACAATGACTGGTCGATCAAACAGCTGCACCGTTTGGTCATCAGCTCAAAAACGTATCGTCTTGCCAGCGCCGACATCAACGCCAATTCTACCATCGATCCGGAAAACGTGTTCCTGTGGCGTGGCAACCGACGGCGACTTGATGCAGAGCAAGTGCGAGATTCAATTCTGACATTCAGTGATCAGCTGGACCGATCGCCCGGCGGGCGTCATCCTGTTCCGCATCGGCTGACGTATTTCTTTCGTCAACATGAACCGTACATCGGTGAGTTTCCATCCAACCGACGGTCCATTTACCTGTTTCGTCAGCGGATTCGCAAAAACCGGTATCTGGATATGTTCGACGGACCCGATGGAAATCTGCATGTCGACACAAGGCGACCGACAACAACCAGCCTGCAATCACTGTACTTCATGAATTCGCCATTCATTGATGCTCAGTCGCAGGCGATCGCAGAACGCGTGCTCGCCACTGGCCAGTCAAATGACGAGCAAATGAGTTGGGCGTGGCAGCAAATTTACGGACGTCATCCGAAGAAGGAGGAGCTGCAGGCAACGTCGGCACATCTGGAGCGCATCGCCGGACAATTGCCGGCTGAAACCGACAGAAAGGCACACCTGGCGTGGAGCAGCCTGATTCGTGCGATGCTGTGCAGCAACGAATTTAATTTTGTGGACTAGCAATCATGGAATCAACACGCAGACGGATGATCCGGTCGCTGGCCGGCAGTGGCATGCTGCTGCCCGGACTTCTCTCGGAATTGATGGCGGGCAAAGACGCATCCGCACCCACTGCCCCTCGATCTGCCAGTGCAACGCATTTCGCTCCCAAAGCCAAGCGAGTCATTTTTCTGTTTATGACGGGCGGTGTCTCTCACGTCGATACGTTCGATCCCCGACCAGTGCTGAACGCCCGCCACGACACAGAACGCAAACCCGGGTCCTTCTACAAGGGCAGCGGCTGGAGGTATCGGCCATACGGTCAGAGTGGTATTGAAGTCAGTGATCTGTTTCCCCACATCGGCAGCGTCATCGATGACATCTGCGTGATTCGTTCGATGACCAACATCAACGGCGATCATTTCGGGGCAACAATCGGCATTCACACGGGCTCCGCGACCTTCAATCGCCCCAGCATCGGGTCATGGGTGAGCTACGGACTGGGCACAGAGAACTCCAATCTGCCAGCATTCATGGTTGTTTCGCCCGGACTGCCCTACGCGGGCGGACAGGTGTGGGGTTCAGATTTCCTGCCGGCTGTGCATCAGGGAACGCGAGTCATTCCCGGCCCTGAACCGATCGCAAACATGCGGCCCCGGGCGCGAACAAGTGGATTGCAGCGCACAGAGCTCGACATCCTGGACTACCTTAACCAGCAGCATCTGAAAGATCGTAGTGGTGATTCTCAGCTGACCGCTCGCATCAAATCGTTCGAAACAGCAGCTGGCATGCAGTTGGCGGCGCCGAATGTCTTCGATCTTCACCAGGAAACAAAGTCGACACTGAATCTGTACGGCCTTGATCGCGGTGACACATCAGGATTCGCCTGGCAATGCCTTGTGGCTCGACGAATGGTGGAACGAGGCGTGCGATTCGTTGAACTGATTGATGGCGACAGCGGTGTCGATCGCAACTGGGATGCACATGCCGAACTCACGAAGTACGATGGACTGGCCCGAAACGTCGACCAGCCAATCGCCGCCCTCATTAAGGATCTGAAGGCTCGTGGGATGCTGGAGGACACGCTGGTTGTGTTTACCACGGAATTCGGTCGTGGTCCGTTTGTGCAGTCACCGGGAACAGATGGCCGCGGTCATCACTCGCGAGTTTACAGCTCGTGGCTCGCCGGTGCCGGCATCAAGGGTGGCATGGTCTTCGGCAGCAGCGACGAACTGGGCGATCACGTGGCAGAAAACGAAGTCAACGTACATGACATGCAGGCCACGATTCTGCATCAACTTGGAATTGATCATGAACGCCTGACCTATCGTCACGCCGGCCGGGATTTTCGTCTGACGGATGTACACGGGCGCGTTGTACACGAAATTCTGGCGTGAGCCGTCCGGGGGATTAGAATTACGCAGAACGGCCCCAGCAACATAACGACGCCACTTCGGACGTGACTGTGTGAACGACGCCTGGCAAAGCAGTTCCATCGGAACTGCGGCTCCTTCGGGCCAACCGGCTTCCTGACTGTTCAAACGTTTGCTTTACCTGGGTCGCGAAAGCGCCATCCAAGATCACGTACGGTTTCGATCAGCGCGGTACTATCCCCCAGATTTTTTTTTTGCGGATGGCGCGTATATGAACGTCAAACATACGGTCAAAGATCAGAGCGTTATCCCCCAGCTCGGAGCAAGCAAATGCTCGTCCAGACTGTCGCACAGGCATATCCAGCAATGCCAACTCACTGAGGGTCAGTTCCAGCAGTCGTCAGCCTTCCTTGGCGCTGTGGCGCTGTGGCGCTGTGGCGCTGTGGCGCTGTGGCGCTGTCGATTTACTACAGCACCCTGGCTCGACGCGCCCCCTCGATCGAGATTCATGAGGACCGGCCGCGCAACAGGGCCTTAAGGCGTTCCAGCAGTACCTTCACACTGCACGGCTTCGTCACATCATCATCGGCCCCATTGCCAGGCCCGCAACCGGATCCCTTTCCTCTGATTTTGTGGTCAGTATGACCACAAACGTCCCCTGTGTGCCTGGGTCGGCCCGCAGATGTCGGCAGACTTCCGGCCCCTCCATCACACGCAGCATCATAATACAGAAGGTAGAGGCTTCTGCGGACAACATCGTCACATTGAAGCTAAGCACCCGATTCTTATCACCACTCAGTTCCACCACCAGTTGCCGCATTGGCTGGTCATCCTGAGGCCGTGCCAGCGCCTCGTGAATCACCTGATTGCGTGCCACGTCAGATAACGGCTTCCCTTGAGCTTCCGCGGGTGAGAAGTCCAGCAGGCGACCGGCCGCGGCATTAGCCAGAACAATGCGTTCTCGATCATCCCCCGCAATGTCGCCTTCCACCATACCTTGCAGTCCCGTCGCCAGCCGACGACTGCTTTCTCGGAGCTGTGCTTCGCGATCTGCCACTTGATCACTCATCTGACAGAAACACGAGGCAAGCGTTCCGATTTCATCGTTCGATCCCACGAACACCCGCAGATCGTTCACATCACTGCGGAACAGCGGTTCGGAATCATGTAACGTTGACTGATCTGCTCAATCAGCTGATCCTGCTGCCAGCCTGAAACGACGACGACCACAAACGTCACCGTCGCCGCAAGGTTCAGCACTGTGTACGACACGAATAACTTCCGGAATAATCGAGAGCATCACATTCTCCACTTTCAGCATTACAGGAACGTTGTTTCGCACATCTTTTAACGTCTGTCCGCCTGCAGCGCTACCGTACACTCGAATCTAACAGATGAGAGAACGTGTTCCGCTGACGGATGAGCGTGCGCCATGGTTCGGGACGGTTACCAGAAAACAACGAAACTCAGCCAGCAGCCGAAGGCCAAGGCGGCACACCCCAGCAACAGCGGCGGTCCATGTCCGCCGGACATCAGATCATCTGAGGTTTTGAGCTGCTGGATTGCCAGCTGGCTGGTGCGCAACCAGCCGGGCTGTTCCACGTGTGAAAGGTCGCCCTTCGGCGCCCAACCGATGAACATTGACACCACCACCATCGTGCCAGCCGTTACCAGAACGCTGAACAGATAGGCCGCGAAGGAATTGGTCATAGCCACTGGTAGAATCTGGATGCCATATGATTCTGCGACCGGTCCGGCAAGCAGTCGCATCACCCCGTAGCCGGCACCGGCCAGAAGACCGATCAGTCCGGTCCGACGGTGCACACGACTGAGAGATCCCATCAGGAACAGCGTCAGCAGTGGTATGACGAACGTGCTCGTCAGGTCCAGATAGAACAGCAGCATTCCACCCTTCATGAAAGGGACGTACAGAAATGAACCGGCAATGATCAGCGGTGTCAGAAGTTGCCCAACGCGCATGTAATGTTTGTCGTCGCGATCGCGGACAAACAGTCGGGCATAAACGTCTCTCGTCAACAGCGCGGACAAAGTGGACCCGATGGAATCAAATGTGGAAAACGAGGCCGCCAGAACTCCGGCCACGACGATGCCCTTCAAGCCGGTGATGGAGAACTGGTTAACCAGGTGGGGGTACACCGAATCCGCCGCTCCATGTGGCAATTCGCCAACCTCCGGAAACAACGCTCGTCCCATCACTCCCATCGAAAGGTTGAAAAACGACATCACCAACATCGCTGCGCTTGCCACACAGACTGACATCTTCATGTCCCATTCGCTTTTCGCAGCGAACATTCTCATGGTCTGCGTGTGATTCACAATCGAATAGGCGATACCGACGATCATGAACGCCACTGCGACCAGCCACCCCGGCGTGCGACGAGTAATCACTCCGGTTGCGGCATCATATGTGCCTCCAGTAATCAGATGACGTTCAATCGTGGCGACTTCTGCACCGCCGACGTCCTGCGTCTGCACGTTGTCATACTGCACGTGCAACAGTTGTGCGGCCAGGCCTGTTTGATGAGCGTCGAGCCGTGCGCTGATACCGTTCCACCCGCCGGCTTCGCTCCAGACAAGACTCCAGATGATGAGACCGGCAATTGTCATCACTCCAAACTGCAGGGAATCCGTCACGGCGACGGATTTCAATCCGCCCAGGGCGGTGTACACGGTGGCCAGCGCCGCGATGACGGTCACGCCCCACCACGCCTCAGTGCCCCAGCCACACACGATGGACAGCGTCAGGTAAAGTGTTGTGGCGATGATCGCCAACACCAGAGTCCGGTACTGAACCTGAATGAACGCGCACAATACCCGCACGGACGGACTGAATCGGGCCTCCAGGTATTCCGCATTCGTGTACATACCCGCACGATAGATCGACGGATAGATGACGAACGCCCCCAGCAGCCAGCCGCCCACAATACCCACCCAGTTTGTGACGAAGTAGCTGAGCCCCAACGTGTACGTACCCCCCGAATCCGCGACCAGATCGCTGGCATCAATGGCAGTGGCATACATCGAAATGCCGACCAGCCACCACGGCAAAGTTCTTCCGGCCAGAAACCAGTCGGCGCTGGATTCAACTCCGCGACTCAGCCGGATGCCATAGACAATGATCGATCCATTCAGCAGGATGACGATCAACCAGTCAATCAGATTCATGTTGTCTCCGCCGTTGACTGTCTATCCGAATGTTTCCGTCGACCTCGCCTGAGTTCAGCTACGAAGCATACTGTGCTGCAAGCCGCAGTTAACGCCGCTGCGACGCACTGCCCGGCAGCGTGGCGCGCCCTCTGCGTGATGTCATGCATTGAGCCCGCGAAGAGGATTGTTATTCTATCTTGTCCCGGCGCTATTTATTATTCGCTGCCGGTGACTCCGTCTCAGATTTAGTCTACCAGCATTCCACACGACTGTCCCTCGACAGCCTGTTCACGGGACAACCAGGCCCTCGGAAAGTCACTGACATGATAATCGATCGAGTTGAAGTGCTGACTGTAGCGCCGGCGGTACAGCGCTTTACCTGGTCTCACGATCTGCCTGAGCAATTCATGACCAACACTATCGTCCGTATCTCTACAGACAACGACGTGGCAGGCATCGGCGGCGTCTCCAACTACACGTCCTTCGCATTCGACCGGTACACGGCGGAAACCCTGAGGCACATGCTCCCGTTGCTGATTGGCAAGGACCCATTAAATCGCGAAGCGATCTGGAACTCTCTGTGGTCCCGCGTCTTTCCACTGTCACCCGGCGCACTTGCAGCGGTCGACATCGCATTATGGGACTTATTTGGAGCCTCTGCCGGGCTGCCGGTTCATCATCTGCTGGGCGGAGCGCAAGACCGCATTCGATCTTATGCCAGCACGCCACTGTTTGACGACGTACCGACGTACCTGAAGTTTGTCGAAGACATGATTGAGCAGGGATTCCGGGCGATCAAGTTCCATTGCTGGTGCCTGCCGGAAAAAGACCGCGAGCTGGTACGCGCCGTTCGGCAGGCATTCCCGAGTCAGGATGTGGCCTTCATGCTGGACGTTGAAAACAACTATGAATGGCAGGACGCTCTGGAAATGGCATTGGAACTGCAGGACCTGGCGTTTGAATGGTTCGAAGCGCCGCTCATGGACTTTGACCTGCCCGGCTATCGCAGGCTGACGAAACGCGTCAACATTCCAATCATCCCGTCGGGTAATTGGATTCAGGATCTGCCGTCTTTTGAGCATGCTCTACAGACAGACTGCTGGTCTCGAGCCCGCACGGATGTCACTGTATGCGGCGGTTTCACTCCGGCGCAAAAATACATGGCTCTGGTGAAAGCTGCCGGCATGAAATGCGAGGTCATGTCGTGGGGTAATACTCTGATTTCATCTGCAAATCTGCACCTGATGCTGGGAACAGGTCTTTGTTCCTGGTACGAACAGCCGGTTCCTTACGAGCCCTACGAATACGGCATGCATCAGACTATTCGCACGGGGGCCGATGGTTATGTAGATGCACCGCAGGGACCCGGCCTTGGTCACAGCATCGACTGGGATGCTGTGCGATCTGCGACGATTCATAGTCTGGACAGCCGTAACATCGTCTGATGGTGTTTCCTGAAGCAGACAGCTCTCGTCAAACGGCACATAGCCGGTCGACCATCATTCCACAGAACAGAAATGAACATATGAAAATCACAGAAATCGTCTGCCAGATCCTCCGCGTGCCTTCCATCGAAGCCAAAACAGCCAGCAGCCAGGACGCGTGCATTATCCGTGTACGAACGGATACCGGTTTGGAAGGAATCGGAGAAGCCGACGCGTCCCCCGAAGTCATTCGTTCCATTGTGGACGCACCGTTCAGTCACAACATCGCTTGCGGCCTGCGCGAAATTCTGGTGGGCGAAAATCCACTGGAAACCGAGCGAGTGTGGCAAAAGATGTATCGCCGCACAATGTATTTCGGACGTACTTCCGTCGCCATTGCCGCCATGGCAGCTGTCGATCTGGCCTTGTGGGACATCAAGGGAAAACATTTTGGTGAACCCATTCACCGTCTACTGGGCGGAAAACAGCACGAATCCATCAAAGCCTATGCGTCAATCCTCTTCGGTCAGGACGGAGCCGCAACAGCGGATATTGGCCGAAAGTTCATCGCCGCCGGATACCAGGCCGTCAAGTTCGGCTGGGAACCAATGGGCGAAAGTAAAGCCGTCGACATCGATCTTGTGCGCGGTGCTCGTGAGGGAGTCGGCGACGCCACGCTGCTGATCGACGCCGGATGTGTCTGGGACACGCGAACTGCGCTGCAAAGAGCGCACGCCTTTGCTGACTTTGGCATCGAATGGCTGGAAGAACCATTGCGAGAGGACAATATCGACGGTTATGTCTGGCTGCGGGATCGATCTCCCGTACCGATCGCCTCCGGCGAAGGCGAATGCGGCCGAGAGGCCTTCCGTCCGCTGCTCGATCGACACGCGCTCGATGTTTATCAGGTAGATTTGTCACGCAACGGATTTACGGAAGCCGCGTACCTGAGGGCCCGAATCGAGGAAATCGGAGCACGGCCCTGCAACCATTTCTATACCTCACCGATTACGGCAGCAGCCAGCCTGCACTGGTTGAGCACATGTCGAGACGCATTTCTGTTCGAAGATTGTGTAGAGGATTCTCCCATTCGCAACGAACTCTGCCACGAACGCGTTCAGGCGAACAATGGATTCATCACCGTTCCGGATCGACCGGGGCTTGGAGTAACCCTAAACGAGGACATTGTTTCAAAGTTCCTGGTATCTGAATCTTCGTAAATCACAGTTACGGGATCCACCACCAGGCAGGTCCAACCGGCCTCGCTGGTCTGAATGACTTAACAAAAACCCCGTCGATGTGTTTTGATTACTCTGCAGCTAATCATGCGGCGCTACATACTCCCTTGATCATTGGCGGTGATTGAAACGGCGATGGTCATCCGGCACCTGATGATCACTCTCTTCGCATTCTGGCACACCACCTTCATGGTTGTTCGGGCAGACGACGCTTCAGCTGTCACTTTTCAGTCTGAAATCGCCCCACTGTTCAAACAGCACTGCTTCGCCTGCCATGGCCCGGCAAAGCCGGGCGGCGGATTGAACCTGGAGTTTCCGCCGGGAATCCGACGCGGCGGAGAAAACGGCGAAGCGATCGTCCCTGGTTCACTTGAACGCAGTCGGGCGTGACAACTTGTGGCTTAGGGCGAAATGCCGCCGGAGAGTCTCTTCCCGACCCGGGCTAAAGAACGGTTGCGACGCTGGATTCTTGACAACGCCTCCGGATTGCCGAAGCGCAGTTCCATCAAACCCAAGGGTGACGAACACTGAGCTTTTCAGAGTCTGCCGCAGTTTGTCAACACGTTTGAGGCTGAGAGTTTACAGAACGGCGCACCGAAAGCCGGAGTCACACACCTTCGGCTGCCAACTCCCGTGGACAAGTCGTTCATTGGGACGCCGACTGATCGATTGATTCAGCACCGACTGAAACAAGTCACTGGGCTCAATTGTTCGTGGTGTATGCGGTATGCCGTCAGAATTCGGATAAAACGCCATGGCTGGACACACCTTACCCCTTTCCCAAATCCCACGGGTAAAAACAAAAGAGACACAAATGCTTTGGATGCCCTGTGTGGTATCGGGGCATGGCCCATAGGGGGGACCCAAGATTTCGATAGATCAATTGATCTATCGACTCCGTACGGCACGACAGACGAATGCTCAGAACATTTCAGGATGCAGCAACTCCGCTTCCGCCGCGTTCCGCTCTCCTTGCAGATCGCTGGTCCTGCGATGTAGTTCAGCGTCGCGCTGCAACATCTCACGCAGTTCATCACGGGCACCCACGGAGCCGAAACGACCATCAGTGACCGGCCCCGGACACATGCAGAACAATCCTGCTGCTTGCGTGAGTGTTCGTCGCTCGATACGCTCGTTGAGCTCTCACCCACCAGCAACGCCCATTTGCCATGCAATTTCCCGAACGAACCATGGAATACACGGTGCTGACCGCGTATCTGGCGGTGCTGCTGTGGATCGGTATCCGGTCGGCCCGAAAGGTGAAGTCTTCGAGTGATTATACGCTCGCTGGACGGGACATACCCTGGATCGTGGTTTTGGCGACAACCGCTGCCACAATGATCGGCGGCGGAGCTTCTGTAGGCTTCGTTTCGAAAGTCTGCCAGGTAGGAATTGCGGCCGCCGTGGTGACCTGTGCGTGGCACCTGCAGCTGATCTTCACGGGACTGTTTGTCGCACCAAAACTGCGGGGCTTGAACATTGTGACCGTGGGCGACTACTTTCATCTAAAATTCGGACCGCTGGCTCGCGAACTGGCTGTTATCAACTGCGTGGTCTTTCTGGTGGGTGCCCTTGCCGCTCAAATGGCCGCCATTGGTCTGGTCACGAATACAATTCTGGGAGTTCCCTACGGCACAGCATTATTGATAGGTGCGACGGTCACCATCTTCTATTCCACAGTGGGCGGAATTCGGGCCGTAATCAGCACTGACGTTGTTCAGTTCGTGATCCTTGTGGTGGGAATCGGAGCTGCCTCGGCCATGCTGTCGTCTCAGCACGGCGGCTTCGAAGCGATGCGGAATACTGCCAGCGAAGGCCAGTTTCACCTGACCAGTCACTGGTCCCGCACGAAGCTGTTCAGCCTGTTCTTTGCCTTTCTCCTGGGTGAAACCTTCGTGCCGCCATTCATGGTGCGATGTTTCATCGCCAAAGACAGCGATCATGCAAAATGGGGAGTCGCGGGCGCCGGTATCTTCCTGCTGCTCTTTCTGCCCATCGCGACGGTCATTCTGGGCACGTCAGCACAAATCAACCCCGAAGTCCAGGCAGCAATTCAGAACGAAAAGGAACAGCTCCTGGCCTCGGCCGCTGCTTCCGGCCAGCCGCTCACAGAAGAAGACGCGTTACAGCAGGCTTATCAGGTTACGTTTCCGACTCTTGTTCGAGTCACGTTTCACCCTGTGTTCGCCGGCGTCATGATTGCAGCCATCATTGCGGCGGTCATGTCATCTGCCGACAGTTGCCTTTCCGCCCTTGCGACTGTGATGATGGAAGACGTTTACAGACGACATCTGAATCCGCAAGCCACCGATTTTCAACTGCTTCGAGTCGCTCAGGCGACCACCCTGATCCTCGGTGCTGCAGGAGCTGTCTGTGCATGGTTTTTCAGCAACGTCGCCGACATTCTGGTGTTCGTGTACGACTTCTGGGCTCCGACGATGGTGCTGCCATTTCTGGTGGCTGTGTTCTGGTTTCACCCTTCCCGCATTTACGCGGTTGTCGCTTCGATGATTGCTGGCGCATCAGGCGCCGTTGTCTGGCGGTTTGTTTTGAAATCACCGGGAGATATCGGGCCTGCACTGTTTGGATTCGTAGCCGCACTTTGCGTGTTCCTGGCGACACTGCCAATCACGAGACGTCTGCCGCAGAGGCGTCTGTTTCGGCCAGGTGACAAAACTAACTAACGGAAAAACAGACGTATGATTCCCGTCTGGCTGCTGACAATACTGCACTACGTTTCTCTGACTTCGGCAGGAACGATATTATTACTACTGGCGTGGCAGCCGTTAAAATTATTTCGGCGTCAATTTGCCGATAGGAAGTCCGGAACAACCAACGGCAGCGACACATCTGGAACACACAGATAATGCTGGCTGTCAGCTGTACACCGACAAACTTTTTCATTAAAGCATTGCTTCCAAAGGAACAAATTGTGTTGCCCAGTTCTGCGAATACGGTCGTCATCGACGGCGGTGTCCGGGGAACAGCGTGAAATTTCATCTGACGGATGCCGGTCGTTGCCGTTATGCCGTCTCGTTCCTAACTATGTCCCGGATCGTCTTGCACCAGATTTCACAACCCAGGACAAATCTGAGTGTCAAAAAACTCGCGTTTTGTACAGAATTCACTTGTACAAAACTTCATGTCGACGTTTGATCGTTGCGCTCCCCTTCCTTTCCCGCTACATCAAAATGCAGGTAGAACGACCAACATGAATCTCAGGACACCATCGCTCGCGGTAATTATTTGTTTGACAACGGGAATGCTGGCATCAGCAGCGGATTGGTATCAGTGGCGTGGTCCGGACCGAGATGGTATCAGTAAGGAAAGTGGGCTTCTTGATCAGTGGCCGGACGGAGGACCATCTCTCGTCTGGCGTGTAAGGGGCCTTGGCCGTGGCATGTCGAGCGTCGCGATTGCCAATGGCAGGATTTACTCAATGGGAAAGAAGGGGGGCGTCACCCATATTGTGTGCCGCAGCCTGAGGGATGGTTCCGAAGTCTGGTCAACACCGCTGGGGGCCGGCGGTGATCCCAACTGCACGCCGACCGTCGATCCGGAATCCGGGCTCGTCTTCGGCATGACTCATGCCGGAGACCTGATGTGTGTGGATGGCTCAACGGGCGATGAGATCTGGAAGAAGAACTTCCAATCAGATTTTGGTGGGAGCATGATGTCTCAATGGGGCTACAGCGAATCACCACTAGTGGACGGTGATCGGCTGGTCTGCACTCCAGGCGCGGATAAAGCCATTATCGCATCTCTGGACAAGAAAACCGGGCGTACAATCTGGACAACATCGTCGCCGCAGGAGCAGATTGGCAAGGCCGGAAAGAATGGAGCTGGCTATTCCTCTATCGTGATCGGAAATGGGGCGGGCACTCGACAATATGTTCAGCTGATTGGGCGTGGAGTGGTTGGCGTGGCTGCCGATGACGGGCGTCCGCTGTGGAGTTACAACCGAGTTGCGAACACCACTGCCAACGTTCCCACACCAATAATCTCCGGTGACTATGTGTTCTGTACGAGCGGCTACAGTGCCGGCGGTGCAGCACTTGTACAGCTCCGCAAGACAGGAAGCCGCATCACCGCCACTGAGGTGTGGTACAAGCAGTCCAAGGAACTGCAGAATCACCACGGCGGTGTCATTCTTGTTGGGCAGAACCTGTTTTTTGGACACGGCCACAACAATGGATTTCCCGTTTGTATCAACATGCGAAGCGGACGCAGTCTCTGGCAGAAAACCCGGGGTGCCGGCAGTGGGTCAGCGGCGGTTGTATTTGCGGACGGTCATCTTTATTTTCGATACGAAGACGGAACGATGGCACTGATAGAAGCGGACCCGCAGGGATACAAACTGAAAGGGACTTTCACCATCGCTGCCAGGAACGGGAAGAGCTGGCCACATCCGGTCATTCAGGATGGAAACCTCTACCTGCGTGACCAGGATGAACTGCTTTGCTACGACATTCGGAAGTGATTGTATAGGACAAAGCAGCGATGGGTCGGCACGACGTCCCCGACAGCCAGGAGTAAACGCAAACGCACAGAGTTCTTTGCGCCTTGGTGTTTCACTCGCCAAAAAATACGGTACCTGTCTGATCCTGTGGATCGCGATCTCGATACGTAACGAATGAGCAGCCGGACCGGACGTCCAAAGCACACCCCGTAAAGTTCGCTGATGCTGGGCTGCGGACACCATCGACGGATCCTTATTTCGATGAAACGAGTGCTGGCTGTCAGCCGTACAACGATCAATTTTCATTAAGGCATTGGCCCTAAAAAGGAACAAATCGTGTTACCGAGTTCTGCTAATACGGTCATCATCGGCGGCGGTGTCCTGGGGACCAGCGCGGCCTTTCATCTGACGGATGCCGGCCACAGCGACGTATTACTGATCGACCAGGGCCCAATTGCCAGCGGGACGACTCCTCAGGCTGCCGGCCAGACGGGCTACCTCAACACAGACGAATTTGCCTTCAAATTCGGGCAATACTGCATAGAATTCTTCGAAACCTTCGAGCAGCGGACGGGGCGCGCTATTGATTTTCGACAGAGCGGAAGCCTGCGTGTCGCGCTGACGGAGAAGTACCAGAACGACCTTGATGCACGACTGCAGGCGGCAACAGGACGTGATCACGACGTCGAGTTCATTTCCGCTGATCGTGCAAAAACTCTGGTGCCCACGTTTAACCCTCCGGACGACTGTCGGATTCTGCTGATCCCGCGAGACGGATACGTCGAACCAAAGTCCGTTGCTGTGGCCTATACAGCCGCAGCCTGCGACCGAGGCGCTACTGTTCACACTCGAGTTGAGGCGACCGGACTGGTGATTAATAACGGCCGGGTGACAGGTGTAAAGACGAACGACGGCGTCGTCGAAACGCAGTGGGTCGTACTTGCGGCGGGAGCATGGACACGCAATTTCGCTCAGCAACTGGGCCTGAACCTCCGCACCGTGCCGGTACGCCATCAGGCATTTGTCACGGCACCAATCACCGACGTAACACCGGATCAGCCCATTGTTCGTTTCACGGAACCTCAGCTTTACGTCAGACACGAAGCAGGCGGTCTGCTGGTCGGCGGATACGGTTATCGACCGCTAAGTTTCGACATGAACGACTTTCATCGCAAGTTCGAAATCTCAGCATTGGAAGCAGATCCTGTTTATTACCAGCAACTACGCGATCAGGCAGGAAAATTTTTCCCGTCGCTCGGCGGGGCCACGATCACACAGGAACGGCGCGGCTTGCCGACGATTTCTCCGGACGGTCGTCTGATCCTTTCGGAACCAGGCGGGTTGCGGGGACTGGTTGTCCTTTCCGCATGCGGAGTCGGCGGTATTGATCGGTCACCAGGTGCAGGACGAATGGTTGCAGATATCGTCGGCGAACGAACGCCATGGATCGACCCAGGCGTGCTGAGTGTTGACCGTTTCGGCGATAACTTTGCCTCGGACGCCAGTCTGCGAGCGCAGTGCGAAGAAATCTATGCCCACCACTATCACGAAATTTATTGAATCGTCGGTCGTTGCGATGCCGGTAGCAGACTCAACACCACTGCGATTCCTCCTGCCATGGGGAATCTCTTCGAATGTGTATTGGATGCCGTAAGTCACCTAAAACGGATCACTGTCAGAGGAAACGTCATGCGGACTCTTGCTGTTCTATATTTACTGCACGCCCTGGCTTATTGCTCTGAACCGTCGTTTGCAGACGACGCGACGTATGACATTCTCATTCGAAACGGTCAAATCGTGGACGGCACCGGAAACCCGTGGTTTCACGGAAACGTCGGAATCAAAGACGACCGTATTGTGGCGATCGGTGCGTTAGAGACTTCGAAAGCAAATCACACAATTAACGCGACTGGTCTGGTGGTTGCTCCGGGTTTCATCGACATCCACTCACATTCGGATTTTCTGCTCCTCGAAGACGGCAATGCACAAAGCAAGATCCGTCAGGGAGTAACGACCGAGATTCTTGGTGAAGGCCGATCGGCCGGCCCCTTTCTGGGCAGGCTGCCTGCCCGCAATGTTTCGGTGAAAGGCGAGCGTGTGAAACTGCGACGGCTAAGCGACTATTTCGCCGCAGTCGAGCTTGCGGAAGTGTCAACAAATATCGCTTCTTACGTTGGTATTGGCAATGTGTGGGAGTCCGTCATGGGCAAGTCGTTTGACCGGCCGTCAGAGGCTCAGCTGGAACAGATGTGTAATCTTGTCGATCAGGCCATGACCGACGGCGCCCTTGGCCTGTCCAGTCAGTTGATGATGCCACCAGGTTCGCTGGCCACCACGGACGACGTTGTTCGCCTGTGCCAAGTGGTTGCCGGTCATCACGGAATTTATTCAACGCACATCCGCAACGAAGGCACGGAGGTCTTCAAGTCCGTCCGCGAGGCGATCGCAATCGGTCGCCGCAGCGGCGTGCCGGTTGACATCATTCATCTCAAAATCGCTGACGAACAATTCTGGGGGCGCATGAATGAAGTTATCAAGCTGATTCAGGACGCACGTGATGAAGGCCTGAATATTCAGGCGAACGTCTATCCGTACACACGTGGAAACAATAATCTGGTCAGCATTATTCCTCCGTGGGCACACGAAGGCGGCACAACGGAACTGCTGCGTCGGTTGAAGTCTCCGGAACAACGAAAGCGGATCAAACATGACATCGTTAATGGTGTACCGGACTGGTACAACCATTACACGGCCGTAGGATCTGACTGGAGTCGAATGCTGGTCAGTGCCAACAATAGTTTTAAAGGACTGACGATGGACCGAGTGATGGCCCTGCGCACCAACGAAAATCCAACGGCAGATCGAATCGAAGAATTGATGGATTTTCTGATCGAACAGAACGGATCGGTCAGCACAGTATTTGCTCACCACACTGAGAAGGACATGAATCTGGCGCTGTCACAGCCGTGGTGTTCAGTTGGGTCGGACGGATCCGCCTATGCGATCGATGGTATTCTGCGGCGCGGCAACCCGCACCCACGAAACTTCGGCACGTTTCCTCGTGTACTGGGTGTTTACGTCCGGGAAACCGGATTGCTGAAGCTGGAGGATGCCGTGCGAAAAATCACATCACTCAACGCCGCCAAGGTGGGTCTGCAGAAACGTGGAATGTTGAAAGAGGGCTATTTCGCGGACGTGACCGTCTTTGACCCTGCTACGGTCAAAGACCAGTCAGTGTACACTGATCCATTCCTATATCCGATCGGCATTCGACATGTCATCGTCAACGGAAAAGTCGTACTGGCTGACGGGGAACATACGAATGCTCATCCCGGAAACGTTCTGCCCGGTCCAGCGGTTTCGGTCCGCTGAGCCAAACGTTCATCATCAGAAACAGCGGCGGAACCGGTCGTATGAGGAAGGTCGCTGGAAGGGGCCGCAGCACAAGCTCAAAGCGCCAGCGAGTGGGGTCTGGTGCCATTGCAAAACACCTTTTTGCGCAGCGTGCTGTTATCGCAAAGGCAAAGCACTCGTGAGCGCTCACCAGCAGAGCTGGTGGTATACCTAAAGCCATCGTCCAGGCGGACCTACTGTTCGGGCACGTCGTTGCGATTTTGATGTGCCAGAATAAAGTCAACAATCGGAGTCGGGTCTTTCAAGCTGTGCGGGTGGTGCCCGCCACCCTTTTTTACGATCACCTGGACCACACCTCCCAGCTTCCGGTACCGCCGGGCGAACTCTGCGGTATGTTCTTCCATCGGCACGCTTTCGTCCGCGTCACCACACACGTGAATCACGGGCACCCTCGCTTCTGCCAGCGGGCCCAGGCGATCCAGTGTGTCCTGCGTATACTTCTTTGCCGCCTGCAACGACAGTCCATGAGCGTCCAGCCAGCCCGTGAGTCGTTCCAATCCGGGGTCTCCTTCTTCAAGGTCTCGCACATAGGGCCGCAGTCCCAGCGCAGGTGCGTCTGCATAGATGCACGACACCCGGGTGGGATGCAGGATCGCCCAGTGATAAATGATCAATCCGCCACGACTCATTCCCAACAGAGCGGGCTTCCGCGACAGCCCGCGCTGGTCCGTCAGGTAATCGTAGAACCGATCCCACCGTCGGATTGACTCGGCATTACCCCACAGGTTCGCAACGTCGCAGTAGACGACATGAAAGCCGTCCTTGAGTAACGCGATTTCCGTTTGAGGTTCGTGGCCCCAGAATCTGGCCCGCCAGACCCAGGGACCGCCCTGTGCGACCTGCTTCGGCCTCACGACTCGACAGTCAAACGTGTCGAGCTCAAAATCGAACTGCTCAAAACCATTCCATTTTGAAGCCGTGCCAGGAAAGTCCCCCGGAGAATCCTCATCGGCGTATGTCGCCGAAAACAATCCGCTGGTCACAATGATCGCCAGCAGGCCTCGCGTAGAGTTTGTCAACTGCATAATTCCGTCGTCTCTTGAATTAACCGTCTGCGCCTTCTCGACGAAGTTGTCGCAAAGCCATACCCACTGAATGTCATCTTAGTCGTTTGCGGGATGCCTGGCAGCGATTAAGTCTGTTGCGCGTGGCGAGCGCGGGGAACCTTGCAGCGCAGCCTCGAGTTTAGCTCAAAATCGGCTTCAGATGGCCCACGTAAAATCGCCATTTTGGCAGAAACTCTTGAATCGTCCGACTGTATATCATACAACGGATCAATCGCGAGTGACGTGCTTTTACTATCCCACCGCGGAGGCGTGGTATGTTGTCGATCATGTCAACCTCACCAAACGGACGGACTGGCTCCGTCAGCTCCCGACGAAAATTTCTGCAAGTCGGAGCATTGGGTGTCGGCGGACTCACACTGGCGGATCTGCTTCGCGCAGAGGCCGCTCAGGGAACTTCGTCGCACAAGGCTGTAATCAATATCCACCTTGCCGGTGGACCGTCTCACATTGATACATTTGATCTAAAACCTGACGCTGCTCGCGAATTTCGCGGCGCATTCAATCCGATAACGACCAACGTCCCCGGCATCGATGTCTGCGAGCACTTCCCGATGCTCGCCCAGTCCGCCGACAAATACTCGATCATCCGATCCCTGACCGGTTCGATTTCGGACCACAGTGACTATCCCACACAGACCGGCTACGCCAGAAGCAACCTGCAGAGTTCAGGTGGTCGACCGTCCGTCGGGAGCGTTGTGTCCAAATTGCAGGGCAGCGCGGGAACGGGGGCACCACCATTCGTCGGTTACAACGGCAGCTACGTTGGGTACCTCGGCTCCGTATTTCAGCCGTACCGGCCGAAGGGAGGCGAACTGAGACTGAATACAAAAGTCACCGCCGATCGGCTGCGGTCTCGAACTGAACTGCTGCAGGGGATTGACAATCTGTGCCGAGACGTGGACCAGACCGGTCAGATGACGGCTCTTGATGCGTACACCCAGCAGGCGTTCAATGTGGTTACATCAGGACGAGTGGCAGATGCTCTGGACCTGGAAAAGGAAGATCCGCGGTTGAAAGAACGCTACGGCAACGATGGAAAAATGTTCCTGACGGCTCGGCGCCTGATTGAAGCCGGTGTACGTGCAGTGAACTTCAACTGGGGCAGCTGGGATACGCACAGCAACAATTTCGGTCACCTGAAGGGACAATTGCCAAAGCTCGACGTCGCCATGAGTGCCCTGCTGGAAGACCTGCACTGCCGGGGCATGGACAAGGACGTCACTGTTGTGATGTGGGGCGAGTTTGCTCGCACGCCCCGCGTCAACAATAACAAGGGGGGACGTGATCACTGGTTGGAAGTAGCGATGTGCTTTGTCGCCGGCGGCGGCATGAAGATGGGCCAGGTCATCGGAAAATCGAATCGGAACGCAGAGCGTGTCGTTGACCGGCCTGTGCATCTGCAGGAAGTGTTCGCGACGATTTATCACAACCTGGGAATCGACGTCAAGAATACGACAATCACAGACTCCGCCGGACGACCGCAATACCTTGTGGATCACCGCGAACCGATACGCGAACTGCTGTAGAGCGGTGACGGCGGAATCACGCTGCAGCTATTTATCATCCGGTAAGTCCGCGCGCGTGCGACCCAGCAAATATCATGAGTCGCTCACGAACAACAAACGTACCGGCACAACGCGTGTTGTTGTGCCGGTACACGTTTCCACTGGCTATTTAGCGTCGACAGTCACGCCGGGCCAGTCGTCCGTCCGAAACGGAGTGAGCGGCAAACCGGAATTGTTGAACATGTTCAGGACAGGGTTTTCTGCCCAGCCATAGCGAACGGCAACGGGAGCCGCCACGTCCTTACTGGACACCTGGACTCGTCCATCTTTCAAAATTTTCGCGTCGGCCCAGACAAACTTTTTGTCCTCGCCAGCGATCGCGAAACCACGAGCCTCACGCACATCAAACGGACGCCACCCATTAAGCAGGTGATCAAACGTCAGCGTGATCATGTTGCCTGACGCTTCCATCGAGTTGTATCGCGGACTCTGACACGGAATATTAACTCCATACTGCCTTGCCAGTGCCCAGCGAGCCAGGCGTCGGCCCACTGTTTGTTTGTCCTTGGGGTGAATGTCGTAGCCTTCTCCCGTGTCGATGATCACGGCTTCGCCCGTGTTGTCCAGTTTGTCCATCGTCATCGTCTGAGCTTCGCGAAGCTCGGCCCAACTGCTTTCGCCCGGGTCAGTGCTTTCGTTTCGAAAATCCGCCAGCTGCACCCAGTAGAACGGAAAATTGCCCTGGTCCCATTCGTCCCGCCAATTGGAAATCATGAGCGGAAAAAGATCGCGGTACTGGTACGCACGACCGGCGTTCGATTCTCCCTGATACCAGATCGCTCCCCGAATTCCGTATCCAAGGTGCGACTTCAGCACGCCGTTGTAGATATTTGACGGATTGTGATTGCCACTCAGTTGCCTTTGAAAACCAGCAAGCTGCTTCTTTTCGCCGTCTTCCAGAGATGGTTTCGCTTTCAGAACGTCGTAACTGGTCTGCATCGCACCCCAGCGTTCCAGCATGGGTTGATAGGCCGGGTCGGCTTTCAGTAAACTGCGGTTAACCCAGGCTTCGCACGCAGACCCGCCCCAGGCGTTGTTAATCAGCCCAATCGGAACGTCGATCGTCTGATGAAGCTGACGTCCAAAAAAGTAACCCACGGCAGAGAACTGTCCTACAGTCTCCGGCGTGCAGACCATCCATGACGACCCATTATGTGTCCACACCGGATGCTGCGTGCCGACACGCGGAAAGTTGATCATCCGAATCTGAGGAAAGTCTGCTGCGGCTCGTTCCAGATCGGCGTCGTTACTGCTGTTGACGGACATCGCCATATTTGACTGGCCGGAGCAGATCCAGACTTCCCCCACCAAAACATCTTCGAAACTGATTTCATTTTTCCCTTTGACGGTCAGAGTTAAAGGCTCACCCACGGAAAGTGGCGCCAACATGACATGCCAGTTGCCGTCATTATCTGTGACAGCCCGGTGAGACTGGTTACCAATCGTGACCGTCACCTTTTCGCCAGCGTCCGCATGTCCCCAGACGCGGTTCTTCTGATCCCGCTGCAGCACCATCGAGTTACTGAATATATTCGGCAATTGAATGTCAGCAGTCGCGCCGCCAGCGGTGGCGAGCAGCATCACGGCGACCAGCAAATGGAGACCACAGGAATTCATTCGAAGAAATTGCATCATCGTCGTCGATACCTTCTGTGAGAAATGGTGGATTTAGAAGACCTGTTGGTCGTCGAACTCAGTCTAATTGCCGTGTCGTCTTCATTCCAGAAGGTACGGGAACGTATTAACAGAGTCGGTTCTTTCCGCGCCCTGAGCGTCTGCTTTCGGGCAGCGGTTCACGACGCACGAGGGTGAAGCCGTACAGGGCAATACGCTGATTCATTGCCATGACAAACATTTTTTCCCGACTACGTGTGTTTGCCCCCAGCCCGGGCGAGCCACGTGTTTTCGTAAACTGCTGTGGACATACTTA